>NZ_JBFAIQ010000001.1:537310-888555 GCF_040654755.1 Streptomyces sp. NPDC050625
GTCGGTGGCGCCATCTCCCGGTTGCGAGTGGCCGCTCCGTCTCCGTCAGGCCCGCCAAAGTCCTGGTCGGTGCTACTCCCGGGGGAGTCTGCGGCGGTTGCGGGCGTCGGGGCAGCCGAGTACGGCCCCGGCGAGGCCGCTTGCGCGGTCGGTGGCGCCATCTCCCGGTTGCGAGTGGCCGCTCCGTCTCCGTCAGGCCCGCCAAAGTCCTGGTCGGTGCTACTCCCGGGGGAGTCTGCGGCGGTCGCGGGTGTCGGGGCCGCCGAAGGCGGCCGGGGGGCCTCCGTCGGGTTCCTCGGCGAGCAGGATGCCGCCGAGGACGGCCCCGGTCCGGCCGCTTGCGCGGTCGGTGGCGCCGTCGTACGGGTTGCCGTGCGCCCGTACGTCCCGCTCCGCCAGCTTCCGGGCTTCCCGGGCGAGGCCGTCGGCGAGGGGGTACTCAGCGGTCTCCGTTGCGGGTGGCCGCTCCGCCGCCGTCAGGACCGCGCAAGTCCTGGTCGGTGCTACTCCCGGGGGAGTCTGCGGCGGTCGCGGGTGTCGGGGCCGCCGAAGCCGGCCGGGGGGCCTCCGTCGGGTTCCTCGGCGAGCAGGATGCCGCCGAGGACGGCCCCGGTCCGGCCGCTTGCGCGGTCGGTGGCGCCGTCGTACGGGTTGCCGTGCGCCCGTACGTCCCGCTCCGCCAGCTCCCGGGCCTCCCGGGCGAGGGCGTCGGCGTCGGCGTACCGGCCCGCCTGCGCGGCGAGCAGCCGTTCCGCCTCCGCCAGGCGCGTGCGGGCCTCGGCGCCCACCGCCGCCCGGTGTGTGGCGATGAAGTCCCCCGCGGCGGACGTGGCGCTGCGGGCGGCCAGGAGGGCGGCCACGGGGATGACACCGGCGCGTCCCACCGCGAGCAGTCCGACGGCCCGCGTGATGCGGCGCAGGGCGTCCAGCGGGTCGTACGGTCCACCGATCAGCTCCTCCCGTACGGCGGCCAGGGCCGTGTCGGCGTGGGCCAGGCGGGCCCGGAGCTCACCCTCGGGAAGCAGCGGGGGCCGCCTGCGCGCCTCGGCGACCTCCGCCTCCCCGCCGGTCAGCACGGCCGGCACCAGCCGCGCCGCCTCCTGAAGCTCCGCGGCCAGCCGTTCCACCCCGGCCACGAGGACCTCCGCCTGGGCCACGGCCCCCTCGGCCGCGCGCAGTTCACGTGCCGCCCCCCAGCCGTCCCCGGAATCGGCCGTCTGGCGGGCCCGGTTGAGGTGGGTCGTGGCGAACACGATTCGATCCTTGGCCTGTTCGATGTAGCCGGTGATGGGTGCGGCGGCCGAGGGCGCGTACCGCTCACGCAGCTCGGCCGGCACGGCGTCGGCGCTCTTCGTCCGTCCGGCCAGCGCCCGGAACCGGCCCTCCGCGACCTCCAGCGCCTCACTCATCCCCCCTTCCAGCGACCGCAGTTGATCGAACCCGGCCGCTTCCGCGTCCAGCCGCCGCCCGGCCTCCACGCACCGCCCCACGATCCCGACCAGCGCCTGCCGCCGGGCCGACTCGTCCTCCGGAACTCCCTGCTCGTACCGCCGCCGTATCGCGAACGCGGCCGTCAGCTCGGTCTCCGCCGCCCGCAGGGCCCCCGTGAAGGGCTCCAGCTCCTCCGGCCCGAACCGCGCCTCGGCGAAGCCGAGTTCCTCGCGGCTCGTGCGCACGCTGTCGTCCGCCGCGACCAGCGAGGCCCGCGCCTGCCGCTCGAAGTCGCGGGCCGACGGTTCGGGCGGGGCCGCGGACACCAGACCGGGCGTCGTACGGCTCCGGGCCCGCCGGGTGCGGCGCAGATACCCGTACCCCGCGAGCACCACCACCGCGGCCACGACCACGAGCGGCAGGACCAGGTCGGCGGGAGAGGTACCGCCCTGCTCCGCCGCGGCGGTCACCCCCGCCACGGGAACCGGATCTTGGGCCCTGATCGTCATCCCCGGCAACACCAGCCACACGACCGCGGCCACACAGCCCAGCAGGGCATGCGCCACCCGCACGGCTATGTGCGACTTGGCGTGCCGGGGCCGGCCACGGATCGAGGATGACGTCACATTTCGGAGCGTATGGGCAGGTAAGCGGCTCCGCGACCGCTATGGATGCGCGTGGGGGACGACGGACAGGGGGTACGGGATGGACACGGCACCGATACGGCCCACGGAAGGCGAGGTGCCGGCGGCGGAAGGTGATGCGCCGGGGGCGGCGGACCGGGACTCCGGTGCGGGCGCCGGTCCCCGTGTCCGGCGTCGGCGGTGGGTCACATGGGCGCGGCGAGCGGCGCTCTCGGTGGTCCTCGCCGTCCTCCTGCCCCTTCTCGCCGCCGAGACCGCCCTGCGCGTGAACTACACCGGTGACCCGGCCGACGGCACGTACACCAGGAACAAGGACGCCATCTGGCTCGGGCACGCCTGGGTCGACGGGCGCAAGAAGGACGCCGATGTCGAGGCCCTCGCCCGTCGGCTGCGCGACACCGGCATCCGGGATCTGTACGTCCACTCGGGTCCCCTGGAGCACGACGGAACCCTCCCCGAGTCGGACTATCCGAGAGCCCGTTGGCTGATCGCCGCCGTGCACCGGGAGCTTCCCGGCATACGCGTCCAGGCCTGGCTCGGCGACAAGCTGGCCAGTGAGTCCCCCGACGGTCTGCGCCTGGAGCGCGCCGGCACCCGCGCGGCCGTCGTCCGCTCCACCCGGCAGATCCTCGCCGCCGGCTTCGAGGGCGCCCACTTCGACCTGGAGCCCCTCCACTCCGGCGACCGCGACTACCTGTCCCTCCTGGACGACCTGCGCCGCGTCACCCGCGACAACAACGCCCAGCTCTCGGTCGCCGCCCACCAGATCGACCCATTGCCCGCCTTCCACTCCTTCTGGGGCACGACCACCGGCCACCCCAAGTGGTGGTCGCAGGCGTACTTCGGCGAGGTGGCCCGCCGCGTGGACCAGATCGCCGTCATGTCGTACGACACCATGCAGCCGCTGCAGAGCCTGTACGGCGGCTATGTCGCCCAGCAGACCAGCCTCGCCCTGGAGGTCACCCCGGCCTCCACCGACCTCCTCATGGGCCTGCCCTTCTACCACGAGAACCGCTTCGGCCACTGGGCGCACGCCGAGACCGTCCCGGCCGCCGTACGCGGTGTACGCCTGGGCCTGTCCCGTACGGACGCGGACCGCTCGCGCTTCGGCGTCGCCCTGTACGTGGACTTCGCGGCCACGGAGGCCGACTGGAGGGCCTACAAGGAAGACTGGGTGCGGTGACCCGCACACGACAGCAACCGACCGTCGCCGCACTCGCCCCGCTGACCCGGGCCGCCGTCGGCCCGGCCCGCACCCTCGTGGCCGTCACCCGGCTGCGCGGCGGCTCCAAGAAGGGCGCCTACCGCCTCGCCCTCGACGACGCCACGACGGTGGTCGCCTACGTCTGGTCCCCGGACGAGGACTACTGGGACCAGCCCGACAGCGACCCCCGCGACCCGTTCTCGCACGCCTCCGGCCTCGACCTGTTCACCGCGTCGCACGCCCGTCTGTCCGCCCTCGGCGTCCGCACGCCCCGCCTGCTGCACGCCGACCCGGAGGCGAACGCGGCCGTCGTCGAGGACATCCGGGGCGGCAGCCTGGAGGAGGCGCTGCGGCGCGATCCGGACGCGGCCCGCCCGGTCCTCGAGCGTCTGGCCGAGGCGCTGGCGGCGATGGGCGGCTGCACGGCGGACGCCTACGGCAAGGTGAGTCTCGTCGACAACGGAGGTTCCTCGCACGGCGGTTCCTGCGAGCAGCTCGTCACCGACCGCGCGCTGGCCGACATCGCCCAGGTCGCCGTACGCGACCCGCGGATCGCCGCCGCCCGCCGGGCGCTGGAGGACACCGTGCGCTCCCTGGCCGCCGAGGTCCGCCCGCGCGCCCGGCACACCCTGATCCACGGCGAACTCGGCCCGGACCACGTCCTCGTGGACGCCGACGGGGACCCGGTGCTCATCGACATCGAGGGGCTGATGTACTTCGACGCCGAGTGGGAACACGTGTTCCTGCGGCTCCGCTTCGGCCCCGCGTACGACGTCCTGCGCGCCCCCGGCCTCGACGAGGCCCGACTGCGCCTGTACCGCCTGGCCATGCACCTGAACCTCGTCGCGGGCCCGCTGCGCCTGCTCGACGGGGACTTCCCCGATACGGAATTCATACGCGGCATCGCGGAGTACAACCTGGCGCAGGCGCTGGCCCTGGTGGGACGATGACCGTCATGCACATGTTCTTGGTGGTCGCGGCGGTGCTGGCCGTGACGCTGATGGCGGTGTTCGGCATCGCCGGCATCACGACCGGCTGGGTGGTGCCGTTCGGCCGGCACCGCGTCCTGCGGCCGAAGCTGTGGGGGTACAGCCAGCTGCTCGGCGCGGTCGGGATGTCCCTGTGGATGTTCCTCGGCGTGTTCCGCGCCAGATTCGATGTGATCCCGCTCATCGGCTGGTTCGTATTCATGGGGAGCCTCGGTATGCAGATGCTGGCCCAGCGCCCCGGCCGTACCCCCCGGCCGACCCCTACGAAGTCCGCCTCCTGATCTTCGACCCCAGCCACACCAGCGGGTCGTACTTGCGGTCGACGGCCCGTTCCTTCAGGGGGATCAGCGCATTGTCAGTGATCTTGATCCCCTCGGGGCACACCTCCGTGCAGCACTTGGTGATGTTGCAGTAGCCGAGGCCGTGTTCGTCCTGGGCCGTGCTCTTGCGGTCCAGGCCGGTCTCGGCCGCCGCGTCCAGCGGGTGCATGTCCAGCTCAGCCACCCGCATCAGGAAGCGCGGCCCCGCGAACGCCTTCTTGTTCTCCTCGTGGTCGCGCACGACATGGCAGGTGTTCTGGCACAGGTAGCACTCGATGCACTTGCGGAACTCCTGTGACCGGTCCACGTCCTCCTGCATCATCCGGTACTCGCCCGGACCGACGCCGGCGGGCGGCACGAAGGACGGAACCTCCCTGGCCTTCTCGTAGTTGAAGCCGACGTCCGTCACCAGGTCGCGGATCACCGGGAAGGCGCGCAGCGGAGTGACCGTGATCGTCTCGTCGCGGGTGAAGACCGACATGCGCGTCATGCACATCAGCCGCGGCCGCCCGTTGATCTCCGCGGAGCACGAACCGCACTTGCCCGCCTTACAGTTCCAGCGCACGGCCAGGTCGGGTGCCTGGGTGGCCTGGAGGCGGTGGATGATGTCGAGCACCACCTCGCCGTCGTTGACCTCGACCTCGAAGTCCTCCAGGCCGCCGCCCTCGACGTCGCCCCGCCACACCTTGAAGCGGGCCTCGTAGCTGCTCACTCGTAGAGCTCCTCTTCGGCGAGGTACTTGACCAGCTCCTCCTTCTCGAAGAGGGCGAGCAGGTCCGGGCGGATGGGTTCGGTGGTCTCGCGGGTGAGTTCGATCTGCCCTTGGACCGGGTCGGTCGCGGCCAGACCGCCGGTCGGATCGGCCAGCCCGCACAGCAGATTGACGGGGCGCCACCTGCGGTCCATCGTCGGGTGGTCCTCGCGGGTGTGCCCGCCGCGCGACTCCGTGCGCTCCAGGGCGGCCCGCGCCACGCACTCGCTGACCAGCAGCATGTTGCGCAGGTCCAGGGCGAGGTGCCAGCCCGGGTTGAACTGGCGGTGGCCCTCGACGCCGGCCCGGCGGGCCCGTACCCGTAGATCCGCGAGCTTCTCCAGGGCCTGTTCCATCTCGCCCTCGCGGCGGATGATGCCGACGAGGTCGTTCATGGTCTGCTGGAGTTCCTGGTGCAGGGTGTACGGGTTCTCCGGCGGGCGTCCGTCGTCCGCCTCGGGGCCCTCCGCGGAAAAGGGGCGCAGCGCCTCGGCCGCCGCCATGTCCACCTGGGTCTCGTCCACGGGCGGGCGGGCGTCCGCCAGGCCCGCAGCGTACTCGGCCGCGTGCCAGCCCGCCCGGCGCCCGAACACCAGCAGGTCCGAGAGGGAGTTGCCGCCGAGCCGGTTGGAGCCGTGCATGCCGCCCGCGACCTCACCGGCCGCGAACAGGCCCGGCACCCCGCGCGCGGCCTCCGTGTCGGAGTCGACCGCGATGCCGCCCATCACGTAGTGACAGGTCGGCCCGACCTCCATCGGCTCCGCCGTGATGTCGACGTCGGCCAGCTCCTTGAACTGGTGGTACATGGACGGCAGCCGGCGCTTGATGACCTCGGGCGGCATCCGCGTCGAGACGTCCAGGAAGACCCCGCCGTGCGGGGAGCCGCGGCCCGCCTTCACCTCGGAGTTGATCGCGCGGGCCACCTCGTCGCGGGGGAGCAGCTCGGGCGGGCGCCGGTTGTTCTCCTGGTCGTCGTACCAGCGGTCGCCCTCCTCCTCGGACTGGGCGTACTTCTCCTTGAAGACGTCGGGGACGTAGTCGAACATGAACCGCTTGCCCTCGGAGTTCCGGAGCACCCCGCCGTCGCCGCGCACCGACTCCGTCACCAGCAGGCCCTTGACGGACGGCGGCCAGATCATGCCCGTGGGGTGGAACTGCACGAACTCCATGTTCAGCAGCGAGCCGCCCGCGAGCAGCGCCAGCGCGTGCCCGTCGCCCGTGTACTCCCACGAGTTCGACGTCACCTTGAAGGACTTGCCGATGCCGCCGGTCGCGATGACTACGGCGGGCGCTTCGAGGACGAAGAAACGGCCGAACTCGCGGTCGTACGCGAAGACACCGCTGACGCGTGAGCCGTCCTTGAGGATCCGGGTGACCGTGCATTCCTGGAAGACCTTCAGGCGTGACTCGTACTCGCCCGTCTCCTCCTTGTCCTCCTGCTGCAGGGAGACGATCTTCTGCTGGAGGGTGCGGATCAGCTCCAGTCCCGTGCGGTCGCCGACGTGCGCGAGGCGCGGGTACTCGTGGCCGCCGAAGTTGCGCTGGGAGATCTTCCCGTCCTTCGTACGGTCGAACAGCGCGCCCCAGGTCTCCAGCTCCCACACCCGGTCCGGGGCCTCCAGCGCATGCAGCTCGGCCATCCGCCACTGGTTGAGGAACTTGCCGCCGCGCATGGTGTCGCGGAAGTGGACCTGCCAGTTGTCGTGCGCGTTGACGTTGGCCATCGCGGCCGCGATGCCGCCCTCGGCCATCACGGTGTGCGCCTTGCCGAACAGCGACTTGCAGATCACCGCCGTACGGGCGCCGCGCTCCCGGGCCTCGATCGCGGCGCGCAGCCCGGCGCCACCGGCACCGACCACGACGACGTCCCACTCCTGCCGGTCGACCACGGACATCAGAAGGCCCCACCCAATCTAGAAGAAGCGCGGATCGTCGAAGACACCGGACGCGATCAGATAGACGTAGAAGTCGGCGAGCGCCACGCTCACCAGCGACGCCCAGGCCAGCTCCATGTGGCGGGCGTTCAGCTTCCCGACGAACTGCCACGCCTTGTAGCGCACGGGATGCTTCGAGAAGTGCTTGAGCTTCCCGCCGACGATGTGCCGGCAGGAGTGGCAGGAGATGGTGTACGCCCAGATCAGCACGATGTTGGCCAGGAAGACCAGGGTGCCGAGACCCATGTGGCCCCAGCGGTAGTGCTCGTCGCGGAAGGACAGCACCGTGTCGTAGGTGAGCACACCGGCGACCAGGAGGGCGGCGTAGAAGAAGTACCGGTGGATGTTCTGCAGGATCAGCGGGAGGCGGGTCTCACCGGTGTACTTCCGGTGCGGCTCGGCCACCGCGCAGGCCGGCGGGGACAGCCAGAAGCTGCGGTAGTAGGCCTTGCGGTAGTAGTAGCAGGTCAGGCGGAAGCCCAGCGGGAAGATCAGGATGATGATCGCCGGGGAGATCGCCCACCAGCTGCCGAACAGATCGGCGTTCGGGCCCGCGCGCATGGTCCGGCAGTTGTCCGCCAGGCACGGGGAGTAGAAGGGCGAGACGTACGGCGCGGCGTAGTAGTGCGCATTGGCGAAGGCCCGCCAGGTCGAGTAGACGACGAAGGCGAACAGACCGGCCGCGGTGACGGCGGGGGCCAGCCACCAGCGGTCGGTCCGCAGATGCGGGGCGGCGATCGCGGCGCGCGTATCGGTGTGTACGCCGCCGCTGTTCATATGGGGTTCCGTACCAGTGGCCAACTCATGACTCCGGTCGGGTTCGGGTGAGTGGGGGTGCTTGTCGGCACTCCCTCGGGGCCTGCGGGCCGCGCTCCAGGGGCGTGTCGGTCTCGCTCCTAGGGGGCGTGCCGGTCGCGGGCGCCGAGACCCTCGTCGTCCGAGTCCGTCCACAGGCTGATGTCGTACGGCGTGTCGGAGATGGTCACGAGATCGGGGCGACGCGGCTGGCCGAGGCCGGGGGCGACCTCGCGCAGCAGTGCCACGCTCTCGCGCAGGTGATCGGCGTCGGCGCGGACGCGGCGCATCTCCAGTCCGCCGCTCCCGAGCTGTTGCTCCAGGCGTCCGACGGACCGGAACAGGTCGTCGAGACAACGCTGGACTGACGTCAGGTCGTCGTGCACGGACATGACGTGACCTCACTTCCGCGGACCTCGTGGTCCTAGGCGGCAACGTTCATGCGCCTGCGAGTGTTGCGCGTCACACCTGCCGATGTGAAGGCATGTGCAGCGATTGGCGGATTGCACGCCTCCACCGCACGCCCGCACGCGCGCTGTGTGTGCGCCGGGAGCGCGTGTTGCGCCGCACGGGTGGCCTTGAGAGCCCCCGCCGCCGTGTCGCCCCCGACGGGCGAACCCTTTCCTCTTCAGTGGGTCCATACATCTGATCAGCACCAAAATACCGCCAAATGTGAACAGACCACACCCGTGTCACCGGGCTCCCCGGAGGTAGCAGATGTCCCACGACGGCGTCGCACTGCGCGCGGTCATGCGCTCGGTCGCCTTCCTCACCGCCGGCGCGCTCGCGGTACCCGTCCTCGCCGGCTGCAGCTCCGGAGACGACGAGGCGGGCCGTCCGCTGGCCGGACAGGACATCGCCCCCGCCGCCCGGAACCTGGTCGCCGACGGCGGCACCCTGCGCTGGGCCGTGGACGCCGTCCCGGAGACCCTGAACACGTTCCAGGCCGACGCCGACGCCGGCACCACCCGCGTCGCCCAGGCCGTCCTGCCCTCCATGTTCCGAACCGACCAGAACGGGCGCCCGGTCCGCAACCCGGACTATCTGGAGTCCGCCAAGGTCATCGAGACAGAGCCGCGCCAGGTCGTCCTGTACAAGCTCAACCAGCAGGCCGTCTGGAGCGACGGCCGGGAGATCGGCGCCGCCGACTTCGCCGCCCAGTGGCGCGCCCTGTCCGGCAAGGACGCCGCCTACTGGAGCGCCCACAACGCCGGCTACGACCGCATCGACAAGATCGAACGCGGCGCCAACGACCTGGAGGTCCGGGTCACCTTCAGCCGTCCCTACGCCGACTGGAAGTCGCTGTTCTCCCCGCTGTACCCGAAGGACGTCATGGGCACCCCGGACGCCTTCAACGACGGGGCGCGCCGCAAGCTCCAGATCAGCGCCGGGCCCTTCAAGGTCGACAAGCTGGACACCGCCAAGAAGGACGTCGTCCTCACCCGCAACCCGCGCTGGTGGGGTCATCCCACCAAGCTGTCCGAGATCGTGCTGCACGCCGTGCCCCGCGACAAGCGGGCCACCGCGCTGGCCGACGGCACCGTGGACCTGGCCGAGATCGACCCCGCCGTGGCCGAGCGCATCAGCATCGCCGGCCGCGACGGCGGCACCGGCACGCCCCTGCAGGGCGCCGGGCGCGTCTCCGCCAAGAAGCTCCAGGACCAGCTGAGCGGCGTCGAGGTCCGCAGGTCCCTCGATCCGGCCTACACCCAGCTCGCCCTCAACGGCTCCGGGGGACCCCTCGCCGACGAGCGGGTCCGCCGTGCCGTGGCCCGCGCCCTGGACCGTACGGCGCTCGCCAAGGTCGCCCTGACCCCGCTCGGCCTGCCCCCCGTCCCCGTCGGCAGCCATCTCGCCCTTTCCGGCCAGACCGACTACGCCGACGGCAGCGGCGCCCTGGGCGGCCAGGACACCAAGGAGGCGCAGGCGCTGCTCGCGGAGGCCGGATGGGTGCTCGGCGGGCCGGTCAAGGAGCAGAAGAAGCCCGAGAAGGCGGCCGGGCCGCGGGGCCGCGCCGCCGACCAGTCCAACGGCGGCGACGACGGCGTGTTCATCGTCGGCGAGGACAACAAGGACCCCAGGGACCACAAGAACAAGCACCGCGAGCCGACCGGTGACGAGGGCGGCAGACACCTCGCACAGGACGGCAAGCAGTACACGGAACGGCATCTGCAGCAGGGCGGCGCGCCCGGCGCCTATGCCCCCAAGGGCACCGCCGCCCCGGCCGGAGCCGCCGCCAATACGCTGGCCAAGGACGGCAAGGCGCTCACCCTGCGCTTCGTGCTCCCCTCGGGTCCCGGCTCGGACACCCTGCGCTCGGTCGCCGACCGGATCACGCAGATGCTGGAGAAGGTCGGCATCCGCACGGAGATCACCAGGGTCCCGGACGAGAGCTACTTCAAGGACCACATCGCCGCGGGCCAGTACGACCTGGCCCTCTACTCCTGGCCGTCCTCCGCCTTCCCCGCCACCGACGCCCGCCCGGTCTACGCCAAGCCGGTCCCGGCCGCCGACGGCTCCCTGAGCGTCGAGCAGAACTACACCCGCGTCGGCACCGACCAGATCGACCAGCTCTTCGACGAGGCCGCCGCCACCCTCGACGAGGACGAGGCCAAGGATCTGATCCGCAAGGCCGACTCCCGTATCTGGGCGGCGGCCGGCTCGCTGCCCCTCTATCAGCGTCCCCAGCTCATCGGGGTGAGGAAGAGCCTGGTCAACGCGGGTGCCTTCGGTTTCCAGACCCCGGTCTACGAGGACATGGGCTTCCTGAAGAAGGGCGCGAGGATGCCCGCGAGCCCGATGGTGAAGTGAGTCCCGCGTTCCCCTGCGGAAGCCACCTCCCGCCGAGCCACGTAACATGGGGTGAGGCCGTGGCATGTCAAGCCCGGCAGGGCCCGCGTCACACGGACGTACGCAGAGGGCCTTCCTCACACCCCGGGAGTACGTCGCAATATGACTGTGTCCGCGACACGTCACGACATCCGCAATGTCGCCATCGTCGCCCACGTCGACCACGGCAAGACGACCATCGTCGACGGCATGCTGAAGCAGGCCGGTGCCTTCGCCGCCCACCAGCTCGACTCGGTCGATGACCGGATGATGGACTCGAACGACCTGGAGCGTGAGAAGGGCATCACGATCCTCGCCAAGAACACGGCGGTGAAGTACCACCCCAAGGACGGTGGCGACCCGATCACCATCAACATCATCGACACCCCCGGCCACGCCGACTTCGGCGGCGAGGTCGAGCGCGGTCTGTCGATGGTCGACGGTGTCGTGCTGCTGGTCGACGCCTCCGAGGGCCCGCTGCCGCAGACCCGTTTCGTGCTGCGCAAGGCCCTTCAGCAGCGCCTGCCCGTCATCCTGTGCATCAACAAGACGGACCGCCCGGACTCCCGCATCGACGAGGTCGTCAACGAGACCTACGACCTCTTCCTCGACCTGGACGCGGACGAGGAGCAGATCGAGTTCCCGATCGTGTACGCGTGCGGCCGTGACGGCATCGCCTCGCTGACCAAGCCGGAGAACGGCACGGTCCCGGCGGACTCCACCAGCCTGGAGCCGTTCTTCTCCACGATCCTGGAGCACATCCCGGCCCCGACCTTCGACGCGGAAGCGCCGCTCCAGGCCCACGTCACCAACCTGGACGCGGACAACTTCCTCGGCCGTATCGCGCTGCTCCGCGTCGAGCAGGGCGAGCTGCGCAAGGGCCAGACCGTGGCTTGGATCAAGCGCGACGGCTCGATCAGCAACGTTCGCATCAGCGAACTGATGATGACCGAGGCCCTCACCCGCAAGCCCGCCGAGAAGGCCGGCCCGGGTGACATCTGCGCCGTCGCCGGTATCCCGGACATCATGATCGGCGAGACCCTGGCCGACACCGAGAACCCGGTGCCGCTCCCGCTGATCACGGTCGACGAGCCCGCGATCTCGATGACCATCGGCACCAACACCTCCCCGCTGGTCGGCCGCGGCGGCACCGGCAAGGGCGCCGACGCGAAGGCGGCCGTCAAGGACCGCAAGGTCACCGCCCGCCAGGTCAAGGACCGCCTCGACCGCGAGCTGATCGGTAACGTTTCGCTGCGCGTCCTGGAGACCGAGCGTCCGGACGCCTGGGAGGTCCAGGGCCGTGGTGAGCTGGCGCTCGCCATCCTGGTCGAGACCATGCGCCGGGAGGGCTACGAGCTCACCGTCGGCAAGCCCCAGGTGGTCACCAAGGACGTCGACGGCAAGGTCTACGAGCCGGTCGAGCGCATGACGATCGACGTGCCCGAGGAGCACATGGGCGCGGTCACGCAGCTCATGGGTGTCCGCAAGGGCCGGATGGACAACATGTCCAACCACGGCTCCGGCTGGGTCCGCATGGAGTTCGTCGTGCCGTCCCGCGGTCTGATCGGCTTCCGTACCGAGTTCCTGACCCAGACCCGCGGCACCGGCATCGGCCACTCCATCCACGAGGGCTTCGAGCCCTGGTTCGGCACGCTCCAGACCCGTAACAACGGCTCCCTGGTCGCCGACCGCTCCGGTGCCGTCACCGCCTTCGCGATGACGAACCTGCAGGAGCGCGGTGTGCTCTTCGTCGAGCCGGGCACCGAGGTGTACGAGGGCATGATCGTCGGTGAGAACTCCCGCTCCGACGACATGGACGTCAACATCACCAAGGAGAAGAAGCTCACCAACATGCGGTCCTCGACGGCCGACGTGGCCGAGTCGATCGTGCCGCCGCGGAAGCTGTCCCTGGAGCAGTCGCTGGAGTTCTGCCGCGACGACGAGTGCGTCGAGGTGACCCCGGAGGCGGTCCGCATCCGCAAGGTGAACCTGGACGCGCGTGAGCGCGCCCGCGCCGCGAGCCGCGCCAAGCACGGCTGACGCACGGCGAACAGCAGTCCGGAGCCCGGGTGTTCCCATCGTGGGGACACCCGGGCTTTTTGCAACCCGTTTTCCGATGGCCGATGTCCGTAATGCGGTGATCCCTGCCCGATACCCATGTAACACGTCCGTTTCGCGCCCTTCTTCGGTCGAACAGTTTGTCCAGATTTTGGAAGGTCTACACGTGAGCTGTGACTGAATTGAGATTTAAGAACGGTGGTCGGTGGTCGGCCCATGGCAGATAGTTAGCCGCGTAGCGCTCGGGTCAATGGGTCACGCGCTGTGGGGACAGCGCCGACTCACGAGCACCAGGGGGTGTCTGACCCTCCGTCAGGGGTGTCGGAGGACGAGGACGGTTACCCCCTCCCGTTGGTGAACACGTGACGTCATGAGGAGGAACCCCCATGCGTGGTCATTCCGGCCGTTCGTCCGGCGACCAGCTCTGAGAATCCCGCGACCGCTCAGCGCGGCCGCTCAACTACGCGCGTCCCACTGCGGATTCGCGTGGCTCGGAGTACCTGGACGCCTCTCACACCCACACTTGTGAAACGGACGAACAGTGACAAGTCCTATCGACATTGAGGGCGGCGGGACAACGGTGGCCGTCGGTGGCGACCTGGGGCCGCAGACGCAGCCCGAAGCCGTCAAACTCGAAGGCCGGTCCCCCGGCCAGCTGATGTGGATCCGCTTCAAACGCGACCGTACGGGCGTGATCTCGGCCTACGTCGTGGGCTTCTTCTTCCTGGTCGGGCTGCTCGCACCGCTGATAGCCAAGCTGTACGGGAAGAACCCGTACACGGTGTACGCGGACGAACGCCCCGAACTCTTCGACAGCGCGGGCGTGCCCGTGCAGCCCAACGGCGGCATCAGCAGCGAGTTCTGGTTCGGCCTCGAACCCGGCAACGGCTACGACGTCTTCACCAAGCTCATCTACGGGATCCGTACCTCGCTGATGATCTCGGTCGCGGTCACCGTCGCGGTCGTGCTGACCGGCATCGTGCTCGGCGTCGCGGCCGGCTACCTCGGCGGCCGGACGGACTTCTTCATCGGCCGGGTCATCGACTTCCTGCTCGCCTTCCCGGCGCAGTTGTTCTTCATCGCCAGCATGCCCGTCGTGGTCTCACTGTTCGTCAGCCCGCGCGACGAGACACCGACGTACGTGCGCGTGGTCGCGCTCATCCTCGTCCAGTGGTTCCTCGGCTGGATGAGCCTGGCCCGCATCCTGCGCGGCACCTCACTGGCCCTGCGTGAACGGGAGTTCATCGAGGCGGCCAAGGTGAGCGGGGCCTCGCCCTGGCGGATCATCCGCAAGGAGATCCTGCCGAACGTCGTCACACCGCTCCTGGTGCAGTCGACGTATCTGCTGCCCAGCTTCGTGACCGCCGAGGCCGGTCTTTCCTTCCTGGGCGTGGGCATCGTCGAACCGACGCCCGACTGGGGGCAGATGTTCTCCAAGGCGTCGACCGAACTGGTGATGCAGAACGACATCACCTACATGTTCTTCCCCGGCATCTCGATGATCATCTTCATCGTCGCGTTCAACCTGCTCGGGGATTCGGTCAGGGACGCCTTCGACCCCAAGACCGCTCGCTGACCGGGCACTTGCACATCTCCTGCACGGCAGTTCTTCCGCACTGGTGACAGACGGGGCACCGGTGACACACAAGATGGGTGGAAACTGAGTGATGAGTAGGGGCGGACGCCACGTCTACGGCGCACTCTCCGTGCTCGCAGCCGGAGCTCTTGTGCTCACCGGTTGCAGCAAGGGCGGCAGCGACAGCGGTGGCAACGACAAGAAGGACCAGGAGAACGCCAAGCGTCAGCAGGCGTCGATCAAGTTCGGCGGCACGGCGGACTCCACCGGCCCGGCGGCCGACGTACCCGGCGCCAAGCCCGGCGGCACCATGGAAGTACTGCAGCGCGACAGCTACGCACACCTCGACCCGGCCCAGATCTATGTGTCCGACGAGGGCTCCCTGGCCACGCTGCTCCACAGAGGCCTCACCGGCTACAAGTCGACCAGCGACGACGGCTCGAAGCACGAGGTCGTCGGTGACCTCGCCACCGACTCCGGTACCACCACGGACGGCGGCAAGACCTGGAAGTACACGCTGAAGGACGGCATCAAGTTCCAGGACGGGTCCCCGATCACGTCCAAGGACATCCGGCACAGCGTCGAGCGGCTCTTCGCGCCGTTCGTCAACCAGGGCCCGACCTACCTCCAGCAGTGGCTGGCCGACTCCCCGGGCACCGCGTACCGCAAGCTGCTCAAGGACGGCCCGTACAAGGGCAAGCACCTGCCCAGCAGCATCCTCGAAACGCCGGACGACAAGACGATCGTCTTCCACTTCAAGACGGCCCACCCCGACCTGCCCTACGCGCTGGCGATGGCCGGCTACGCGGTGGTCTCCGAGAAGGGCGACACTAAGGAGAAGTACGACAAGGCCCCGGTGGTCACCGGCCCGTACAAGATCCAGTCGTTCAAGTCCGGCAAGTCCATGGTCCTGGTGAAGAACACCAACTGGGACCCGAAGACGGACCCGATCCGCCACCAGTACGTGGACCAGTTCAACATCACCTTCAACCAGCAGTTCGAGACGTCCACGAAGGCGCTGCTCGCCGACAGCGGTGCCGACCAGACCGGCATCAGCTTCAACAACCAGGTGGACGCGGGCAACCTGTCCAACGTCCTCAAGGACCCGAAGATGAAGGCCCGCACGGTCTCCGGCTACCAGCCGTACGTGGGCCAGATGAACATCAACATGAGCCACCCGGCGCTCAAGGACAAGACGATCCGCGAGGCGATCGCCTACGCCCTGCCGGTCACGCCCTTCGTCCGTGCCTACGGCGGCACCGACGCCATGGAGGTCGCCGGCGGCCTGATCTCCCCGACCGTCAGCGGCTACGACGCGGCCTTCGACCCGTGGGGCAAGAAGAAGAAGCCCGCCGGTGACCCGGACAAGGCCAGGGAGCTGCTGAAGAAGGCCGGCAAGCTCAACATGAAGCTGACCTTCGGCTACATCAACACCCCCGAGGGCCAGCAGTACTCCACCGCCATGGCCGCGGGCCTGAAGAAGGCCGGCTTCAACGTCCAGCGCCAGGAGATCCCGGCCGAGACGTACTACGACCAGGTCAGCAAGCTCGACAACAACTACGACATCTTCCACACCGCGTGGGGTGCCGACTGGCCGTCCGCCTCGACCGTCCTGCCGCCGCTGTACGACGGCCGCGTGATCGCCGACGGCGCGCAGAACTACTCGCAGATCAACGACCCCAAGGTCAACAGCGAGATCGACCGCATCAACCAGATCACCGACCCGGTGAAGTCCGCGGCCGAGTGGGAGAAGCTCGACCAGTACATCGTCAAGGACGTCGTCAACGTCGTCCCGACCGCGTACTACAAGCAGACCCAGATCGCCGGTTCGAAGGTCGGCGGACTCGTCTACGACGACGTCATCGGCGGCGTCGACCCGCGTCGCCTCTTCATCAAGTAACCGTCCCCGCCCGGTACCCGGTGCATCACCCCAGCGAGGGGGGAGCACCGGGTACCGTCCGGCCCGCCGACGTCAGAGAGCTGCCCCTGTCATGCTGCGCTTCCTCGTCCGCCGGATCCTCGGTGCCATCGTCATTCTCTTCCTGCTGAGCATCGTCACGTTCTTGCTGTTCTTCGGGATGCCGCGCGACCCGGCGCTGCTGATGTGCGGCAAGACGTGCAATCCGGACAGCCTCGCCAACATCCACCATGTGCTCGGCCTCGACAAGTCGATACCCGAGCAGTACTGGATCTTCCTGCACAACCTGGTGATGGGCAGCAACCAGTTCGCCCAGGGCCCCTGCCCGGCGCCCTGCTTCGGGTACTCGTACCACACCAACGAACCGGTGTGGGCCACGCTGATGGACCGGCTGCCCACCACCGTCTCGCTCACCCTCGGCGCGGCGTTCTGCTTCCTGCTCGTCGGCCTCGGCAGCGGCCTGGTCGCCGCCTGGCGGCGCGGCACCTTCATCGACAAGGCGGCCACCGCCGGTGCGATGGTGCTCAGTTCGATGCAGATCTACTTCCTCGGCCCGCTCGCCCTGGCGATCCTCGTCTACCAGACCCACTGGTTCGACAAACCCGCCTACAACAACTTCACCGCCGACCCGATCACCTGGTTCACGGGCCTGATCATCCCCTGGGTGGTCCTCTCCACGATCTTCGCCGCGCAGTACACCCGTATGGCGCGCTCGTCGATGATCGAACAGCTCCAGGAGGAACACGTCCGCACCGCCCGGGCCAAGGGCATGTCACGGCGGTACGTCTTCTTCCGCTACGCCTGGCGCGGCTCGCTGATCCCCATCGTCACCATCTTCGGCATCGACCTGGGATCCCTGCTCGGCGGCGCCATCATCACCGAGTACACCTTCAGCCTGCCGGGCCTCGGCCAACTGGCGGTGCTGTCCGTCTTCTTCAGCGACCTGCCGCTGCTGCTCGGCGTGATGCTGTTCTCCGCGACCATGATCCTTCTCTTCAACATCATCGTCGACGCCTGCTACGCCTTCATCGACCCGCGCGTGCGGCTGGCCTAGGCCGTTTAGGAGCACTTTCGTGACCACTCTGACCAAGGAGGCCGGCGCTTCCGTCCCGGCCGGTGCGGGTCCCCTGTTGTCCGTGCGGGACCTGCACGTCAGCTTCAAGACCGAGGACGGCATCGTACGGGCCGTGGACGGGCTCTCCTTCGACCTGGAACGCGGCAAGACCCTGGGGATCGTGGGGGAGTCGGGCTCGGGCAAGTCGGTGACGAACCTGACCATCCTGGGCCTGCACAACCCCATGTTCGCCACCGTCGAGGGCGAGATCCTGCTGGACGGGCAGGAGTTGACCACCGCGCGGGAGTCGGAGCTGGAGAAGCTGCGCGGCAACAAGGTCGCCATGATCTTCCAGGACCCGCTGACCGCGCTGTCCCCCTACTACACGGTGGGCCGCCAGATCGCCGAGCCGTTCATGAAGCACAACGGCGCCTCCAAGCGGGCCGCCTGGGACCGTGCGGTCGAGATGCTCGGCAAGGTGGGCATCCCGAACCCGAAGGAGCGGGCGAAGGACTACCCGCACCAGTTCTCCGGCGGTATGCGCCAGCGCGCGATGATCGCCATGGCGCTGGTCTGCGACCCCGACCTCCTGATCGCCGACGAGCCGACCACGGCCCTCGACGTCACGGTCCAGGCCCAGATCCTCGACCTCCTCAAGGACCTCCAGCAGGAGTTCGGCTCCGGGATCGTCTTCATCACCCACGACCTCGGCGTGATCGCCGACATGGCCGACGACATCATGGTGATGTACGCGGGCAGCGCGGTGGAGCGCGGCACGGTCGACGAGGTGCTGCGCTCGCCCCAGCACCCCTACACCTGGGGTCTGCTGAACTCGATGCCGCGACTGGACTCCGACCTGGCGGCGCCGCTGTCGCCCATCCCGGGCACCCCGCCCTCGCTGCTCACCCCGCCGTCCGGCTGCCGCTTCCACCCCCGCTGCACCTTCCAGGACCGGGTGCAGGGCGCCGGACGCTGTGTCAACGAACGCCCGCTGCTGGCCCCCGACCGGGCCTCCGCCTGCCATCTGACGGGCGAGCAGAAGCGGACCATCTTCATCGACGAGATCAAGCCCCGGCTGGGCTAGGGCCAGGAGGACACGGCATGAAAGAGGACCTCGTGCTCCCCGCTCCGCGCGAGTCGGCCGGCGGCGTGGAGTCAGAAGCGCTCCTTGAGGTCTCCGGGCTGACCAAGCACTTCCCGGTCAAGGGCGGCTTTCCGATCCGGCGTACGGTCGGCCATGTGCAGGCCGTCGACGGCATCGACCTGACCGTGCGCGTCGGCGAGAGCTTCGGCCTGGTGGGCGAGTCGGGCTGCGGCAAGTCGACGACGGGCCGGCTGATCACCCGCCTCCTGGAGCCGACGAACGGGAAGATCACGTACCGGGGCAAGGACATCAGCCACGCCTCGCGCAAGCAGTTGGCGCCCATCCGCTCCGAGATCCAGATGATCTTCCAGGACCCCTACTCCTCGCTGAACCCGCGCCAGACGGTCGGCAGGATCATCTCCAACCCGATGGAGATCAACGGGATCGCACCGGACGGCGGCCGGGAGAAGCGCGTCCGTGAACTCCTGGAGATCGTCGGCCTCAACCCCGAGCACTACAACCGCTTCCCGCACGAGTTCTCCGGCGGTCAACGGCAACGCATAGGCGTGGCAAGGGCGTTGGCCCTCGAACCGAAGCTGATCGTGGCGGACGAGCCGGTCTCGGCGCTGGACGTCTCCATCCAGGCGCAGGTGGTGAACCTCCTCCAGGAGGTACAGAGGGAACTGGGCATCGCGTTCCTGTTCATCGCCCACGACCTCGCGGTGGTCCGTCACTTCTCGCAGCGCGTGGCGGTGATGTACCTCGGCAAGATCATCGAGGTGGGCGACCGCGACTCCATCTACACCCGCCCCCGTCACCCCTACACCCACGCCCTGCTGTCCGCGGTGCCCGAGGTCAACCTCACCGACACCGACTCCGCCGGGCGCGAGCGCATCCGGCTGGCCGGCGACGTCCCGTCCCCCATCTCCCCGCCCTCCGGCTGCCGCTTCCGCACCCGCTGCTGGAAGGCTCAGGACAAGTGCGCGGCCGAGGAGCCCCCGCTGATCCAGATCTCCGGCAACCGGACCGGCCACCTGACGGCATGCCACTTTCCGGAGGAGCCCACGATCGAGGCACGCGAAGAGGACATCGTGCTGGACCCGGCACTGGCGGCGCTGGAGGACCAGGAAGGCTAGCCTGCGCGCCGGGCCACCGTGATGATCTCCGGGCTCGCGGGGGTCACCGGCCCGCGCTTCCAGTCGCCGTACTGCTCGACGACCTCCAGTCCGGCCTCCGCGAGGAAGCCGGACAGGGTCCCGGGGTCCAGGAAGCGGAGTGTGGCCCGGCTGACCCGGGGCCGGGCCCAGCCGTCGCCCTGGTAGGTCTCGGTGAACGTCACCCGGCCCCCGACGGGACCGCCCTGGACCTCGTGCCACACGCGTACGGCCGTGCCGTCGGCGCCCATGACCTCACGCACCCGGTCCGGGGTCCAGCCCTCCCAGGCGCGGACGGCCGGGTTGCGGGTCTCGAAGACGAACCGCCCGCCGTCCGCGAGCGCCGACCGGACGGCGCGCAGACACAGCCGCAACTCCTCGTCGTCCAGCAGCACTTGGAAGGCGTGCCCGGTCATCACGACCAGTTCGAACTCGCCGCCCCACAGCCGCGTCCGCAGATCCCCGAGCACCCACTCCACGGCAGGGGCGCCGCGTCGCGCCTGTACGAGCATGGCGGCGGCCGGATCGAGCCCCATGAGCCGGCCGGGGTGGCCGTCCTCGCGCGCCCGTCTGAGCAACTGCCCCGTGCCACAGCCGACATCGAGCACGGACTCCGCCGACTTCACCAGACCGAGGTAGAAGTCGTCACCCGGCCCCCACGGGTTGAGGCTGTCGTACAGGGCGGCAAGCGAAAGATCGGCGAACGAATGATCGACCACCGCGGCAGTTTGTCATACGTGAGTGAACCGCACGGCGGGATCCGCCGTCTTCTTGTCAGCTTCCGAACTCGGGGCAACACCCGTTCGCCCGAGGCGACTTGACGGTACAACGAAGGCCCGCGCCTGGGGAGGCGCGGGCCTTCGTCCCCTGGAACAGGACGATCATGGGCTCGGGTCAATGGGCCGGTGAAAGTCCGTTCCGCAGTCGACGGCCGACGGAAAGGGGTGTGTCAGGCCGCCGTCTCGGGGTCCATGGAGAGGCGTGGCGAGGGAATCGTCTCCGCCGTCTCCGGGTAGTGGCAGGCGGTCAGATGGCCGGGCTTGTTGCCCTCGACCTGGACCAGCGGCGGGGCCTCCGTGGCGCACTTCTCCGTCGCCTTCCAGCAGCGGGTGCGGAAGCGGCAGCCGGAGGGCGGGTTGATCGGGGAGGGCACGTCGCCGGTGAGCCGGATGCGCTCGCGCGGGGTGTCGTCCACCGTGGCCTCGGGCACGGCGGAGAGCAGGGCCCGCGTGTAGGGGTGACGCGGGTTGTTGTAGAGGTCGTCGCGGTCGGCGATCTCGACGATCTTACCCAGGTACATCACCGCGACGCGCTGCGAGAAGTGCCGCACGATCGCCAGGTCGTGGGCGATGAAGACGAACGCGATGCCGAGTTCCTTCTGGACCTTCTGCAGGAGGTTCACGACCTGCGCCTGGATGGAGACGTCCAGCGCCGAGACCGGCTCGTCCGCGACGATCAGCTTCGGCTCCAGGGCGAGCGCGCGGGCGACACCGATGCGCTGGCGCTGGCCGCCGGAGAACTCGTGCGGGAAGCGGTTGTAGTGCTCGGGGTTGAGACCGACGATCTCCAGCAGCTCACGGACGCGCTTCTCGCGGCCGCCGGCCGGGTTGATGTCGTTGACCTCCATCGGGCCGGAGATGATCTTGCCGACCGTCTGGCGCGGGTTCAGCGAGGCGTAGGGGTCCTGGAAGATCATCTGGATCTCGGACCGGATCGGCGCGAGCTGCCTGCGGCTGGAGTGCGTGATGTCCTGGCCGCGGTAGAGGACCTTCCCGCCGGTCGGCTCCAGGAGGCGGGTGATGAGTCGGCCCGTGGTCGACTTGCCGCAGCCCGACTCGCCGACAAGACCCAGGCTCTCACCCTCGGCGACCTGGAAGTCGAGGCCGTCCACGGCCTGCACCGCGCCGATGGTCCGCCGAATCGGGAAGCCGCCCTTGATCGGGAAGTGCTTGGTCAGCCCGGAGACGTCCAGGAGGGGGTTTGTGTTGCTCATGGTCGTGAAGTCCCGTCTCGTGTCCGTCACTTGTGCCGGGATCCGGCGAAGTCGGCGAAGAATTCCTGGCGCTGTTCCAGCGTGAGGTGGCAGGCCGAGCCCCGGCCCTCCACCACTTCGAGTACCGGCCGCTCGCCGGAGCACAGCCCGCCCGCGACCTTCTCGACGAAAGAGCACCGCGGGTGGAAGCGGCAGCCGGACGGCGGGTTGAGCAGCGACGGCGGCGAGCCCGGAATCGGCGACAGCGGCACGTCCACCGGCCCGTCGAGGCTCGGCATGGAGTTGAGCAGACCGAGGGTGTAGGGGTGCTGCGGGGTGCTCAGCACCTCCTTCTTGGTGCCGCGTTCCACGCAGCGGCCGCCGTACATCACGAGCACGTCGTCCGCGATGTCGGCGATGACGCCCAGGTCGTGGGTGATGAAGATGATCGCGGTGCCGAACTCCTGCTGGAGGTCCTTGAGCAGGTCCATGATCTGGGCCTGGACCGTCACGTCGAGGGCCGTGGTCGGCTCGTCGGCGATCAGCAGCTCGGGGTCGCAGACCAGCGCCATGGCGATCATCGCGCGCTGGCGCATACCGCCGGAGAACTGGTGCGGGTAGTCGTCGACGCGCACGTCCGGCTGGGGGATGCCGACCCGCCTGAGCATCTCTATGGCCCGCGCCCGGGCCTCCTTCTTGGAGGCGCCGGTGTGCTTGCGGTAGGTCTCGCCGATCTGCGTACCGATGGTGTGGTACGGCGACAGCGAGGCCAGCGCGTCCTGGAAGATCATGGACATCTTGTTGCCGCGCAGCCGCTCCAGTTGCCGCTCGGGAGCGGTGAGCAGCTCCTGGCCGTCGAGCAGGATCTCGCCGTCGATCGCGGTCCGGTCGCGGTCGTGCAGACCCAGGATCGTCAGGTTGGTGACGGACTTGCCGGAGCCCGACTCGCCCACGATGCCGAGCGTCTGGCCCTTGGCGAGGTCGAAGCTGAGCCCGTCGACGGCCTTGACGATGCCGTCCTCGGTGGAGAAGTGGACCTTCAGGTCCTTGATGGAGAGGAACGGCTGCTGTTCGGTGCTCGTCACGGTGACGCTCCTGGGGGGTGATGCGGGGGGTCGGGGTGGGCGGAGGTCAGGCGAGCCGGATCCGCGGGTCGATGAGGGCGTAGACGGCGTCCACGATGATGTTGAAGAAGACGATCGCCGCCGACGCCACCAGGGTCACGCCGAGCAGCATCGGCAGGTCGTTGGCGTCCACCGCGGTGAGCGAGAGCCGGCCGATGCCCTGGAGGCTGAAGACGTACTCGGTGATGATGGCACCGCCGATCAGGGTGCCCATGTCGATGCCGAAGATCGTGACGATCGGGCCCATCGCACCGCGCCAGGCGAAGCGGAAGAACACCGAGCGCCGGGACAGTCCCTTGGCCCGTGCGGTGCGCACGTAGTCCTCGCTGAGCTGCTCCACCAGCTGGGAGCGCGTCATACGGGTGTAGTTGGCGGTGAAGATGATGGACAGCACCAGCCACGGCAGCAGCAGCCCCGAGGCCCACTTGACGGGGTTGTCGGTGAACGGCGTGTACGACGGCTGGTCCAGGATGCCGAGCTGCTGCACCAGGAAGAACATGGCGATGTAGCCGACGAAGTAGATCTGCAGCGAGGAGCCGATCAGCGAGAACGAGCTGGCGATCTTGTCGGCCGCCTTGCCCTGCTTGACGGCGGCGATCATGCCGGTGCCGACGCCGATGATCAGGAAGAAGAACGAGGCGCCCAGCGCGAGCGAGATGGTCAGCGGCATGCGGTCCAGGATCGTGCCGAGGACCGGCTCGCGGTTGGTGAAGGAGAAGCCCAGGCAGGGCGCGTTGCAGTTGCCGAGGCCGCCGTAGTCGCGGCCCAGGAAGAGGCCCTCCAGCCAGTGCCAGTACTGCACCGGCAGCGGGTCGGCCATTCCGAGGTTGTGCCGGACCTGCGCGAGCAGTTCCGGGGTGCACACCTTGCCGCACGCCATACGGGCCGGGTCACGCGGGAGCGCGTAGTAGAGCATGAAGGTGACGGCGCTGATGATCAGCAGAATGACAAGTGCGCCGATGACACGGCGGACTAGAAAACGGAACATGGCGTGACTTTCCGGACGGGGCGCCGTCGCCGGGATGTGGGGAGTGAATCGGAGGGGGAACCGGGGCGGCGGCCGTGGCCGCCGCCCCGAAGCGGGATCAGGCCTTGGCGTAGACCTTGCCCAGAGCGATGCAGGTGTTGCCGGAGTCCCAGATCACGCCGCCGACCTTGGAGCCGTAGAAGTAGTTGCGGATCGGGTTGTAGTCCGGAACCACCGCGGCGAGCTGCATGATCTGCTCGTCGATGTCGCCCCACATCTTCGCGGCCTTCTTCTGGTCCGTCTCGGCCGTGGCGGCGGCGATCGCCTTGTTGACGCTCGTGTTGTTCAGCTGCGGCCAGTTGACACCGCCGTCGGCGATCTGGCTGCCGTCGAAGCAGGGCTGGATGACCGCGTAACCGGCCGGCCAGTCCGGGCCCCAGCCCGCGGCGAACAGGTCGTACTTGTTGTCCAGCTGGCCGATCTGGCTGTAGAAGGACGTCTTGTCGACCTGCTTGACGACCGGCTTGAAGCCGGCCTTGGTCAGCGCGCTGTTGATCGCGACGGCCTGCTTGACGGAGTTGTCCGACTGCTGCATCGCGATGACGACGGTCTGACCCTCCTTGCCGGCCTCCTTGAGCAGGGCCTTGGCCTTGTCCGGGTCACCCATCGGCTTGGTCTTCTTGCCGTAGAGGTCGAAGTCCTTGTGGCCCGGGGTGAGCGGGCTGATGATCGTGGTCGCGGTCGCCGAGGAGAGCGAGCCACCACGGATCTGCTTCAGCTGCTGCGTCGGCCACGCGTAGTTGAGCGCCTGACGGACCTTGACGTCCTTGACGCGCGTGGTGTTGATCGCGAAGTAGTAGCAGGTGGTGTCGACCTGGGTCAGGACGCGCTTCTTGAGCTCCGGGTTCGTCATCACCTTCTGGAGGCGCTCGGGGGCGACCTCGTTGAGCACCGACAGCGTGAACTGGTCGTTGCCCTGGTCGGCGATGTAACGGTCCGTGGACGCCAGGTTCTGGAAGCCGAACTGGAACTCGACCTTGTCCGGGTAGGCGTTGCGGATCGGGTCCGTCTCGGCGACCCAGTGCTCGTTGCGGACCAGCGACGCCGACTTGCCGATGTCGCGCTTCGCGATCTTGTACGGGGCGCAGGAGAACGGGCGCTTGTCGTACTTCTCCTTGGTGTCGTGCTTCTTCGGCACGATGGAGAAGCCGCGCATCGCGAGCATGAAGTTGAAGTCGGCGTGGGCCTCCTTCAGCTTGAACGTGATGGTCTTGCCGTCCACCTCGATCGACTTGAGATGCTTGCCGTCGTAGGGGCCCTTGTACTTGTCGCCGCCGAGCAGCCAGCTCTGCGGGTAACGCGGACCCTGGGTGACGAACTTGGCGAAGAGACGCTCGAAGGTCCAGCGGACGTCCTCGATGGTGACGTCGGCGCCGTCCTCCCACTTCACGTTGTCCTTGAGCGTGAAGGACCAGGTCTTGCCGCCGTCCTTCACCGTGCCCGCGTCCGTGGCGAGGTCGCCGACGAGGGTGGTGGTGCCCTTGGAGTCGATCCTGTAGCCGGTCAGACCGCGCAGGAACAGGACCGAGCAGGCGCCCTCGTACGAGGAGTAGACCTGAGCGGGGTCCAGGTGGTCCCAGTCGATCTGCTCCAGCGTGTAGATCGTGCCGCCCTTGACCGCCCCGGGGACCTCGGGAGCCGGACCGGTGGAGTCGGCCTTGGTGCCGACGTCGATGGTGGCTGCCTTGGCCTTGTCGACCGACGGAGCCTGGCTGGCACCGCTGCCGCCCGCGTTGCCGCTGCTGCAAGCGCTCAGCACGGTGGTCGCGCCGGCCGCCACACCAGTGGCTATGAGGAAGTTTCTGCGGGAAAAGGACATGGCTTACCTGCCTAGGGGTGGATGGAGTGAGAGAGGAGGAGCAACCAGCCGGACGACGATGACCGGACCGGAGTGGGGCTCAGCGCTTGGACTTCGGGTCGAGCGCGTCGCGGACCGAGTCGCCGAGAAGGTTGAAGGCGAGGACGAAGAGGATCATCGAAACGCCCGGGAAGATCATGAAGGTGATGTCGTCCGAGTAGAACTGCGCGCCGCGTCCGATCATCACGCCCCAGTCCGGGGTCGGATCGATCATGCCGACGCCCAGGAACGCGAGGCCCGCCTCGGCCGTGACGTAGGCCGGGAGCAGGAGGGTCGACTGGATGAGGATCGGCGTCCACAGGTTGGGCAGCAGTTCCTTGAAGATGATGCGGCGCGGCGATGCGCCGGTCACCTTGGCCGCCTCGACGAACTCCCGTTCACGCAGGCCGAGCACCTGGCCGCGCAGCAGTCGCGCGATGGAGGCCCAGCCGAAGGCGGAGAGGACGAGGATCAGGCAGGTGGCCCGCAGCCAGGCCGGGACATCCTCGTCGAAGGGGACGAACATGCCGTAGACGACCGGCATGAAGGCGATGAAGAACAGCGTGGACGGGAACGACAGCAGAATGTCGATGACCCGGCCGATGAAGTAGTCGGTCTTGCCGCCCAGGTAGCCGGCGGTGGTGCCGATCACCACGCCCAGCAGCGTGGTCAGCAGCGTGGCAGCGGTGGCGATCAGCAGCGAGGTCCGGATGCCGTAGATCAGGAACGTGAAGACGTCCCGACCGAGCTGGGGCTCGATCCCGAACCAGAAGTCGGCGGAGATGCCGCCGTTGGGCTTGACCGGGTAGGAGAAGTCGTTGAGCAGCCCAGGGGTCTCCTGACCGTACTGCTCGTACGGGTTCTTGCCGTAGAGCTTGGCGATCAGCGGCGCACCGATCGCGACGACGAAGAAGAAGATCACCACATAGGCGGATATGACGCCCGTACGGTCGCGCTTGAAGCGGTTCCAGGCAAGCCGTCCCGGTGAGCGGCTCTCGTTGCCCTTCGGGGTCGAGGAAGTGGTCGACTTCTCGACGCTCTCGTCGGTCACCTCAAGCGGGGCAGCCGCAGATGGAGTTGGGGGGGTCATGGTGCTCCTGGCCCAAGGGAGGGTCTGATGACTCCGCAGGGCGCTCCCCTACGGGCTACGCCGGACTTTTTCAACGCAATTCATTCAAGGTCAATAAATTCTCGGTCGCCTTGGTTGTCTATTTACCTTCTTTGCTCGCACTTGACCATACTGTAGCTACGCGGGTAGCGCGCCGTAATCGTTCCGTGCTTTATATCGGGCCAACTGGACTATTCGGTCAACAAGTTCGATATGCGGACGCCTGTGTGTCGAAATGCGTACATCGGCGGGACGCAATCCAACGTTTCGGCATCGTTACGCGGAGATCCATTGCATTCGTCGCCCAAGATCACCGCGCCCCCCGCCGGGGGCTGCGTGCATCCGGATGACCTGTCCCCTGAAAGGCCCTCTCCCGAGTGGCGTACCCATGCGATATGCGGCATTTGCGCTGATATTGACCGGTAGCCAATGTTGACCGGTAATCGATCACCGCTCACGGAGGAGGCACGCCATGCGTGGAGCCAGGCACGCCGGATGGGCCGTCGGTGCGACGGCGGTGGCTCTCGTCGCGACGGCGTGCGGGGGCGGAGCCACGAGCGGCACGCAGGGCGGGGTCCTCAGTTCCTCCTGGGGCGACCCGCAGAACCCCCTCGAACCGGCCAACACCAACGAGGTGCAGGGCGGCAAGGTCCTCGACATGATCTTCCGCGGTCTGAAGCGGTACGACCCAAAGACCGCACAGGCCCAGAACATGCTCGCCGAGAAGATCGACACCCCGGACTCGCAGAACTTCACCGTCACGATCAAGGACGGCTGGACCTTCAGCAACGGCGAGAAGATCACCGCCAAGTCCTTCGTGGACGCCTGGAACTACGGTGCGAGCCTGAAGAACAACCAGAAGAACGCCTACTTCTTCGGCTACATCCAGGGCTACGACAAGGTCCACCCGGCCGCCGGCTCACAGAGCGCCGACACGCTCTCCGGTCTGAAGGTCGTGAACGACAGGACCTTCACGGTCAAGCTGAACCAGAAGTTCTCCGGCTTCCCGGACACCCTGGGCTACGTGGCCTTCGCGCCGCTGCCCCGCTCGTTCTTCTCCGACCACGCCGCCTGGCTGGAGAAGCCGGTCGGCAACGGGCCGTACATGATCGACTCGTACACCAGGGGCTTCCAGATGGCCCTGACGAAGTGGGACGGCTACCCCGGCACCGACAAGGCGCAGAACGACGGTGTGACCCTCAAGGTCTACACGGACAGCGACACCGCCTACACCGACCTGCTGGCCGGAAACCTCGACCTCGTCGACGACGTCCCCGCCGCGCAGCTGAGGAACGTCAAGAAGGACATCGGCAACCGCTACATCAACACCCCGGCCGGCATCATCCAGACCCTCGCCTTCCCGTACTACGACAAGGACTGGGACAGGGCCGGCGCCGAGAAGGTCCGCACCGGCCTGTCCATGGCGATCAACCGGAAGCAGATCACCGACACGATCTTCCAGAAGACCCGCACCCCGGCGAGCGACTGGACCTCGCCGGTGCTCGGCACGGCAGGCGGTTTCAAGGAAGGGCTGTGCGGGAGCGCCTGCGAGTACGACCCGGCCGGGGCCAAGAAGCTGATCCAGGAGGGCGGCGGGCTCCCGGGCGGGCAGCTCAAGATCACCTACAACGCCGACACCGGCTCGCACAGGATGTGGGTGGACGCCGTGTGCAACTCCATCAACAACGCGCTCGGCAACGACAGGGCCTGCGTGGGCAACCCGATCGGCACCTTCGCGGACTTCAGGAACCAGATCGGCCAGCACAAGATGACCGGCCCCTTCCGGGCGGGCTGGCAGATGGACTACCCGCTGATCCAGAACTTCCTGCAGCCGCTCTACTACACCAACGCCTCCTCCAACGACGGCAAGTGGTCCAACACGCAGTTCGACCAGCTCGTGGACCGGGCCAACGCCGAGACCGACACCGCCAAGGCGGTCTCCACCTTCCAGCAGGCCGAAGGGGTCGTCCGGGACAACATGGCCGCCATCCCGCTCTGGTACCAGAACGGCAGCGCGGGCTACTCGGAGCGGCTGTCCAACGTCGCCCTGAACCCGTTCAGCGTCCCCGTCTACAACGAGATCAAGGTCGGCTGAGCCGCGATGGGGCGCTATGTCGTCCGGCGTCTGCTCCAGATGGTCCCGGTGTTCGTCGGGGCGACGCTGCTGATCTTCCTGATGGTGAACGTGATGGGCGACCCCATCGCGGGACTGTGCGGCGAGCGCGCCTGCGACCCGGCGACGGCCGCCCAGCTGAAGCGGGAGTTCGGCCTCGACAAGCCGCTGTGGCAGCAATACCTGACCTACATGGGGAACATCTTCACCGGCGACTTCGGCACCGCTTTCAACGGCCAGCCCGTCACCGAGCTGATGGCGACCGCGTTCCCCGTCACCATCCGGCTGACGATCGTGGCGATCCTCTTCGAGATCGTCATCGGCATCTCCCTGGGCGTCGTCACCGGAGTGCACCGCGGCCGCCCCGTCGACACAGGTGTGCTCCTCACCACCCTGGTCGTGATCTCCGTACCGACCTTCGTCACCGGCCTGCTGCTCCAGCTGCTGCTCGGCGTGCAGTGGCACTTGATCCAGCCGTCGGTCTCCCAGCAGGCCGCCTTCGGCGAACTGATCGTGCCGGGCCTCGTCCTCGCCGCCGTCTCCCTCGCCTACGTCACCCGGCTGACCCGCACCTCCATCGCGGAGAACAAGCGGTCCGACTACGTCCGTACGGCCGTCGCCAAGGGCCTGCCCCGGCGCCGGGTCGTCACCCGCCATCTGCTGCGCAACTCGCTCATCCCCGTCGTCACCTTCATCGGCGCCGACATCGGGGCGCTGATGGGCGGCGCGATCGTCACCGAGCGGATCTTCAACATCCACGGCGTCGGCTACCAGCTCTACCAGGGCATCCTGCGGCAGAACACGCAGACGGTCGTCGGCTTCGTGACCGTCCTCGTCCTCGTCTTCCTGCTGGTCAACCTGCTCGTGGACCTGCTGTACGCCGTACTCGACCCGAGGATCCGCTATGCCTGAGCAGTTGCACGAGCCCGAACGCGCCATCGCGGGCACCGGCGCCGGCAGCGGGATGGACCTGGCGGCGAGCGAGGCCGAGACGCTGGAGAAGACTCCGGGGGGACCGCTGGGCACGGGCCCGCGCGCCAAGCCTCGCAGCCTGTGGTCCGACGCCTGGCGGGACCTGCGCCGCAACCCCGTCTTCATCGTCTCCGCGCTCGTCATCCTCTTCCTCGTCGTCATCTCCCTGTGGCCCTCGCTGATCACCACCGGCAGCCCCCTGCAGTGCAACCTCGCCAAGTCCCAGGAGGGCTCCCAGCCGGGCGCCCCCTTCGGGTACGACGGCCAGGGCTGCAACGTCTACACACGGACCGTCTACGGGGCCCGTACGTCCGTCACGGTCGGCGTCTGCGCCTCGCTCGGGGTCGCGCTCCTCGGGTCCGCGCTCGGCGGCCTCGCCGGGTTCTTCGGCGGGGCCTGGGACTCGCTCCTGTCCCGGGTGACCGACATCTTCTTCGCGATCCCCGTCGTCCTCGGCGGTCTCGTCCTCCTCTCCGTGGTGACCAGCAATACGGTCTGGCCGGTCATCGGGTTCATGGTGCTGCTCGGCTGGCCGCAGGTCTCCCGCATCGCCCGCGGCTCCGTCATCACCGTCAAGCAGAACGACTATGTGCAGGCGGCCCGCGCCCTGGGCGCCTCCAACGCCCGCATCCTGCTGCGCCACATCGCGCCCAACGCGGTCGCCCCGGTGATCGTCGTGGCGACCATCGCGCTCGGCACCTACATCTCGCTGGAGGCGACCCTGTCGTATCTCGGCGTCGGCCTGAAGCCACCCAGCGTCTCCTGGGGCATCGACATCTCCGCCGCCTCCCCCTTCATCCGCAACGCCCCGCACGCGCTGCTGTGGCCCTCCGGCGCCCTGGCGATCACGGTCCTGGCCTTCATCATGCTCGGCGACGCGGTGCGCGACGCCCTCGACCCGAAGCTGAGGTGAGCCGCCGTGCTGCTCGAAGTGCGTGACCTGCACGTGGAGTTCAGGACCCGGGACGGGGTCGCCAAGGCCGTGAACGGCGTCGGTTACGGCGTGGACGCGGGGGAGACCCTCGCGGTGCTCGGTGAGTCGGGGTCGGGCAAATCGGTCTCCGCGCAGGCCGTCATGGGCATTCTCGACATGCCGCCCGGCAGGATCACGGGCGGCGAGATCCTCTTCCGGGGCCAGGACCTGTTGAAGATGAAAGAAGAGGAGAGGAGAAGGATCCGCGGCGCCGAAATGGCGATGATCTTCCAGGACGCCCTGTCGGCACTGAACCCCGTGCTCTCCGTGGGCGAGCAGCTCGGCGAGATGTTCACCGTGCACCGGGGGATGTCACGCAAGGACGCGCGGGCCAGGGCGATCGAGCTGATGGACCGGGTGCGCATCCCTGGCGCCGCCCAGCGGGTGCGCGACTATCCCCACCAGTTCTCGGGCGGAATGCGCCAGCGCATCATGATCGCCATGGCGCTGGCCCTGGAACCGGCGCTGATCATCGCCGACGAGCCCACCACCGCCCTCGACGTCACCGTCCAGGCCCAAGTCATGGATCTGCTCGCCGAGCTGAGGCGCGAGTACGACATGGGGCTGATCCTGATCACCCACGACCTCGGCGTGGTCGCCGACGTCGCCGACCGCATCGCCGTCATGTACGCGGGACGGATCGTCGAGTCGGCCCCGGTCCACGACATCTACAAGGCGCCCGCCCACCCGTACACACGCGGCCTGCTCGACTCCATCCCGCGCCTGGACCAGAAGGGCCGGGAGCTCTACGCCATCAAGGGCCTGCCGCCGAACCTGATGGACATCCCGCCGGGCTGTGCCTTCCACCCGCGCTGCCCGATGGCCCGGGACGTGTGCCGCACGGACGAACCCCCGCTGTACGAGGTCTCCGAGGAGCGCGGCAGCGCCTGCCACTTCTGGCGGGAGTGCCTCCATGACTGAGCCGATCCTGGAGGTCAGCGGCCTCGTCAAGCACTACCCGCTCACCCGGGGCATCCTCTTCAAGAAGCAGATCGGCTCGGTGAAGGCCGTGGACGGCGTCGACTTCACGCTGGGCCGGGGCGAAACCCTGGGTCTGGTGGGCGAGTCGGGCTGCGGCAAGTCGACGGTCGCCCGGATGCTGTGCAACCTGGAACAGCCGACGGCGGGCTCGATCCGATTCAGGGGCGAGGACATCACCAGGCTCTCGGGCAAGGCCCTGAAGGCCGTACGACGCCATATCCAGATGGTCTTCCAGGACCCGTACACCTCGCTCAACCCCCGTATGACGGTGGGCGACATCATCGGGGAGCCGTACGAGATCCACCCCGAGGCGGCCCCGAAGGGCGACCGCCGCCGCAGGGTCCAGGAACTCCTGGACGTGGTCGGCCTCAACCCCGAGTACGTCAACCGCTATCCGCACCAGTTCTCGGGCGGCCAGCGCCAGCGCATCGGCATCGCACGCGGGCTGGCGCTGCGCCCGGACGTGATCGTCGCCGACGAGCCGGTGTCGGCGCTTGACGTCTCGATCCAGGCGCAGGTCGTCAACCTCCTGGACCGGCTCCAGACGGAGTTCGAGCTCTCCTACGTCTTCATCGCCCACGACCTGTCGATCGTGCGGCACATCTCGGACCGGGTGGGGGTGATGTACCTGGGGCGCATCGTGGAGACCGGCAGGGACGCCGAGATCTACGACCACCCCACGCACCCCTACACCCAGGCCCTCCTGTCCGCGGTCCCGGTGCCGGACCCCGACGCCCGTGAGCACCGCGAGCGCATCATCCTCACGGGCGATGTCCCGTCCCCCACGAACATCCCGTCCGGCTGCCGTTTCCGGACCCGTTGCTGGAAGGCCCAGGAGCGCTGCGCGCTGGAGGTGCCGGCGCTCGCCGTACCCGCCGAGTTCCGCGGCACGACGGGTCCCGCGGCGCACGACTCGGCGTGTCACTTCGCGGAGGAGAAGCAGGTGGTCCCGCTGGAGGAACACGGCAACGGGCCGGGGTGACATGGTGCACCCCGGCCCGTTTACGGCACCCGCACGGCCGTACGCTGTTCAGCGTCGCGCGTCCGTATATCGGTACCGCTTCCGCGAAGTTGCCTGCGTGTTAACGCGGTTCACGCGTGTTTGCGCGGTTGTGCCAGCGAACGCTTGAGGAAGTCCACCTGGAGGAGGAGCAGATTCTCCGCGACCTGCTCCTGCGGGGTCATGTGCGTGACGCCGGACAGCGGCAGCACCTCGTGCGGGCGGCCGGCGGCCAGCAGGGCGGAGGACAGGCGCAGCGCGTGGGCCACCACCACGTTGTCGTCGGCCAGACCGTGCACGATCATCAGCGGGCGGTGCGGCTCGGCAGGGGAGGCCAGACCGTCGTCCGTGACCAGGGAGCTCTTCGCGTACGACGCCGGGTCCGTGGCCGGGTCGCCCAGGTACCGCTCGGTGTAGTGGGTGTCGTACAGACGCCAGTCGGTGACCGGAGCCCCCGCGATGCCCGCGTGGAAGACGTCCGGGCGGCGCAGCACGGCCAGGCCCGCCAGCCAGCCGCCGTAGGACCAGCCGCGGATCGCCACCCGGGTCAGGTCGAGGGGGTAACGCTTCGCGAGGTCCTGGAGCGCCTCGACCTGGTCGTCCAGGGACACCGTGAAGTCACGGTGCACCGCCTTCTCCCAGGCGGGGGAGCGCCCCGGGGTGCCCCGGCCGTCGGCGACGACCACCGCGAAGCCCTGGTCGGCGAACCACTGCGAGGTCAGGTGCGCATTGTGCGCGGCGACCACGCGCGGGCCGTGCGGACCGCCATAGGGGTCCAGCAGCACCGGCAGGGGAGTGTCGGAGGGGTAGTCCTGTGGCATAAGCACGGCGCACGGGATTCGCCGTGCGCCCCCCTCGGTGAGCGTCACCCGCGGGGACATACCGGGATCTTCGGCGTACGACTGGACAGTCGTCGTCGGTTTTCCGTCACGCAGTACCTGGACGCGGGCACCCGGCCGGTCCAGCGCGGCGGAGACCAGTACGGTCACGCCCCCCGCGCGCACCGCCGAGTGCACGCCGGGCTCCTGCGACACGCGCTCCACACCCAGCTCGTTCACCCGGTAGACGTGCACCTCGCCGATGCCGGGAGCCTCGGCCTCCTCGCCGGCCGAGGCCGAGACCAGCACGTCGTCGTCCGAGACGTCGAGCACCGCACGGATGTGCAACTGGGCTCCGGTCAGCGGGCGTTCGCCCACCGCGAGCACCCGCGCACCGCCCTCGTCTGCGATCCGCACGAGCTGTCCGGAGGGGCTCCAGCAGGGCACGCCAGGGAAAAGTTCCAGCCATGTTGGATCTTCTTCCGCATGCACCATCCGGGTCGCCCCCGAGTCCGGGTCCACGGCCAGGAACAGCTGGCTGCGCTGGTCCCGCGCCTGTACCAGGACCAGTGGGGCACCCGCCTCTGACCAGTGCACATGAGCCAGATACGGATAGCGCGCCCGGTCCCAGGCGACCTCCGTGCGGGACCCGTCGAGGCCGATCACGAACAGCCGTACGTCCGCGTTGGCGGTGCCCGCCGCCGGATACGCGACGTGTTGTGGCTCACGCTCCGGATGGGCCGGATCCGCGATCCACCACCGCCGCACCGGCGTGTCGTCCGCACGCGCCACGAGCAGCCGGTCCGACTCCGGGGCCCACCAGAAGCCCCGCGCACGCCCCATCTCCTCGGCCGCGATGAACTCGGCCAATCCATAGGTGACCCCGTCCGCGTCGGGCTCCGCCAGCGCCCGGTCCCCCTCGCCCTCCGCACCCACCACCCGCAGGGCGCCCCCGGCGACATACGCCACATGTCGTCCGTCGGGGGCGGGACGCGGGTCGATCACCGGTCCGGGAACCGGGAGTTCACGTGCCGTGCCGGCCCGTAGCTCCGCCGTGAAAAGCCGCCCTGACAAGGCGAAAGACGCCAGTTCCAGGGCCGTGTCGGTGGCGTAGCCGACGATGCCGGCACCGCCCTCACGGCTGCGCTCGCGGCGCGCCCGCTCCTCGGGCGAGAGATGCTCCGTGGCGCCGCCCAGCAGCGCCCGTGGGTCGGCCGCGAGGCGCTCCCGGCCGTCCGTCACGTCAATGATCCACAGGGAGTTGGCCCGGTCCGTACCGGAGTGCGAGCGCAGGAACGCGACACGGGAACCGTCGGGAGCCACGGTGAACGCACGCGGCGCGCCGAGCGTGAACCGCTGGGTGCGGGCGTGTCGTCGGGGGAAGGAGTCAGGCTCGGTCGTCATCCCCCGACCATATTGGCCATGCGCCCCCTTGTGCGGCCGTGCGCCGACCGATGCGCGAGTACGGATAGTTATGATCACTACCGCTGAGTGGGTATGAACCTGCTGGCTCGTGTATGGATTTGCTGTACCGATCTACAACCCCCATAGTCCGAACCCCCCGCGTACCTGGGATCTTTGGAGGTGAGCCGCCGTGGCACTCTCGATTTCGGCGGTGGTGCTGCTGGCGATCATCGTCTTTCTGCTGATCAAGAAGTCAGGGCTGAAGGGCGGCCATGCGGTCGTCTGCATGCTGCTGGGCTTCTACCTGGCCTCCTCGACCGTCGCTCCAACGATCAGTGAGCTGACGACGAACGTGGCGAGCATGATCGGCAGCATCAAGTTCTGACACGCGCCGAGCCTGGCCCTGGGCGGCCTCGCCGGGGCCGGGTGGTTCGCGCCGATGGCGCGGATCGCGCGGACGGGGTTTCGACGCGGCGACGGCACTCGATGGGCTGAAGCCGTGTCGGCGGCGGGGAGTGGTCAGTCCTGGGCCGCGTACGGCACGAAGGCGGACCAGCTGGCGGGGGAGAAGGCCAGGCGGGGGCCCGCGGTGTGCTTGGAGTCGCGGACGTGGACGGTGGCGGGGGTGGTGGCGAGTTCGACGCAGGAGTCCCCCTCGCTGCTGCTGCTGTAGCTGCTCTTGAACCACGCCAGTTCCGAGGCGTCCTCGGTCGAGGTGTTGCGGATCATGTGTCCCCCAGCAGTTGCTCGATGAAGGCCGCCGACTCACGTGGCGTGAGAGCCTGCGCCCGGATGATGCCGTACCGCAGCTCAAGGATACGGAGCTGCCTCGGTTCGGACACCGGTCGGCCGCCGGCCACCACTGGGGAGCGCCCCACCGCCGAGCCGTCAGCGAATTTCAGCACCTCGATCCCGCCGGCCAGTCCGGCGTGCTCCTCGCGATCCATCGGCATGACCTGAAGCTCGACGTTCCGCAACTGGCTTGCCTCAAGGAGATGATCAAGCTGCTGGCGTAGCAGCGCCCTCCCGCCGAGTGGGCGTCGCAGGGTCCACTCCTCCAGGACGAAGCTGAGTTCGGGCGCCGGATCCCGCTCGAACACAGCCTTGCGGGCCACCCGCGCGGCGATGAACCGCTCCACCTCGTCTTCGGTGTACGCCGGGCGCCGCATAAGGAGCAGCCCTCGTGCGTACTCCGGCGTCTGCAACAACCCATGGACGTTCAGCGGGTCGTAGAGCTGAAGCTCGACCGCCCTGGCCTCCATCTTCGCCAGGTCCCGCACCTTCTTCGGATACCGGACCTTGGCCACGTCCTCCTTCATCGCCGAGAGCAGTCCGCCCGCCCCCAACACCTCGTCCGCCCTGTCCAGATACTCGGGCCTCGGGATCCGCTTCCCGCCCTCGATCTTGTAGACCATGTCCTCGCCGTACCCGACGGCCTCCCCGAACACGGCGGCCCGCATCCCCGCCGCCTCGCGCCGCAGCTTGAGCTGACGTCCGACGGTTGCGATCACGGCGATGCCCCAGTCGTCGTCCGGGTCCACTTCCCAACCCGGTTCGTCGGCCTCGCTCTTGAGCCGTACCGCCTCGCCGTCCACACTCGTCCCGCACCCCTCCGTCGAACTCCGGACAGTAACCGCACGCATCGGCTGCGTCACTGTTCACGGTACGCAGAGGTGGCCACGCTGAGTGACGTGAACCAGGAAAACGGACACCCGCGGGGACGTTCTAGCGGCGGGGGGCGTTGTCCCGACGTCGACTGTCAAGCACAGGTGGGCCGCCCGCTTCTTCGTCAGTGTCGTGCTTCCGCAGCACGGGTGAGAAGCGAGCGGGCAGCCCGGGGAAAGTGGCCGACTTGGGGCACCATCCCTTGGGTGGGCTGCGTTCGCGTCCGGGGTGACGGGGGCGCGGTCTCGCCTCGCCAGCACGCCGGGTGGGCCTGGCGGCAAGCGGCCGGCGGGTGGGGCGCGGGGAGGCGCGTGGTGGCACGCCGGGTGGGCTTGCGCCGGGCGTCGTACAGTCACCAGCTGCCGGCCACGCCCCCGAGCCCCCGAGAGGCCCAAGACACCCAAGGAGCGCACACCCCGCAAGCCGCTCCCCGCCGTACCGCACCCGGCTTATCCCGCCCTCACCCACCCCCCTCTCCGTGGGGGCACCCGGGCGTCCGCCACCTGGGCGTCTGGGTGGGCGTGTGCCGCGGTGTGGGTGGGTGCCTCGTAGGGTGGGGTCATGACGGAACTGCCCGCCCGGCGTCTGCTGCTGGTGCACGCGCACCCGGACGACGAGTCGATCAACAACGGCGCGACCATGGCCAAGTACGCGGCCGAGGGAGCGCGGGTCACCCTGGTCACCTGCACCCTCGGGGAGCGAGGTGAGGTGATTCCGCCCGAGCTGGGGCATCTGGGCGGTGCCGCCCTCGGTGAGTACCGGCTGCGTGAGCTACGGGGTGCCATGGGCGCGCTGGGTGTCGATGACTTCCGGCTGCTCGGGGGCGCCGGGCGCTACGCGGACTCCGGGATGATGGGGCTGCCCGACAACGACGACCCCGCCTGCTTCTGGCAGGCCGACCTCGACGAGGCCGCCGGTTACCTCGTGGAGGTGATCCTGGAGGTCCGGCCCCAGGTCGTGGTCACTTATGACGACAATGGGGGGTATGGCCACCCGGACCACATCCAGGCCCACCGCGTCGCCATGAGGGCTGTGGAGTTGGCCGCCGACGCGGGCTGGAGTGTCCCCAAGGTCTACTGGAATCGCGTTCCGCGCCGGGTCGCCGAGGACGCCTTCGCCCGCCTTCGGGACGATCTGCCCGCTCTGCCCTTCGCCAAGCCGGCCTCCGTCGAGGACGTCCCGGGCGTGGTCGACGAGGAGCGCGTCACCGCCGAGGTCGACGGCACCGCGTACGCCGCCGCCAAGGCCGCTGCGATGCGCGCGCACGCCACCCAGATCGAGGTGGCCGAACCGTACTTCGCGCTCTCCAACGAACTGGCCCAGCCCGTCTTCACCACGGAGTACTACGAGTTGGTGGGCGCAGAGCGCCCGCGGACCCGGGAGACCGACCTGTTCGCCGGGACCGGCGTCGAGGAGGCGTCATGAGTTCGGCAGGACGCGGCTCGGCAGGACGCGGATCCATGCTCGCCCAGCCGCTGCAGCGGCCCTCCGCCGGGCGGATCGCCGCCCATGTGGGCCTGTTCGTGCTCGGAGCCCTGGTCGGGCTCGCCGGGGCGCTGGTGCAGGGCGGCTGGTTCCCCGGCGGGCTGCTGCTCGCCCTGGCGGGCGCGGCCGGGGTGTTCCTCGGCGGGGCGCGTGCCACCGGCGGCCGCGCCGGGGCGGTCGCGCCCGCGGCGGGCTGGATCGTCACCGTCATCCTGCTCACCGCCGGCCGCCCCGAAGGAGACTTCCTGTTCGGCGCGGGGGGCGGTTCCTATCTGTTCCTGCTGGGCGGCATGGCTCTGGCTGTGATCTGCGCCACCCTTGGACCGGGGCGGCAACCGGACGGCGATGCCGCCCGACTTGCCAAGTGACGTACCAATTCGCCACGGGGCGCGCGTGCGAGTCCGGTGTGGGTTTCCCCAGCGGTCATGGGATACGCGCCAGAAGTGGCCAGTATGGTGGTGCGCGCCGCCGAGCCGCCCGAGCAAGGTCGTGACGGGCGGCGGAGCCAACCGGGAGAACCTGCCTTGAGTCGTGAAACTGACACTCCGTCCTCCGGGCCCAACGGGCGCGGCGGAGCCGCATACCCCTCGGGCACGCCGCCGTACGGGACCCCCATGGTTTCCGGCGACGGTACGGGCGCGGACCGTTCGGCCGCGCAGCCGGAGGAGCGAAAGACCGAGACCACGCTGACGACGCGCATCCGGATCAACATCCCCGGATCGCGGCCCATTCCGCCGGTCGTCGTGCGCACGCCCGTCGCGGACACCGAGGCTTCCGACGACGACACGGGCGCTGCCCCCGAGGCGCAGCCGGCGCCCGCCCCGAAGCCCACCGGGCCCAGCGGCGGCGTCGAGCCGTCCGGCGAGCCCGCGGCGGCGGCCGGGGAGAAGACGAGCGACTGGTTCGCACCCCGCAAGTCCGGCGCGGGCAAGGGCGGTCCGGCCGGCGGCGGCACGAACGGCGCCGGAATCCCCGGCGGTTCCGCGGCCGGCGCGACCGCTTCCGGCACGGGCACGGCTGCCCCCGGCGGCGCGGCTGCGCCCAAGGGCGCGCGTCCGGGCGCCGGTCGCCCCGGCGGTGTGGTCGGCTCCATGAGCGCGCCGGGCGGCTCCCGTCCCGGCGGTACGAACGGCGCGGGGCTCCCCGGCGCCACCGGCGGACCCGTGGCTCCCGGGCACGGCGGTGGCACCGGCTCCTTCGACGTGACCGAGGCGCTGGCCGCGGGCCCGCTGGGCAACGGCTCCCGTCCCGGCGCGGGCGGCGACGAGCCGCGCCGCGACGATCTGCCGTACTTCGCGGAGAGCGGCCCCGGCGGCCAGAACGGCTTCGGCGGTGCGAACGGCCAGGGCGCCGGCCCGGCCGGACCCGACGGTTCCAGCGGCTTCAACGGTCCGAACGGTCTCGGCGGCCCCGGCGTTCCGCAGGGCCCCGCGGGCCCGACCGGCGGTCCGGTCACCGGCGACGGCCCGATGGTGCCGCCGGTCACCGGCGGACCCGGCGGCCTCGGCACGGTGCCCGGCGAGTCCTTCACCGGCCCCGGCACCGTCGGCGGGCACCGCCGGACCCCCGGCGTCGGTCCCGCCGCCGGCCGCGGCCCCGGCGGCGGTCTGAGCGACGACACCGCGATCCTCACCCCGCAGAAGCCGGCCCCCGAACCGGGCATGCCCGGCTACGGCTCCCCGGCGGACAACATCTCCGGGCACACCGTGACCAGCGGCATCCCGGTCGTCCCGCCCACGGCGGCCTCGCCGTTCGGGCCGGGCGCCCCCTCCGACGGGGCCATGTCGCACACGCCCCCGAAGCTGCCCGAGCCCGTCTCGCCGAACGTCCCGCAGAGCAAGTCCAAGAAGAAGAAGGGCCGCAGCAAGCCGGCCCTGCTCGGCGGGGTCGTGGTCGTCGCCGGCATCGGTGTGTACGGCGCCGGACTGCTGATGAACCACTCCGACGTGCCCAAGGGCACCACCGTGCTCGGTGTGGACATCGGCGGCGGCACCCGCGACGACGCCGTCAAGAAGCTCGACGAGGCGTTCGGCGACCGGGTGAACAAGCCGCTGAAGCTGTCGGTGGGCGGCAAGACGGTCTCGCTCACGCCGGACAAGGCGGGACTCCAGTTCGACACCACCGCCACCGTCAGCGCGGCCGCGACGAGCGACTACAACCCCGTCTCCGTGATCGGCTCCCTCTTCGGCCAGAAGCGGGTCGTGGAGCCGGTCATGCCGGTCGACGACGAGAAGCTCCAGGTCGCCCTGAAGGACGCGGGCGGTGGCTCCGGCTCGGTCGCCGAGGGCACGATCAAGTTCCAGTCCGGCAAGGCCGTCGCCGTCTACGGCAAGGCGGGCAAGGGCATCGACGCGGCCGGTTCGACACAGGCGGTCGAGGAGGCCTACCGGTCGATGGTGGAAACCGGCACGGCCAACCCGGTCACGGTGCCGACGACCACTCAGCAGCCGACGGTCTCCAACGCCGAGGTCGACCGCGAGATGAAGGCCTTCGCGGAGCCGGCGATGTCCGCCAAGGTCACCGTGCAGACGGACGCCGCGCACTCGGTCCCGCTGAGCCCGCAGAACTCGCTGTGGAAGTTCCTCCGGGTGACGGCCGTCGACGGCAAGCTCGTCGACAAGCCCGACCTGGTGGCCCTGAAGAACCTCTACGGCCAGGCGTTCGACGGCGTGCTGATCACCCGGTCCAACGGCAAGAAGACGCCCGTCACCCCGCAGGACGTGTACGGCGCCCTCCGCCAGGCCCTGACGAGCAAGACCAACCGGATCGCGGTCATCGACACCACCCCGAACTAGCCCGGAACCAGCCCGGCCCGCAGAGGGGCGTCCGGTGTTCACCGGGCGCCCCTCCGGCATGTCACGTCGGCGGTATGACATCTGTCATCCGGCTCTCAGGACCCCCGACACTGCCCCGCACCCGGCCCCCCTGGCCACCATGGACGCCATGACAACGACAGCGGTGACCACCGGCGCCCCGGTGGTCGGGTTCGATCAGGTGAGCAAGACCTATGGGAGCGTGCGGGCGGTGGACGGGCTGTCGCTCGCGCTGCACCCGGGGGAGACCGTCGCCCTGCTCGGTCCGAACGGCGCCGGCAAGTCCACCACCCTCGACCTGCTGCTCGGTCTCAAGCAGGCCGACGGCGGCACGGTCAGCGTCTTCGGCACCAGCCCGCGCGAGGCGATCGTCGCCGGGCGGGTGGGCGCCATGCTGCAGAGCGGCGGGCTGATGGACGAGGTCACCGTCACCGAACTGGTCCGGCTCGCCTGCGATCTGCACCCGAAGCCGTACAAGGTCACCGACGTACTGGCCCGCGCCGGCATCTCCCAGATCGCCGACCGCAAGGTCAACAAGCTCTCCGGCGGGCAGGCCCAGCGCGTCCGCTTCGCCCTCGCCACCGCCGGGGACAGCGACCTGATCGTCCTCGACGAGCCGACCACGGGCATGGACGTCTCCGCCCGCCAGGCCTTCTGGGCCACCATGCGCGAACAGGCCGATCAGGGCCGTACGGTCCTCTTCGCCACCCACTACCTCGAAGAGGCCGACGCCATCGCGGACCGCGTGCTCGTCCTGCACCGCGGCCGGCTGCTCGCCGACGGCACCGCCGCCGAGATCAAGGCGAAGGCGGGGGCCCGCAGGGTCTCCTTCGACCTGGAGGGCGACATCGACGAGCCGGCCCTGCGCGCGCTGCCCTTCCTGGCCTCGGTCAGCGTCTCCGGCCAGACCGTCCGCATCCAGTCCACCGATGCCGACGCCACCGTCCACGCCCTGTACGGCCTCGGTGTCTACCCCCGCAATCTCGAAGTCGCCGGGCTCGGCCTGGAGCAGGCATTCGTCGCCATCACGGAGGCCGAGGAGGCCAAGCAGGCATGAACAGTCTCATCAAGCTGGAACTCGCCCGCGCCCTGCGCAACCGCAAGTTCCTGTTCTTCTCGGTGATCTACCCCTCCGCCCTGTTCCTGCTCATCGCGGGCAACGCCGACAGCAAGACCAAGATTGACGGCACCGGGCTCACCGTGCCGACGTACATGATGGTCTCCATGGCCTCCTTCGGCGCCCTGACCGCGGTCCTGATGGGCAACAGCGAGCGCATCGCCAAGGAGCGGGAGAGCGGCTGGGTACGGCAGCTGCGGCTGACCACCCTGCCCGGGCGCGGATACGTCCTCGCCAAGACCGCGAGCGCGGCCGTCGTCAGCCTGCCCTCCATCGTCGTCGTCTTCGTCGTCGCCGCGGCAGTGAAGGACGTGCGGCTGGACGCCTGGCAGTGGCTCGCCCTCACCGGCGCCATCTGGGCCGGCAGCCTGGTCTTCGCCGCGCTCGGCGTCGCCATCGGCTACCTCGCCAGCGGGGACGCCGTCCGCCCGATCACGATGATCACCTACTTCGGCCTGTCCATGCTCGGCGGCCTGTGGATGCCCACCACGACCTTCCCGCAGTGGCTCCAGGACATCGCGAAGTGGCTGCCCACGCACGCGTACGCTGCCCTCGGGCGGTCGATCGAGCAGAGCCAGTCCCCGCACGCCCAGGACATCGCCGTCCTCGCCGTCTTCTTCGTCCTCTTCGCGGGCGGCGCGGCCTGGCTGTACCGGAAGGACACGCTGAAGGCGTGAGCGCCATGACGGAAGACCCGCTGACCGAGGAAGCCCGCCGGGAGCAGCTGATCCCCCTGGGACAGTCCCCCCGCAGCCGGCGCGACCTGTTCCTGCGCAAGATGCTGTGGATCGGCGTCTGGCTGGTCTTCCTCAGCGCCCCGGTCGACGACCTCGTCTCCGGGAGCCACACCACCGGGGCGACCGTGGCCGGGTGGGTGGGCCTGGCGGTCTTCGTCGGGGTCTATCTGACCCTGGTCTTCCGGGACATGGGCAGCCCGGCCACCCCGAGGCGGGTCGGCGCCCTGATCGCCGTCCTCGGGGTCCTCGCGACCCTGCTGTCCTTCACGCTCGGCGCGCCCTGGCTCGCCCTGTACTGCTACGTCTCCGTCGCCTGCGGGGCCACCCTCCCGCTGCGGGCCGCCTGCTGGGCGATCCCGGGGACGGCGGGCGTGCTGCTGCTGGTCGGCCTGCACGTCGGCGAGCAGCACGCCCTGGACCTGCTGATCCTGGTGTTCCTCATCGGATTCGCCATGACCGGGGTCGTCCAACTGGTCCGTACGACCATCGAGTTGCGCAAGGCCCGCGCCACCGTCGCCCAACTCGCCGCCAACGAGGAGCGGCTGCGCCTGGCCCGGGACCTGCACGACCTGCTCGGCCACTCGCTCTCCCTCATCACGCTGAAGAGCGAACTGGCCGGCCGGATGCTCCCCGACCACCCCGACAAGGCGGCGCAGCAGGTCGCCGACATCGAACAGGTAAGCCGGCAGGCCCTGGTCGACGTGCGCGAGGCGGTCACCGGCTACCGGCGTCCCCGGCTGGCCGCCGAACTCGCCGGTGCCCAGGTCGCCCTGACCGCCGCCGGGGTCACCGCCCAGGTGCCCGCCGAACCGGTCCTCGACGGCGTCCCCGAGGAGGGCGAGTCCGCCCTCGCCTGGGCGCTGCGCGAGGCGGTCACCAACGTCGTACGGCACAGCGGCGCCGGACGCTGCACGGTGGAGCTCCTCGGACGCCAGACGCTGGACGGCCCGGTCCTCGAACTCTCCGTCGAGGACGATGGATCGGGCGGCTCCGGCAAGGGTCCCGGCAATGGTCTGACCGGTCTGACCGAGCGCCTCGAGAAGGTCGGCGGCACGCTGGAGGCGGGCCGGGTCAGGCATGGGTTCCGGCTGGTCGCCCGTGTGCCCACGGCCAGTGGGGTGGACGTAGTATCCGGGGCATGAGCAGCACGATCAAGGTTCTCCTCGCCGAGGACCAGTCGATGGTCCGCGAGGCGCTGGCCGCCCTGCTCGGCCTTGAGGAAGACATCGAGGTCGTGGCCCAGGTCTCGCGCGGCGACGAGGTGTCGGCGGCCGCCCGGGAGCACGGTGTGGACGTCGCCCTGCTCGACATCGAGATGCCGGGCTGCACGGGAATCGAGGCCGCGGCCCGGCTCCACAAGGAACTTCCCGCGGTCAAGCTGGTCGTCCTCACCACCTTCGGCCGCCCCGGCTATCTGCGCAGCGCCATGGAGGCGGGCGCCGACGCCTTCCTGGTCAAGGACGCCCCGGCCGCCCAACTCGCCGAGGCCGTCCGCAAGGTGCTGGCCGGCGAGCGGGTCATCGACCCCACGCTCGCCGCGGCCGCCCTGGCCGAGGGCGCCAACCCCCTCACCGACCGCGAACGCGAGGTGCTGCGCGCCGCGGCCGACGGCTCCACCAACGCCGAACTGGCGGCGGCCCTGCACCTGTCCCAGGGCACGGTCCGCAACTACCTCTCGACGGCGATCCAGAAGCTGGCCGTGCGGAACAGGGCGGAGGCGGTACGGATCGCACGGGAGAAGGGCTGGCTGTAACCCGCTGGAACACCTCCCTGGTCGCCCCTAGTTGAGCATGGAGCGCGCCGTGTGCGCCTGACGTCGTACCCGCTGTGCGGTCGGTTCGTCCACCCCGGCCACCACCTCCGCGTACGCCTCCAGTTCCGCCGCTCCGGCCAGGAACTCGCCGCGCTGCACGAGCAGTTGCGCCCGCTCGTAGCGCAGCCGCGCCGGATGCGAGGGCAGCAGCAACGACAGCTCCACCCCCCACAGGGCCACGTCCGACCGCTCCGGCCGGGCCGCGGCCCACGCCCGGATGTTGTTCAGGATCCGCACGACGACATCCAGCGGATCCGCGGGCACCAGCATGCCCGGGTCCAGCGGAGCCCCCGTCGCCCCGACGACGAGCAGTTCGGCGTCCGTCCCCGTGAGCACCCGGCCCCCGTCGAAGGGATCGGCGAGCACCTGCTCCCCGGCCGCCCCGAACCCGACCACGAAGTGCCCCGGCAGCGCGACCCCGTACACCGGCGCGCCCGCCCGTCGCGCCACCTCCATCCACACCACCGACAGCAGGATCGGCAACCCGCGCCGCCGCCGCAGCACCTCGTGCAGCAGCGAGGACTCCAGCCGGCGGTAGTCCGCGGCGGAGCCGTGGAACTCGCAGCGGACGCCGAGCAGGTGGTGCAGCGCCGTCGCCCAGGCCAGGGGCCCGCCGGGCCGGTACGGCAGCTGTCCCGCCAGCCGGTCCAGCTCCATCTGCGCGGCGTCCATGCCCGCCTCGTCGAGCGAGCCGTCGGCCTCCGCGCCGAGCAGCAGACACAGCGCCGAGAGGTCGGGCCGTTCGGACCGTGCCTCCTCGGCGAACCGGTGCCGCACCTCGGCCGACCGCTCCGGCGATGGGGGATAAGGGGGACGCATAGCTGGCTCGTGCCCTTTCACGGTGATCCGTACCACCGATCGACGATGATCCGTCCTACCGACCGGCGATGATCCATATCACCGGCCGGCGCCGGAGGCACCCGGCTCCCGGTAGTGGTGATACGCGTGATGCGCGGCGAAGCCCATGGCGGCGTACAGCGCCCGGGCCGCCTCGTTGTCATCCTCGACCTGCAGCCAGGCGGCCGAGGCCCCCTCGGCCAGGGCCTGGCGGGCGAGAGCGGCCATCACGGCACTGCCCAGGCCGCGTCTGCGCTGCTCCGGGGCCACCTCGACGGCCGCGAAGCCCGCCCACCGGCCGTCCACGACACACCGCCCGATCGCGGCCGGCGCGCCCCCGGCCTCACCCGGGACGGTCGCGAACCACACCGACGGCCCGCTGCCCAGCACCTTCAGGGCCACCTCGCTCACCCCCTTGCGCTGATACCGGTCCAGCCATGCCTCGTCCGCCGCCCGGGCCAGCACCACCTGGGCGCCTTCGTCCCGGTCGGCCACCGGCGCCAGGGCGCCGATCCACAGCTCGGCGGTCACCTCGCGCACCCAGCCGCGCCGCTCCAGCTCCGCGCACAGCAGCTCCTGCGTGCCCTCGGCGCCGGTCGCGGTCTGGATGTACGCGGGCAGGCCGCGCTCGCCGTACCAGCGTCGTACGGCCTCCAGCGCCGCGTCGAGCGGAAGGCCGGGGTCGCCGAGCGGAAGCACACTGTTGGCCCGCCGCGTGAACCCCTCGGCGGCGCGCAGTTCCCACTCGCCCAGCCGCTCGCTCTCCACCGGCCGCCAGGCCCGCGAGGCGATGCGCGCGAGCTCCTCGTAGGAGGCGGCGGGACCCCGCCGACGCGCCGGGGCGGCCGGTACGACCTTGCCCGCGACCAGCGAGGATTCCGGAATCCGGACGGTCTCCCCGTTCTTTCGTGTGATCAGCAGCACACCCTTGTCCCATGATGTGAGAACACCCACCGTGTCGGTGAACTTCTCACCCCGTGTTCCAGGTTCGCTCAAGCGCCGTACGGAGACTCGTTTACCCACGTCAGCAGCGGTGATACGGACCTCGAGTCGCCCAGCGGCAGAGATTTCCACAGGTCGGTTCACCCCTCCTGTTCGGATCATGCCCAAGAACGGAGATACTAGGGGCGGGCATCGACGACGCCGCGCTCCCGCGCGCCAGGCGGCGGAGCCTACGGAGGCCCGCCAGCGCCCAATCGAGGAGGAACGACAGCGTGACCTACGTCATCGCGCAGCCTTGTGTCGACGTGAAGGACAAGGCGTGCATCGAGGAGTGCCCGGTCGACTGCATCTACGAGGGCCAGCGGTCCTTGTACATCCACCCGGACGAATGCGTCGACTGTGGTGCCTGTGAGCCGGTCTGCCCGGTCGAGGCAATCTTCTACGAGGACGACACTCCGGAGGAGTGGAAGGACTACTACAAGGCCAACGTCGAGTTCTTCGACGAGCTCGGCTCTCCCGGTGGCGCCAGCAAGCTGGGCCTGATCGAGCGCGACCACCCCCTCATCGCCGCGCTCCCGCCGCAGGCCGAGTAATCCGCAGGCGGCCGGCAGCAGCCCGCAGCGCGCCGCCTCGGTCCCGTACGGCCCGATCGCCTTGATCATCGCCGTACGGGACCGAGGCGTTTGCCGTTACCGACGAAAGTGAGCCAGAACATCGTGTCCGCAGTCTCCGACCGTCTGCCCACCTTTCCCTGGGACAAGCTGGAGCCGTACAAGAAGACGGCCGCGGCGCACCCGGACGGCATCGTCGACCTGTCCGTCGGCACCCCGGTCGACCCGGTCCCCGAGCTGATCCAGAAGGCCCTGATCGCCGCCGCCGACTCGCCGGGCTATCCGACCGTCTGGGGCACGCCGGCGCTGCGCGACGCGATCACGGGCTGGCTGGAGCGCCGGCTGGGCGCCCGTGAGGTCACCCACCGCCATGTCCTGCCGATCGTCGGCTCCAAGGAACTGGTGGCCTGGCTCCCCACCCAGCTGGGCCTCGGCCCCGGCGACCGGGTCGCGTACCCCCGTCTGGCCTACCCGACCTACGAGGTCGGCGCCCGTCTGGCCCGCGCCGACTACGAGGTCTACGACGACCCGACCGAGCTCGACCCCACGAACCTGAAGCTCCTCTGGCTGAACTCGCCGTCCAACCCCACGGGCAGGGTGCTGGGCCAGGAGGAGCTCACCCGGATCGTCGCCTGGGCCCGCGAGCACGGCGTCCTGCTCTTCTCCGACGAGTGCTACCTGGAGCTGGGCTGGGAGGCCGACCCGGTCTCGGTCCTGCACCCGGACGTCAACGGCGGCTCGTACGAGGGCATCGTCTCGGTCCACTCCCTCTCCAAGCGGTCCAACCTGGCGGGCTACCGCGCGGCCTTCCTGGCCGGCGACCCGGCCGTCCTGGGCCCCCTCCTGGAGATCCGCAAGCACGGCGGCATGATGACCTCGGCGCCCACGCAGGCGGCGGTCGTCGCGGCCCTGTCCGACGACATCCACGTCCGCGAGCAGCGCGAACGCTACGCCGCCCGGCGCACCGCCCTGCGCGACGCCCTGCTGGCCCACGGCTTCCGCATCGAGCACAGCGAGGCCAGCCTGTACCTCTGGGCCACCCGTGACGAGTCCTGCTGGGACACGGTGGCCCATCTGGCCGAGCGGGGCATCCTGGTCGCCCCCGGCGACTTCTACGGCACGGCGGGCGAGAAGTTCGTCCGCGTGGCCATGACGGCGACGGACGAGCGCGTGGCGGCCGCGGTGGCGCGCCTGGCGGGCTAGCTCGGCCCGGACAGCGCACCGTTCGTCACAGCACAGCACAGCACAGCACAGCACTGCACCTGCACAGCACTGCACAGCGCGAAGGGGTCCAGGGAGAGTTCCCTGGACCCCTTCGCGCTGTCGAGACCGAGATGCCTAGCCGAGCGGCAGGCCGCTCATCGGCAGCGTGGACGTCGGCAGCCCGCCCTTGGTGAGGGAGTCCGTGGGCAGCCCGCCCTTGGTCGCCGTCCCGGCCGTGGCGCCGAGGACCTGCCCGGCGGATCCGGCCGCGTCCCCCGCGGCCTTCTGTGCCGCGGGCGCCGCCTTCTGCACGGCCTTGCCGCCGGCCTTGCCCGCGGCCGGCACCGCCTTCTTGACCGCCTGGCCGCCCGCGTCGCCCGCGAGCCCGGTGACGTGCTGCGTGGCACCGTCGACCGTGTTGCCGACCTGAGCCCCGTCCAGTGCGGTCAGGCCGCCGAGGTTCGGAGTGGCCGGCAGATCGGGGGCAGCGCTCGCGGAGCCGGCCGCACCGACCCCGGCTGCCGCTCCCGCTGCGACGAGCAGCGCGGCACGGGCGATCCTGCGGGTCAGGGGGAGGGACATGATGCTCCATTCGACGGGAGGGAACGTTGAAGTGTCCGACCGTGTCCGGCAGTTGATCTCCGGGCTCGGACGCAGTGACTACCGCTCGAAGCCCACGAAGGTTGCGGAGCCCAAAGGTAAAGAGTTGGCAACGCATCGCATTATCTGCTGTGGATAAAAACGGGCAAAAGTCACCCGCCGTATGACTTCGCAGAATCCTTACGGCCCTTTGTTTCCAAGGGCGTTTACGACCAGGAGGGTGACCGCACGAAAACCTGCGCACACCGCCGCGTCATCACCCGCAGGGTGACCCCCGCGAGTGAACCCCCGTACTACTGCCCGGTCACGATCCGAACGGACCCCGCCGACTTCTCCGCACCCGCGGCACCCGTCGTGCCGGCCGTGCGCCACTGGCTGTCCGTGCTCCCGGCGGCCCACACGCGCCCCGCGTACGAGACCCGTGCGATGTGCAGCGCCGAGGAGTTGGCCACCGCCCAGTGGGCCAGCTGCCAGCCCCGCTCCCGCTCGCTGCGCCCGCTCCGGTCGGTCCTCGCGCCCTCCGGCACCGGCACGGTCACGGTCCTGCCCTGCGCCTCGGCGGTCACGCTCGGGGACGGACTCGCCTCCGCCGCACCGCTCACCTCGGCGCCGGCCTCCTGGAGCGCGTCGCGCCCGAAGTCCCGTACCAGCGCGGCCCGTACGGCGTCCGGACCCGTCGCCGCCGCCTCGGCAGAGGTGCCCGTCGCGGGGCGCCCCTGGCAGGTCAGCGTGGCCGCCGCCTGTCCGGTCAGGGCCGCGGCGAGCAGCTTGGCGTCCGGCTCGTGCTTGGCGTACGCCTCCGGGAAGCCGCTGCGCTGCACGCGCTGCGCGGCCACCGTGAGCGGGAGTTGCCTGTAGTCGGGCACCTTGGCCAGGTGCTCGTAGAAGATGCCCGCCGAATAGGTCGGGTCCATGATCTGCTTCTCGGTGCCCCAGCCCTGCGAGGGGCGCTGCTGGAACAGGCCCAGCGAGTCACGGTCGCCGTGCTCGATGTTGCGCAGGCCCGACTCCTGCAGCGCGGTCGCCAGCGCGATGGTCACGGCGCGTTCGGGCATGCCGCGTCCGGTGCCGACGGCGGCGATCGTCGCCGCGTTCACCGCCTGCTCGGGCGTGAACTCGTAGGGGGTCTCGCCGCCTTCGGCCGAGACGACCTTGCAGCCCGGGGCTCTGGTGCCACCCGTGACGTACTGCACCACGAGATAGCCCGTGACGGCCAACAGGACGAAGAAGGCCGCGCTGAAACGGAAGAGGCGGCCGCGACGCTTGGGAGAAGTGGGGGACGGCTCTGGCACCCGTACAAGGTACTGGAGGCCTTCCGGGCCCGGGAGGCGGGTGGCGCCTGCGGTGCGGCCCGGCCGGACCGGGGGAGCGTTAGGGTCGTCACCATGGCCGACACCACGCTTGACCTGACGCTGGACGCCGCCGCGCTCACCGCGCGGCTGGTCGACTTCCCCTCGGAGAGCGGCACCGAGAAGCCCCTCGCCGACGCGATCGAGGCCGCCCTGCGCTCCTTGCCGCATCTGACGGTCGACCGGTACGGCAACAACGTCGTCGCCCGTACGCGGCTGGGCCGGGCGGAGCGGGTGATCCTGGCCGGCCACATCGACACGGTCCCGATCGCCGACAACGTCCCCTCGCGGCTCGACGAGGACGGCGTCCTGTGGGGCTGCGGCACCTGCGACATGAAGTCCGGCGTGGCCGTCCAGCTGCGCATCGCGGCCACGGTCCCCGCCCCGAACCGCGACCTGACCTTCGTCTTCTACGACAACGAGGAGGTCGCCGCCGACCTGAACGGCCTCAAGCACGTGGCCGAGGCGCACCCCGACTGGCTGACGGGCGACTTCGCGGTGCTGCTGGAGCCCTCCGACGGCCAGGTCGAGGGCGGCTGCCAGGGCACCCTGCGGGTGCTGCTGCGGACGCAGGGCGAGCGGGCCCACTCGGCGCGCGGCTGGATGGGCTCCAACGCGATCCACGCGGCGGCCCCGATCCTGGCCCGCCTGGCGGCGTACGAACCGCGCTACCCGGTGATCGACGGCCTGGAGTACCGCGAGGGCCTGAACGCGGTGCGCATTTCCGGCGGGGTGGCGGGCAACGTCATCCCCGACGAGTGCGTGGTGGCGGTCAACTTCCGTTATGCCCCGGACCGGTCCGAGGAGGAGGCGCTCGCGCACGTCCACGAGGTCTTCGCGGACTGCGGCGTGACGGAGTTCGTGGTGGACGACCACAGCGGCGGGGCGCTGCCGGGGCTGTCCCACCCGGCCGCGGCGGCCTTCATCGAGGCGGTCGGGGGCACTCCGCAGCCGAAGTACGGCTGGACGGACGTCTCCCGTTTCTCCGCCCTGGGCATCCCGGCGGTCAACTACGGCCCCGGAAACCCCCACTTGGCTCACAAAAGGGATGAAAGGGTTGAAATCGCCAAGATCCTGGCGGGCGAGGAGCGCCTGCGGGCCTGGCTGACGAGCTGAGACGCGTGGCGGGTGTGGGCCTGACGCTTCAATGCGGACATGCTCACGTCCCCCGCGCGTAACCAGGGTGGATCTACTCTTGCGTGGATACACCTGCACGCGGAGGGAGCGCACATGGCTACTGGCAACCCCGAGGGCAAGAAGCGCCCACCGGAGGAGCAGCGCCTGGGGCCGGTCCTCCGGCGGCGGGGCCAGGTCACCGCGAGCACGACGGACCAGCGCCTGCTGGACGCGGGCGGCCCGTCCGACTGGGTCCACACGGATCCCTGGCGGGTCCTGCGGATCCAGTCGGAGTTCATCGAGGGCTTCGGCACCCTGGCCGAACTCCCGCCCGCGATCAGCGTGTTCGGCTCGGCGCGCACTCCGGTGGACTCCTCGGAGTACGACGCCGGTGTGCGGCTCGGCCGCGGGCTGGTGGAGGCCGGCTGGGCGGTGATCACCGGCGGCGGTCCCGGCGCGATGGAGGCGGCCAACAAGGGCGCCTGCGAGGCGGGCGGCACCTCGGTCGGCCTCGGCATCGAGCTGCCCTTCGAGCAGGGCCTCAACCCCTACGTCGACATCGGCCTCAACTTCCGGTACTTCTTCGTCCGGAAGATGATGTTCGTGAAGTACGCGCAGGGCTTCGTGGTGCTCCCCGGCGGCCTGGGCACCCTGGACGAGCTCTTCGAGGCCCTCACCCTCGTGCAGACCCAGAAGGTCACGCGCTTCCCCATCGTGCTCTTCGGCACCGAGTACTGGGGCGGACTGGTCACCTGGCTGAGGAGCACCGTGATCTCCCAGGGCAAGGCCTCCGAAAAGGACCTGCTCCTCTTCCACGTCACGGACGACGTGGAGGAGGCGGTGGCACTGGTGTCGAAGGAAGCCGCGCGTTAGGCGCCGAGGTGATACATGTCTGCTACCTGTCCCACCGCCGAGGCGAGGGGCAAACTCGGCGAGCTTGCCCGCCGTGCTGCCCAGCATGAGCACATCACCTTGACCGACCGTGGCATCCCGACTGCCGTCCTCGTCTCTCCGGCGGAACTGGAAGACCTTGAGGATGCTCTGGCGCTGGCCCGCCTTGAGCGGGACCGCGCTCTGGGGCGCACCGAAGTCCCCGTCCCCCATGCGGAGGCTCGGCGGATACTCCTCGAAGCCGGAGGGAGGAGTACGGAGTGACCTGGGAGGTCCAGCGGAGCCGATGGCGCTCGACGAAGCCACCGGTTTCCTCAAGGACGACCCCACGGAGTGGACACGCTCCTCCAGGCGACCGATCAACTCGCCTAGGACCCCAGGCCTGAAGGTTCCAGGGCCTGGGGTACCCATCACAGTGAGCGGCAGCGGGGGGTCGGCGTCGGCGGGGAGCGTCTACGCCAACCCCCTGCGCGCGACCGTCGGCGGGCGGTGGCCCGCGATCGACGTCACCATGTCCAGGACCTGCTTCGTCTCCGCCACCTCGTGGACCCGGTACACCTGGGCGCCGAGCCACGCGGACACCGCGGTCGTCGCCAGTGTCCCCAACACCCGCTCCTTCACGGGCCGGTCCAGCGTCTCCCCGACGAAGTCCTTGTTGGACAGCGACACCAGCACCGGCCACCCCGTGGCCACCATCTCGTCCAGCCGCCGGGTCGCCTCAAGACTGTGCCGCGTGTTCTTCCCGAAGTCGTGACCGGGATCGATCAGCACCGACTCGCGGGGCACACCCAGCGCCACCGCACGCTCGGCCAGTCCCAGGGTCACCCGGAGGATGTCGGCCATGACGTCGTCGTACGTCACCCGGTGCGGCCGGGTCCGCGGCTCGGCGCCCCCCGCGTGCGTGCACACCAGCCCCACCCCGTACCGCGCCGCGACCTCGGCCAGCCCCGGATCCACCCCGCCCCAGGCGTCGTTCAGCAGGTCCGCCCCGGCCTCGCACACGGCCTCCCCGACCGTGGCCCGCCAGGTGTCCACGCTGATGATCACGTCGGGGAACCGCCGCCGTACCTCGGCCACGAAGCCGACCGTCCGCCGCGCCTCCTCCTCTGCGGTCACCTCGTCCCCGGGCCCGGCCTTCACCCCGCCGATGTCGATGATCGCGGCACCTTCGGCCACCGCCTGCTCCACGCGCGCGAGCGCCGGCTCGTCACGGAAGGTCGCCCCCTGGTCGTAGAAGGAGTCCGGGGTCCGGTTCACGATCGCCATGATCACCGGCTCGTGCGGCTCGAATTCCCGCCTGCCAAGCCTGAGCATCCCCTGTGACCTCTTCCAGTGAGTCGTGCTTGTGTTCCGCCCCGCGCCCGCCTGTGACCCTAACTGTCAGACTCGCATGGCACGATCGGAGCGAGAGACTTTAGAGACCGAGTACTACAGAGCGTGGGGACCCAGCGATGGTTATGTTCTTGTTCCTGGTCGTCGCGCTCGCCGTCGTGGTCGCCGCGGTGACACTCGCCGTGGTGGGCGGCGGCGAGGGCGCCACCGGCCCCCTGCCCGAGGTCGCGCCCGAGCGCCTCGACGACTCGCTGCCCCCGGACCGCCCCGTCGGCCGCGCGGACGTGGAGAGCCTCCGCTTCCCGCTCGCCCCCCGCGGCTACCGCATGGCGGACGTGGACGACGCCCTCGGCCGCCTCGGCGCCGAACTCGCCGAGCGGGACGCCCGTATCGCCCACCTGGAGTCCGCGCTCGCCGGTGCCCAGGCCGCCGCGCACGTCCGGCTGGACAAGCCCGCGCAGGAGGACCAGCGGTGAGCGACGGCACCGCCCTGGCCGGCCCCGACGGCACGCCGCGCTGCCCCTGGGCGCTGTCCACCGACGACTACGTGACGTACCACGACGAGGAGTGGGGCCGTCCCGTCCACGGCGACGACGCCCTCTACGAGCGCCTCAGCCTGGAGGCCTTCCAGTCGGGCCTGTCGTGGATCACGATCCTGCGCCGCCGCCCGGGTTTCCGCGCCGCTTTCGCCGACTTCAGGATCGAGAAGGTCGCCACCTTCACGGACGACGACCGCGAACGCCTCCTGGTGGACCCGGGCATCATCAGAAATCGCGCCAAGATCGACGCGACCCTCGGCAATGCGCGCGTGCTCGCGGAGTGGTCCTCGGGCGAGCTGGACAGCCTGATCTGGTCCCACGCCCCCGATCCGGCCGCCCGCCCGGCCCCGAGGACCCTCTCCGACGTCCCCGCGGTCACCCCGGAGTCCACGGCCCTGTCCAAGGCCCTCAAGAAGCGGGGCCTGCGCTTCATAGGCCCGACGACGGCCTACGCGCTGATGCAGGCGTGCGGACTGGTCAACGACCACCTGGAAGGCTGCGCACGCCGCAACGCGTAGACCGGCGGGTGAGCAACGCGTAGACCTGCGGGTGAGGAAGAGGCCGTCGGCCGTGGGCCGACGGCCGTCCGTCACCGGCCCAGATACTTCGGCTTCTCCTTGTTCACGAACGCCTGCACCGCGATCGCGTGGTCCTCGGACCTGCCCGCAAGGATCTGCAGCTCGTCCTCCTTGTCCAGCGTCTCGTCCAGGGAGTGCGCGAGCCCGAAGGCGATCGACTCCTTGAGCGCCGCGTACGCCACCGTCGGCCCGTCGGCCAATTTCCGGGCGACCTTCTCGGCCTCGGCCCGCAGCTCGGCGGCCGGCACGAGCCGGTTGGCGATGCCGAGCTCGTACGCGTCCTGCGCGCTGATGTTGCGCGGGAAGAGCAGCAGGTCCGCGGCGCGCGAGGCGCCCACGACCCGCGGCAGCGTCCAGGAGATCCCGGAGTCGGCGGTCAGCGCCACCCCGGCGAACGACGTGTTGAAGGCCGCGGTGTCCGCCACCACCCGGTAGTCCGCCGCCAGCGCGAAACCGAAGCCCGCCCCGGCCGCGACCCCGTTCACCGCCGCGACGACCGGCTTCGCGGCCCCCGCGAGGGCCCGCACGATCGGGTTGTAGTGCTCCTTCACCGTGGTCATCGTCTGCCCGGCCCCCGTCTCGCGGTCGGCCGCGAGCAGCCCGATGTGTTCCTTGAGGTCCTGGCCCACGCAGAACGCCCGGTCCCCGGCGGCGGTGAGCAGGATCGCCCGCACGGACCCGTCGCCCGCCGCCTCCTGTGCCGCGTCCCGCAGGGCGACCTTGGCCGCGATGTTCAGCGCGTTCATCGCCTCGGGGCGGTTCAGCGTGATCGTTGCGAGCCCGTCGGTCACCTCGTAGAGCACGGTGTCGGCCATGGCGCATCCCCTCTGCTGTGAACGGCTCTGACGTACCACTTGGTACGCCGATGTCTGAGGACAGCATGGCGGAGAACCCCGTCCACGGGCCGGACCCGACGTGTGACCTGCGTCAAAGAAATCCGCCACGGTTTTCGTCGGCCGACGTCCGTGCGGTGGCGCAGTATCGCAGTCACATCGCCGAATTGAGTGGTTTTGCTCGCGCGCGTTGCCCAAGCGATGCCGACTGATGTTGGTCATCGGGTCCTGAGATGCGGGATAATGGCTTGGAAGCAATGTGTTCGATGCCGGTGTCGCGTGTCCCACACGGATCGCGCGTGCCCTCCAGGGCCGTCGGCAGACGATGAGCTGGTTTCAGGAAGGGGAACGAGCATGGCGGCCATGAAGCCGCGGACGGGCGATGGCCCGCTCGAGGTGACCAAGGAGGGGCGGGGCATCGTCATGCGCGTTCCGCTCGAAGGCGGCGGTCGGCTCGTCGTCGAGCTGACCCCTGACGAGGCAGAGGCGCTCGGCGACGCCCTCAAGAAGGTCGTCGTCTGACGCGCCAGCGACCATACCCTTTCAGCTGCCCCGGCACCGTACGCGGTGCCGGGGCAGTTGCGTTCCCGGGCGCAGGTCCGCGTCCGTCGACCGCGCTGCCGTCCGAGCGGGCGGTCAGCGCTTGACGGCGCACAGCAGGCCGTCGCCCACCGGCAGCAGTGAGGGCACCAGCTCCTGGCTCTCGCGCACCGTGCGCAGCAGCTCGCGCAGTCGCAGCACCTCCGTGGGCTGCGGTCCCGAGTCGACCGTCCGGCCGTTACCGAAGACGCCCTCGAAGACCACCACGCCACCCGGCCGGAGCAGACGCAACGATTCAGCGAGATAGTCCAGGTACTCCAGGCGGTCGCCGTCGCAGAAGACGAGGTCGTAGCCGGCGTCCGCGAGCCGGGGCAGGACGTCCAGGGCGCGGCCGGGGATGAAGCGGGCCCGGTTGCTGGCGAAGCCGCAGGCGCGGATGGCCTGCCGGGCGAACTGCTGGTGCTCCGGCTCGGGATCCACGGTGGTCAGCACGCCGTCCGGCCGCATGCCGTGCAGCAGATGGATCCCCGACACCCCGCAGCCGGTGCCGATCTCCGCGACCGCCTTGGCGTCCACGGTGGCGGCGAGCAACCGCAGCGCGGCGCCCGCGCCGGGCGACACCGAGCGCAGGCCCGCCTCCCGGGCCCGGTCACGGGCCCAGCGAAGCGCGTCGTCCTCGGCGACAAAGGCGTCGGCGAACGCCCAGCTCGTCTGCCGGTTGCCGGTAATGACCCTCTCCTGTCCCCGTGGTTGCCTCGGCGTGACTGTATCCGTTGGCCCCGGGAACCCGCAGATGGGACCGGGCGTTTAAAGGGATGAGCGAGTGGTGGGGGGACCCGACGGGGGTAAGAGATGGACCAGGACGCCGAGCAAGTGCTGACGCAGCCGTATGAGCCGTATCAGCCCAGATCAAATTCTCGTAAAACCGCTTATCCGGAGCTAACGGGCGAGGTGGCTATGGTAGGGGCTCCACTGGACACCACCAGAGCCGACAGGGGAGGTGCGGCTGCGCCTGTGGATCGGGGAGGAGTGCTTCGGCGCTTTCTCGGATCGGCGGGCAGGCCGAAATCCGTGAACGACACCGCTGCTGACGCCGGCCACGCCGCCGGCCCCGCCCAGACCGCGACGTTCTCCACCGACGCGGACGCTCAGGCATGGACTCCGCCCACATGGGAGGAGATCGTCAGCACGCACAGCGGCCGGGTCTACCGCCTGGCCTACCGCCTCACGGGCAACCAGCACGACGCCGAGGACCTCACCCAGGAGGTCTTCGTCCGTGTCTTCCGCTCCCTGTCGACCTACACGCCGGGCACCTTCGAGGGCTGGCTGCACCGCATCACCACGAACCTGTTCCTGGACATGGTCCGGCGCAAGCAGCGCATCCGCTTCGACGCCCTGGGCGAGGACGCGGCAGAGCGTCTGCCCAGCAAGGAGCCGACCCCGCAGCAGGTGTTCAACGACGCCCACTTCGACGCGGACGTCCAGCAGGCCCTCGACACCCTCGCGCCCGAGTTCCGCGCCGCGGTCGTCCTGTGCGACATCGAAGGACTGTCGTACGAGGAGATCGCCGCGACCCTCGGCGTGAAGCTGGGCACGGTCCGCTCCCGGATCCACCGCGGCCGCTCACAGCTGCGCAAGGCCCTCGCCCACCGTTCCCCCGAGGCCCGGGCCGCCGAGCGGCGCTCGTTCGTGGCACGCGTGCCCGCGCTGGGAGGAGGGGGCGCGCCCGCGTGAGTGGAACACGACCCAAACCTGCCGAGGCACGCCTCGCAGAGCAGCACCTGGGAGACCGGCTCTCCGCCCTCGTGGACGGGGAACTCGGTCATGAGTCGCGCGACCGCGTCCTGGCCCACCTGGCCACCTGCGCCAGGTGCAAGGCGGAGGCGGACGCCCAGCGACGGCTGAAGAACGTCTTCGCGGAGGCGGCCCCGCCCCCGCCGTCCGAGAGCTTCCTGGCCCGTCTCCAGGGACTCCCCGGTGGCGGTGACGATGACGACACGGGCTCGCCGCTGGGCGGCACGGGCCTGTCCGGACGTGCCTCCGACACCGGGGTCTTCGGGGTCCGACGCCCCGACCGGTTCGAGTTCGGCTATGTCCCCGCCACCCACGCCTCACCCTCCGCCGCCGACCGTGGCTTCCGCATCCACCCCGTCGGCCGCCCCGACGCCGACCGGTCCGCCTCGCGCGGGCTGCGGTTCGCGTTCGTCGCGGCCGGGGCGGTGTCCCTGGCCGCGGTCGCGCTGGGCGGCGTGACCACGGGCATCCCGGGTGACACGGCGGCGGACGCCCGCGGCGGCTCCGGCAGCGGCAGCAATGTCACACCGGCCCGCACCCAGGGCGGAGGACCCGCTTCGGCGCCCGAAACCCAGCGCCGTCGCGCCGTCGGACCGCTGCTCGCCCAGGGCACGCTGCTCGGTCAGACTCCCGTGGTGCCGACCTCGGTGTCCGCGCCGCTGGTGCCCGGGGTGCCGTCCCCCGCCGACGGGCAGGGCCAGGACGCCGTGCACAGGCTGACCGCGCCCGTCGTGGCCGGCGCGGCCGCCATGTCCCCGTTGATACGACCGCTCGACACGACCCCGCCGGTCGCCCTGACCTCATGGTCCTCGGCCCCCGAGGTCACCGGCCCCGGCCTGCTCGCCGCGCCCGTCCCCGACCCCGCCTCCGCTCCCACCTCCTCCTCCTCCTCGCCCCGCACGGCCCGCTGACGGGTCTCTGCGCGCTGTCCCCCGAACCTGGTTGAATCCGGTGAGGGGCCGTGCCCGCGGCGGAGTTTCCGGCGCGGAGTCGACGTTGGGCGGCCGGCTGTGGGGAGAGCATGAACGAGGGGAAGCCGACGAAGCCCGCCAAGGCAAAGTGGTGGAGTCGGCCTCGGCCGCAGGTTCCGGAGGCCGGGGATGCCGCGGCCGCGGTTCCGGTGCCGGACGACAGCGAGGGTGACTTCGAGCTGGCCCGCCCGGCGCCGCCCGCCGACGGCGACTTCGAGCTGGAGGCGCCCTCCCGTCCGGACGCGGAGCGCGAGGGGCAGGGCGCCGAGCCGGCCGTGCGGGACGCGGGCTTTCCCGGGCAGGGCGTCGAGGCGCGGGTCGACACGTCGACGACCGTGACCGACGCCCGGCTCCCGGCGGCGCCGGGCACCACCGTGCCCGAGGTCGGCACTCCCGCCGTACCGACCGCCACCGACCGCCCCCGGCCCCTGCACGACCCCGACCCGTACAGCACGCCGCCGTACGGCGAACCGGGCCCCTGGGCACCCGCTCCGCCGGTCCAGCACCCGGCGACCACACCCGCGCACGGCACGACGCTCCCCACCCCCGCACCCGCGCCGGTGCCGCCGCAGGCCCCGCCGGTCCCTGCCACTGTGCCGCCGCACGCCTCACCGGTCCCCGCCCCCGCGACCCCCGTGCCCCACGACACCCCGCTCCCGCCCCCCGAGGCCCAGGCCGTCACCCCGCATCCCGACCCCTGGCACCGCTACGACCCCTGGTCCGCCGCCCACGCCCCCCTCCAGCAGAACGGCGCCGCGGTCCCCACCCAGCAGCAGCGCCGCAAGCGGGCCGGGCGGGCCCTGGTCGGCGGGGCCCTGGTGCTCGCCCTCGTCTCCGGGGGCGTCGGCGGGGCCGTCGGGGCCTATCTGGAGCGCAACGGCGGTGTGGGGGGCATCCAGCTGCCGCAGTCGGGCAAGGTACCGGCCGGGCGGGCCCCGGACAGCGTGGCCGGGATCGCCGCCCGTGCGCTGCCGAGCGTGGTCACCCTGCATGTGACCGGCAGCAACGAGCAGGGCACCGGCACGGGCTTCGTGCTCGACACACGCGGCCACATCCTCACCAACAACCATGTCGTCGAGTTCGCCGCGTCGGGCGGCGAGATATCGGTGACCTTCAGCAGCGGGGACACCGCCAAGGCCAGGATCGTCGGCAGGGACACCGGCTACGACCTCGCCGTCGTGCAGGTGACCGGGGTGCACGGGCTCAAGCCCCTGCCGCTCGGCAACTCCGACAACGTCCAGGTCGGCGACCCCGTCGTCGCCATCGGTGCCCCCTTCGACCTCGCCAACACCGTCACCTCCGGCATCATCAGCGCCAAGGAGCGGCCCATCACGGCCGGCGGGGAGAGCGAGGACGGGAGCGACGTGTCGTACGTCGACGCCCTGCAGACCGACGCGCCCATCAACCCGGGCAACTCGGGCGGACCCCTCCTCGACTCGCAGGCCCATGTCATCGGCATCAACTCCGCCATACGGTCCGCCGACAGCGCCTCGGGCTCGGGAGACGGCCAGGCCGGCTCCATCGGCCTCGGCTTCGCCATCCCGGTCAACCAGGCCAGACGGGTCGCCGAGGAGCTGATCAACAAGGGCAAGGCGGCCCATCCGGTCATCGGGATCACCCTCGACATGGGCTACACGGGCGACGGCGCCCGTATCGGCACCAAGGGCGCCAAGGGCTCGCCCGCGGTCACCACGGGCGGGCCCGGCGACCGGGCCGGACTCCGGTCGGGCGATGTCATCACCGAGGTGGATGGCCGGCCCGTCCACTCCGGGGAGGAACTGATCGTGAAGACCCGGGCCCACCGTCCCGGTGACCGGTTGCGGCTGACCGTCGAGCGCGACGGCGGGCCCAGGTCGGTCTCGCTGGTGCTCGGATCCTCCGACGACAACTGACAGAAACCTCACAGGTGAAGCCCGGCGCATGGCCCCACAAGGCAAACAACCCCAAAAACCGGTGCTCTACACGCACACGGACACCTCGGGACGGTACCGATCGGACAGGTCCGCCGGGTACCGTGGACACGGCCCGGACCACGGAACACCAGTGACGCAGACCGCCGAGGGCCGAGGACCGAGGACATCGCAAGGAGCTTCAGGTGTTCAATGACATAGGACCGCTCGAGCTGCTCACGATCATCGTGCTCGCCGTGCTCGTCTTCGGTCCGGACAAGCTCCCGAAGGTCATCCAGGACGTCATGCGTACGGTCCGGAAGATCCGCGAGTTCTCGGAGAGCGCCAAGCAGGACATCCGCGCCGAGCTGGGCCCGGAGTTCAAGGACTTCGAGTTCGAGGACCTCAACCCCAAGGCGTTCATCCGCAAGCAGCTGGACAACGACGAACTGGGGCTGAAGGAGATCCGCAACGGCTTCGACCTGAAGAAGGAGATGGCCGAGGTCACGGACGCGGTCCACAGCCGCGACACGGACTCCTCGCCGTCCTCTTCCTCGCCCGCCTCGTCCTCGTCCGGTGGCCGCATCGACATGACGAAGAAGCCCGAAGACCCCGCCAAGGACGAGCGTCCGCCCTTCGACGCGGACGCCACCTGACCGTCGTACGCCCGTGAACTGCGCGTCCCGGTGCGCCCCCGCGCCGGGACGTGACGCGTTTCATACCGCGCATGCGCCCCGTGCGACGTGAACAGGCCGCGCGTACGACCCACGCGGCGGGCGGTTTCCCTGCTGCTCGCAGCGAGGTGGATATGCTGCCGAGTTGTTGTGCGGACCGGACGAGTACGCCCGAAGGGGGGCGGGCCACCCCGGTCCGACGAGAGCGAGGAGGCGTCCGGGCACATGGAGACGACAAGTGGGGCGGTCGCGCAGGCGCCGGATGCGGAGGGTGGCCGGCAGGTCCCCTACGCCCGGCGTGCGGTCGACGGCTACCTGCTGGCGCCCTTCCCGTGGTACGGCCTCGACGAGGCCTTCACGGGGCCGCGCTGGCTGATGCAGGTCGGTACGGCGGCCGACGGCGCCGTCGAGCACGGTTCGATCGGGCACGGGGACGAACCCTCCGTGAAGAACGAGTACGCGGTCGGCTCCGCGACGGAGCCCCGGGAGAAGTTCGCCGTCGTGGTGACCGTCGCGGCGAACCCCTCCCGGCGCAGCGCGGACGGCACGGGCTTCCTGGAGGCCACCACGGTCTCCTCGGCGGCCTGGCTGGCCGGTGTGGGGCTGCTGTCCTTCACCTGGCCCGGCCAGATGGACCACAGCCTCCGTGACGACTGGCTGGAGCAGCAGACGGAGACGGCGTGGGTCCTCGCGGACGACCTCACCGGCCCGGACTGGTCGACCCTGTCCCTGCCCGTCGACGGCGTGCCGACTCCCTTCCACTACCGGGAGTCCGAATTCGGCTGGGTGCTCGCCGGGTCGACGCAGGAGGGGGTGCACGTGGGGGCGTACGGAAGGGGCATGAGCGCGTACGGCCTCGGCTTCGCCATGATCAAGGACATCGCGGCGTACGCCTAGCCGACAGGGACGTGCGCGAAGGGGCGCCGCTGCACAGCGGCGCCCCTTCGCACAGGGTCGTGGAAGCTCCTGGGACCCCTAGAACTTGTTCTTCGGGGTGATCCCCAGCGACAGCCCGGAAAGGCCGCGCTGGCGTCCGCCGAGCTTCCCCGCGATCGACCGCAGTGCCGCGCCCGCCGCGGAGTCGGGGTCGGTCAGGACGACCGGCTTGCCCTCGTCGCCGCCCTCGCGCAGGCGGACGTCGATCGGGATGTTGCCGAGGACGGGGACGGTCGTGCCCGTGGTGCGGCTCAGGCCGTCGGCCACCAGCTGGCCGCCGCCCGTGCCGAATACGTCGACCATCTCGCCGCAGTGCGGGCAGGGCAGGCCGGACATGTTCTCGACCACACCGACGATCTTCTGGTGGGTCTGGACGGCGATGGAGCCGGCGCGCTCGGCGACCTCCGCGGCCGCCTGCTGCGGGGTCGTCACGACCAGGATCTCCGCGTTCGGGATCAGCTGGGCGACCGAGATGGCGATGTCGCCCGTGCCGGGCGGCAGGTCGAGCAGCAGCACGTCCAGGTCGCCCCAGTACACGTCGGCCAGGAACTGCTGGAGCGCGCGGTGGAGCATCGGACCGCGCCAGACGACCGGCGCGTTGCCCGGGGTGAACATGCCGATCGAGATGACCTTCACGCCGTGCGCGGACGGCGGCATGATCATGTTCTCGACCTGGGTCGGACGGCCGTCCGCGCCCAGCATGCGCGGCACGCTGTGGCCGTAGATGTCGGCGTCGACCACGCCCACCTTCAGGCCGTCCGCGGCCATCGCCGCCGCCAGGTTCACCGTCACCGAGGACTTGCCGACGCCGCCCTTGCCGGAGGCCACCGCGTACACCCGGGTCAGATTGCCGGGCTTGGCGAAGGGGACCTCGCGCTCGGCCTGGCCGCCGCGCAGGGCGTTCGCCAGCTCCTTGCGCTGCTCGTCGCTCATGACGTCGAGCGTGACGTCGACTCGGGTGACGCCCTCGATCCGGGAGACCGCGTCGGTCACGCGCTGCGTGATCGTCTCGCGCATCGGGCAGCCGGAGACCGTCAGGTACACGGTGACCGCGACCGCGCCGTCCGCTCCGATCTCCACGGATTTGACCATCCCCAGTTCGGTGATGGGGCGGTTGATCTCGGGGTCGTTCACCGTCGCCAGTGCTTCGCGCACCGCGTCTTCCGTAGCCATAAGGACGATGGTACGGCGATCCGTGCGGCGTCCGGGTAGCCCCTCAGTGGTCTTCTGCGTCACGTCCGCCCGAGCGATCCGTCCGCTCTGCCGGGAATGCGGGGTGTCCGTCCTGGCGCCGCAGCTGCTCCAGGTCCTTGATGGCGTCCTGCAGCTCGGAGCGGATCCAGTCCCGGGTCGCCACCTCGCCCAGACCCGTGCGCAGGGCGGCGATCTCCCGGGTGAGGTACTCGGTGTCCGCGATGGACCGTTCGTTCTGCTTGCGGTCCTGTTCGAGGTTGACGCGGTCGCGGTCGTCCTGCCGGTTCTGCGCGAGCAGGATCAGCGGGGCCGCGTAGGAGGCCTGGAGGGACAGCATCAGGGTCAGGAAGATGAAGGGGTAGTTGTCGAAGCGCAGGGCGGCCGGCGCGGCGACGTTCCACAGCACCCACAGGATGATGACGACCGTCATCCAGACGATGAAGCGTCCCGTGCCCAGGAAGCGCGCGATCTTCTCCGAGAGCCGTCCGAAGGCCTCCGGGTCCCACTCGGGCATGATCCGCCGCCGCCGCGGCCGCGGCTGGTCGAGCCGGGGCGTGCGCGGCCGGGTGGCGGCGGTGGCGCCGGCCAGGGTGCGCTCGCGGGTGGCGCTCTCGCGCTCAGGAACCATGCGCACCCGCCCCCTCGTCCGGGCCCGCTCCTCCGCCCGCACCCGCTCCCGTTGCCCGGTCGGTCTCCTCGTCCAGGTGGAACTCCGTCTCCCGCCAGTCGTCGGGGAGCATGTGGTCCAGTACGTCGTCCACGGTGACCGCGCCGAGCAGCGAGCCCGCCTCGTCGACCACGGGCGCCGCCACCATGTCGTACGTGGCGAAGAACCCGGCGATGATCGGCAGGGTGGCCTCCGGGTCGAGTGCCTGCAGGTCGTCGTCGACGAGCGAGCTGACCAGGGTGTACGGCGGATCGCGCAGCAGGCGCTGGAAGTGGACCGTGCCCAGGTACTTGCCGGTCGGTGTCTCGTCCGGCGGTCGGCAGACGTAGACCTGGGCGGCGAGGGCGGGGGACAGGTCCGGGTTGCGGACGCGGGCGAGGGCGTCGGCGACGGTCGCGTCCGGGCGCAGCACGATGGGCTCGGTGGTCATGAGGCCGCCGGCGGTGTGTTCCTCGTACGACATCAGGCGCCGCATGTCGGCCGCGTCGGCGGGCTGCATCAGGCTCAGCAGCCGTTCCTTGTCGGCCTCCGGGAGCTCGGCGAGCAGGTCGGCCGCGTCGTCCGGGTCCATGGCCTCCAGGACGTCCGCGGCGCGCTCCTCCTTCAGCTTGCCGAGGATCTCGATCTGGTCGTCCTCGGGCAGCTCCTCCAGGACGTCGGCGAGACGGTCGTCGTCGAGGGCGGCGGCGACCTCGGCACGCCGCTTGGGGGAGAGGTGGTGCAGGACGTTGGCGAGGTCGGCGGGGCGCAGCTGCTCGAAGGTGGCGAGCAGGCTCTCGGCGCCCTGCCCGTGCTCCTCAAGGGAGAACCCGGTGACGGCGGACCACTCGACGGTGAGCGTCTCCCCCTTGGCGCGCCGGAAGGCGCTGCCCTTCTTCCCCTTGCGGACGAAGACCCGGTCGACCTCCCAGTCCCGGCGGGCCGGCAGCTGCTGGACGGACACGTCCAGGACGGTGACCTCCTCGTCGGTCTCGACGAGTTTGACGCGCAGGTCGAGCAGTTCGCCGAAGACGAGGCGTTCGGTGGGCCGGCGCTCGAAGCGGCGGACGTTGAGCACGCCGGTGGCGATGACCTGCCCGGACTCGATACTGGTCACCCGGGTCATGGGCAGGAAGATGCGGCGCCGGGTGGACAGTTCCACGACCAGCCCGAGCAGCCGCGGGGGGCGTCGTCCGACCCGGAGGATGACCACCAGGTCGCGTACGCGGCCCACCAGGTCGCCGTTCGGATCGAAGACGGGGACACCGGCGAGATGCGAGACGAAGATCCGGGGGGCGCCGGCTGCCATGACTGTGCTCCCTTTATGTACAGGAGTGCTGTGGATCGCGTTCCTTTCCCGAATTGCCCGCTCGGTGGGCTTCAGGCTAGCCCGTCCTGATCGGGCACGCCCTGGTGAGCGGTCCGGACGGACTGGCTCCGCCTGGCGGGTGCGGCCCCGGTACGCTGCGGTACGCCGCTCAGGACCCGTCAGAAAGGCAGCCCCACCTGTGACTGCGATTTCCCAGGGCCGTATCCGCCGCGCCGTGCTCGTGAGCGCGACGTGTGCACTGGTGATGACGGGAACGGCGGCGCTCGCGGCGTGCAACGAGGATCCGGACGCGGGCACCAACGGCGTGGGCAAGCTGTCCGCGGAGAAGATCCAGAGCAGGACCAGGGCGGCCGCCGGCTCCGTGGACGCGGTGCGGCTGTCCGGGACGGTCGTCACCCGCGGGCACACGTACCGGCTCGACATGCGTCTGAAGCCGGAGGGCGGCATCGGGTCGGTCACCTCGGAGGGGACGACCTTCCATGTGCTGCGGATCGGTGAGCGGCTGTATCTGAAGGCCGACGCGGCCTTCTGGAGCCACGCGGAGGGCGCCGACGGCAAGGGCGGGGACACGGCGGCGGCGGACAAGCTCGACGGCAAGTACGTGAAGGTGCCGCAGGGCGATCCCGTGTACAAGAAGTTCAGCGGCTTCACGGACAAGGCCGTGCTCCTCGACGGCCTGCTGACCCTGCACGGCACGCTGGCCACGGACGGGCACCACGAGCAGTCGGGCACCCGCACCATCCGCATCACCGGCGACAAGGGCTCCGGCGGCACGCTGGACGTCTCCCTGCAGGGCAAGCCGTACCCGCTCCGCCTGGTCCGCGGCGGCGGCGCGGGAACGCTCAGCTTCTCCGACTGGGGCAAGAACTTCACCGTGACCCAACCCCCGAAGAACGAGACCGTCGACTACGGGAAGCAACTCCCGACGTCGTAGGACGAAAGCACCGGCGGCTGGGCTCGGGGCGGTTGCCGTCGAGGACGGAGCCGTAACGGCCCGGGGTGCCGGAGGTCCGCCGGGCGGTGCGGGTCCCAGGGGTTGGTCGCGCGTCGCCGCGGTTCTTCGGACTTACCGGCGCTTGCGGCGGCCCGTGAGGAGTCGGGGGAGGGCCGCCGGGATCGGATGGCGGGTCGTGGCCGGGGTCGGCTGGGGGGCCTCGGCCAGGTTGGTGGAGGGGAGCGGGGTCGTGGAGCCCGTCGGGGTCAGACGGAGCACCCGGCACTCGCGGGCCCAGCGGGCGGTCATCGCCTCGCCGTCCGGGGCGTTGAGGCGCTTGCCCTTGAGCTCGGCCACCGCGGCCTCCCACTCGGCGGAGCCGGACGGCAGCTCGGACACGGACGCCGTCCAGGAGACGAGCCGGCCGCCCTTGTCCTTGCTGCGCACGGTCACCTCGGCGAAGCCCCCGTCGGCCAGCCCGGGCAGCGGCTGCTCCCCGGGTCCGTCACCGACCAGGCACACCGCACCTTCGTGCCACACGTGCCACAGCGCACGGGCGGCCGGGGCACCGGTGCCCTTGACCCAGATGAGACCGGACTTCTTCGTGGCCTCCTCGACGAGGGCCTGGTCGAGCAGCTCGCTTGTCATGCGTTCAGCCTATCCGCGCGCCCCGCCGCCACGGCCGCCCTCACAGCCAGCCGTTGCGCTTCAGCGTGCGGTGGATGCCCAGACACAGGGCCACCGTGATGCCCATGATCACCGGGTAGCCGTACTTCCAGTGCAGCTCGGGCATGTACTTGAAGTTCATGCCGTACACACCGCACACCATCGTCGGCACCGCGATGATCGCCGCCCAGGCGGTGATCTTGCGCATGTCCTCGTTCTGCGCGACCGAGGCCTGCGCGAGGTTGGCCTGGAGGATGGAGTTGAGAAGCTCGTCGAAGCCGAGCACCTGCTCCTGGACGCGGGCCAGGTGGTCGGCGACGTCCCGGAAGTACTTCTGGATGTCCGGGTCGACCAACCGCATCGGACGCTCGCTCAGCAGCTGCATCGGCCGAAGAAGCGGCGAGACCGCGCGCTTGAACTCCAGCACCTCACGCTTGAGCTGGTAGATCCGCGCCGAGTCCACACCACGTGACACTCCGCCCTTGCGACCGGGCGAGAAGACCTCGGTCTCCACCTCGTCGATGTCGTCCTGCACCGCGTCCGCGACCGCGATGTAGCCGTCGACGACGTGGTCGGAGATGGCGTGCAGCACGGCCGAGGGACCCCTGGCGAGCAACTCGGGGTCGTCCTGGAGCCGGTGGCGCAGCGCCCGCAGCGAGCCCTGCCCGCCGTGCCGGACGGTGATGAAGAAGTCCCGGCCGGTGAAGCACATCACCTCACCGGTCTCCACGACCTCGCTGTTGGCGGTCAGCTGGTCGTGCTCGACGTAGTGGATGGTCTTGAAGACGGTGAAGAGGGAGTCGTCGTAGCGCTCCAGCTTCGGCCGCTGGTGCGCCTGCACCGCGTCCTCGACGGCCAGCGGGTGCAGCCCGAACTCGCTCGCGATACCGGCGAATTCGGCCTCGGTCGGCTCGTGCAGACCGATCCACACGAACCCCCCGTCACGGCGCACCAGCCGCATCGCCTCCTGCGGGGTCATCGGCTTGGCGCTCTCGACCCGGGCGCCGTCGCGGTAGACCGCGCAGTCGACGACGGCCGAGGGCGTCGAAGGGTCGCGGGTGGTGTCGTACGCGCCCGTGTCCATCCGCAGGCTGCTCTTGCGCAGCGAGGGACGGGAGGGACGGACCACGGCACGCAGGTCGCGGATCATCGACATGGCAGGCTCCTTCGCAACGAGCAGCGAGGCGCGCAAGGGCCGCTGCGACGGGTGGAACTGCCCGGAATGAGGACGTCCGTGCTACGGGATGTTTGGCACGTCCACAAAGCGGGGAGCACCGCTCCGTCGCGGTGGTGGCTTCGCTGCTGATTCGGCTACTGATGCAGATCAGACAGGCCAGACAGATCAGACAGATCAGGCAAAACGAAACGAAGTGCTCTTCCGTACGACGACTGGAGCGCGCACGCACGCGGGAGGCGGCAGCCAGGCAGACGAGCCGAAGCAGCTAGTTCAACGGCAGGAAGAGCGGGTGGTACTGCACGGTCGACTTCGGTCCATCGCAGCCCCACCTCCTCCGGCCGGTCCCTCGTAAGGGAGTCTCATCGGCGTCGGGACCCGATCGCGACGCTTCTGCGTGCTGTCCCGAACCACCGGCTCAGAGTATCAGCCGCCCATAGTGTCAAGGCGCGGCTTTGCCCGGTACTGACGAGTTCTATGCTCACCGCATGGTTGATGTTCTTCCTCTTGTCGAGGCACGGTTGAGCACCACGCTCGGAGAACCGGACGCGCGCGCCGCGGTCACCTTCCTCGGTACGGACCGCATCGAGGTGCTCCGTTTCCAGGAGGGCGACCTCGTCCGCTACGCCACGCTCGGCATGTCCGCGCACCCCATGACGGACCCCAACGCGATGCTCGCCGACCCGGTCGAGGGACCGCGGGCGGAGCTGGTCCTGTCCCTCCGCGCCGGTCGCGCCGACACCGACAAGGTGCTCCGCCCGCTCGCCGTCCTCGGTGCGTCCCCGCAGGTGGAGGGTGTCGTCGTGGCTCCGGGCGCCTCCCTCGACGTGGGCGAACCCCTGTGGCCCGGCGCCCCGTTCACCTCGGTCCTGGTCGGTGAGCCGGGCGGGCTGATCGAGGATCTGGCGCTCGACGAGCCGATGGATCCCGTACGGTTCCTGCCGCTGCTCCCGATGACCCCGAACGAGGCCGCCTGGAAGCGGGTGCACGGCGCCCAGGCCCTCCAGGAGCGCTGGCTCGCGAGCGGGACGGATCTGCGCGATCCCGCCCGCGGATCCGTCCCGCTCGACTGACGGCGACTCTTGCGGGAGTGACTGATCTCACCAACGCAAGTCCGGAATCGGTCAGTTGGCAAAGACCGTGACGCCGTCCTCGGTGGCGTGCGCGGTCTCCAGCTCCTCGGCCTCGTTCGTGAGGGCCTCGCGCCGTACGAGCACCACGAGCGCGCCCAGCACCGCGGTGACCGCCGCGACCACGAACGGGATGCGCGCGTCGGTCCACTCCTCGATCTTCGGCGCGAAGTAGGGCGCCGCGGCGGCCGCGAACCACCGTACGAAGTTGTAGCCCGCGCTCGCCACGGGGCGCGGCGCGTCCGACACGCCCAGGGCCAGTTCGGTGTAGACCGTGTTGTTCACGCCGATGAAGGCGCCGGACAGGATCGTGCAGACGACGGCCGTGGTGTGGTTGCCGTAGCCGAGGACGAGCACATCGGCGGCGAGCAGCACCAGCGAGCCGCCGAGCACCTTCAGCGAGCCGAACCGCTCCTGCATCCGCGGCGCCACGATCACCGAGAAGACGGCGAGCAGCAGGCCCCAGGCGAAGAACACGGCCCCCGACCGGTAGGGGGTCATGTTCAGCACGAACGGGGTGAAGGCCAGCACGGTGAAGAACGTGTAGTTGTAGAAGAACGCCGAGACGGCCGCGGAGGCGAGTCCGCCGTGGCCCAGTGCCTTGATGGGGTCCAGGACCGAGGTCTTGCGCGCGGGCCTCGGCTGTTCCTTCAGGAATGCCGCGATGCACAGGAAGCCGATCGCCATCAGGGTGGCCGTGCCGAAGAACGGGTAGCGCCAGCTGATGTTGCCGAGCAGCGCGCCCAGTAGCGGGCCGCAGGCCATGCCCAGGCCGAGGGCGGACTCGTAGAGCAGGATCGCGGCCGCGCTCCCGCCGGCCGCCGCGCCGACGATGACCGCGAGCGCGGTCGACACGAACAGGGCGTTGCCCAGGCCCCAGCCCGCCCGGAAGCCGACCAGTTGGCCGACCGAGTCCGACGTGCCCGCGAGACCGGCGAAGACCACGACGAACGCGAGCCCGAGCAGCAGGGTCTTGCGGCCGCCGATCCGGCTGGAGACGAAACCGGTCAGCAGCATCGCCACGGCGGTGATCAGGAAGTAGGAGGTGAACAGGAGGGAGACCTGTCCGGGGGTGGCGTTCAGGCCGTGGGCGATGGACGGCAGGATCGGATCGACCAGACCGATGCCCATGAAGGCGACGACGGAGGCTCCAGCCGTCGCCCAGACCGCCTTGGGCTGTCGCAGGATGCCGCCCGCACCCGCGTCGAACGCGTCCATGTCCGCTCCAATCCCGAGGTTCCCGACGAGGAGATGGTTGCTATCTACACATACTAAGTTAGCTCGACTAACTAATGCAAGATGCATCTTGTTTTGCGCCGTGACCGGTTCCGTCCGGACGGGTGATCGTCCTTGACGTGGGGGAGCGGGGGTAGGACCGTGGGGCCCTATGAGGGGCGAACCCAGTTGCCCGAAGTGTGGTGGCCGGGTCAGGGCTCCCGGACTCTTCGCCGATTCGTGGCAGTGCGATGTGCACGGGACCGTGCATCCGGTGCAGCCCGTGATCCCGCCCAGCGTCGAGGCCCTCGGCGTGGTGGTGCATCGCACCCAGGTGCCGGTCTGGATGCCATGGCCGCTGCCGGTGGGATGGCTGTTCACGGGTGTGGCCTGCGCGGGCGACGACCGCAGCGGCGGCCGGGCGACCGCGGTGGCCTGCTCGGGGCCCGGTCCGCTCGGCGGCATGGGCGAGATGATCCTGGTCGCCGAGGAACTGGGTGTCGGTCTGGGTGCGCGCTACGCGGGCATCGACGGCCCGGACCCGGGGCCGTACATGAACGTCGAGAAGCCGCCCCAGGCCAAGGTGCTGGCCGCCGGACGCCCGACCCCGCTCTGGCATGTCACCGGCTCCCCGGACGACCGCGCCGTGTTCGCCGGCGAGGCGCGCGGGCTGTGGCTGTGGGCGGTGGTCTGGCCCGAGCAGACCGGGCTGCTGATGTACGACGAACTGGTGCTGACCGATCTGCGGGACGCGGGCGCAGAGTTGGACCTGGTGCCGTGCGGCGCGCTGTCGCCGAGACTGTTGCAACCCTGAGCGTTGCCTGTAGGGGGTGCAGGGGGAGGGGTGTAGGGGGCGGGTAGGGGGTGCGGGTGTGACAGGGCACCCCTGGGACCCGGCTATCCTTGGGTGTCCCCTTCCGTCCCGTCACCGCTTGGAGTGTCCGCGTCGTGCGCATCGATCTGCACTGCCACTCCACGGCCTCCGACGGCACGGACACCCCGGCCGAGCTGGTGCGCAACGCCGCCGCGGCCGGTCTGGACGTCGTCGCGCTGACCGACCACGACACCACCCGCGGATACGCCGAGGCCCTCGCCGCGCTGCCGGCGGGGCTCACCCTCGTCACCGGCGCCGAACTCTCCTGCCGTCTCGACGGCGTCTCCATGCACATGCTGGCCTACCTCTTCGACCCCGAGGAGCCCGCCCTGCTCGCCGAGCGCGAGCTGGTCCGGGACGACAGGGTGCCGCGGGCCAAGGCCATGATCGCCAAGCTGAACGAGCTGGGCGTGCCGGTCACCTGGGAGCAGGTCTCGCGGATCGCGGGCAACGGCTCCGTCGGGCGTCCGCACGTCGCCTCCGCGCTCGTCGAGCTCGGTGTCGTACCGACGGTGAGCGACGCGTTCACGCCCGAGTGGCTGGCCGACGGCGGCCGGGCGTTCGTGGAGAAGCACGAGACCGACCCCTTCGAGGCGATCCGGCTCGTCAAGGGCGCGGGCGGCGTAGCCGTCTTCGCGCACCCGGCCGCCGCCAAGCGCGGTCGCACGGTGCCCGAGCCCAGGATCGCGGAGCTGGCCGCGGCCGGTCTGGACGGCATCGAGGTCGACCACATGGACCACGACGCCGACGCCCGGACGCGTCTGCGCGGGCTCGCCGCCGAGCTGGGGCTGCTGGTCACGGGGTCCTCGGACTATCACGGCAGCCGCAAGACCGTGGCGCTGGGCGAGTACACGACGGACCCCGAGGTGTACGGGGAGATCACGCGGCGGGCCACCGGGGCGTTCCCGGTGCCGGGGACCGGCGGAGCCTGAGGCGCACCCCCTCACGCTCACCTTCACCCCCCCGCCCTCTTCACTCGCACTTCTCCCTCTTCACTCGCAAGGCTTGCTCACCCATGTTCGACGTCGCCGTGTTCGGCTCCCTCTTCCTCACCCTTTTCGTCATCATGGATCCCCCCGGGATCACCCCGATCTTCCTCGCGCTGACCGCCGGACGCCCCGGCAAGGTACAGAAGCGCATGGCCTTCCAGGCCGTCTGTGTCGCCTGCGGTGTGATCACCGTCTTCGGACTGCTCGGCCACCAGATCCTGAACTACCTGCACGTTTCCGTCCCGGCGCTGATGATCGCGGGCGGGCTGCTGCTTCTGCTCATCGCGCTCGACCTGCTCACCGGCAAGACCGACGAGCCCAAGCAGACCAAGGACGTCAACGTCGCCCTCGTACCGCTGGGCATGCCGCTGCTGGCCGGGCCGGGCGCGATCGTCTCCGTCATCCTGGCCGTGCAGAAGGCCGACAGCGTGGCCATGCAGGTGTCGGTGTGGTCGGCGATCCTCGCGATACATGTCGTGCTGTGGCTGGTGATGCGCTACTCGCTGCTGATCATCCGGCTGATCAAGGACGGCGGCGTGGTCCTGGTGACGCGGCTGGCGGGCATGATGCTCTCCGCCATCGCCGTGCAGCAGATCATCAACGGGGTCACGCAGGTGATCAAGGGCGTGTGAGGCCCGGGTCCGGCGTGTGAGGCCCGGGTTTCCGGAGCCCACGCATGCGCAGAGCCCCCGTACGGCGTCGGTGCCGTACGGGGGCTCTGAAGCTTCAGCGGTGATCCGCGTCTGTTTACGGTGATCCGCGTCTGTTACGAGACCGTGGTCTCGGCCGGTCGGATCCACAGGCGCTGGCCGATCGCGGCGGCCTGCTGGACTATCCGGTTGACGGAGGCGGCATCCACGACGGTGCTGTCCACGGTCGTCCCGTCGACCTCGTCGAGTCGCATGATTTCGAAGCGCATGGCCTCTCCCTTCGTCTTGCTGTTCCGTCATAGTCAACGGGCTGCGTGTTACAAACATTCCCTACGCTAAAGAAATTTTTCGAACGCCTAATTACCGACTGGTAAGAGGTTGCCACGAGACTGACCGGGACCGGTTGTGTTCGCAGCGTGACCGCCAGGACAATGGAGGCGATGAACGACGACCTCGCGGCCCTGCAGGCCCGCATCGAGCGCACGAACGAGCTGCTGCAGCGCATGCTCGCCGAAGTGGCGAAGACGCCCTCGACCCATGCGATCTTCGTCGACGCGGGGTATCTGTACGCGGCCACGGGCCGGCTGGTGGCCGGGACGGAGGACCGACGCGCCTTCGACCTCGACGCCGAGGGCCTGATCGAGGCGCTCATCGACCGCGCCCGCACGATCTTCGCGGACAGCAGGCTGCTGCGGGTCTACTGGTACGACGGCGCCCGGCGCCGCATCCACACGGCCGAGCAGCAGTGCATCGCCGAACTCCCGGACGTCAAGGTCCGCCTCGGCAACCTGAACGCCAACAACCAGCAGAAGGGCGTCGACTCGCTGATCCGCACCGACCTGGAGTCACTCGCCCGCCACCGCGCCATCAGCGACGCGGCGCTCATCGGCGGCGACGAGGACCTGGTCTCGGCGGTGGAGGCCGCGCAGGGGTACGGCGCCCGCGTCCACCTGTGGGGCATCGAGGCCCCCGAGGGCCGCAACCAGGCGGAGCCCCTGCTCTGGGAGGTCGACAGCCAGCGCACCTTCGACCTCGAATTCTTCAAGCCGTACGTCTCCCGGCGCACCGCGCCCGCGTACGAGGCCACGGCCAATCGGCCGACCCGCGAGGACGTCCGCTTCGTCGGCGCCCAGATCGCCGCCAAATGGCTGTCCGCCCGCGGCCGCGAGGCCCTCGTCGAACTGCTCCCGGGCCACCCCTATCTGCCCGGCTCCGTCGACCAGGACCTCCTCGTCGAGGCCGAGGGCCTGCTCCAGTACTCCCTGCGCGGCCAGGCGGACCTGCGCCGCGCCCTTCGGGACGGCTTCTGGGAGCATCTGCAGACGCAGTACTAGCCCTGCTGTGCGACCCGGTCCCAGAAATCGGCGATCGCACGGGCGGTGGTGAGCGGCTGGTCGGTGTTGGGCGAGTGCTCGGCGCCCTCGACGACCGTCCGCCGGGCCCTGAGCCGTACGGCCATCTCGTCGAGGAGCGTCACCGGCCAGGTGTCGTCCAGCGCCCCCGACAGGACGTGGAACGGCAGGGGTACGGCGGCGAGTTCGGCGACGCGGTCCGGCTCGGTGCACAACTGGCGCCCCGTGGCGAGGAGTTGGGCAGGCTTGTTGCCCAGCCAGCGGCGCCGCAGGTCCTCCCGGTCGTCGAGGCCCTCGTCGAGCTCGCCGGTCTCGGTCTCCTCCGGCGCCTCCATCGCCCGTATCGCGTCCCACACTTCGTCCATCGACATCACGGCGAGCGCGTCGCGCAGCAGCTTCACGCGCTGCTGCTGGGAGACGGAGATCTGGGCCGGGCCGGAGGCCATCAGGGTGAGCGACAGAAAGGGGGTGTGGTCGATGAGCACGGCGGCACGCGAGATCTGCCCGCCGAGCGAGTGCCCCAGCAGATGCACGGGCGTCCCGAGCGCCTCCGCCTGGGCCAGCACGTCGCGCGCCAACTCCTCCTGCGCGTAGGCCGATTCGTCGTGCTCCGGGCCGTCGGACTCGTACTGACCGCGCCCGTCCACGGCGACGGTACGGTACCCGCGCTCGGCCAGCGGCACATGCAGCGGGTTGAAGTCCTCCTTGCTTCCGGTGAAGCCGGGCAGCAGCAGCGCCATGCCCCTGGGCTCCGTACCGGCGGCCACGGGAGCGTCTACGACGGCGAACTCGCCTCGCGCGGTACGCAGGGAGTACGCGCGGGCGCCGGGGGGCGGGGCGAACGTGGGAGGCCTGCTCATGAGCAGAGGCTATCGGGCGCCCGCCCGCCGCGGTGGGGCAGGGACGCCGACGGCCCGGTCCCACACGAGGTGGGCCGGGCCGTCAGGCTGTTTCTCGGGTCGCTGCCTGCTCGCCGGATCAGGCCTCCGGGGCCTCCACGGCCGCGGCTGCCTTACGGGTCCGGCGCGCCCTGGGCTTCGCCTCGGCCGGGTCGCCGGTGGCTTCGGCGGTGGCTTCGACGGAGGCGGCGGCCTTGCGGGTGCGGCGCGGCTTGGCCGCGGGCTCCTCGGTGGCCTGCGCCGGAATACCGGCGCTCACCGCGGCGGCGGCCTTGCGGGTCCGGCGCACGGCGGGCTTGGCCTCCACACCGTCGACTGCGTCGACGGCAGCCGTCGCCTTCCGGGTGCGGCGGGGCTTGGCCTCGGCCTCGGCGGCCTCCGGGGCTTCCACGACGGCCACGGCGGCCTTGCGGGTGCGGCGCGGCTTGGGCTCCGTCGCTTCCGCGGTCTCCACGGTCGCCTCGGGGGCGGCGGCGGTCTTCCGCGTGCGGCGGGGCTTGGCCTCCGTGCCCTCGGCCGTGTCCACGGCGGCTTCGGCGGTGGTGGCGGCCTTGCGGGTGCGCCGGGGCTTGGGCTGCGTCGCCTCGGCGGTCTCCACGGTCGCCTCGGGGGCGGCGGCGGTCTTCCGCGTGCGGCGGGGCTTCGCCTCGGTGGCCTCGGCCGTCTCGACCACGGCCTCGGCCGCCTTGCGCGTACGACGGCGCGGCGCGGCTTCGACGGCGACGGCCTCGGTGGCGGTCTCCGGCGCCTCCACGGCGGCCGTGGTGGCGTTGGTGGCCTTGCGGGTGCGGCGCGGCTTGGCCTCGACGGCCTCGGCCGTGTCGACCGCGGTCTCGGCGGCAGCCGCCAGCTCCGCGGCCTTGCGGGTGCGACGGCGCGGCTTCGCCTCCGGCGCCTCGGCGGGGGCCGTGGCCACCGCTGCCTCGGGCTCGGCGGCGACCTCGGCCGTGCTCTCGGCCGGCGTCACCGCCTGCTCCGCCGACTTGCGCGTACGGCGGCGGCGCGGCTTCTCCGGGGTCTCGATCGCGGCAGGACCCTCCGCCGTCGTCACCGCGGCCTCGGCGGCCTCGGTCACGGTCGGCTGGGCGGCCACGGCCACCGGCTGCTCCGCGGACGACGCCCCACCGCGGGTGCGGCGACGGCGGCGCGGGGTCCGGGTGGACGTCGGCTCCTGTGCCGCGACGGCCTCGGCGGCCGGCGACGCGGAGTCGACCGGAGTCGTACCGGCCGTGGAGTCCGTTTCCGCTCCGCCGCGCGTACGGCGGCGACGACGCGGTGTACGCGCCGGACGCTCACGCTCGGCGGAACGGTCCTCGCCACGACCGCCCTGGCCACCCCGGCCACCGCGACCGCGCGCACCGCGGCCACCGGTCTCGCCCAGGTCCTCCAGCTCCTCCGCGTCCAGACCGGCGCGCGTGCGCTCCGATCGCGGCAGAACACCCTTGGTGCCCGCGGGGATGCCGAGGTCCTCGAAGAAGTGCGGGGAGGTGGAGTACGTCTCCACCGGGTCGTTGAAGCCCAGCTCCAGCGCCTTGTTGATGAGCTGCCAGCGCGGGATGTCGTCCCAGTCGACGAACGTGATCGCCGTACCCTTCGCGCCCGCGCGGCCCGTACGGCCGACGCGGTGCAGGTAGGTCTTCTCGTCCTCGGGGGACTGGTAGTTGATGACGTGCGTCACGCCCTCGACGTCGATGCCGCGCGCGGCGACGTCGGTGCAGACGAGGACGTCCACCTTGCCGTTGCGGAAGGCGCGCAGCGCCTGCTCGCGGGCGCCCTGGCCGAGGTCGCCGTGGACCGCGCCGGAGGCGAAGCCGCGGCGCTGGAGCTGCTCGGCGATGTCGGCGGCCGTGCGCTTGGTGCGGCAGAAGATCATCGCCAGTCCGCGGCCGTCGGCCTGCAGTATGCGGGCGATCATCTCCGGCTTGTCCATGGAGTGCGCGCGGTAGACGAACTGCTTGATGTTGGCGACGGTCGCGCCCTCGTCGTCCGGCGCGGTGGCGCGGATGTGGGTGGGCTGCGACATGTACCGGCGCGCGAGGCCGATGACCGCGCCCGGCATGGTCGCCGAGAACAGCATGGTCTGGCGCTTGGCCGGAAGCATGTTGATGATCTTCTCGACGTCGGGCAGGAAGCCCAGGTCGAGCATCTCGTCGGCCTCGTCGAGGACCAGGCACTTGACGTGGCTCAGATTGAGCTTCTTCTGGCCCGCGAGGTCCAGGAGCCGGCCCGGGGTGCCGACGACCACGTCGACGCCCTTCTTCAGGGCCTCGACCTGGGGCTCGTAGGCCCGGCCGCCGTAGATCGCGGTGACGCGCACGTTGCGCACCTTGCCCGCGGTCAGCAGGTCGTTGGTGACCTGCGTGCACAGCTCGCGCGTGGGGACGACGACGAGCGCCTGCGGGGTGTCGGTGAGGGATTCGGGGGCGGCGCGTCCGGCCTCCACGTCGGCGGGGACGGTCACGCGCTCAAGGAGCGGGAGGCCGAAGCCCAGCGTCTTGCCGGTGCCGGTCTTGGCCTGGCCGATGACATCCGTGCCCGAGAGGGCGACGGGGAGCGTCATCTCCTGGATGGGGAAGGGGGTGATGATGCCGACGGCTTCCAGGGCCTCGGCGGTCTCGGGAAGGATCCCGAGTTCTCGGAACGTCGTAGTCAGGGTGCTGCCTCTTCTGTGAGTCGCGGCGCGAGGCGAGCGCGGGGGGTCTTTGACGGACCGTGCCGGGGACGTCGGCTGCCTTACGGGCAAACCACTCGGGCAAGCCGTATGGCACGGGACCACTGTCGACGCTCTAGCGCTCGTACCGCTGAGGGTGTCCCTCCGGTTGTCGTACGCACAGTGCCGTACGGCCAGGAGGGCTGTCGGGTCGGAGCCGATCGGGCCACCGACCGGGCATCCTCATACGTGCGGCCTGTCGAGGTACGACGACGTACCAGCAGGCGCATTACCACCATACCCCGGAATCGCGCACACGCGATGGCCGAATTGGTCACGTAGTCGTCGTCACAGTGGTTGACCAGGGGCTTCCGACGGGCGTCGGGCGGGCTATTGTGCGCTTCATGACGAGCTCTGACAAGCCTGACAACGCCCCCGTGGAAGCCTCGCCCGAAGCCACCGGAGTCGCCGCCCAGGACTGGGCGAAGGCCTCGGGCGACCCGCAGTACCGCGCCGCGGTCGTGGACCTGCTCGGCGCACTCGCCTACGGAGAGCTCGCGGCGTTCGAGCGGCTCGCGGAGGACGCCAAGCTGGCGCCCACGCTGGCGGACAAGGCGGAGCTGGCCAAGATGGCCTCGGCCGAGTTCCACCACTTCGAGCAGTTGCGGGACCGGCTCACCGAGATCGGCGAGGAGCCCACCCAGGCCATGGAGCCCTTCGTCGCCGCCCTCGACGGCTTCCACCGGCAGACGGCGCCCTCGGACTGGCTGGAGGGCCTGGTCAAGGCGTATGTGGGCGACTCGATCGCCAGCGACTTCTACCGGGAGGTCGCGGCCCGCCTCGACTCCGACACGCGCGAGCTAGTCCTGGCCGTCCTGGACGACACGGGACACGCCGGCTTCGCCGTCGAGAAGGTGCGCGCCGCGATCGACGCCGACCCGCGCGTCGGCGGCCGTCTCGCCCTGTGGGCGCGGCGTCTCATGGGTGAGGCGCTCTCGCAGTCCCAGCGGGTCGTCGCCGACCGGGACGCGCTGTCCACGATGCTCGTCGGCGGCGTCGCGGACGGCTTCGACCTCGCCGAGGTCGGCAGGATGTTCTCCCGCATCACCGAGGCGCACACCAAGCGGATGGCGGCGCTGGGGCTGGCGGCGTAGTTGCTTCGCCCCGGCGCGGGATGTCGTTGCGGACGGCGTCGGTCAGGTCCTACGCCGGGGCTGATCGTCGCCGGAGTCTCCTGGCCGGGCGCAGCAGCAGCGACAGCGAGGCCGCGGAGACGATCGCCGCGCCGAGGAGGCTCAGCAGGACCGTGCCGGGGCCCAGCGCGCTGTGGGTGACGAAGTCACCGAAGAGGGCTCCGGCCACGCCCGTGCAGAACACCAGCGGACGTGCGGGCAGCCGGTGGGACAGACGGCGGACCGCCGCCCATGCGAGGACCGCGCCGAGCAGGGCGGAGCCGACAGCTTCCAGGATCATTACAGGTCCCTCCCACACGGCCGGCCTGCGCTTCACGGTCGTAGCCCGTCATACCCGTGACCTGCGGAATGCAATCCTCCCCTGTGGGTGACTTGTGCTCCGCATGTGGGGCTGTTCCGCGCGGGGGCGCACAGGTTTCCCCGCGGGAGGCCACAGGTTTCCCATACCGGAGTTCACAGGCTTCCCGCACCGGAGTTCACACGGAAAGGGGCCCGACGGCTGTACGCCATCGGGCCCCTTTCCGTCAGCTGTGACTACAGCGCGCTGAAGCCCACCTTGCGGACCGTCGGCTCGCCGAGCTCGACGTACGCCAGGCGGTCCGCCGGCACCAGCACCTTGCGGCCGCGCTCGTCCTCAAGGCTGAGCAGCTGCGTCTTTCCGGCCAGGGCCTCGGACACCACGCGCTCGACTTCCTCCGCGCTCTGACCGCTCTCCAGAACGATCTCGCGGGGCGCGTGCTGCACGCCGATCTTGACCTCCACGGCTATGTCCCTCCGACGGTCAGTGAAGTGCGCGACCTTCCGCGCCGTACCCAGCACACATTAGCCCGGTGAGGGGACCTGCACGCAGCGCGCAAGAACGCCAGGAGCGAACAGCGGCCGGGAACAAACCCGGCCGACGTGCCCACGACCCTCGACGGCTCTGCTCATCAGTGGTTCTGTTCGATGCCGTGCAGCGGGAAGCCGGCGATGCCCCGCCAGGCCAGCGAGGTCAGCAGTTGGACCGCCTGGTCGCGCGGGACGGTGCGGTCGCTGTGCAGCCAGGAGCGCGCGACCACCTGGGCGAGCCCGCCGAGACCGGAGGCCAGCAGCATCGACTCGGCGCGCGACAGTCCCGTGTCCTCCGCGATGACGTCGCAGATCGCCTCGGCACAGTCGTTGGTCACCTTGTCGACGCGCTCGCGCACCGCGGGCTCGTTCGTCAGGTCGGACTCGAAGACCAGGCGGAACGCGCCGCCGTCGTCCTCGACGTACGCGAAGTAGGCGTCCATGGTCGCCCGGACGCGCTGCTTGTTGTCGGACGTCGACTCCAGCGCGCCCCGCACGGCCTGGATCAGGGACTCGCAGTGCTGGTCCAGCAGGGCCAGGTAGAGGTCGAGCTTGCCCGGGAAGTGCTGGTAGAGCACCGGCTTGCTGACCCCGGCGCGCTCGGCGATGTCGTCCATCGCGGCAGCGTGGTAGCCCTGCGCCACGAAAACTTCCTGGGCGGCGCCCAGCAGCTGGTTCCGTCGGGCACGGCGCGGAAGGCGAGTGCCCCGCGGGCGTGCCGCCTCTGTCTGCTCGATGGCTGTCACGCCGCCTCCCAAAGTCGTCCACATGCGGTGTGCGCCGCGCGGCCATCGTACTTTTCGGTAACCGTGGTGTGCGCGGTGCGAGCGCAGAATTTCACGTACCGGACGGCGGCGAAAGCCCGTCGAAGGGCAACAAACGGGGCAGGTCACTCCCCGTGTCGTCGTCGGCGTCAGCGGTAATCGTCCTCGTCGAGGGACACGACCCGCCTCTGTTCGAGGAGATCCGCCTCGTTCGCGACGGCCGGGTCGACGTTCTCCAGGGGTTCGTCGCGGTCCGGTGTGACGTCCGCGTGCTGCTGCGCGGCGTCGTTCTCGGGCGCCTCGACGTCGATCTCCGCGGCCTCGTCGTCGGCGAGTTCCTCGAAGACATCCGGATCGGTGGGGTCAAGGGCCATGACGGGCTCCCTTCCGTGGAATGTTGTCCCTGGGAGAAACAGGGGCGACAAGCGGGTGCCCTCTGTAAGAGCGTAGGAGACACCTGATTCGGACGCTATGCGATTCAGGCCTGTTCTGTGACCGCGAACACACGATCCACTGCGTGATCGTCTCGTAACATTGGCGCATGTCTTCGACCGAGCTGCCGTTCGTGCCTGCCACCAGCGTGCTCCCGAAGGTGGCGCGCGTCAGGGTCGCGGAGGGCGAGCGACTCGGTTCGGTGACGCTTCCCGGTGTCACGCTGTCCATCCGGTCGAGACCACCCGCGCGCGAGGGACTGCCGCCCGCGCTGTACGTCCACGGGCTCGGCGGTTCCTCGCAGAACTGGTCGGCACTCATGGAGAGGCTGGACGGTGTCGTCGCCGGTGAGGCGGTCGACCTGCCGGGCTTCGGCGACTCCCCGCCGCCCGACGACGGCGACTACTCCATTACGGGACACGCGCGCGCGGTGATCCGCTATCTCGACGCGACCGGACGCGGCCCGGTCCACCTCTTCGGGAACTCGCTCGGCGGCGCCGTCGCCACGCGCCTCTCCGCCGTGCGTCCCGATCTCGTACGGACGCTCACGCTCGTCTCGCCCGCACTGCCCGAACTGCGCGTGCAGCGGACCGCGGTGCCGACGGGGCTGCTGGGGGTGCCCGGCGTGGCCGCGCTGTTCACCCGGCTCACCAAGGAGTGGACGGCCGAGCAGCGGGTCCGCGGAGTCCTGGGCCTGTGCTACGGCGACCCGGGGCGGGTGACGCCCGAGGCATTCGGACACGCCGTGGACGAACTGGAGCGGCGGCTGCAACTGCCGTACTTCTGGGACGCGATGGCGCGCTCCGCGCGCGGGCTCGTCAACGCCTACACGCTGGGCGGACAGCACGGGCTGTGGCGCCAGGCCGAGCGCGTCCTGGCCCCGACCCTGCTGATCTACGGCGGCCGCGACCAGCTCGTCGGCTACCGCATGGCCCAGCGGGCGGCGCGCGCCTTCCGCGACTCCCGTCTGCTCTCCCTGCCCGACGCCGGGCACGTCGCGATGATGGAGTACCCGGAGACGGTGGCCGCGGCGTTCCGTGAACTCCTCGCGGACCTGGGGGAGTCGGCGCCGATGGCCCCCGACGGCGGTTCCGGCGCGGTCGACGCGGGTGCGGGGAGCTGAGGGCCGACGTGGGACGCCACAGCCGCCGCGGATCCTCCGCCAAGGGCGATGCCGCGGACATAGGGGGAAGGCGGGGGCCACGAGACTCCGCCGGGATCGAGGGGCCGCCGGATGTGCCCGGTCCGTGGGCGGGGCACGTACCGCTCCCCGGACAACGGCAGGCACCGACGGGCGGGGGGACGGGATTCACCGACGGGACTCCCGCGCGCGGGGTACCGCGTCTTCCTGATGGCACGCCGGCTCATGGGGTGCCGCGTCTGCCCGACGGGACTCCCGCTCATGGGGTGCCGCGTCTGCCCGACGGGACTCCCGCGCGCGGCGTTCCGCGTTTCCCCGACGGCACGCCCGCCCATGGCACCCCCCGTTTCCCCGACGGCACCCCCCGATCCCGCGGTGGGCATCCCGAGCAGCGTGAAGCCGGGGGTGGCTGGGGTGAGTTGAGGGGGCGCGGTGGTGCGCCCGGAGCCGGTGCGCCCGGAGCGGGTGCGGCTGGGCTCGGCGTGGCGGGGCCCGGTGTGGCCATACCGCGGCAGCGGCAGGCGATGCCGGGCCTACCGCGGCAGGACTACCTCGACGCCTTCGACGAGGACGACGACGTCTTCACACCCCGGTCCGGAGCCGGCATCGGCGCCCAGCGCACCGAGTCGCCCACCCCCGGCACCGCACCGATGGTCCCCGGGCCCGACGCGGACGACGGCACGCCCCCGGCGGCGCCGTCCGGGGAGACGAAGAGCACCAAGGGCCGAGCGTTCACCGGCATCGCGGCCGCCGCCGTCACCACCGTGCTCGCGGTGATCGTGGCCGGTCAGGTCGCCGACGGCCGCGACGACGCCGATGTGCGGTCGCAGTCGGCCACCGACCAGGCCCGCGCCGACCAGGACTCCACCTCGCGCGGCCAGGGCCGGACCACCCCGTCCGCCGCGCCGAGCGTGGCGACGCTGACGTACGAGCAGAAGATGGCCACGAAGTACCCGCTCGGTGTCACGCTCAAGGGCTCGGGGAAGTTCGAGGCCGTACCCGGCGTCGACAGGGCGCCCGGCAAGGGCCGGAAGTACACCTACCGCGTGGACGTGGAGCAGGGGCTCGGCCTGGACGCCGAACTCTTCGCCCAGGCCGTGCAGAAGACGCTCAACGACAACCGCAGCTGGGCCCACGGCGGCGCCCGGACCTTCGAGCGCATCTACTCCGGCAAGCCCGACTTCGTGATCACACTGGCCAGCCCCGGCACCACCGCGCAGTGGTGCGCCAAGTCCGGTCTCGACACGACGGAGGACAACGTGTCGTGCGACTCCGCCTCCACCGAGCGCGTGATGATCAACGCATACCGGTGGGCGCAGGGCAGCAAGACGTACGGGAACGAAATCCACGCCTACCGGCAGATGCTCATCAATCACGAGGTCGGCCACCGGCTGGGCTACGGCCATGTGAGCTGCGACAGGAACGGCGAGTTGGCCCCGGTCATGCAGCAGCAGACCAAGTTCCTCGACCACGACGGAATCCACTGCCTGCCCAACCCCTGGCCCTACCCCAAGAGTTGACAAGCGCCTCGCGCGTCGTGCACCGGTCGGTGGCGCGCGCGGGAGTGACGTTCCGTGTTCGAACCATCTCTTAGCGCCAGCGAACGTCAGCCGCACGGGAAAGTTACTCCCGTTCACCCCTTTTGGTGGCGTGATGGACAACCGTCCGTCGCGCCACCGTCATGTCCGCATACGTTCGTCCCGCTGCGAGCCGCCACTGTGACGGCGGCTCCTCACACGGGAGATCGGGGGTGCGCTCGTGCGCATCGGACTGCTTACGGAGGGTGGCTATCCGTATCTGAACGGTGATGCCAGGCTCTGGTGCGACCGGCTCGTGCGCGGGCTCGGGCAGCACGAGTTCGACATCTACGCGCTCAGCCGTAGCCGGCAACAGGAGGACGAGGGCTGGATCCCGCTTCCACCACAGGTCAGCCGGGTCCGCACGGCCCCGCTGTGGACCGCCGAGGACGACGAGGTGGTGCACGGACGGCGCACGCGCCGGCGTTTTGCCGACTGCTACGGAGAACTCGTCACGGCGGTCTGCATCGGATCCGATGACCAGGCGGACCGTTTCGCCAGTGCGCTGTACGGGCTCGCGGAACTCGCGCGCGACGAGGGCGGACTGGTCGGCGCGCTCCGCTCCGAAACGGCCCTGCGCGCGCTGGAACACGCCTGCCGCGCACCCGGCGCACCGCGCACGGCGCGCGAGGCCCGCGTGCCGGATCTGCTCGCCGTCGCCGCGCACCTCGAACGCAGCCTGCGCCCCCTGTCCCTCGACTGGTACGAGGACGACGGCCTCGGCTCGGTCGACCTGTGCCATGCGACCGCCGGCGGCGCGGCGGCACTGCCCGGACTGCTCGCCCGTCACTTCTCCGGCGTACCGCTGCTGGTGACCGAGTACGGCGTGCGCCTGCGCTCGCACTACCTCGCCTCCGCCGAGGCCGCTCCCGCCGTGCGCGCGCTGCTCGCCTCCTTCCACGGCAGGCTCGCCGCCGAGGTCTACACCCGGGCCGCGATCCTCACACCGGGCAACGCGCACGCCCGCCGCTGGCAGGAGCACTGCGGCGCGGACCGCTCAAGGATCCGCACGGTCTACCCGGGCATGGAGGCGTCCCGCTTCGCGGAGGTGGGCGAGTCCGCCGACCACGCCGAACCGGGCACGCTGGTGTGGGTCGGCCGGGTCGAACCCGCCAAGGACCTGGTGTCCCTGCTGCACGCCTTCGCCGAGGTCCGCAAGGAGGAGCCCAAGGCACGTCTGCGCGTCGTCGGCGCGGCGACGGGCGCCGAGGGCGAGGCGTATCTGGGCCACTGCCGGGCGCTCGCCGCGCAGCTCTTCCCGGACGAGGCCGAGGGCGTGCACGCGGTCGGCGACAACCCGGTCTCCTTCGAGGAGATCGGAGAGCCCGACGCCCCGTCCCTCGCCGACGTGTACGCCTCCGGCGCCGTGACCGTCCTCTCCAGCGTCGTCGAGGGCTTCCCGATCAGCCTGGTCGAGGCCATGTTTTGCGGCCGCGCGACGGTGTCCACGGACGTCGGCGCCGTGGTCGAGGTGATCGGCGGCACGGGGCTCGTCGTACCGCCGCGCAATCCGCGGGCGCTCGCGGAGGCGTGCGTGGCGCTGCTGCGCGATCCCGAGCGCCGTGAGCGCCTGGGCGCCGCTGCCCGCGCCCGGGCGCTCGAACTGTTCACCGTCGAGCAGAACATCGCGGCATTTCACGGCATTTACCTGGAGATCCTCTCGCACTGCCCGGTCCGCCGGGTCGTCCTCGGCGAGACCGGCGAACCCCTCCCGTTCGCCGTCCCGGCCGAGGCCCATCTCCCCGGGCGCTGGACCGGTTCCGCGTCCCGCGTGCTGGCACGCGGAGGCCCTGCCTGGGCCTCCGGCCCACCGGTGCGCGCCACCCCCTTGACGGTCACGGAGGGAGTCCGATGAGCGACCTGGGCGAACTGGACCGCCCCGGAACCCCGGGCAGCCCCGGCGCGTGGGACACGCGCTCGGAGGGGTGGCTCGCGGGGGAGGAGCCGGCGCCTGCTCCCGTAGACGGGCGGGCACAGGACTCCTCGCGCGGGGCCGAACCGCCGACGACCGCGGGCGGCAGAGCCGGCGCGAGCACGGCCCGCAGCCGTGGACGCGCCGTCCGCCGGGGCGCCGCCGACCCCGTGAAGGCGCTGATGCACCGCCACCGCGAGCTGTGCGAACGCGCCGTGGACCCGCTGGAGATCGCGGCGGGTCTGGAGGCGCACGGCGTCACCGACCGGACCGCCGCCCGCTTCCGTCACCGCGACGTCTTCTCGCTCGCCGAGGAGATGTACGCGCGCGTGCCCCGCGACGACGACCCGCTCCCGCCCCCCGACCCCACGGCCGCGCCCCACGCCCGCGCCGACTGGGCCCTGCTCACCCTCCTCCCCGGAGCCCTGAGCGCGGCGGTCGTGACCGCCCTGCACCTCACCCACGGCCGAACGCGCCTTGTGGCGGCCGCCGTGGGCGTCCTCGCCGTGACCCTCGCCGTGCGCGCGGCACTGCGCCGCGGCCCGCTCGCCAACCCACCCGACGGCCACATGTGGCACACGCCGCTCGGCACGCGCGCGTCCGCCCACTGGCTCCTCGCCTACGCCCTCCTCGGCGACGGCCTGCTCCACGCCGTCCTGCACGGCGGCCCCGGCGGCCTGCCCACCGGCGCCGCGGGCGGCCCCTGGCCCCTGGCCACCGCACCCGTCCTGGCCCTCACCCTGGGCTGCGCCCCGGCGGCCTGGACCGCCCATCTCTTCGCCGCACGCGTCCACCGCAGGCTCACGGGCAGCCGCGGCCTGGAGGAGTTCACCGCCGCCGCACGACCGCTGCTGCTCGGCACGGTCGCCCTCTTCCTGAGCGCCCTCACGGGCCTGGCCGCCCTGTCCGGCACGGCCCTGCACGAGCCCGCCGCCCTCCCACAGGTCCTCACCCTCGGCGCCCTCCTCCTGCTCGCCCGCCTCCTCACCGTGCACCACCATGCGCACGCCCCGGCCCGCGCCCTCACCGCCGCGGCCTCGGTCGAGGCGACGGCCCTGGCCCTGGCCCTCGGCGGGCGGCTCCCCGGGTGCGCCTTCCTGGCGACCCCCGTCGACACCCTCGTGGACACCTGGGGCGAGGGCAGCGTCCCCGCACTCGCCTGCGGAACGGCCGCCCTTGCCCTGCTGCTCCACGCGGCCCGCACCCTCACCCGCGCCTCGGCGCACACGCCGGCGGGAGAGCAGCGATGACCGGCACACCACCGCTCCCTTCGCGCCGGAGCCGCCCACCGGAACCCAGACCTTTTCCAGCCGCAGGCGCCCTGCTCAGCCGCCGGAGGCAACCGCATCGTCCCTTCGAAGGAGAACACCAGATGACCACCTCCCGACCCGGAGCGCCCGGAGCCACCGGAGCAGCCGGAACGCAGACCCCGGGAGCCGCACGATGAGGGTCCTGCTGATCGGAGCCAACGGCTATCTCGGCCGCTTCGTCGCCGACCGCCTGCTCGCCGACCCGGCCGTCCAGCTCACCGCGCTCGGCCGCGGCGACGACGCCGACGTCCGCTTCGACCTCGCGTCCGGCAGCCCCGGCGCACTCACCCGCTTCCTCGACGCGGTGCACCCCGGCGTCGTCGTCAACTGCGCCGGAGCCACCCGCGGCGGCGCCCGCGAACTCACCCGGCACAACACCGTCGCCGTCGCCACCGTCTGCGAGGCCCTGCGCCGCAGCGGCTGCGGCGCCCGCCTCGTGCAGATCGGCTGCAGCGCCGAGTACGGCCCCAGCCAGCCCGGCTCCTCCACGGCCGAGGACGCCGTCCCCCGCCCCGGCGGCCCGTACGGCGTCAGCAAACTCGCCGCCACCGAACTCGTCCTGGGCTCGGGTCTGGACGCCGTGGTCCTCCGCGTGTTCTCGCCCGCCGGACCCGGCACACCGGCCGGCTCCCCGCTCGGCCGCCTCGCCGAGGCGATGCGCCGTGCCATGCAGTCCGGCGACGGCGAGCTCAAGCTCGGCGGCCTGGGCGTCCAGCGCGACTTCGTCGACGTCCGCGACGTGGCCCGCGCCGTGCACGCCGCCTCGCTCTCCGCCGCGCAGGGCGTCATCAACATCGGCTCGGGCCGCGCCGTCCGCCTGCGCGACGCCGCCGCCGTTCTCGCCCGCGTCGCCGGATACGGCGGCGCGCTGCATGAACTCGACGGGCCGCCCGGACCCCTGAGGGCATCCATCGGCCACCCGCGCCCCGACTCCGACCACGCCCCGGTCGCGTTTCCGTACCCCGACGGCTGCGGCAGCTGGCAGCAGGCCGACGTGCGCACCGCACGCGACCGGCTCGGCTGGCGGCCCCGCATCAACCTCGAAGAGTCCCTCGCCGACATCTGGATGGAGGCGGCATGCCGCATCTGACCAGCACCAAACGTGGCACCGCGGGCACCGTCGCCCGCACCGGTTTCGGCATCCCCGGCTTTGCGCATCCCCTGGTCGCCCCGATGGAGTGGGGCGAACTCACCCGCCCGGGCACGCCCCTGCACTGGGTCGTCCTCAACGTGTCGGGCGGCGGCCCCGGCACGCGCCCCGACCCGCACTGCCTGGAGGCGGCCGGCCGGCTGCGCAACGCGGGTGTCCGTGTCCTTGGTCACCTCGACACCATCTACGGCGCCCGCACCTACGCGGACCTGCTCTCCGACGCCCACCGCTACCTCGACTGGTACCGGGTCGGCGGCTTCCTCCTCGACCGCTGCCCCGGCGAGCGCACCGCGCTCCCCGAGGTCCGCCGCACCGTCGACGCGCTGCGCGCGATCCGCGCCGACGCCCATGTCGTCCTCGGCCACGGCACCCACCCGCACCCGGGCTACGCCGCGACCGCCGACCAGTTGGTGACCTTCTCCGGCTCCTGGGCCGACTACCGCTGGTCGCAGGTGGCCGAGTGGACCGCCGACTACCCGCCCGACCGCTTCTGCCACTTCGTGCACGGCGTGCCCCGCGGCCATCTCGACGAGGCGCTGCGCGTCGCCCGCTGGCAGGGCGCGGCGACGATCTACTTCACCGACCGCACCGATCGCGGCGGCCGGGCCGACCCCTGGGAGACCATGCCCGGCTACTGGGACGAAATCGTCTCGCGGATCGGAACGGGTGTCTCGGAATGAAGAAGGCCATGGCAGTGTTACAGGGAGAACAACTGTAGTGATTGACCGACCAACGGAGTCCCCGTGTCGTTGCCACCCCTGGTCGAGCCAGCCTCTGAGCTCACCGTAGACGAGGTCCGCAGGTACTCCCGCCACCTGATCATCCCCGATGTCGGGATGGACGGGCAGAAGCGGCTGAAGAACGCCAAGGTGCTCTGTGTGGGTGCCGGCGGCCTGGGTTCGCCGGCGCTGATGTACATGGCCGCGGCCGGCGTGGGCACGCTCGGCATCGTGGAGTTCGACGAGGTCGACGAGTCGAACCTGCAGCGTCAGATCATCCACAGCCAGTCCGACATCGGCCGCTCCAAGGCCGAGTCCGCTCGGGACACCGTCAAGGGCATCAACCCGTACGTGAACGTGATCCTTCACGAGGAGCGGCTCGAGGCCGACAACGTGATGGACATCTTCAGCCAGTACGACCTGATCGTCGACGGCACGGACAACTTCGCGACCCGCTACCTGGTCAACGACGCCTGCGTGCTGCTGAACAAGCCGTACGTGTGGGGCTCGATCTACCGCTTCGACGGCCAGGCGTCCGTCTTCTGGTCGGAGCACGGCCCCTGCTACCGCTGCCTGTACCCGGAGCCCCCGCCCCCCGGCATGGTTCCCTCCTGCGCCGAGGGCGGTGTCCTCGGTGTGCTGTGCGCGTCCATCGGCTCCATCCAGGTCAACGAGGCCATCAAGCTGCTCGCCGGCATCGGTGAGCCGCTGGTCGGCCGGCTGATGATCTACGACGCCCTGGAGATGCAGTACCGCCAGGTGAAGGTCCGCAAGGACCCGAACTGCGCGGTCTGCGGCGAGAACCCGACCGTCACCGAGCTCATCGACTACGAGGCCTTCTGTGGCGTCGTGTCCGAGGAGGCCCAGGAGGCGGCCGCCGGTTCGACGATCACTCCCAAGCAGCTCAAGGAGTGGATCGACGACGGCGAGAACATCGACATCATCGATGTCCGCGAGCCGAACGAGTACGAGATCGTCTCCATCCCGGGCGCCCGGCTGATCCCGAAGAACGAGTTCCTGATGGGCACCGCCCTGGAGGCCCTCCCGCAGGACAAGAAGATCGTCCTGCACTGCAAGACGGGTGTCCGCAGTGCGGAAGTCCTCGCCGTGCTGAAGTCCGCGGGCTTCGCGGACGCCGTGCACGTCGGCGGCGGTGTGATCGGCTGGGTCCACCAGATCGAGCCGGACAAGCCCGTCTACTAGGCCCACGCCTGCCCCGGTCCCGGAGGGGCTCGGCACCACGAGTGCCGGGCCCCTTTCCGCTGCCCGGGGCCCTTGGCCCGACGGCGGCGCTACGAGCAGACCTTGCCGTCCTCGGGTACCGTCCCGTCGAGCAGATACGCGTTCACCGTCGAGTCGACGCAGTCGCTCCCGTTGCCGTACGCCCCGTGTCCCTCGCCCTTCCAGGTGAGCTCCACACCGACACCCTTGCCCAGTTCGTCCGCCATCCTGCGGGCGCCCTCGTACGGCGTCGCCGGGTCCCCGGTGTTGCCGACCAGCAGGATCGGTGCCGCACCCGGCGCACTGACCTCCGGGGTGTCGTACTGCCCGGGCACCGGCCAGTCGTGGCACCAGCCGGCCGTGTCCCAGCCCAGGAAGTCCCCGAACACCGGTGAGATCTTCTCGAACTCCGGCAGCAGCTTCTTCGTCTCCGTCAGCGTGGGCCGCTGCTTGTCGTCCAGGCACGATATGACCCGTTGTGCATGCGTGGTCGTGCCGTAGTGCCCCGCGGAGTCGCGCTCGTTGTAGTTGTCGGCGAGCGACAACAACTTCGAGCCGTCACCCTGCTCGGCGGCCTTCAGGGCACTGGTGAGCGTCGGCCAGCTGGCCTCGCTGTACAGCGGCAGGACGATTCCGGTGACCGCGAGCGTCTGTGTCAGCTTGCGCCCGGACGACGTCGGGAGCGGCTTGGCGTCGATCCCGTCCAGCAGGTTCGCGATCTTCTGCGAGCCCTGCTTCGGGTCCTGCCCCGTGGACTTCAGATAGTCGTCCAGGGCCCGCTGGAAGCCCCGGGCCTGGTTCTCGGCGTGGCCCACCGAGTCGGCGCTCGGGTCGACCACCGCGTCCAGGATCAGCCGCCCCACGTTCCTGGGGAACAAGTGGGCGTACACACCGCCCAGTTCGGTGCCGTAGGAGATGCCGAAGTAGTGCATCTTCGTGTCGCCGAGGACCTGGCGCATCAGATCCATGTCGCGTGCCGTGTCGGTCGTCGACACATGCGCCATCAGCTTCCCGGCGGCCTTCTCACAGCCCTTGCCGAAGTCGGCGGCGTCCTGGAAGTAGGCCTGTTCCTCGGCCGGTGTGTCCGGGGTGGCGTCCACCGTCTCGGCGGACTGGATCTCCCGGTCGCCGCGGCAGCGGATGCCCTCGCTCGCCCCGACCCCGCGCGGGTCCCAGCTCACCAGGTCGTACCGCTGGCGCAGCTTGGAGACCGTGGCCGCGTAGTACGGCATCATGGACACGCCCGAGCCGCCCGGACCGCCGAAGTTGAACAGCAGCGAGCCGATGTGGTCGCCTCCGGTGGCCTTGGCGCGGATCAGTGCCAGGCCGATCGTCTCGCCGTCCGGTTTCGCCCAGTCCAGAGGCACCTTGAGCGTGGCGCACTGCCAGTCGGCGCTCGGCGCCGGGGCGTCTTTCGTGGCCTTGCAGCCGCCCCAGGCGAGCTTCTGCGCCGTGAGCGAGGCGGGCAGGGCGGCGGACGTGGCGGTCGGCGATCCCGACGGCGTATCTGACCGGCCCTTGCCCTCGTCCCCGCTTCCGCCGGACGATCCGCCGCTGCATCCGGCCACCAGCACAACTGCTGCGACCGTGGCCGTCCATCGTGCGAAACGCGACATGCGCACCCCCCTCACGAGCCCTCCGCCCTGAGCCGCGGGGAGCAGTCAGGCCATAGTAGGCGGATCAAGCCGAGCCTGTGCCGGCCTGTGGATAACTCTCTGACCTGCGACTTCTCTCAGTAACCCGAGTGAGTTCAGGAGCAGACGGTCCCGGCCGGCGGCACCTTCCCGTCCAGCAGATAGCCGTTCACCGTGTCCTGCACGCACTTGTTCTTGCTGTCGTACGCGCCGTGCCCCTGCCCCTTGTACGTCAGCTGGACGCCGACGCCCTTGCCGAGCGCGTCCACCATCTTCCGCGCGCCCTCGTACGGGGTCGCGGGGTCGCCGGTGTTGCCCACGACGAGGATCGGCGCCGCCCCGGGCGCACTCACGTCGGGATGATCGGCGGCACCCGGTACCGCCCAGTTGGTGCAGCTGAGCATGCCCCAGGCCAGGAAGTCCCCGAACAGCGGGGAGGCGGAGCGGAACTGCGGCAGCCTCTGCTCGACGAAGTCGGCCGTGTACCGCGGTTTGTCGTCGGCGCAGTTGATGGCGGTGTTCGCCGCGGTGATGTTGCTGTACTCGCCGTTCTCGCTGCGGCCGTTCATCGAGTCGGACAGCAGCATGAGGATCTTGCCGTCGCCGGCGTAGGCCTGCTCAAGCCCCTCCGTGAGGTACTCCCAGAAGTCCTTGGAGTACAGGGACTGAGCGATGCCGTTGGTCGCGGCGGTCTGGGTCAGCTGGCGCGGGAAGATGCCCGGGATCGGCTTCTTGTCCAGGTCACTGAGCAGCTTGGCGATGCGGTCCTTGACGTCCTGCGGGGTGTCGCCGATCGGGCACTCGGTGGTCTTCGACGTGCAGTCCTCGGCGAAGTTGTCGAGCGCGAGCTGGAAGCCCCGGGCCTGCCCGAGCGCGCTCTGTTCCGGGTTCTGCGTGGGGTCGACGACCCCGTCGAACACGGCCCGGCCCACGTTCTTGGGGAACAAGTGGGCATAGACGCCCCCGAGTTCGGTGCCGTAGGAGATGCCGAAGTAGTGCAGCTTTTCATCGCCGAGGACCTGGCGCATGAGGTCCATGTCGCGGGCGGCGTCCGCGGTGCGCACATGGGGGAGGACCCTCTTGGAGTTCTTCTCGCAGGCCCCGTTGAACTGCTTGGTGCGGTTCAGGAGCTGGGCGCGCTCGGCCGCGTCGTCGGGCGTCGCGTCCTGCTGGAAGAACTCGTCCAGCTGCGCGTCGCTCTCGCACTCGACCGGGTCACTGCGACCGACCCCGCGCGGGTCGAAGCTCACCAGGTCGTAGCGGGTGCGCAGCTTGGCGTAGTCCTCGCCGAAGGCGGGCAGCGTAGTGACGCCGGAACCGCCGGGGCCGCCGAAGTTGAAGATCAGCGAGCCGATCCGCTTGCTCGGGTCACCGCTCGCCTTCGCCCGGATCAGCGCGAGGCCGATGGTGGCGCCCTTGGGGTTGTCCCAATTGAGGGGCGCCTTCATGGTGGCGCACTGCCAGGTGCCGCCGTTCGGCAGCGGCGACGGGGGGCCGCCGCCGCCCTCCGCCGGGGACGGCGCCGGGCAGTCCTTCCAGTCCAGTTTCTGCGTGGTCAGGTCCCCGTCGCCGGAGCCGCTGCTACAGCCCGCCACCAGGGAGGACAGCAGTACGGCGACGGTCACGGCGGCGCGGATCCGGAAGGGCTTCGGCATGCTTCCATCCTGGGGCGGCGCACGGTGCGGCGCTCGGGGCGCGGGCCGTACGAGGTACTTCCGCCGGCGTGCGGCTACAGGGCGCCCTTGCGCGTCAGGTGGTTGAAGGCCAGCCAGCCCGGCAGCACCGGCAGCCACAGGGTCAGGAGCCGGAACAGCAGGACGGCCGGTGCGGCGACCTCCTTGGGGAGGCCGACGGCGATGAGGCCGACCGTCAGGGTCGCCTCCACCGCGCCCACACCGCCCGGGGTCGGCGCCGCGGACCCGAGCGCGTTTCCGGCGAGGAAGACGACGGCGACGCTGGCGATGCTGAGCGAGGTGGAGTTGTCGCCGAACGCCCGGATCGACGCGTCCAGGCACATCACGAAGCAGGCGGTGAGCAGGAGCATGCCGCCGATGCCGGTGACCAGCTTCTGCGGCCGCTGCAGCACGTCCAGCATGCGAGGGACCACACCCGCGAACAGCGACCTCACGCGCGTGACGACGAATTTCCGCAGGAACGGCACCGAGGTCACCACGAGCACGAGCACCGCCACGGTGAGCAGGCCGGCGATGACCGTCCGGGACGGCGACAGCGACGGGGTCTTCTCGGTGCCGGTCAGATAGCCGAAGGACAGCAGCATCAGGATGTGGCAGCCGAGCCCGAACAGCTGCGACGCGCCGACGCTCGCCACCGCGAGCCCGGGCCGTACTCCCGCGCGCTGCAGGAAACGCGTGTTGAGTGCGACACCGCCGACCGCGGCCGGTGCCACGATCTTCACGAAGGACCCGGCGACCTGCGCCGCCACGGTCCGCGGGAACGGCACCCGCTCGGGCACGAACCCCAGCAGTGCCATGGCGGCGGCGACATAGCTGAGCGCCGAGAACAGCACCGCCGCGATCACCCAGCCCCACTGGGCCTGGGCGAAGAGGGTGCCGAACTCGATGTGCGTGAGCTGGGTCAGCAGGTAGTACGCGCCGATGGCACCCGCGATGAAGCTGATCAGCGTGCGCGGCCGCACCCGCTCCAGGCGGGCCGGCTCCACGGGCGCCTGCGGCCTGATCCGCAGCACCTCGTGCCGGATCTGTGTCAGCAGATCCTCTTCACGAGCCTCCTCCACAGCCTCGTCGATGGCCCGCTTCTCGGCCCGCTGTTCCGCGCGCACCGTCTTCTTGTCGGGCTTCTCGAGTACGGGTTCGCTGTCGTCCGAGCCCTCCTCCAGGCGGGCCTGCTTGTCCTGCCGTGATGTCTCAAGGACCGCCTCGCGCTCCCGCTGCGCCCGCTCGCGGGCCAGTTTTCGCAGCGTCGCGCGCGTGGAGCGGGTCAGCGCGATCGGCTGGAGCATCGGCAGGCAGTCGGCGACGACGTCCGGACCGAGCACGCGAACGGCGGAGGCCACGGCCCGCTCGGCGCCCACCCGCAGGCCGAGCGTGGTGACCAGCTGGGCGACGTCCATGCGCAGCAGCAGATCGCCGGCCGCGATCTCGCCACCGCGCAGATCGGTGAGGATCACCGTGCCGGAACGATCCACCACAATCGCGTCACCCGCCAGCCTGCGGTGCGCGATGCGCCGCGACTGCAGTGCCTGCACCTGGTGCCAGGTGTTGCGCAGCAGTTCGTCGGTGATCTCGTCGTCCGCCAGCGCGTCCAGGGTGCGCCCGCCGGTGTGCTCGTAGATGAGCATGACGGCGTCGGGGCCCAGCTCGGAGGTCGCGATCAGCTTGGGCGCGTTGGCGCCGGCCGCGATGGCCGCGTAGGCGAGCAGCGCCTCCTGCTCCAGCGCCTGGCGCAGCGACTGCAGGCTGCTGCGGGTGGCGAAGCCGCGCAGGGTCAGATTGCGCCACGCGCGGTAGAAGAAGCCCTGCGCCTGCTGCTCCCGGTCGACCACCGTGACGTCGAGCGGCGGGCCGTCCTCCAGGGTGACGAAGTAGCGTCGGCCGCGGTCGCCGTTCTCCGTGTCCGCGGCCTCCTCGCGGGCCGCCGAGACGGGGTGGAACCCCACGTGCCGCAGGCCGGCCATCAGCGTCTGTCCCGTGGGACGGACATTGGGGGAGCCGACCGCGTACAGCGTCCCGTAGGCCACGGTCCAGCCGATCAGTACCGTCAGGATGATCGAGAACGGCGTCGTGTAGCCGGTGACCAGCATCGAGAACGCGTCGAGCATCAGCACGATCCACAGCACGGCACGCCAGCGGGGCCGCCGGGACATGCCGACGGCCGTCATGTACGCGATGACGGGTGCCAGATAGCCGTGCACCGGGTCGGTCAGGGCGTGGATGTCACCGGGGGAGGGCTGGGTGAGCGCCTCCTGGATCGAGGCGGGGGCGGCTCTGGCGACCCACAGGTCGGTGGCGAGGGTCACTCCGTGTGCGAGGACCGCCGCGAGCACGCCGTCGGCGATGCGCAGCCCGTCCCGCTTGATCAGCCGTTCGATGGCGAACGCGACCGGCACCAGGAGGATCGCGATGCTCGACGCCAGTCCGGCGATCTTGATCAGCAGATCGGGTGCCTGGCCGGTGCCCTTGTTGATGTCCTGTTCGAGCCCCGAGGTCGTTCCGTGTGCGAACGCGGCGATCGCGAGCAGGACGACGATGGCGAGCACGCCCACCAGGAGCCGCATCAGGTCGGACGGACGGTGCACGCGCGCGGGGAGCAGGGGTTCGTCGCCCTCGACCTCGTCGACGTGAGCGTCGTCCGGGCCGTCGGCCCGGTTCGGCGGAGACGTCGTGCGTGCGGTCTCTTCAGGGCTCTTCTCGTGCACGTCGGCGGTGTCCGGACGCGAAGGGACGGCAGAGCCGCCCTCCGCGCCTTCGGCGTGCACGCCCTGCTGCTTCATCGTCTCTTCTTGGTCTCGTATCACCGGTCACCGCCCGCACGATGGTGGCATGCCCCACCGGCACACGGGGGCATCAGGGTGCAAATGCGGGGGCGCACAGTCTGCCGGAAGCGCCGCTCCAGGGCGAGGGATGCGTCCGGTGACGAGTGCGTCACGTTGTCGGTGGGGTGGGGCAGGATGGGGCGAATGAGCGAGGAGAACCTTCCTGAGGGCGCCCGGGCGGGAGGCACGGAGGCGCTGCCGGAGTACGCCGAGCGGGTTCTCGACGTGGCCGAGCGGATTCCGCCCGGTCGTGTCATGACGTACGGGGACGTCGCAGAGTGGCTGGAGGAGGGCGGTCCGCGCCAGGTCGGCCGCGTGATGGCCCTCTATGGGGGAGCCGTGCCGTGGTGGCGCGTCGTGCGCGCCGACGGGGTGCTGCTTCCGGGCCACGAACTGCGGGCCCTCGACCACTATCGCGCGGAGGGCACCCCTTTGAAGGAGGCGAGCAGGGCCGCCGAGGGCCACCTGCCGCGGCTCGACATGAGACGTGCGCGGTGGGACGGCGACGAGGGCGCGGGGGGTCACACCTGACAGCTTCCGCCATCGGACCCCTCCGAGGGGAACCCGTGGCCCGTACGGGGGACACGAGGGACGTCCGTGGCATGCCGTACGTTCGTGAGGCGTGGGACGCGCGTGTCGCAAGAGCCGGGAGGGAAGAAGCGGAAGCCTCACTTCCGTCCCGTCCGGCGGCGTAGCGTCGACGGAACGCGTCCCCCTCACCCCGCGGCCACCGCTCTGCACGCACGGCGGCCCGACAACCAGTACGACCACCAGGACCGGCGAACCACGTGAGCTCCTCTTCCTCCACCAGGCGCCTGCCGCACCCTCAGGTGCGGCAGGGGGACCGTGGCGCTTACCGACTGGTGCGTACCCCGCCGACCGAACAGGATCCCCCTCTTCTTGACGCCGCTCAGCGCGCGGTGGTTGACCACAGGTCCGGTCCGCTGCTCGTTCTCGCAGGTCCCGGCACCGGCAAGACCACCACGCTGGTGGAGTCCGTGGCCGCGCGGATCGCCCGCGGCGGGGACCCCGCGCGGATCCTCGTGCTGACGTTCAGCCGCAAGGCGGCCGTCGAACTCCGCGACCGCATGGCCCTGCGCATGGGGGCGGCCCGGGCACCCCGGGCGACCACGTTCCACTCGTACTGCTACGCCCTGGTCCGTGCCCACCAGGACAGCGACCTGTTCGTGGAGCCGCTGCGACTGCTCTCCGGCCCCGAGCAGGACGTCACCGTCCGCGAACTGCTCGCGGGCGAGCCCGACCTGGAACGCCTCGGCCTCACCCATGTGCGCTGGCCGGACGAACTGCGCGCCTGCCTGACCACCCGCGGCTTCGCCGACGAGGTCCGCGCGGTGCTCGCCCGCAGCCGGGAACTGGGCTTGGGCCCCGACGCCCTGGACGCCTTCGCCCGCCGGATCGGCCGCCCCGACTGGCGGGCCGCCGCCGCGTTCCTCGCCGAGTACCTCGACGTGCTCGACATGCAGGGCGTGCTCGACTACGCGGAACTCGTCCACCGCGCGGTGCTGCTGGCCCGTCGCCCCGAGGCCGCGGCCCGGCTCGCCGCGCAGTACGACGCCGTGTACGTCGACGAGTACCAGGACACCGACCCGGCCCAGGTTCGCCTGCTGCACGCCCTGGCCGACGGCGGCCACACCCTGGTCGCCTTCGGCGACCCCGACCAGTCGATCTACGCGTTCCGGGGCGCGGACGTGAACGGCATCCTGGACTTCCCGGCGGCCTTCCCGCGCGCGGACGGCCGTCCGGCTCCCGTCGAGGTCCTGCGGACCTCCCGCCGCTCCGGCGCCGCCCTGCTGGCCGCCACCCGTCTGGTGACCCAGCGCATGCCGCTGACCCGCCTGCCCGCCGACAAGGTACGAGCCCATCGTGAGCTCGTCCCGGCCCGGGACGGAGGCCGGGTCGAGGCGTACACGTACCCCACGGCCGGTACGGAGCTGGACAACATCGCCGACATCCTCCGCCGGGCACACCTGGAGGACGGCGTTCCCTGGGGCGAGATGGCCGTCCTGGTGCGCGCCGGATCGCGCACCATCCCGACGGTCCGCCGCGCCCTCACGGCCGCCGGCGTCCCCCTGGACATCGACGGCGACGACCTGCCCCTGCGCCACGAGCCGGCGGTGGCACCGCTGCTGACGGCGCTCAGGGCGGTGGCGACGGCGGAGGCGGCACGGGGCGTACGGGGCGACGGCGAGGCAGCCGCGCCACGGGGCGACGCCGGGGAGCAGCTCGCGGAGACCGCCGAGCAGACCGCCGGTCGATCCGCCGAGGACCCGGCTCCGGACACCTCCTGGCTCACCACCGAGACCGCCCTGACCCTGCTCACCTCCCCCCTCGCCGGCATGGACGCGGCCGACCTGCGCCGTCTCGGCCGGGCCCTGCGCGAGGAGGAGCGCGTGGCGGGCAACCCGCTGCCGCCGCCCTCGGACGAACTGCTCGCTCAGGCACTCGCCGAACCCGAACGCCTGGTCGCGCACGACCCGGTGTACGCCCGCGGGGCCCAGCGGCTCGGCGCGCTGCTCAGGAAGGCACGGGAGTGCCTCGCGGGCGGCGGCACGGCCGAGGAGGCGCTGTGGGAGCTGTGGCAGGGCACCCCATGGCCCACCCGTCTGGAACGGGCCGCCCGGCGCGGCGGCGCGGCCGGCCGCAACGCCGACCGTGACCTGGACGCCGTGTGCGCCCTGTTCGCGACCGCCGCGCGCGCGGAGGAGCGCACCGGCGGCCGAGGCGCCCTGAACTTCCTGGCGGAGATCGAGGCCGAGGACATCGCCGCCGACACGCTCACCCGGCGTGCCGTACGGCCGGACGCCGTCCGTCTGATGACCGCGCACCGCTCCAAGGGCCTGGAGTGGCGCCTGGTCGTGGTCGCCGGCGTCCAGGAGGGCCTCTGGCCGGACCTGCGCCGCCGCGGCTCCCTCCTGGAGGCCGACCGCATCGGCCGCGACGGGCTCGCCGAACCGCTCACCCCCGGCGCTCTGCTCGCCGAGGAGCGCCGCCTCTTCTACGTCGCCGCCACACGCGCGCGTGAACGCCTCGTCGTCACCGCGGTGCAGGCGCCCGCGGACGACGGTGACCAGCCCTCCCGTTTCCTCACGGAGCTCGGCGTCGAACCGCGGGACGTCACCGGCCGCCCCCGCCGCCCGCTGTCCGTGGCCGCGCTCGTCGCCGAGCTGCGCGCCACGACCGTCGACCCGCGCGCTTCTGCCACCCTCCGCGAGGCCGCCGCCCGCCGGCTCGCCCGGCTCGCGGCGCTCGCCGACGAGGACGGCCGCCCACTGGTCCCCTCGGCCCACCCCTACCGCTGGTGGGGCATGTTCGAGCCGACCGAGAGCAAGATGCCGCTGCGCAACCGCGACCAGCCCGTGGTCCTGTCCGGCAGCGCCCTCGACCAGCTCGCCAACACGTGCGCCCTCCAGTGGTTCCTGGGCCGCGAGGTGAAGGCCGACGCGCCCGCCACCACTGCCCAGGGCTTCGGCAACGTGGTGCACGTCCTCGCCGACGAGGTCGCGTCCGGACGCACCCCCGCAGACCTCGCCGTCCTCATGGAGCGCCTGGAGTCGGTGTGGAACGCGCTCGCCTTCGACGCGCCTTGGAAGTCGGCGCAGGAGATGGAGCACGCGCGTGTGGCGCTCGAACGCTTCCTGAAGTGGCATGTGCTGGACCGCACCGGGCGCACACCCGTGGCGAGCGAGCACGACTTCGACGTCACCCTCGAAGCGGGCGACTACGAGGTGCGCATCCGCGGCCAGATGGACCGCGTCGAGACGGACGGCGAGGGACGCGCGTACGTCGTGGACTTCAAGACCGGCAAGCAGCCGGTCAGCGCGGCCGAGGTGGCCCGCCATCCGCAGCTCGCCGTCTACCAGCTGGCCGTCGGCGCGGGAGCCGTGGACGACGCCTTCGACGGCGTACGCCCCGAACCGGGCGGCGCCGAACTCGTGCAGCTGCGCCAGGGCGCGGCCAAGCGCGACGGCGGCGAGACCCTGCCCAAGGTGCAGGCCCAGGAGCCGCTGGAGGGGGAGTGGGTCGGTGACCTGCTGGCCACCGCCGCCGGAAAGGTCCTCGACGAGCGGTTCACGCCGAGCACCGGCCAGCACTGCACGCACTGTGCGTTCCGGGCGTCGTGCAGCGCGCGGCCGGAGGGACGGCACGTGGTCGAGTAGCGGGCGGACGGGGGGCCGGCAACCGTTGTCAGTGCCCGCCGCTAGCCTCTGGGACATGGCCGCCCGTATCACCGACCCCGAGCAGCTCAAGGAGCTCCTCGGCATCCCGTTCACCCCGGAGCAGACGGCCTGCATCACCGCGCCGCCCGCCCCGCAGGTGATCGTGGCCGGAGCCGGATCGGGCAAGACCACGGTGATGGCGGCACGGGTGGTGTGGCTGGTCGGCACCGGACAGGTCGCCCCCGAGCAGGTCCTCGGCCTGACCTTCACCAACAAGGCCGCCGGTGAACTCGCCGAACGTGTCCGCAAGGCACTGGTCAAGGCCGGCGTCACCGACCCCGACGTCATCGACCCGGACAACCCGCCCGGCGAGCCGGTGATCTCCACGTACCACGCCTTCGCCGGCCGCCTCCTGACCGACCACGGCCTGCGCATCGGACTGGAGCCGACATCACGGCTGCTCGCCGACGCCACCCGCTACCAGCTCGCCGCGCGCGTACTGCGCGAGGCTCCCGGCCCCTACCCGGCGCTGACCCGCTCCTTCGCCGACCTGGTCAGCGACCTGCTCACCCTCGACTCCGAACTCGCCGAACACCTCGTACGCCCCGAGAACCTGCGTGCGTGGGACGCCGACCTGCTGGTGAGCCTGGAAGACGCCAGGCTCACCAACGCCGACCTGCGCAAGGTCCCGGAGACGGCCGCCGCCCGCCGCGAACTCGCCGAACTCGTCGTGCGCTACCGGGCCGCCAAGCGCGAGCGCGACCTGCTCGACTTCGGCGACCAGATCGCCCTCTCCGCAGCCCTCGCCCGGATCCCCGAGGTGGGCCGCGTGCTGCGCGACGAGTTCCGCGTGGTGCTCCTTGACGAGTACCAGGACACTTCGGTGGCCCAGCGTGTCCTGCTGGCGGGCCTCTTCGGCGAGGGCACGGGCCATCCGGTGACCGCCGTCGGCGACCCCTGCCAGGCCATCTACGGCTGGCGCGGCGCCTCCGTGGCCAACCTCGACGACTTTCCCGAGCACTTCGCCGACGCCGAGGGCCGGCCCGCCACCCGCCAGGCACTCAGCGAGAACCGCCGTAGCGGCGGCCGCCTCCTCGACCTCGCCAACGGCCTCGCCGAGCCGCTGCGCGCCATGCACGCGGGCGTGGAAGCGCTCCGCCCGGCCCCCGGCGCCGAGCGCGACGGCACGGTCCGCTGCGCCCTGCTGCCCACCCATGCCGAGGAGATTGGCTGGATCGCCGACTCCATCGCCCATCTCGTGCAGACCGGCAAGGCGCCCGGCGAGATCGCCGTCCTGTGCCGTACGGCAACCGACTTCGCCGAGATCCAGGGCGCGCTCGTCGCCCGCGACATCCCCGTCGAGGTCGTCGGCCTCTCCGGGCTGCTGCACCTGCCCGAGGTCGCCGACCTGGTCGCCGTCTGCGAGGTGCTCCAGGACCCCGGCGCCAATGCCTCCCTGGTCCGTCTGCTGACCGGCCCGCGCTGGCGCATCGGCCCCCGCGACCTCGCTCTCCTCGGGCGGCGCGCCCGACTTCTCGTGGCCCACGCGCGCGTGGGCGCCGAAGACGACCCGGACCGCCGGCTCGCCGAGGCCGTCGAGGGGGTCGACCCGTCCGAGGTGATATCGCTCGCGGACGCCCTCGAGACATTCCTGGAGACACCCCTGAACGGTGCCGACGCCGAGGGGGACGACGACGGGCTGCCGTTCTCCCCGGACGCGCGCGTGCGCTTCGCCCGCCTGGCCACCGAGCTGCGCGAACTGCGCCGCTCGCTGGCCGACCCGCTGATGGACGTCCTGCACCGCGTCCTCGCCGTCACCGGCCTTGAGGTGGAGCTGTCGGCGTCACCGCACGCGCTCGCCGCCCGCCGCCGAGAGACCCTGTCGAACTTCCTGGACATCGCCGCGTCCTTCGCCGCGAACGACGGCGAGGCCACCCTCCTGGCCTTCCTCGGCTTCCTGCGCACCGCCGCCCAGTACGAGAAGGGCCTCGACAACGCCCTCCCCGGCGGGGAGAACACCGTCAAGGTGCTCACCGCGCACAAGTCCAAGGGCCTGGAGTGGGACGTCGTCGCCGTGCCCGGCCTCGTCACCGGCACGTTCCCCAGCACACAGGGCCGCGAGAAGTGGACCTCCCAGGCCAAGGTGCTGCCGCACCGGCTGCGCGGAGACGCCGACACGCTGCCCGATATCGAGGCCTGGAACTCCCGGGGGATGAAGGCCTTCCACGAGGCGATGAAGGAACACCAGCACACCGAGGAGCTCCGCCTCGGCTACGTCACCTTCACCCGCCCCCGTTCTCTGCTCCTCGGCTCCGGCCACTGGTGGGGCCCCGCCCAGAAGAAGCCCCGCGGACCCTCCGACTTCCTGCTCGCCCTGCACGACCACTGCGCCGCCGGCTACGGCGAGATCGAGGCCTGGGCGGACGAGCCCACGGAGGACGAGGAGAACCCGGCCCTGCACCGGGCGATGGCCGACCAGGCCTGGCCGCTGCCCCTGGACGCCGCCGCACTGGCCCGCCGCCGCGCGGCCGCCGAGACCGTACTCGCCCACCTGGAAGACCTCGCCACCCACCAGGACGCCCACCCGGCGGCCACCCACGACCCCGACACCTACGACGACCCGGACTGGCCCCCGCCACCGGACGAAGAGGTGCCCTACGAGGACCCGTTCTTCGAGGAGGACGCCGACGACTGGGAGTCCTGGACCACGGACCGCCCCGCCGTCCCGCACCAGGCCGGACCGAGCGAGCGGCCGGCCGTTCGCCTCCCGGAGCCGGAGCCGGAGCCGGAGCCGGAGCCGGAGCCGGAGCCGCGGCGGGAGCGTGCCCCGGAGCGCACGTCCTTCACTCCTGAGGAGGCCCGAGCCATCGCCTCATGGGACCGCGACCTCGACGCGCTCACCGGAGAGCTCCTGCGCGCCCGCCGCAGCGTCACGGACGTCGTCCTGCCGACCACACTGACCGCGACCCAGCTGCTGCGCCTGGCCGAGGACCCGGACGGTCTCGCGCAGGAACTCGCGCGCCCCATGCCGCGCCCCCCGCAACCCGCCGCGCGTCGAGGCACCCGATTCCACGCCTGGGTGGAGGCCCGGTTCGAAGAATTGACGCTGCCCATGCTGGAGCCCGAAGACCTGCCGGGCAGCGAGGCCGAGATCGCCGACGAACGGGACCTCGAAGCGCTCAAGGACGCCTTCGAACGCAGCGAGTACGCCCACCGCACGCCCCACCGCGTCGAGACCCCCTTCCAGCTCGCCCTCGCGGGCCGCGTCGTACGGGGCCGTATCGACGCCGTCTACAAGAACGGCGACGGGGACGGAGTGACGTACGAGATCGTCGACTGGAAGACCAGCCGCGGCCGCGCCGCGGACCCGCTGCAGCTCGCCGTCTACCGGCTCGCATGGGCCGAGCAGCAGGGCGTACCACTGGAATCGGTCACGGCCACCTTTGTGTACGTCCGCAGCGGAGAGGCCGTACGGCCGCCCGACCTGCCGGACCGGGCCGCCCTGGAGCGGCTGCTCCTGGGGGAGCCGGAGTGGCACTCGGGCCAACCCCAAGTGTGACGAACAGCCCGATCAGTATGTCCGCACGGGCCGATAGGCTCGTGGACATGAGCCAGACCCCGGACAGCGCCGTCCGTACGTACATCGAGCAGCACCGCGCCGCCTTCCTCGACGACCTCGCCGCATGGCTGCGCATCCCCTCCGTGTCGGCCCAGCCCGACCACGCTCCCGAAGTCCGGCGCAGCGCCGACTGGCTCGCCGCCAAGCTCAAGGAGACCGGCTTCCCCGTCGCCGAGGTCTGGGAGACGCCGGGCGCCCCGGCCGTCTTCGCCGAGTGGCCCGCAGGCGACCCGGGGGCCCCGACGGTCCTCGTCTACGGCCACCACGACGTGCAGCCCGCCGCCCGCGAGGACGGCTGGGACAGCGAGCCCTTCGATCCCCTGGTCCGCGGGAACCGTCTCTACGCGCGCGGGGCGGCCGACGACAAGGGCCAGGTGTTCTTTCACACACTCGGCGTCCGCGCCCACCTCGCGGCCACCGGCCGTACCGCCCCGGCCGTCAACCTGAAGCTCCTGATCGAGGGCGAGGAGGAATCCGGCTCCCCGCACTTCCGGGCCCTCGTCGAGGAGCACGCCGCCCGGCTCGCCGCCGACGCCGTGATCGTCTCCGACACGGGCATGTGGTCCGAGGACACCCCGACGGTGTGCACCGGCATGCGCGGCCTCGCCGAGTGCGAGCTCCGGCTGTACGGCCCCGAGCAGGACATCCACTCGGGCTCCTTCGGCGGTGCCGTGCCCAACCCCGCGACCGCGGCCGCCCGCCTCGTCGCGGCCCTGCACGACGAGCACGCGCGCGTGGCGGTCCCCGGTTTCTACGACGGCATCGTCGAGCTCACCGACCGCGAGCGCGCGCTCTTCGCCGAGCTGCCCTTCGACGAGCGGCAGTGGCTGCGCACCGCCAAGTCCCACGCCACCCACGGCGAGGCCGGACACACCACCCTGGAACGCATCTGGGCCCGCCCCACCGCCGAGGTCAACGGCATCGGCGGCGGCTACCAGGGCCCCGGCAGCAAGACGATCATCCCGTCCTCGGCCATGGTGAAGCTGTCCTTCCGGCTGGTCGCTGGGCAGGACCCCGACCACATCGAGAAGGCCGTCCGCGACTGGGCCGCCGATCAGGTGCCCGCCGGGATCCGCCTCGAAATCGTCTTCGGCTCGGCCACGCGCCCGTGCCTGACCCCGCTCGACCACCCCGCCCTGCGGTCGGTGGCCCGTGCCATGGGCCGCGCCTTCGAGGGGCCGGTCCGCTTCACCCGCGAGGGCGGCTCCGGGCCCGCCGCCGACCTGCAGGAGGTCCTCGGCACGCCCGTCCTGTTCCTGGGCATCTCCGTCCCCTCCGACGGCTGGCACGCCCCGAACGAGAAGGTCGAGCTCGACCTCCTCCTCAAGGGCGTCGAGACCTCCGCGTATCTGTGGGGCGACCTCGCCGAGAACTGGCGCCATGCGCCCTGACCGGCCCGCGCCGCACGGAGCGGTACCGCGCGCGGGGCACACTGGAGGAACCGCCCCGCACGTCCCGCCCGCAACCGGCCCGGTCCCCTCATGTCCTTCGTCCCGCTGAACCGCCCGCCGAACCAAACCGTTCCACTGGGGGAGTTGGAAGCACCCGTGACCACCTGGACCGACCACACCGCCGACCGACCCATCTCGCTCACCGCCCCGAGCGGCATCGACCGCGCCGCCCACCACCGGCTCGACGAGGCCTGGCTCGCGGCGGCGTGGAGCCACCCCACGACCCGCTGCTTCGTGGTCTCCGGCGGCCAGGTCCTCATCGACGAGACGGTGGACGGCCGGACCGAACTCATGATGACCCCGTCCTTCGAGGCCCCGCTCACCGAGGCGCACCGCTACTTCCTGGGCACCGACGAGGACGGCATCAGCTACTTCGCGCTCCAGAAGGACTCCCTGCCCGGCCGCATCGACCAGTCCGCCCGCCCGGCGGGTCTGCGCGAGGCCGGTCTGCTGCTGTCGCCGCGGGACGCGGGCCTCATGGTGCACGCGGTCGGCCTGGAGAACTGGCAGCGCACCCACCGCTTCTGCTCCCGCTGCGGCGAGCGCACCGTCATCGCCGCGGCCGGCCACATCCGCCGCTGCCCGGCCTGCGGCGCCGAGCACTACCCGCGCACCGACCCCGCCGTGATCATGGCCGTCACCGACGAGGACGACCGCATTCTGCTCGGCCGGCAGGTCCACTGGCCCGAGGGCCGCTTCTCGACGCTCGCTGGCTTCGTCGAACCCGGCGAGTCCATCGAGCAGGCGGTGCGCCGGGAGGTCTTCGAGGAGGCAGGCATCACCGTCGGCGGGGTCGAGTACGTCGCCAGCCAGCCCTGGCCGTTCCCGTCCAGCCTCATGCTCGGCTTCCTGGCCCGCGCCACCTCGACCGAAGTCAACGTCGACGGCGACGAGATCCACGAGGCCCGCTGGTTCTCCCGCGAGGAACTGCACGCCGCGTTCGAGTCGGGCGAGGTGCTGCCCCCGTTCGGCATCTCGATCGCAGCCCGCCTGATCGAGCTCTGGTACGGCAAGCCGCTGCCGATGCGGAACTCCTTCTGACGAGATCCACGAAAAAGGCGGCTCCCGAGACATCTCGGGAGCCGCCTACTTGCAACAGCCTCGGCCGTGCAGCCGTCACACGCCGATCTTCTGCTTCACCTGCGCGAGCGAGGGGTTCGTCAGCGTCGAGCCGTCCGCGAAGCGCACCGTCGGGACCGTCTGGTTTCCGCCATTCGCCTTCTCCACGAACGACGCGGACTCCGGGTCCTGCTCGATGTTGATCTCGGTGTACGCGATGCCCTCGCGGTCCAGCTGGCTCTTCAGCCGGCGGCAGTAGCCGCACCACGTGGTGCTGTACATCGTCACAGTGCCCTGCATCTCGCTCGCGCTCCTCTGGCAGCTCGGGGAAGGTCGTCCTGCACAGGAACGTACGCGACCCGGCCGCCATTCCCGCCGGGGGTATGCGCCGCACGTGACGCCTGCCGCATTAGTACGACTGCAGGGGTCTCCCTGTGGACAACCGGCACAGCCGTCTCCGGCGACCTGGCAGCATGGCCATGTGACAGCAGCAACGCACTCCACCCTCTTCCCGCCGGTACCGGACACGGCCGACGCGGTGCTCGAAGGGCTCGACCCCGAGCAGCGCGAGGTGGCCACCGCCCTGCACGGTCCGGTGTGCGTGCTGGCGGGCGCCGGCACGGGCAAGACGCGGGCGATCACCCACCGCATCGCCTATGGCGTGCGCGCCGGTGTTCTCCAGCCCTCCAGCGTGCTCGCCGTCACCTTCACCACCCGCGCCGCGGGCGAGATGCGCGGCCGCCTGCGCCAGCTCGGCGCGCAGGGTGTCCAGGCCCGCACGTTCCACTCCGCCGCGCTGCGCCAGCTGCAGTACTTCTGGCCGAAAGCGATCGGTGGATCCCTGCCCCGGCTCGTCGACCGCAAGATCCAGCTCGTCGCGGACGCGGCCGCCGCCTGCCGGATCCGCCTCGACCGCGGCGAGCTGCGCGACGTCACCGCCGAGATCGAATGGTCCAAGGTCACCCAGACCGTCCCCGCCGACTATCCGCTCGCCGCCGTGAAGGCCGGCCGCGACGCCCCGCGCGACCCGGCCGAGATCGCCCAGCTCTACGCGGTCTACGAGGACCTCAAGCGTGACCGCGCCGTCATCGACTTCGAGGACGTCCTGCTGCTGACCGTCGCCGTCCTGCAGGACCGGCACGACATCGCCGACCAGGTCCGCTCCCAGTACCAGCACTTCGTGGTCGACGAGTACCAGGACGTCAGCCCCCTCCAGCAGCGCCTGCTGGAGCTGTGGCTCGGCGACCGGGACAGCCTGTGCGTCGTCGGCGACGCCAGCCAGACGATCTACTCGTTCACGGGAGCAACCCCCGACCACCTGATCGACTTCCGCGCCCGCCACCCCGGCGCCACCGTCGTCAAGCTCGTCCGCGACTACCGCTCCACGCCCCAGGTCGTCCGCCTCGCCAACGGTCTGCTCGCCCAGGCCCACGGTCGGGCCGCCGACCACCGTCTCGAACTGGTCTCCCAGCGCGCCCCGGGCCCCGACCCCGTCTTCAGTGAATACCCGGACGAGCCCGCCGAGGCCGAAGGCGCCGCCCGCCGGATCCGCGAGCTCATCGACGCCGGCGTGCCGGCCGCCGAGATCGCCATCCTGTTCCGCACGAACTCCCAGTCCGAGACCTACGAGCAGGCCCTCGCCGACGCCGGAGTCCCCTACCAGCTGCGCGGCGCCGAGCGGTTCTTCGACCGCCCCGAGGTACGCAAGGCCGGCGTCGCGCTGCGAGGAGCCGCCCGCTTCGGCGGCAACGACTCCCTGCTGGACGACGTGGTGACCCTGCCCTCCCAGGTGCGCGCCGTCCTGTCGGGCGAGGGCTGGACCACCGAGCCGCCGGCCGGCTCCGGGGCCGTGCGGGAACGCTGGGAGTCGCTGGCCGCCCTGGTCAACCTCGCCCACGACTTCGCGGCCGCCCGGCCCGGCGCCACCCTGAGCGACTTCGTCGCCGAGCTCGACGAGCGCGCGGGCGCCCAGCACGCCCCCACCGTCCAGGGCGTCACCCTGGCCTCATTGCACTCCGCCAAGGGCCTGGAGTGGGACGTCGTCTTCCTGGTCGGTATCGCCGAGGGCATGATGCCGATCACCTACGCAAAGACCGACGAGCAGATCGAGGAGGAACGCCGGCTCCTCTACGTCGGCGTGACCCGCGCCAGAGAACGGCTCCATGTCTCCTGGGCTCTGGCGCGCGCACCCGGCGGCCGTCCGAGCCGCCGCCCCAGCCGCTTCCTCGACGGACTGCGCCCCGGCTCCGCCGTCACCATGGGCCGCTCGGTCGCCGGCACTGCCGGAGGCGTCGAACGCGGCTCCATGAGCGGCACCGTGGCGGCTCCCCGGCGCACCCAGCGCACCCCCGCCCGCTGCCGAGTCTGCGGCCGGACGCTCACGGACGCGGGCGAGATGAAACTGATGCGCTGCGAGGACTGCCCCTCCGACATGGACGAGGGGATCTACGAGCGACTGCGCGAGTGGCGCGCGGACCAGGCCCGACGCAGCGGGCAGCCCGCCTTCTGCGTCTTCACCGACAAGACGCTGATGGCCATCGCCGAGGCCGTCCCCGACGACGACGGCGAACTGGCCCGCATCCCTGGCGTCGGAGTCCGCAAACTCAACCGCTACGGAGCCGAAGTTCTGGCCATCTGCGCAGGCCGGGAAGTCATGGGCGACGACGAGCGCGACTGATACGAACTCGTCGAAAAAATAGTTTGCGCATGCCCCAGCAATCCCCATAGGTTCTAGGCACGGAAGCCGCGGCCTTCTCGGAGGCCCTGATTCCGTGTTGTACTTGCATATCCGAACGGACTGGCTCACCCCAGTCCCAGAGACGCCGAGAGGAGGCGAGTCCAGTGATCAGCATCAACACCAGCTCTGTCAGCACGGTCAAAATGACCGATCGCCCGGCCGTCTCCCTGTGCATGCTCGGCGCCTCGAACCCGGGCACCGGTCTGTCCGGCATTCGTGCCGTGCGTCCGGCGTCCGCCTCCGTTTCTCTCGCGGAACTTCCTGTCCGTGAGCGCAGCGAGCGACCGACCAAGGCACTGGAAGCAGTAGTGGCACAGGCCCATGCCTATGCCTTTACGGCGGCTGGTGCCGGATTCCGGAAGCAGACGAAGCAGCACCACCTGATGTGGGCCTTCCGTGGGCCAGAACCCTGGAGTGATCCAGCCTGATCGAATCAGGCCGGCGCCTTCAGGGCCGCGGAACCCCATCCGGGATCCGCGGCCCTTCTGTTTGCCCCGAACGGGGACGACGGAGCGAAGGAGCCTCGGGACAAGAAAAGAACCCGGTACCAGCCGCCACCCGGTCCAACCGGACCGGAACGACCAGACGAGGAAGACGAACCGTGCAACTCGAAGCGCACGCCCCGTCCGTACCGCCTTCCGAAACGATCCCCCCGCCCGGCCTCACGGAGGACTCCACCTTGATCCCGCTCACTGCGCTCACCGCGCTCGACGACGCCATCGAGAACCTCGGCGTACCCGTTCCCTGCCGGTCCTACGACCCGGAGGTCTTCTTCGCCGAGTCGCCGGCCGACGTCGAGTACGCCAAGTCCCTCTGCCGTACCTGCCCGCTGATCGAGGCCTGCCTCGCCGGCGCCAAGGAGCGGCGTGAGCCCTGGGGCGTCTGGGGTGGCGAGCTGTTCGTCCAGGGTGTCGTCGTCGCCCGGAAGCGGCCGCGTGGTCGCCCGCGCAAGAACCCGGTCACGGCATGAACACCGCAGGAACGATCGACCGCCCCCTCACGCACGACCCCAAGAAGCAGGCCCCGATGAAGCCGTCCACCAGCGAGCCCGCAGGCTCCGCAACCCCAGACTTCACCACCAATGGCGCGACCGACTCGCGTCAGAACAGGACCCGAGAGATGCAACTCATCCCAGAAGCCCTGGCTCGTGCGCATATGCACGACCGGCTGCATGAGGCCGAGAGGGAACGCCGGGCGCTGCGCCTGGCGACTGCCCGCCGGATGCAGCGCCGGGCCGAGCGCGCCTCGATGCGCGCCCGCCGTGCGCTCGCCATGGCCGTCATGCAGTAACCCACCCACACCTGAAGCGGTGGCCTCCCGGCAACGGGAGGCGATAGCTCCCCGCGGGGGCCGGTCCGTCCGAACGGACCGGCCCCCGCGGTGCGTTTACGCGCACAATGTCCGGTCCCGGAGTTATCGTCACCGGGTGACGAGTCGTCCCGGAGACAGTGACCACGGCGGCTCCCCCGCGGAGCCCCACTTCCTGGTGTGTGCCCACTGCGGCACCCGGGCCGAGGAACCGCAGCCCACCTGGATCTGCTCCGTGGAGAACGGCGTGCGTCACTACTTCTGCGACGCCTGCGCCCGCGACAACCTCAGGGCGATCGAGGGCCGGCTGGACTCGGCCTGGTGGTGACGGCTCTCAGGCCCCCGCCGCCGAGTCGTCCACCTCACCCGGCACGAACCCCGGCAGCCACTCCTCCAGTTCCTGGCGCAGCTGGACCGTCGCACCCAGCTGGCACAGCACGCCGATGGTACTCAGGGTCACCCGGTGTATCAGGAGGTACGAGGGGGGCAGGTTGAGCTGTTTGCCCAGTTGGTAGGCGGGGGAGCGGGGGTCGGCGATGCGGGCCGCCTGGCTGCGCATCCAGGTGCGGGTGAAGGTGAACTCGTCCACCAGGGCCGGCTCGATGATCGGCAGGAGGTAGTCGAGGACCGCGTCCGGGTCCAGCTCTATGGACGACTTGACGAACCCCTCGCCGCACAGCAGCTCGTAGACCGCCTCGGCCTCGCCGTCCAGGGTCATGCGCAGGGAGTCGCCGATCGGTGTCGGCAGGCCTCCGGGGAGGCGGTCGACGGTGCCGAAGTCGAGGACGCCCAGACGCCAGTCGTCCTCGCCGTCCGGGCCGCCGGGGAGCAGGCGGAAGTTGCCCGGGTGCGGATCGGCGTGCAGCAGACCGGTGCGGGCCGGGCCCGAGAAGAGGAAGCGGGCCAGGAGCTGGCCGGCGCGGTCGCGTTGTTCCGTCGTGCCGTCCGCGATCACCTCCGAGAGGGGGATCCCGTCGATCCACTCGGTGACCAGGATCTGGTCGCACTGGTGGACCACCGCGGGGACCAGCACGTCGGGGTCGTCCTGGAACTCCTCCGCGTGCACCTGCTGGGCCTGGGCCTCCAGGCCGTAGTCGAGCTCCTCCGAGACGCGGTCCCGGAGCTCGGCGATCAGCGGCTTGATGTCCATGCCGGGGATGAGCGGGCCCAACAGGCGGGCGAACCGGCTCAGTTGGGTCAGGTCGGAGAGAAGGGCCTCGCCCGCTCCGGGGTACTGCACCTTGACCGCCACCTCGCGGCCGTCGTGCCACACACCCCGGTGTACCTGTCCGATCGATGCCGCTGCGGACGGTTTGTCCTCGAACTCCAGGAACAGATCCCGCCAGTCCGCCCCCAGCCGTTCCGCGAGCACGGAGTGCACGGTGCGGGTGGGCATCGGCGGCGCCGCGTCCTGGAGCTTCGTCAGCGCGGCGCGGTAGGGGCCGGCGATCTCCTCGGGCAGCGCCGACTCGAAGACGGACATGGCCTGCCCGAACTTCATCGCACCGCCCTTCAGCTCCCCGAGGACCTTGAACAGCTGCTCCGCCGTGCGTTGTTGCAACTCGCGGCCGACGATCTCCGCGGACTCGCCCACGATCCGCTTGCCCAGGCCCCAGGTCGCCCGGCCGGCGAAGCCGAGCGGGAGCGCGGCGAGCTTGGCGGTCCGGGTGACCGCCTTCCGGGGAAGATCAGACATGCGCCCTCCAAGTCCCAGCCGGCCGCACGGCGTCTGCCTTGTGCGGTCGCTCCGCCGACGGCCGTTGTCCCGCCATTGTCTCGTGCCCTTCCCCATTCGTTGAGGTGTGTTCCCCCATACCTCTATCGGCGGCTCCGCACGGGCATGCCGGGTGCGGCCAGACCGGTCGCGCATGCCAGTGGAGAGCCGGCAGGGAGACCTCCCATCGGGCGCCCGCGCTCGACGGCGACTCCCCGTCCAGGAAGGCGAGCGCGTGGGCGGCGGCGAGTCCGGCGACGGTCGTCGCCAGCGTCAGATCGCACGCGCCCACCCGGCGTGCCCTGCCGGAACGCCACTGCGCGACCAGCCGGGGCCAGGCCGGATCCCGGTCCGTGCGGTCCTGTTGCAGGCAGCCGGCGCAGCCGGTCCCGCCCGGCAGGACGAAGGGCCCGACGATGCCGGTGCCCTCCACGACCCCCGCGTAGAGATGGGGGGTTCCGGTGGTCATGAGCGCCTCGGCGGAGGACGGGTCGGGTGTGTGGACGGAAACGTCGTCCCTGGGGGCGAGGATCACCAAGGAGAAGCCGGGGTCGTCGGCGGCGGGCGGTGTGGGGCGGCTTCGGCGGGGTGGGCGGTCGGGTGCCGCCTGGCGGACCGCCTGGCGCGCCGCCTCGTTCCTGCGCTCGCCGACCGACTCCGGGGGCAGCCCGCCCGGCGCGACGTCCCACGGCTCGACCCGGCCGACGTCGCGCACCTCCACCTCACCGACGCCCGCGCCGGACAGCAGGGCGGCCAGCACGCAGCCGATCCGGCCCGCACCCCTCACCTGTACGCGCAGGGAGCGGCGGGCCGCCATGCGGCCGATCGCGCCGCCCGGTTCGGACGTGATCAGGGACAGCGACGCCAGATCGGGGCGCAGCCGGTCCAGAACGTCCTTCTTCTCCCGCAGGGCATCGGCCGCAGGCCCGCCGCCCCGGGCGTCGTCGAGCAGGCCCGAGCGCGACAGCCGCTCCACCAGCGCGTCGACATGGCCGTCCGGCAGGTCCATGCGGTGTCCCTCTTCGCGCAGGAGCGGAAGCCCGCGCGTGCCGTTGAGCAGGTCCAGGAAGCTGCCCGTCGCCGTGTCCATCGGACCGAGCGTCATCGCGTGCGCCGGAGTCATCCCGAACTGCACGGTATTGAGGTCGCGCCAGCCGCGCCTGAGCGCGGGTTTCACCATCGGATGCATCACAGATCCCCCGTTGCATCAGAAAAATCCCGGAACGTCCCTGTTCGCCGGGGAACCGGTCGCGTTCCGCCGACAAGTGCCAGCATGCCCGGTGACGCGGGCGGGCGCCGAAAGTTGTCCACAGGCGATGGGTTTTCGTCGTACAAATCAAACGCATGTGGGGGATCGGCATTGAACCGTCCCGGACCCGGGACTTCACGCCAGTGCAGCGGGTAACGTCGGGGCGTGCCCGCCGACCCCCTGCACCGCGCCGGAAAGCCACAGCGCAGCACGACGAGCCTGCCGCCGAGCGGCTCGGGGGCGAGCGCGATCGAGGTTCGCAGGAGCGCCCGGCGACGCCGGACGGTCTCCGCGTACCGCGAGGGCGATCGCACCGTCGTGCTGATCCCCGCCCGCATGTCCGAGGCGGAGGAGCAACGCTGGGTGACCGTCATGCTCGACAAACTCGCCGCCCAGGAGAGCAGGCGGGTGCTGGGCGACGCCGAACTGGCCGAGCGTGCCGAGCGGCTGTCGGACCAGTACTTCGACGGCCGGGCCCGGCCCGCCTCTGTGCGCTGGGTCACAAATCAGAACACGCGCTGGGGGTCGTGCACCCCGGCCGAGGGCAGTATCCGCCTCTCGCACCGGTTGCAGGGCATGCCGGAGTACGTGGTCGACTATGTGCTGTGCCATGAACTCGCGCATCTGCTGGTGCCCGGGCACGGGCCTCGTTTCTGGCGGCTGTTGGAGGCCTACCCGCGCACCGAGCGGGCCCGCGGCTATCTCGAAGGCGTGGCCGCGGCAGGGCGTTTGCCTCATTTGCCCGATGTGCGCGGTGAGTGAACTGCCCGGCGGGCGAAGCGTCCCGCGCCGCTGAGCGCGGTTGTGTACCGGGTCTGTACCGACATCGTCCGGTGTCCGGTTTTGCCGTTAGCCTGGCGCGACGCACTTACATTCGGGATGGGGGACGGTCGTTACGCATGGCCAGGGAATTCCAACGCGGCCACAAGGCCAGGATCAGTGACCTCACCGCGGGCCTGGATCTGTACGTAGGCGTGCAGATTTCCGCCCCCGGACTGACCTTCGACATCAGCTGCTTCGGCCTCGACGCCGACGAACGCCTCTCGGACGACCGGTACTTCGTCTTCTTCAACCAGCCGAAGTCCCCCGAGGAGTCCATCCAGCTGCTGGGCGCCCAGGCGGGCGACACGGAGTCGTTCCGGATCACGCTGGACAGGATCCCGCCGCAGATCCAGAAGCTGTCGTTCACGGCGACGATCGACGGCGCCGGGCAGATGTCGCAGATCAACCCCGGATACGTCCGCATCGTCGCCGGCGGTGAGGAGGTGGCCCGCTACTCCTTCAACGGCTCGGAGTTCTCCACCGAGCGGGCCGTGATGCTGGGCGACTTCTACCTGAAGGACGTGTGGCGGTTCGCCGCCGTCGGCCAGGGCTTCGACGGCGGCCTGGAGGCGCTGCTGAAGAACTTCGGCGGCGAGGTCGTCGAAGAGGAGGCGCCCGCGGCCCCGCAGCAGCAGCCGCAGACCGGTGCCGCCCCGGGCTTCGCCCCGCCCGCTCAGGCCGCGGCCCCGCCCGCGTTCGGTGCCCCGGCCGCTCCGGCCCCCGCGCCCGCTCCGGCCCCTGCTCCCGCTCCGGCGCCGGCCCCCGCGCCCGTTCCGCAGGGATTCACACCCCCGCCGGGAACCACGCCGCCCATGCCCAACGTGCACGCCGCGCCGACCGTCATCGCGCCCCTGGCCCCGCCCGCCGGCGGCACGGTGCCCCCGCCGGCCCCGGCGCCCGCCCCCTACGGCCAGCCCCAGCAGCCGTACGGACAGCCGCCCGCCCCGAACGCACCCATGCCCCCCGGCTACGGCCAGCCCCCGGCGCCGCAGGCCCCGCAACCGCCCCCCGGTTACGGCCAGCCGACCCCGCCCCCGGGCTACGGCCAGCAGCCGCCGTTCGGGCAGGTCCCCGGCCAGCAGCCCGCCTCCTACGGAGTGCCGCAGGGTGCTCCCCAGGGCGGCGCCGGTGTGGCCGCCGCGCTCCAGCAGTTCAAGGAGACGCCCACCGGGCAGCGCTGGACGCAGCAGAACAAGAAGCTGATCCGGGTCGACCTCGGCATCGGCGGCCAGCCCGTCCTCGCCCGTCAGGGCAGCATGGTGCTCTACCAGGGCAAGGTCGACTTCAGCTACAAGGGCGCCGGTTTCGCCGGCCGGATCGTGGGCAACGCGACCGGCCAGGAGATGCAGCTGATGCGCTGTACCGGCCACGGCCAGGTGTTCCTCGCCGAGAACTCCACCCACCTGCACCCCGTCGAGCTCCAGGGCGACGCGATCTGTGTCTCCGCGGAGAACGTCCTCGCCTTCGACGAGAGCCTCCAGTACGAGGTCCGCCGCGTCGAGGGACACGGCATTCCCGGGGGCGCGCTGTTCACGATGCAGTTCCAGGGGACCGGCACGATCGTCGTCAAGACGCACGGCACGCCCGTCGTCCTGCCGGTGACGCCCACCACGTTCGCCGACTGCAACGCGGTCGTCGCGTGGTCCGCCGCCGCCCAGGTGATCGTCTCCAGCCAGGTCCGGATGCGCCGCAACGCCTATCCGGGCGACACCGGCGAGAGCGTCAACCTCCAGTTCCGGGGAGCGCCCGGCAACTTCATCGTCGTCCAGCCGTACGAGGTCTGAGGGAGCCCGTCATGAACCAGCCACTTGCGGGCTACGCCCCCGCACCCGTCACCGCCCGCATGGAGAACCACGGCAACCACATGCTGAAGGTCGCCATGCAGACCGGGAACGACCTCCTCGCGCGCGTGGGGTCGATGGTCGCCTACGAGGGCTTCGTCCAGTACGAGCCCAACCCGCCGGCCGTGCGCCAGATCGCCCGCGACTGGATCACCGGCGAGGGCGCCCCCCTGATGAAGTGCTCCGGCGACGGCCTGCTCTACCTCGCCGACTACGGGGCGAACGTCGTCGTGATCAACCTCAACGGCGACGGCATCTCCGTCAACGCCACCAACCTGCTCGCCTTCGACGCGCACCTCACCTGGGGCGTGGAGCGCGTCAAGGGGCTGGCGAAGTTCGCCGGACAGGGGCTGTGGAACACGAAGATCTCCGGGCAGGGCTGGGTGGCCCTGACCTCGCGCGGCAAGCCGATCGTCGTCGACTGCGGCGGCGGTGAGGACGAGACGTACGTCGACCCGGACGCGCTCGTCGCCTGGTCCCCGAACCTCAAGGTCAAGGGCAAGCGCAGCTTCAAGGCGCAGTCGCTGATCGGCCGGGGCAGCGGCGAGGCCTTCCAGATGGCCTTCTCCGGCCAGGGGATCGTCGTCGTCCAGCCCAGCGAGGACAGCACCGACCGCCTCCGGATCCGGGGCTGAGGGGGACCAGAGACACCATGCAGAGCCCGCTTTTCGCCTTCAACGACTCACAGGCCCAGGAGCGCTACAGCCTGCAGAGCAAGCAGATGCTGCGCGTCGTCCTGGAGGGCCACGACGACATCCTCGCCCGCAAGGGCACCATGGTCGCCTACCAGGGCCTCGTCGAGTTCGACGCCGAGTACCAGAGCAACAACCAGGCACGCGCGCGTGCCTACACCGGCGAGGGTCTCAACCTGATGCGCTGCCACGGGCAGGGCACGGTCTACCTCGCCAACCTCGCCCAGCACATCCACGTGGTGGACGTGGAACAGGACGGGCTGACCGTCGACAGCAGCTATGTCCTGGCCATGGACTCCTCGCTGCACCACGAGGTCATCGCCGTCGACAGCCTGTACGGCATCTCCGGCTCCGGGAAGTACCAGCTCAACATCACCGGTCGCGGCAAGGTCGCCCTGATGACCTCCGGTGCGCCGCTGATGATGCAGGTCACGCCCGACAAGTACGTCAACTGCGACGCCGACGCGATCGTCGCCTGGTCCACCGGGCTGCGTGTGCAGATGCAGGCCCAGACGCACTCCTCCGGTGTGTGGCGGCGGCGCGGCAACACCGGCGAGGGCTGGGAGCTGAGCTTCATGGGCAGCGGCTTCGCGCTGGTGCAGCCCAGCGAGCTGCTGCCGCCGCAGAACGCGGTGATCGGCCAGGGCGTCGCCGCGCAGTTCGGCATGGGGCAGCACGGGGCGCGAGCGCAGAACCAGGGGAACGTCTGGAGCTGAGCGTCCGGCAAGCCGACGTAAGGGGCGACCGCCAGGGCGGCCGCCCCTTACCCATGGCTCAGGCTCCGAGCCTGGCGCGCGTCGCCTCCAGCAGCCGTACGACCGAGTCGTCGGCGACCTCCGCCACCTCGTCGTAGGCGAACCAGCGCACGTCCAGCGACTCGTCGCTGACGGCGTGCTCGGCGTCGCGCGGGGCGAGGACCGCGTACTGGACGTCGAAGTGCCAATGGCACGGCGGCGGGATCGGATGCCGGTCCAGGCGGACCGGGCCGCCCGCGAGCAGCGTCAGACCCCGGATGCCGGACTCCTCGGTCGCCTCACGCAGCGCCGCCGCCTCCACCGTGGCGTCACCCGGCTCGCAGTGGCCGCCCATCTGCAGCCACATCCGCAGCTTCCTGTGCAGCGTGAGCAGTACACGGCCGTGCTCCGGGTCGATCACCAGGGCGCTCGCCGTGATGTGGCCCGCGTGGCAGGCCTTCCACATGCCGTCCGGGTGTTCCGCCAAATGGTCGCGGTAGGACCGGCACAGCTCTTCCTGGCCCTCGAAGCCCTTCAGCACGAGGACCGCGTCGTCGTGCAGGCTCACTCGGTGTCGTCGCCCTTGTCGTCCTTGTCGTCCTCGGGTTCCTTCTTCAGGTTCGGCTTCTCGCCGGAGCCGCCCGCCGCCTCACCGAGGAGCTTGTCCAGCTCGGAGAAGTCGAGCTGCTCGCGGTGCACGAAGCCGTCCGGGTCGTCCAGGTCGGTGGCCGTCGGCAGCATGTCCGGGTGGGCCCACAGGGCGTCCCGGCCGTCGATCCCGCGGGCGTCGGTGAGCGAGGCCCACAGGCGGGAGGCGTCGCGCAGCCGGCGCGGGCGCAGCTCCAGACCGATCAGCGTGGCGAACGTCTGCTCCGCCGGGCCGCCCGTGGCACGGCGGCGGCGCAGCGTCTCGCGCAGGGCGTCGGCGGACGACAGACGCGGCTTCGCGGCCGCGTGGACCACCGCGTCCACCCAGCCCTCGACGAGCGCCAGAGCCGTCTCCAGACGGGCCAGAGCGGCCTTCTGCTCGGGCGTGTCCTCCGGCTGGAACATGCCCTGCTGAAGCGCGTCCTGCAGCTGCTCCGGGTTCTGCGGGTCGAACTGGCCGACGACGTCCTCCAGCTTGGCCGTGTCGACCTTGATCCCGCGCGCGTACCCGTCGACCGCGCCGAACAGATGGGAGCGCAGCCACGGCACATGGGCGAACAGGCGCTGGTGGGCGGCCTCGCGCAGGGCGAGGTAGAGCCGCACCTCGTCCTTCGGCACGCCCAGGTCCTTGCCGAACGCCTCGATGTTCACCGGCAGCAGGGCGGCCTTGCCCGCCGGGCCGAGCGGCAGCCCGATGTCGGTCGAGCCGACGACCTCGCCCGCGAGCACGCCCACGGCCTGCCCGATCTGCGTGCCGAACATGGCACCGCCCATCGAGCGCATCATGCCGATCAGCGGGCCGGCCATGGCCTGCATCTCCTCCGGCAGGACGTCGCCCATCGCCGCGCCGACGCGCTCCGCGACCGGGTCGACGAGCTCCTTCCACGCGGGCAGGGTCGCCTCGACCCACTCCGCGCGCGACCACGCCACCGCGGAGCCGGCACCGGACGGCAGGGACGTCGCGTCGTCCAGCCACAGGTCGGCCAGGCGGACGGCCTCCTCGACCGCCGTGCGCTCGGCCGGGCCGATGCTCGTGTCCTTGACGCCGTCCTGCGTGCCCTGGGAGACCGTCTGGCGGGCGATCTGCTTGGCCATGTCCCAGTTCACCGGGCCGCCCTCGTAGGAGAGCATCTGGCCCAGCTGCTGGAACGCGGCGCCCAGGTCGGTGGGGTTCAGTGAACCGAACATGGCAGCGAGCGGATTGTCCGCACCAGGGCCGCCAAAGCCCCCGGCTCCGGGCGGCCCGAAACCGAACGGGTTGGCCGGTCCCTGCCCACCACCGCTCTGCTGGTCCTTCTTCTTGCCCTCGTCGCCGTCGTCCGGCTCCTCCGGCGGAAGGCCGAATCCGAATGGGGTGTCACTCACGGGGTTCCTCGGCTGGTAAGGCCGCCGGTTCTCTCCGGCGGCGCGGCTGCCCGACAACACCACCCAGCGTAGACACCCGGGCCGGTTCGGGCCTCGGTGCTTCGCCGACTCTCGGCCTGCGGCAGGATGGATGCCACCTGGTACGTACGCGTCACTCGCGCCCGTACTGAAGACAACCGCTGGAGACGCCCGGTGAGTTCCCCAGATCCGCAGGTTCGCGGAGCGCGAAACCATTCCACCCCTCCCGCGGTGCGCGGGCCCGTTGTCGCGGTCACCGGTGCCGCGACCGGGGTCGGCGCGCTGCTCACCGAGCGGCTCGCCGCGTCCGACGCGATCAAGCAGGTCATCGCCATCGACGAGCGGCGCGGCGAGTGCGCGGCGGCGCAGTGGCACATTCTCGATGTGCGGGATCCGGCCATCGCGGACAAGCTGCGGGGCGCGGACGTGGTGGTGCACCTGGCGCTCGACCTCGACCTGGGGAGTGACGCTGCCGCCCGGACGGCCTACAACGTACGGGGGACGCAGACCGTGCTGACCGCCGCGGCGGCGGCCGGAGTGCACCGTGTGGTGCTGTGCACGTCGTCGATGGTCTACGGGGCGCTGCCGGACAACGAGCTGCCGCTGTCGGAGGACGCGGAGCTGCGGGCGACGGCCGAGGCCACCGGTGTGGGGGACCTGCTGGAGATCGAGCGGCTCGCGCGGCGCGCTCCGCGGGCGCATCCGGGGCTCAATGTCACCGTGGTGCGGCCCGCCGTGCTGGTCGGGGGCACCGACACCGCGCTGACCCGGTACTTCGAGTCGCCTCGGCTGCTCGTCGTGGCCGGATCGCGGCCCGCCTGGCAGTTCTGCCACGTCGAGGACCTGTGCAGTGCTCTGGAGTACGCGGTCGTGGAGAAGGTCGACGGTGAGCTGGCCGTCGGCTGCGACGGATGGCTGGAGCAGGAGGAGGTCGAGGAGCTCAGCGGGATCCGGCGGATGGAGCTGCCGTCGGCCGTCGCGCTGGGCGCGGCGGCACGGCTGCACCGGATCGGGCTCACTCCGTCGCCGGCCGGGGACCTGGCGTACACGATGTACCCCTGGGTGGTGAGCGGGAGCCGGCTGCACGACGCCGGGTGGCGGCCGCGGTGGACCAATGAGGAGGTGCTCGCGGAGCTGCTGGAGGAGGTGTCCGGGCGGCACACGGTCGCGGGACGGCGGCTCGGCCGCAAGGACGCCACGGCCGCGGGTGCGGCGGGGGCGACGGTGGCCCTGCTGGGCGCTGCCGCCGTGGTCCGGCGGGCCCGGAAGGCTCGGCGGCGCCTGTGAGCCAAGGCGCTCCGCCCCCTTCGGGCGCCCTTGTAGGACACTCCGATTCGCCCCGCGCGCGTGACTGAGGAAAGCCGCATTCCGTGTCGTCCGAAGCATGGGGCACGATGGAGGCATGGCACTCACGAACGATCACCCCGGCGAGCAGACGGCTCAGGAGCCCATCAAGCTGATCGCCATCCGCGACACCGCGCTCTCGGTGGACGAGGTTTTCCGGGCCGTCGGGGACGAGGCGGCGGGCGGCATCGCGCTCTTCGTGGGGACCGTGCGCAATCACGACGGCGGGGCCGACGTCGACGAACTCGGGTACTCGTGCCACCCCAGTGCCGAGGCCGAGATGCGGAGGATCGCCGAGAAGGTGGTCGCGGAGTTCCCGGTGCGGGCGCTGGCCGCCGTCCACCGTGTGGGGGACCTCGGGATCGGGGATCTCGCCGTCGTCGTCGCGGTCGCGTGTCCGCACCGGGGCGAGGCCTTCGAGGCCTGCCGGAAGCTGATCGACGACCTCAAGCACGAAGTGCCCATCTGGAAGCACCAGAAGTTCTCCGACGGGACCGAGGAATGGGTCGGGGCCTGCTGAATTCACCCCGCCGTCCTCCGGTTGCGTAACCACACCCCCGGCGTGAGCGTTGTCAGTGCGGATGGTTAATCTGCTGATCAGTCAGTCGCGGACGCTCATGGGGTCGGGAGGTCGGCATGGCGGCGCTCGCCTGGTTGCTTATTCCGTTTGTCGCTGCGATAGGCGCCGGTCTGTGGGGAAGTTGGGCCAACCGGACCCGGAAGGCCCGCAGCGACGGCCCGGAGCTCGACGGGTACGCCCGCTTCCGCGAGGCCATGGAGAGGTCCCACTCCAGTACCTGAGGCATGTGGCGGGGGTGCCCTGACGGTGTGCTGACAGACGCGTCCCGTACTGTCGAGACATGCCACGCCGCACCGCGACGATGCTCGCCTCCACCCTGATGCTGATCGCGCTCCTGTGCGCGGGAGTGCTCATCCCCGTGCCGTACTCGGAGATGTCCCCGGGGCCGACCGTGAACACCCTCGGGGACCATGACGGCGAGCCGGTGCTGCAGGTCTCCGGGCACAAGACCTACGCCACGTCCGGGCACCTCAACATGACCACCGTGCGGGTCACCAGCGCCGACTACAAGATGAACCTCGTCGAGGCCGTCTACGGCTGGCTGGCGCACGACACCAAGGTGGTGCCGCACGACACGCTCTACCCGGACGGCAAGACGGAGGAGCAGTCCACCCAGGAGAACGCCGAGGAGTTCAGCCAGTCCCAGGAGAGCGCCAAGGTCGCGGCCCTGAAGGAGATCGGCGTCCCCGTCAAGTCCAGGGTGATCGTCTCGACGGTGATCAAGAACTCCCCGGCCGAGGGCAGGCTGCACGCCGGTGACGTGATCAAGGCCGTCGACGGCACGGCGGTCAAGCAGCCTTCCGACGTCGCGAAGCTGGTGACCAGGCACAAGCCCGGTCAGGACGTCGTCTTCACCGTGGTCCCGGCCAAGGAGCAGGCCGCCGCCGAGAAGGCGAACAAGACGGCGCCCCGGACCCAGGACGTCACGATCACCACCGCGACGTCCAGCGACAGCGGTGCCAAGCGCGCCATCGTCGGGATCTCCGCGGGGACGGACCACACCTTCCCGTTCACCATCGACATCAAGCTCGCCGACGTCGGCGGGCCCAGCGCCGGACTGATGTTCGCGCTCGGCATCTACGACAAGCTCACTCCGGGCAGCCTCACCGGCGGCAAGTTCGTCGCCGGCACCGGCACCATCGACGACGAGGGCACCGTCGGGCCGATCGGCGGCATCGAGATGAAGACCGTCGGCGCACGCAACAAGGGCGCCCAGTACTTCCTCACGCCCGCCGACAACTGCGCCGCCGCCGCGAAGGACACCCCGAGCGGTCTCACCCTCGTCAAGGTGAAAACCATCGACGACGCCCTCGGCGCCCTCAAGGACATCCGCAGCGGCGACACCGCCGCCATGCCGAAGTGCACCACCAAGGGCTGACCGCCGGCACCCGCGATCGCCGACACCCGCGCGCGGCTGGGGGCGCTCCTCGTCACGAGGGGCGCCCCCAGTGCCGTACCCCGGGACCTCAGTCCTCGAACGTCGCCTTCAGAGCCTCCGCCAGACCGGGCACCAGGTCGGGGCCGGTGAGCACCTCCGTCGGGGTGTCCTTCTCGCGCAGCCGCACCGCGGACTCGCGGGTGCCGTCACGCAGGACGGCGACCGTCATCCGGACCTCCTGACGCTCGGGGTGGTCCGCCACCCACTTCGCCAGCTTCGCCCCGCTCATGCCCTGCGGGACCTGGGCCTCGGCGGACGGCGGCAGCATCAGGCGCTCGACCGTGAGCGCGCAGCCGGCCACCGCGTCGGGCCAGGCGATGGTGCCGAGGAACTCGTCGAGCGCCTTGTCCGTTGGAACCTCGTCCTGCTCGATCGGGGTGAGACCGGTGGCACCGGACTCGTCCTGCAGGCCCAGCTGGGCCGCGAGGGCAGGTTCCTGGGCCCGCAGCCGTGCGGTGTCTACGAGGGCGAAGAGGCGAGCGGGCTGGTCCCAGCCGAGGCCGGAGGCGTACTCGTCGATCTCGAGTACGGCCCGGGTGAGCGGGCTCGCTGCCATGGGAGTGTTGGACATGGTCACAATCCTGCCTCGTTCCCGGCCGGAATCGGGAACCGAGTAAACGGTGAGTAAGTTGCATAGGTGTGGGCCCGCGATCACGGGGGGCCACGGACGGTCCACGAACACGGGGGCCTGACGGATCAACAGCGAACTTCGAGGTGCGCACCTTGGCTTTCCAGATGCCGGACCGCGGCGGGGGCCCGACGGGGCCGCGGATCAGAGTGGGCCGCCCGTCCCGGCGCGCCCGCAGCCTGCTCATGACACTGGGCGTCCTTGCCGTCCTCGGCATGGCGTTCACCATGTTCGCGGGCTTCTGGACGGACTGGCTGTGGTACCGCTCGGTGCACTACTCGTCCGTGTTCACCACCACGCTGTGGACCAAGATCGGGCTCTTCTTCGTCTTCGGCCTGCTGATGGCGGCCGCGGTCGGCTTCAACATCTGGCTCGCGCACCGGCTGCGGCCTCCGCTGAGCGCCATGTCCATGGAGCAGCAGAGCCTCGACCGCTACCGGATGGGCATCGCGCCGTACAAGACATGGCTGCTGCTCGGCATCACCGCGCTGGTGGGTCTGATCGCGGGCGCGTCCGCGGCGGGTCAGTGGCGGACCTGGCTGATGTGGGTCAACGGCGTGCCCTTCCACCAGAAGGACCCGCAGTTCCACCTCGACGTCTCCTTCTACGCCTTCGATCTTCCCTGGTACCGCTTCCTGCTGGGCTTCGGCTTCGCCACCGCGATCCTGTCCCTGATCGCCGCCGCGCTGACCCACTACCTGTACGGCGGGCTGCGCGTCACCAGCCCGGGCGCGCGCGCCACGGCAGCGGCCACCGGGCATCTGTCGGTGCTGCTCGGCATCTTCGTCGCCCTGAAGGCGGTCGCCTACTGGCTCGACCGGTACGGACTCGCCGTCAAGTCCAGCGACTTCAAGGCGACCGGCAACTGGACGGGCCTGCGGTACGTCGACGCGAACGCCTATCTCCCGGCCAAGACGATCCTGTTCTGCATCGCCGTCATCTGCGCACTGCTGTTCTTCGCCACCCTGTGGCGACGCACCTGGCAACTGCCCGTGATCGGCTTCGGCCTGATGGTGCTCTCGGCGATCCTCATCGGCGGCCTGTACCCGGCCATCGTCCAGAAGTTCCAGGTCCAGCCCAACGAGCAGGCCAAGGAAGCCCCGTACGTCCAGAAGAACCTCAAGGCGACCCGCGAGGCGTACGGCATCGACGACGCCCAGGTCAGCGAGTACCAGGGCAAGAGCAACACCGCGGACAAGACGAAGCTGCGTGACGACGTCGACGGCGCTGCGAGCATCCGGATCATGGACCCGAACGTCGTCTCGCCGACGTTCCAGCAGCTCCAGCAGATGCGGAACTACTACGGGTTCCCGACCAACCTCGACGTCGACCGGTACCCCACCAAGGACGGCAAGGACCAGGACACCGTCATCGGTCTGCGTGAGCTGAACCTCGACGGCATCCCGAAGAACAACTGGATCAACGACCACTTCCGCTACACCCATGGCTACGGCGTGGTCGCCGCCAAGGGCACCGAGGCCGACTCCGAGGGCCGCCCGGTCTTCACCGAGTACGACCTGCCGTCCCAGGGCGACCTGCCGGAGTACCAGCAGCGGATCTACTACGGCGAGAAGACCAACACGTACTCGATCGTCGGCGGTCCCCAGAAGGAGATCGACTACTCCGACGACAACGGTGAGAAGACCACCAGCTACAAGGCGAAGAGCGGGGTCAACCTCTCCAACCCGATCAACCGGGCCGCGTACGCGGTGGCGTTCAACGAGCCGCAGATCCTCTACTCCGGCGCGATCGGCGAGGGCTCGCGGATCCTGTACAACCGCACGCCCAAGGAGCGCGTCGAGGCGGTCGCCCCCTGGCTGACCATCGACGGCGACGCCTACCCGGCGGTCGTGGACGGTCACATCCAGTGGATCGTGGACGCGTACACGACGACGAACGGCTACCCGTACGCCTCCCGTACGACCCTGGGCGATACGACGGCCGACTCGCTGACCGCCACCAACAACTCCCGTGCGGTGGTGGCCCAGCAGAACCAGGTCAACTACATCCGCAACTCGGTGAAGGCGACCGTCGACGCGTACACCGGCGAGGTCAAGCTCTACCAGTGGGACACCAAGGACCCGGTGCTGAAGACCTGGATGAAGGCCTTCCCCGGCACGGTGAAGCCGAAGACGGCCATCTCCGACTCGCTGATGGCCCATCTGCGCTACCCGCAGGACCTGTTCAAGGTCCAGCGTGAACTGCTCACCCGCTACCACGTGACGGACGCGCAGACCTTCCTGACCGGCAGCGAGGTGTGGCAGGTGCCGGACGACCCGACCAACAAGTCGGGCAACGCGGTGCCGCCGTACTACCTGAGCATGCAGATGCCCGGCCAGACGTCGCAGGCGTTCTCGCTGTCCACGACGTTCACCCCGAACGGGCGTGACAACCTCAGCGCCTTCATGTCGATCGACGCCGAGGCCGGCACGCCCGACTACGGCAAGATCAGAATCCTGAAGCTGCCGACGAGCACAACGGTCAACGGGCCCAAACAGGTTCAGAGCCAGTTCAACTCCGAACAGGACATCGCCTCGGCCATCAGCCTGCTGAGCCGCGGGCATTCGAGCGTGGAGTACGGCAACCTGCTGGCGGTGCCGCTCGACGGCGGGCTGCTCTACGTGGAGCCCGTCTATGTGCGCGGCGGCGGTCTCAAGTACCCGCTGCTGCGGAAGGTACTGGTGAGCTACGGCACCAGCTATGCCTTCGAGGACACGCTCGACCAGGCTCTCGACAAGGTCTTCGGAGTGACGGGTTCGACCAGTACGCCACCGGACACGGACACCGGCAATCCGCCGACGTCCGGCAACCCGACGGTCCAACAGGCGCTGAGCGACGCCCAGAAGGCCTTCGACGCGGGGCAGGAAGCCCTGAAGAAGGGCGACTGGGAGGCGTACGGCAAGGCGCAGAAGGATCTGCAGGACGCGCTGAAGCGGGCCGAGGACGCCCAGTCGAAGGCCGGCAAGTCCGGCGGCGGCAACAACGACGGGAAGTCGGGCAGCAGTCCGAGTCCGAGTAGCAGTCCCAGTCCGAGCGGCAGTCCGAGTCCGAGCGGCAGTCAGAGCAGCGGCTGATCAATTCTTCGCCCCGTGCCGTGATACGGTTGCCGCACAACGGCGCGGGGTGGAGCAGCTCGGTAGCTCGCTGGGCTCATAACCCAGAGGTCGCAGGTTCAAATCCTGTCCCCGCTACTGAAGTCGAAGGCCCGGATCCTTTCAGGATCCGGGCCTTCGTGGTGTGCGAACGCATGTGCCGGTCGGCGGTGTCGCCGTGCCGCCATGGGGACTTGGCCCGTGTGTGTTTGACTTGTCTCTCTGTGGGCATGTCGACAAAACGCTGAAGTGACCTCCCGGGCTGCGGTATACCGGGTGTACCGAGGTTGCAGGTGGTGCGACGATGGACGTTATGGGGGACAAGGCAACTCTGTTGGAGACCGGGCGTTTTGCGCAGAATCATGACCATGCGCAGCCTTCTGACGTGGTGGAGCCTTCCGACTTGGTGCAGCCTTCCGGCCGGGACGAGGCCGGCGAGGCTGCCGAGGAGGTGCGTCAGCGGCTTGCCGTTCAGGCCGGTGACGTCGAGGCGATGAGCGTCCTCGGTGCCATGCTGCTGCGCCGTGGCGATCTCGACGGAGCCGAGCCCCATCTGCGTGCCGCCACCGCCGCCGGCGACCGTGCCGCCGCCAACAACCTCGGTGTCCTGCTGCATCAGCGCGGCTATGCCGAGGAGGCCGCCGGATGGTGGCGGATCGCGGCCGTCGCCGGTTCCGCGGCCGCGGCGCATGCGCTGGGCCGTCACCACCGTGAGCGCGGGGACGAGCCCGCCGCCGAGTACTGGCTGCGGCAGTCCGCCGAGCAGGGGCACGCGCTGGGTGCGTACGCGCTCGCCGACCTGCTGGAGCACCGGGGGGTGGCCGGCGCCGAGCAGTGGATGCGGGCCGCGGCCGAGCGGGGGCATCGTGAGGCGGCGTACCGGCTGGCTCGCGCGCTTGATCGCAAGGCCGGGGCGGAGGGGGACGGCGGGGCTGACAACGGTGTCGCGTCCGTCTTCCTGGAGGAGGCCGAGCAGTGGTACCGGCAGGCCGCCGCGCGTGGACACCGGCGGGCCGCGCTGCAGCTCGGGGCGATCCTGGAGAAGCGGGGCGAGCTCAAGGAGGCCGGGCGCTGGTATCTGACCTCCGCCAAGGACGGGGAGGCGCGGGCCGCCTGTGCGCTCGGGTTCCTGCTGCGTGACGCCGGGGACACCGAGAGTGCCGCCGTGTGGTGGCTGCGGGCCGCGCAGGACGGTGACGGCAACGCGGCGAACGCGCTGGGCGCGCTGCACGCCGAGCGCGGGGAGACGCAGACCGCCGAGCGTTGGTACCGGGCGGCCATGGACGCCGGGGACGACAACGGGGCGTACAACCTGGGGCTGCTCTGCGCCGAGCAGGGGCGGACCGCGCAGGCCGAGCAGTGGTACCGGCGGGCCGCATACGCCGGGCACCGGGAGGCGGCGAACGCGCTGGCGATCCTGCTGTTGCAGGTGGGCGACACGACCGGGGCCGAGCCGTGGTTCTCCAAGGCGGCCGAGGCGGGGAGCGTGGACGCCGCGTTCAACCTGGGGATCCTGTATGCCGGGCGGGGCACCGAGGACGACGCCGTGGTCGCCCTGCGGTGGTACGAGCGGGCGGCTGCCGCCGGGCACACGGAGGCGGCGCTGCAGGTCGGGATGGCGCGCCTGCGGGACGGGAACGAGCAGGAGGCCGAGCGGCATCTGCGGTGCGCGGCGGGCGGCGGGAGCGCGGAGGCGGCGTACCGGCTGGCCACCGTGCTGGACGCGCGGCGGCCGGCGGCGTCCGCGCATGAGCTCGGCGAGTCGGTGCACGAGAAGACCGAGTGCGAGGAGTGGTACGAGCGGGCGGCTTCTCAGGGGCATCGGCGGGCACAGGTGCGGGTCGGGATGCTGGCCGCGGCGCGCGGTGACGTCGTGGAGGCGGCGCGGTGGTACCGGGAGGCCGCCGAGGCCGGCTCGCGGAACGGGGCGTTCAATCTGGGGCTTCTGCTGGCTCGGGAGGGGAGTGAGCCGGAGGCGGCGGTGTGGTGGACGCGGGCCGCTGACGCGGGGCATGGGCGCGCGGCACTTCGGCTTGCCCTCGTCTACGCGCGTCGGGGGGAGCTGGCGGAGGGGCAGCGGTGGGCCGACCGGGCGGTGACGCTGGGGCCGGCGGAGGTCACCGAGCGGGCGGCGCGGTTGCGGGATGCGTTGCGGGAGGAACTGTCGGCGTGACGCTGCGCTGAGCTTCGGCAGCTTCTCTGCCCACCCGCCCACCCGACTCGGTTGGCCAAGAGGTTGCCGCCTCCTGGGGCTCCGCCCCAGACCCCGGCGGGGGCTGCGCCCCCTGCGCCCCTGCGTGTCTGGCTCGGTTGGCCATGAGGTTGCTGTGCCCTGGGGCTTCGGCCCGGACTGTGGGTGGGGGCTGCGCCCCCTGCGCTCCTGCGTGTCTGGCTCGGTTGGCCATGAGGTTGTCGTGCCCTGGGGCTTCGGCCCGGACTGTGGGTGGGGGCTGCGCCCCCTGCGCTCCTGCGTGTCTGGCTCGGTTGGCCATGAGGTTGCTGTGCCCTGGGGCTTCGGCCCGGACTGCGGGCGGGGGCTGCGCCCCCTGCACCCCTGCGTGTCCGGCTCTGTTGGCTGTGAGGGCACCGTTTCGCTGGGGTGCACCCGCCCGCCGCCCGGCTTGGTCGGCCGAGAGGTCACCGTCTCCTGGGGCTTCGCCCCGGACCCTGGCCGGAGGCTGCGCCCCCTGCGCCCCTGCCCGGCTCCGTCGGCTGACAGGTTGCCGTTCGTCTGGGGCTTCGTCCCAGGTCCCAGGGGTGCGGGGCTCCTGTCCCGCGGGCCCGGACAAGCAATTTGCTTCCCTCCGCGTCCTTGACGTAATGTTGCGTTCACCGACGCGGGGTGGAGCAGCTCGGTAGCTCGCTGGGCTCATAACCCAGAGGTCGCAGGTTCAAATCCTGTCCCCGCTACTGAAGGCCGAAGGGCCCGGATCCTAGGATCCGGGCCCTTCGGCGTTGTCGTGGCGTCCGGTGGAGAAGGCGCGTGGGCCTCAGGACGATGCGCAGTTCGGGCAGGTGCCGCGGTATGTCACCTCTACGTCCGAGACCGTGAAGCCGAAGCGTTCCGAGTCGGGGAGGTCGGCCAGCGGGTTGCCCGTCGGGTGGACGTCGCGGATCGCGCCGCATCGGGCGCAGACCAGGTGGTGGTGCGGCCGGTGTGCGTTCGGGTCGTACCGCTTGGCGCGCTTGTCCGTGGAGACTTCCAGCACCTCGCCGAGGGTCACCAGCTCACCCAGCGTGTTGTAGACGGTCGCCCGGGAGATCTCCGGCAGCTTCGCGACGGCGCGCGCGTGCACCTCGTCGGCCGTCAGGTGGACGTGCTCGCCGTCCAGAACCTCGGCCACGACGCGCCGCTGCGCGGTCATCCGCCATCCGCGTCCGCGCAGCCGTTCCAGAAGGTCGCTCATGAGGACCAGCCTAACAGCAAGGGGACCCAAGTCCCGAACAGGTGTGAGTTTGGAGGCTTGCTTGATTTAGATATTGTCTATTGTAGGATCGAGGCTGGCTTTAGCCAAGATGCAGACAAGAGACATTGGTAATGGCGCAGGAGGCTCACGTGACGCAGGGACCGCTTACGACGGAGGCCGGTGCTCCGGTCGCTGACAACCAGAACAGCGAGACCGCGGGCGTCGGCGGCCCCGTCCTCGTCCAGGACCAGCTGCTCCTGGAGAAGCTGGCCCATTTCAACCGTGAGCGCATCCCGGAGCGGGTGGTGCACGCCCGGGGCGCGGGTGCGTACGGCACCTTCACGGTGACCGCCGATGTCACGCCGTACACGCGCGCCGCGTTCCTCTCCGAGGTGGGCAAGCAGACCGAGGTCTTCCTGCGCTTCTCGACCGTGGCCGGCAATCTGGGTGCCGCGGACGCGGTGCGCGATCCGCGTGGCTGGGCGCTGAAGTTCTACACCGAAGAGGGCAACTACGACCTCGTCGGCAACAACACCCCGGTGTTCTTCATCAAGGACGCCATCAAGTTCCCGGACTTCATCCACACCCAGAAGCGCGACCCGTACACGGGCTCGCAGGAGGCCGACAACGTGTGGGACTTCTGGGGGCTGTCCCCCGAGTCCACGCACCAGGTGACCTGGCTGTTCGGTGACCGCGGCATCCCGGCGTCGTACCGTCACATGAACGGCTACGGCTCGCACACCTTCCAGTGGAACAACGAGGCCGGCGAGGCCTTCTGGGTCAAGTACCACTTCAAGACCGACCAGGGGATCAAGAACCTCACCCAGGCCGAGGCCAACCGGATCGCCGGTGAGGATCCGGACAGCCATCAGCGCGATCTGCGTCAGGCCATCGAGCGCGGTGACTTCCCGACCTGGACCGTGCAGGTGCAGATCATGCCGGCGGCGGACGCGGCGACGTACCGCTTCAACCCGTTCGACCTCACCAAGGTGTGGCCGCACGCGGACTACCCGCCGATCGAGATCGGCAAGCTGGAGCTCAACCGCAACCCGGAGAACATCTTCGCCGAGGTCGAGCAGAGCATCTTCTCGCCCGCGCACTTCGTGCCCGGCATCGGTCCCTCGCCCGACAAGATGCTCCAGGGCCGTCTGTTCGCCTACGGCGACGCCCACCGCTACCGCGTCGGCATCAACGCCGACCACCTGCCGGTGAACCGCCCGCACGCCACCGAGGCGCGCACCCACTCCCGTGACGGCTTCCTGTACGACGGCCGCCACGGCGGTGCGAAGAACTACGAGCCCAACAGCTTCGGCGGGCCCTTCCAGACGGACCGTCCGCTGTGGCAGTCCACCGCGGTGACCGGCGGGACCGGCAACCACGCCGCCCCCGTGCACGCCGAGGACGACGACTTCGTCCAGGCGGGCGACCTCTACCGGCTGATGTCCGAGGACGAGAAGGACCGGCTCATCGAGAACCTGGCGGGCTTCATCGCCAAGGTCTCGCGCGACGACATCGCCGAGCGCGCGATCGGCAACTTCCGCCAGGCGGACGGTGACTTCGGCAAGCGGCTGGAAGCCGCGGTCCAGGCCCTGCGCGGCTGACGCACAGCACTGCCGCTTCGCTTGCCGTGGCGGGCGGGCCGGATCCCCGGGAGGCCGGGGGCCGGCCCGTTTCGCGTGTTCAGAGTGCTGGTGCGGGCTCCCGTGCGGGTGCCCAGCAGCGGATGATGTCGCGGACCGAGACGATTCCGGCGGGCTCGCCGTGGTCGAGGACGATGAGGTGCCGGAAGCCGCCGTGCGCCATGGCCCGGGCCGCCTCCTCCAGCGTCCAGCTGGGCGTGGCGAACACGACGTTGTTGGTGGTGTGGGCGTGCGTGCGTTCCGCGTCCGGGTCCTGGCCCAGGCCGACGGAGTTGAGGATGTCGCGTTCGGTGAGGATGCCGATGCCGCCCTCGTCGGGGTCGAGCACGATGGCGGCGCCCACACGGCGGGCGGACATCAGGGCGGCGGCTTGTCGGAGGGTATGTGCCGGGCCGATGGTCAGGACCACCGTGCTCATGGCGTCGCGAACGAGCATGGTCTGGAGCCACCTCCTACGAATCCACTGACATAGTTCAGGGATTCACAAGTTCACAAGTGGGGGTGTCTTCAGGGTGGCAGGTAAAGCGGAGGTCAACAAGAGGGCGCGCGCAGCCAGTTGAGGGCGTGCGTGATCACCTCGTGCTGCTCAGTAGCGCTGGTTGAGATACCCCAGCAACTCGTCGTGGAGCAGACCGTTCGACGCGGCCGCGTTGCCGCTGTGCGGGCCGGGGCGGGCATCGAGGCCGGTGAAGGTGCCGCCGGCCTCCGTGACGACGATCGCGTTGGCGGCCATGTCCCACAGGGACAGCTCGGGTTCGGCGCAGATGTCCACCGAGCCCTCGGCGACCATCATGTAGGGCCAGAAGTCGCCGTACGCGCGCGTGCGCCAGACCTCGCGGGTCAGATCGAGGAAGCCGTTCAGCCGGCCCCGCTCCTCCCAGCCGCTCAGCGAGGAGTACGCGAACGAGGCGTCGGAGAGCTTGGAGACGCGCGAGACATGGATGCGGGTCGCCGAGGACAGGCTGCGGCCGGTGAAGGCGCCGTGGCCCTTCGCGGCCCACCAGCGGCGGCCGAGGGCGGGGGCGGAGACGAGGCCGACGACGGGCTGGTAGCCGCCCTCGCCCGCCTCCGTCAGGGAGATCAGCGTGGCCCAGACGGGGACGCCGCGGACGTAGTTCTTGGTGCCGTCGATCGGGTCGATCACCCAGCGGCGGGGGCCCGTGCCCTCGATGCCGTACTCCTCGCCCAGGACCGCGTCCCGGGGGCGGGCGCGCTGGAGCTGCCCGCGGATGAGCTCCTCCGCGGCCTTGTCCGCCTCGCTCACCGGGGTCATGTCCGGCTTGGTCTCGACCTTGAGGTCGAGCGCCTTGAAGCGGTCCATGGTGGCGGCGTCGGCCGCGTCCGCGAGGACATGGGCGAGGCGGAGGTCGTCGAGGTAGTCCGGCATGGGACGAACGGTATCCGCCGTGGTCGCGCACGGCTACACGGGGCCGTTCGGCAAGACGCCCCGATCGCCCGCGTGCAGTGGCCGAAGGGCGCCCCCCGGTGCCCTCGCGAACCCTTGACAGTGCATCCATGCGCGTCAAATCTGGGCGCAGAGCCGCTCGCCCCAGGGAGGCGATGATGCCTGCAGCGCGGGAATCCCTACTGGACGCCGCGTACACGGCGCTTGCGCGTCGGCCGTGGTCCACCGTGCGGATGGTGGACGTGGCCGCGGCGGCCGGGGTGTCCCGGCAGACGCTGTACAACGAGTTCGGGAGCAAGGAAGGGCTGGCCAGGGCGCTGGTGCGCAGGGAGGCCGACGGATATCTCGCGGGGGTGGAGCGCGCCCTCGCCAGTTGCTCCGAACCCCGGGACCGGCTGACCGCCACAGCCGAGTGGACCGCCTCCGCCGCCCGTGAGAACGCCCTCGTACGCGCCATGCTCACCGGTTGCTGGAGCGAGCGCCTGCCCGCGCCGACCCTCTCCGCCGTACCCTCCTCCTCGGCCGTACCGGCACAGCGCCGGGCGGACGGCCCGCTGCCGTCGCCGGGGGACTTCGTGCAGATCGTGCGGGACCGGGCGGTGGCGGTGCTCGCCGGGCCCGGTGGTGCGCGGGGCGACGGCGGCGAACTCGTCCGGTCCTGTGAACTCGTCGTACGCCTCGCCCTGTCCTTCGTGGCCGCGCCGCCGGGGGAGGGCGGGATCGCCGAGCTGGTGCGGGGCGCCCTCCACCGGCAGTTGGCGTGACCCTTTTCCGCCGTCCCCCGAACCCGCCCCGCGGGCAAGGGGGTTCCGGCTCGGGTGGCGCGCGCCGGCTAGCGGGCCGACCCCGACAACTGCAGGCCGATCACGCCGATGATGACGAGGCTGATCGAGACGATCTTCAGTGTCGAGACCAGGTCGCCGAGGAAGACCATGCCGTAGATCGCGGTGCCCGCCGCGCCGATGCCCGTCCACACCGCGTAGGCCGGGCCCACGTCCAGCTTCCTCAGGGAGAGGGTCAGCAGGCCGAAGCTGCCGAGGGCGAAGACGCAGAACGCGACCGTGGGCCACAGGCGGGTGAAGCCGTGGGAGAGCTTGAGGGAGACGGCGAAACCGGTCTCCAGCATTCCGGCCACGATGACCAGCAGCCACGCCATGTGCTGTCCTCCCGTACGTCCGGCTCGGTGCGATTATGCACTTGCCGGACTCGCGTAAAGGCAAACAACGCGGTGGTCAGTCGCCGTCCTTGCGCTCCCGCGTCGCCAGCAGCCGGCGCAGCGAATACAGCCGCGCAGGGTCCGCGTGACCCTCGGCCACCCACTCGTCCAGCGCGCAGTCCGGCTCGTCGTGACTGCACGCGCGCGGGCAGCCCTCGGTGCCCGGCTCCAGGTCCGGGAAGGCGTGGATGACCCGGGACGGGTCGATGTGCGCGAGGCCGAAGGACCGTACGCCCGGGGTGTCGACGACCCAGCCGTCCGCGCCGGTGAGCGGCAGCGCGAGCGCCGAGGTCGTGGTGTGGCGGCCGCGGCCCGTCACCGCGTTCACCCGGCCCGTCGTACGGCGGCGGTCCTCCGGGACGAGGGCGTTGACCAGGGTCGTCTTGCCCACGCCCGAGTGGCCCACGAACGCCGTGATCTTGCCGTCGAGATGCTCGCGGACGCGGTCGGCCGCGTCGCCGTTCTCCAGCTCCTCGCGGCTGGTGACGACGTAGGGGATGTTCAGGTCGCCGTAGAGCTCCAGCAGCTTGTCGGGCGGGGCCAGGTCCGACTTGGTCATCACCAGCAGGGGTTCGAGACCGCCGTCGTAGGCCGCCACCAGACAGCGGTCGATCAGACGGGGGCGCGGCTCCGGGTCGGCCAGGGCCGTGACGATGGCCAGTTGGTCGGCGTTGGCGACGACCACGCGCTCGTACGGGTCGTCGTCGTCGGCGGTCCGGCGCAGCAGCGAGGTGCGCTGCTCGATGCGGACGATACGGGCGAGGGTGTCCTTCTTCCCGGACAGATCGCCGACGAGGGCCACCCGGTCGCCGACCACCGCCGCCTTGCGGCCCAGTTCACGGGCCTTCATCGCCACGATCGGCGTGTCGTCGACGAGGCAGGTCAGACGGCCCCGGTCCACGGTGAGGACCATGCCCTCGGCCGCGTCCTCGTGTTTCGGGCGGATGTTCGTTCGAGGCCGGTTGCCCTTGCGGTTCGGGCGGCTGCGGATGTCGTCCTCGTCGGTGTGCTTGCCGTAGCGGCGCATGGCGGTGTGTCCCCTACGCCCTGTCGCTCCCGAGCATCCCGGCCCACATCTCGGGGAAGTCCGGCAGCGTCTTCGCCGTGGTCGCCACGTTCTCGATCTGTACGTCCTCGACGGCCAGGCCGATGATCGCGCCGGCGGTCGCCATGCGGTGGTCCTCGTAGGTGTGGAAGACGCCGCCGTGCAGCCGGCGCGGGCGGATGTGCAGGCCGTCGGCCGTCTCGGTGACATCGCCGCCGAGCTCGTTGATCTCCTTGGTGAGCGCGGCCAGCCGGTCCGTCTCGTGCAGGCGCAGATGGGCCACGCCCCGCAGGGTGGAGGGGGAGTCCGCGAGGGCCGCGACCGCCGCGATGCCGGGGGTCAGCTCGCCCACGTCGCTCAGGTCGACATCGATGCCGTGGGTGGCACCCGAACCGGTGAACTCCAGCCCGTACTCGGTGAGTTCGCAGGAACCGCCCATTTCGGTGAAGATCTCGCGCAGCCGGTCACCCGGCTGGGTCGTCCGGGACGGCCAGTCCGGGACGAGGACCTTGCCGCCGGTGAGCAGGGCCGCCGCCAGGAACGGCTGGGCGTTGGACAGGTCCGGCTCGATGGTCAGGTCGCGGCCGAGCAGGGCACCCGGGGTGACCCGCCACACGTTCGGCTCGCCGCCCGACTCCGGGGTGTCCACCTGGGCGCCGACCGCGCGCAGCATGTCCACCGTCATCCGGATGTGCGGCATGGAGGGCAGCGAGGCACCGATGTGGCGGACCTCGACGCCCTGGTTGAAGCGCGGGCCGGACAGCAGCAGCGCGGACACGAACTGCGACGAGGACGAGGCGTCGATCGACACCGGGCCGCCGTCCAGCGCACCGCCGCCGTGCACGGTCAGCGGCAGCGCGCCCCGGCCGTCGTCGTCGATCCGGGCGCCGAGCGCGCGCAGCGCGTCGATCACACCGTTCAGGGGGCGCTCGTACGACCGCGGGTCGCCGTCGAAGCGGACGGGGCCGTCGGCCAGCGCGGCGACCGGCGGCAGGAAGCGCATGACCGTGCCGGCGTTGCCGACGTCGACAGTGGCCGGACCGTGCAGTCCCGTGGGCAGCACGCGCCAGGCCTCGCCGGAGCCATCGGGGCCCACGCCTTCCTCGATGCCGACGCCCATGGCGCGCAGGGCACCGGCCATCAGCAGCGTATCGCGGGACCGCAGGGGGCGGCGCAGCCAGCCGGGCTCGGAGGCGAGGGCGGCGAGCACCAGGGCGCGGTTGGTGACGGACTTGGACCCGGGCACGTGGACCGTCGCGTCGACGGCTCCGCTCGCGTGCGGGGCGGGCCAGAGGGCGGTGTGCGCGGGGTTCGGGGCCATAGGGCCACTTTATAAGGAGGCCGTGGTTCGGGTGCGGCGCCGTTGCGGCTGGTGGCGCCCGCGCGGCGGGGCCGTGAACGGCCCGGGCCCGTGCCCCGGTGCGGTTCGGGGCGCCTTCTCGTCCCTCCGGCGGTCGGCTGTCGTCTCTCTGGCGGTCGGTTGTCGTGGTCCGGCAGTCGGTTGTCGTGGTCCGGCAGTCGGCAGTCGGCTGTCGTCCCTCGGCAGTCGGCTGTCATCCCTCCAGCAGCCAGCTGCCCCCGCCGATCAGCGAGGACAGTGACACCGCGTGGAACAGGAACAGCCACAGGCCCGCGGGGACGTGCGTCAGGCGGGACAGCTGGTCCGCGTCCGAGTCGCCCGCCCCACCGCGTGAACGCTTGGCCTGGAGTTCGAAGGCCGGGCGCACACCGCCGAACAGCAGGAACCACACCACCGCATACGCGAACGCCGCCTGCACCTGGGGGCCGGCCAGCCAGGACACCAGCAGGAAGGCGGCACCCGTGACGATCACCGTCAGCGCCCCGTAGGCGTTCCGGATCATGACGAGCATGGCTACGAGCAGGGCCGTCGCCGCCCACAGCAGCAGCGTGATGTGTCCGGCGGCCAGCAGCGCGGCGCCGCCCAGGCCCAGCAGCGGGGGAGCGGTGTAGCCGGCCGCCGCGGTGAGGATCATGCCCGGGCCGGTCGGCTTGCCCCGGCTCACGGTCAGGCCGCTGGTGTCGGAGTGCAGGCGTATGCCCGTCAGCTGCCGGCCGGTGAGCAGCGCCACCAGGCCGTGGCCGCCCTCGTGCGCGATGGTGATCGCGTTGCGCGAGAGGCGCCACGCGGTGTGCGGGACGACCGCGGCGAGCGCGGCGACCAGGGTGGCGATCACCACCCACAGGTTGGGGTCGGGTTGGGTGCCGACGAGACGGTCCCAGAGGTCGGGCAGCGCGGTGGCGGCGGTGCTGTCCATGTGTGCTGTTGCTCCCTCTGGTCGTACGGAGTGTCGCAGTGTGGCACGTCTGCCTGGACGGTATCTGAGACGCCGACCCGGCGACGATCGTTCCCGGCGGTAAACGTGCAGGTCACAGCGTTAGAGCCCCGGAGTGGTCCGGGGCTCTTGCGTTACCCGTGCCTGCCGGTCGGACGACCCGCCCGTGGTGCTCAGCGGTGCGAGAGCAGCAGACGCCACGCGTCCGGGCCGCGCTGGAGGTACTCCACCGCGAACGCGCCCGGGTGACGGTCCTCGATCTGGCCCAGCAGGGGCAGCGGGTCGTGCGGCGCGACCAGGATCATCGCCTGCCCGGAGGGCACCGCGGCGATCGCGCCGAACACCGTGGCATGCCGCAGCGAGTGGGGGACGTCACGCACGTCCAGCTCGGGCACGTCCGTCTCGTCCGAACCGCCGCAGCCACAGGTGCCACCGCAGCCACCGCCGGACGCGGCCGCCTCGCCGGCCTCACCGTGCTCGTGACCGTGGCCGTGCTCGTGGCCGTGCTCGTGACCGTGGCCGAGGATGTCGTGCATGCCCGCCAGGAGTCCGGCCAGGGAGATGTCCGGGGAACCGGCCAGCAGCGGCAGGATCAGGGTGTTCTCCTTCTCCAGGTGCTCCTCGAACAGCACCTGGAGCGCCCGGCCGTCGGTCGCCGCCTGCACGGCCGAACCGGCCTTGCGCAGCGCCTCGACGAGTGCGGTGAGCCTGCGGTGCTCGGCGAGCATGCCATCGATCAGGAGGCGCGCGGCGGGCAGGTCGTGGGCCACGGGGTAGAGGGTCTCCTCCTCGGCGACCGCATGCGGGATCAGGTCGCGGTCGCAGAAGGCGACCAGTTCCGCCCGGACCCGGTCGGCCGCCGCCGGGTCGCGCTCCGCGGCCGCGATCAGCATCGCGACCCGTCCGGCCAGGTCACCCGCCAGCTGCGTGTGATGCGCCTCGACGGCCTCGGCGGCCGCCGCGTCCTGGGGGTCCGATGCGATGGTCAGGGTGCTCATGAGGGTCGTCCTTCCAACGGCCGGCAGCCCGTCCCCGTTCGGTCCGGGCCGATACTGCAATATAGTACGGACATGACCGTGGAAAATAACGGACCGCTTCCCGGCAGCGGAACGAACCGCGTACCGCTGTCCCGGCAGCGCCGCGGTGTGCTGCAGTACCTGCGCGGCCAGGCCGCCCCCGCCACCGCGAGCGCGCTCGCCAAGGTGTGCGCGCTGCACGTCAACACCGTCCGCGAGCACCTGGACGCCCTGGTGGACGCCGGCCTCGCCACCCGCGAGGCGTCCAACCCCTCCGGACGCGGCCGCCCCGCCTTCCGCTACCGGGCCCGCCCGCCGCAGGAGTCGCCCGCACGCGAATACGCCGGGCTCGCCGCCGTCCTCGCCGCGCAGATCGCCCGCTCCAGCGCCGACCCGCGCCAGGACGCCCTAGCCGCCGGTGAGCAGTGGGGGCGCCTCCTCACCGCCCGGCAGACGCCGACGGCGGATCCCAAGGAGGCGCGGACCCGGCTGCTGGACCTCCTGGAGGAGATCGGCTTCGACCCGGAGGCGGACGCGGACGCACGCCAAGTCCGGCTGCGGCGCTGTCCGTTCGTGGAGACGGCACGTGAACACCCCGGTGTCATCTGCGGTGTTCACGAGGGACTGGTCCGGGCCGGGCTCGCCGCGCTGGGCGGGGCACCGCAGGGGGTCGAACTGCTGCCGTTCGCCGAACCGGACGCGTGCCGACTGCACTTGGGCCTGACCGGGCGGGCCGACGACGAGGACGGTGCCGGGCACCCGACCGCGACCGGCACACCCGGGGCGAACCGGTGACCCCGCCGTCCGGCTCCGCGCCCGGCAGCAGCGCCGCCCGGCGCGCGGGCGCCCGCCGCGCACCCCTGCTGCTCGCCGCCGGTCTCTGCCTCCTCGCCGGTCTCGACGCCGCCCTCGGCCTGCTCGGCCTGCCGGCCCCGGTCACCACCGACCGGCTCCCGCAGGTGCACGGCGTGCTGATGGTGCTCGGCTTCGCCGGCACGCTGGTCGCTCTGGAGCGTGCCGTCGCCCTGGGCCGCCCCTGGGCCTATCTGGCCCCCGGCTGCCTCGGCGCCGGGGGCCTGCTGCTGCTCAGTCCGGTCGACCTGGTCGTACCCCGGCTGCTGCTCGTCGCCGGATGCGCGGCGCTGACCGCCCTGTACGTGCGCTTCTGGCGCCGGCAGCCGAGCGCCGCCCTGCTCGCCCAGGCCGCGGGCGCCGTGCCGGCACTGGGTGCGGCGCTGCTGTGGCTGGGCGGGATCGACGTACCGGGCATGCTGCCCTGGCTGGTGGCCTTCCTCGTGCTGACCATCGCGGGGGAGCGGCTGGAACTCGCCCGGGTGGCCGTCCTGGCGCCCTCGGCCGAGCAGACGTTCCTGTGCAGCGTCGGCGCGGTCACCGTGGGCGTGGTCGCCACCCTGCTGTGGCCCGCGATCGGCACCGTGCTGCTCGGCGCCGCGCTGCTCTCCCTGGTCGCCTGGCTCGTCGTGCACGACGTCGCCCGCCGGCTGCTGCGCTCCACCGGCCTGCCCCGCTTCACCGCGGCGTGCCTGCTCGCCGGATACGCCTGGCTGGGCCTGGCCGGCATCCTGTGGCTGCTCAACGGGCCGATCACCGAGGGGACGCGGTACGACGCGGTGGTGCACTGCGTGTTCCTGGGCTTCGTGATGTCGATGATCATGGCGCACGCCCCGGTGATCCTGCCCGCCGTCCTGCGCCGTCCCCTGCCCTACCACCCGGCGCTCGCGGTGGCGGCCTGGCTGCTGCATCTGTCGCTGGCGCTGCGCGTGCTGGTCGGTGACCTGCGGGACGTCCGAGGCGCGTGGCAGCTCGGCGGGGTGCTCAACATCGTCGCCGTGCTGCTGTTCGTCGTATCGGCGGCCACCGCCTCCGTCATCGCCACGCGGCGCGCGTCGGCGACGGCGACGGCGAAGGCCTCCGCCACTTCCTCCGCGTCAGCACCCGACGATTCCTCCGCGTCAGCACCCTCCGACCCGAGGACCCCCCGGTGACCACGAACCTGTCTCCCTCCACGGCGAGCGGATCCGCCCCGAAGCCCCCGGGCCGCTCCCCGCGCACCCGCTGGCTCCTCGGCGTGAACGCGATCGTGGTCGTCTGGCTCGCCCTCTTCGCCGCGGTCGGGTCCGGCCACCACTTCCTGCCGCACGCCTTCTGGCTGCTCGTCCATGTGCTGCTGCTCGGGGCGGTCACCAACGCGATCGTCATCTGGTCGGGCCACTTCGCCGCCTCCGTCCTGCGGCTGCCCGAGGCGAACCGGGGTGCACCCGCCGCACTGCGCCTGGTCTGCCTGAACGCCGGTGCGGTCGGTGTGATCGGCGGCATGCTCTTCGACCGGTGGTACGTCGTCCTGGCCGGTGCATGCCTGGCCGCGGCCGCGGTCACGGCGCACGCCGTATGGCTGGTACGACTGATGCGGCGGGCGCTGCCCGGCCGGTTCTCCATGACCGTGCGCTACTACGTGGCCGCCTCCGCCCTGCTGCCCGTGGGTGCCGCGCTCGGCGTCGTCATGGCGCGCGGTGACCTCGCCGGTGATCTGCCCGAACGGCTGCGCGTCGCCCACGAGACGATCAACCTGCTCGGCTGGGTCGGCCTCACCGTCGCCGGAACGCTCATCACCCTGTGGCCGACGATGCTGCGCACACGGGTGGTGGACGGCGCGGAACGAGCGGGCCGCGCCGCCCTTCCCGTCCTGCTCGCCGGACTCGGCGCCGCCGTCGCCGGCACCCTGCTCGGCCCGCCGCCGCTCGCCGCCCCCGGCGTGGTCGGCTACGCCGCCGGGCTGGTCGTCGCGGGCCGGCCCTGGCTGCGTGAGGCCCGGGCGAAGGCACCGCGTTCCTTCGCCGCGTGGTCGGTGGCCGCGGGCTGCGGATGGCTGGCCGGCTCGCTGACCGTCCTGTCCGGCATCCTCGTCTCCACGACCTCCTGGATCACGGTGGGGGAGCGCGTGTCGCTGCTGACCGCGCCGCTCGCCGCAGGCTGGATCGCCCAAGTACTGCTCGGCGCGCTGAGTTTCCTCGTCCCCGTGGTCCTGGGCGGCGGCCCCGCCGCCGTACGCGCCGCCACGCTGAGCCTCGAACGGGCCTGGCCGGCCCGGCTGGCCGTCACCAACGCCGCGCTGCTGCTGTGCGTGCTGCCGGTGCCGTCGATGGTGCGGGTGGCGTGCTCGGTGCTGCTGCTGGTGATGCTGCTGTTCTTCCTGGTGCTGCTCGTGCTGACGGTCGTACAGGGGATGCGCAACCGCCGCAGGGCGGCGCAGGGAGATCCGCCTCCGGCTCCGGCCGAGGTCCCGGCGCGACCGCACCGGGTGCTCGGTGGCGTTGCCCTCGGGCTCGCGGTCGTGATGCTGGCCGTCGCGGGCGGCGGGGCAGCCGATGTGCGGTCGCTGCCGATCCTGGAGCGGTCCGCCGCCACGGGCTCCGACGGGGGCGCGGTGACGCCGACCGGCCGTACCACCACGGTCGCGGTGACGATCCACCACATGCGCTTCTCGCCGGCCTCCGTCGACGTGCCCGCCGGAAACCGCCTGGTGATCAACCTGCACAACACCGGTACCGACACCCACGACCTGGTGCTGGAGACCGGCGCCCGCACCGACCGGCTCAGTCCGGGACAGAAGGGCACGCTGGACGCGGGAGTCGTCGGCCGCGACCTTGAGGGCTGGTGCTCCATGGTCGGCCACCGGCAGATGGGGATGGTCTTCGCCGTGAACGTCACCGGGGCCGGTGCGGACTCCACCGCAGACAGCGGCGGGACCACCCACGACCACAGCGGCGCAGGCACGTCCGCGGCCACCAAGGACACCGCCGCGGAGGCGTTCGACCCGATGGCCGAACCGGCCGCCGGCTTCACCGCCCGCGACGCCCAGCTCCCGCCCGCCACCGGCGGAGCCGGCCACCAGGTGCACAAGAGGACGATCACCGTGAAGGAGGTGACGAGGGAAGTCGCCCCCGGCGTACGGCAGAAGCTGTGGACCTTCGACGGCACGGCCCCCGGGCCCGTGCTGCGCGGACGCGTCGGCGACACCTTCGAGATCACCCTCGTCAACGACGGAACGATCGGCCACTCGGTCGACTTCCACGCCGGATCGCTCGCGCCGAACGGGTCGATGCGCACCATCAAGCCCGGCGAGTCCCTGACGTACCGGTTCACGGCCACCCGCAGCGGCATCTGGATGTACCACTGCTCGACCATGCCGATGTCCCTGCACATCGCCAACGGCATGTTCGGCGCGGTGATCATCGACCCGCCCGGCCTGCCCACGGTGGACCGTGAATACGTGCTGGTCCAGTCGGAGTTCTACCTCGGCAGGCAGGGCGGCACGGCCGACGCCGCCAAGGTGAACGCCAAGGACTACGACATGGTCGCCTTCAACGGCTATGCCAACCAGTACGATCACGACCCACTGACCGCCAGGCCCGGTGAGCGCGTACGGATCTGGGTGCTGGCGGCCGGGCCGAACGAGTCCAGCGCGTTCCATGTCGTGGGCGGCCAGTTCGACACGGTGTTCCGTGAGGGTGCGTACGACTTGGGACGGGGAGGGTCGCAGAGCGGGGGCGCGCAGGTCCTCGGCCTGGCCCCCGCCTCGGGTGGATTCGTCGAGCTGTCCTTCCCGGAGGCCGGTGACTATCCGTTCGTCACGCACGTCATGAGCGACGCGGAACGGGGTGCGCACGGCGTCTTCAAGGTCCGGTGAGCGGCGACAATGGCACCAAACGGTTGTCGGAGGGGTGTGTGACATGTGCGGACGGTATGCGTCCAGTCGTCGGCCCGAGGATCTCGCGGGAATCTTCGAGGTCGAGAAGTGGGAGCCCGAGGAGACCCTGGAGCCGGACTACAACGTGGCTCCGACCAAGGAGGTTTACGCCGTCCTCGACCGCCCCGTGAAGGACGCCGAAGACCCGCGGCCGGTGCGCCAGCTGCGCCGGCTGAAGTGGGGACTGGTGCCGTCCTGGGCCAAGACCCCCGAGGGCGGCGCCCGGATGATCAACGCGCGTGCGGAGACCGTGCACGAGAAGCCCGCGTACCGCCGCGCCTTCGCGGCCCGGCGCTGCATCGTCCCCGCCGACGGCTACTACGAGTGGGTCACCGGCAAGGAGGAGCGGGACCTGGAGGCCGAGGGGAAGAAGAAGCGCCCGCGCAAGCAGCCGTACTTCGTGCTGCCCGCAGACGGCTCGGTCTTCGCGATGGCCGGGCTGTACGAGTTCTGGCGCGACAAGACCCTCCCCGACGACCACCCGCAGGCCTGGTGGGTCACCTGTTCCGTGATCACCACGGAGGCGGAGACGACCCCCCTGGCCGTCGCCCCGGCCGAGGGACCGTTCTCGCTCGCCGAGATCCACCCCCGGATGCCGCTGATGCTCACGCAGGACCGCTGGGACGCCTGGCTGGACCCCTCCCGCACGGACCCGGAGGACCTGCGCTCCCTGCTGGAGCCGCCCCCGGCGGGCCTGATGCGCGCGTACCCCGTCTCCACGGCCGTGAGCAACGTCCGCAACAACGGCCCGGAGCTGCTGAAGGAGCTGGAGGGGCCGGAAGAGGGCACACTCTTCTAGCGTGATCGAGATTGTCGAGACCGACGCCGGTACCGCCCGCATCACCTGGCACCGGGCCAGGAAGGCGCGGCTGGTGCTGGCCGCGAGTCATGGGGCGGGCGGCGGCATCGAGGCGCGTGACCTGCAGGCGCTCGCCCGGGTGCTGCCGGAGCACGGTGTGACCGTGGCCCTGGTAGAGCAGCCCTGGCGGGTCGCGGGCAAGAAGCTCGCGCCCGCGCCGAAGACCCTGGACACCGGCTGGCGCGGCATCTGGCCCGCGCTGGCCGGGATGGAGCTGCCGGTGATCTCCGGCGGCCGCAGCGCGGGCGCCCGGGTCGCCTGCCGCACCGCCACGGAGCTGGGCGCGCACGCCGTGCTCGCGCTGAGCTTCCCGCTGCACCCGCCGGGCAGGCCCGAGAAGTCCCGCGCCGGCGAACTGCTCGGCGCCGGGGTGCCCACGCTCGTCGTACAGGGCGGAAACGACCCCTTCGGCAAGCCGGACGAGTTCCCCGCGGGTGCGTACGAGCTGGTCGGGGTGCCGTACGGCGATCACGGCTTCGCGGTCCCCAAGCGCGCGGAGATCACCCAGGAGCGGGCCCTGGAGATCATCACGGACGGTGTCGTCCAGTGGGCGGCGTCACTCGGGTAACGCACGGGAATGCCGGGGCCGGGACAGCTGTTGTGCCGGACAGAAGTGCTGGACCGCCGGCACCGTCGTCGTTGGAGAGGAAGCCGCCGCATGGGTTCGACCATTTGCCCGAGCCGCCCTGAGCTGGACTGGACGGTGCTGCACGCGGCCAAGACCACTCCTATTCGAGCGGCGGCAGGCACGGGTCGTGTTCTATCCTCCGAAACGAGTGGGACCGGTTTCGGTCCCGCCCGGGATCTTGAGGAGGTGGGTCCGGTCACTGGGACCGACGCAGGGACCGACAACGGCCAGGCGGAGCTGCCCGAGGGCCAGGGCATGGGCGCGGAGTCGACCGCGGAGCGCAGCGCGCGCTTCGAGCGGGACGCGCTCGAATTCCTCGACCAGATGTACTCGGCCGCGCTGCGCATGACGCGCAACCCCGCCGATGCCGAGGACCTGGTGCAGGAGACGTACGCCAAGGCGTACGCGTCCTTCCACCAGTTCCGCGAGGGCACCAACCTCAAGGCGTGGCTGTACCGGATCCTCACCAACACCTTCATCAACTCGTACCGCAAGAAGCAGCGCGAGCCCCAGCGCAGCGCGGCCGAGGAGATCGAGGACTGGCAGCTCGCCCGTGCCGAGTCGCACATGTCGACCGGTCTGCGCTCCGCCGAGTCGCAGGCGCTCGACCACCTGCCCGACTCGGACGTCAAGGAAGCACTGCAGGCGATCCCCGAGGAATTCCGCATCGCCGTCTATCTCGCGGACGTAGAGGGCTTTGCGTACAAGGAGATCGCGGACATCATGGGGACACCCATCGGTACGGTGATGTCCCGGCTGCACCGGGGCCGCCGTCAACTGCGCGGCATGCTGGAGGACTACGCGCGTGAGCGCGGTCTGGTCCCGGCGGGCGCCGGAGAGTCGAACGAAGCGAAAGGCTCGGGCTCATGAGCTGCGGAGAGCCGCACGAGACGGACTGCAGTGAGGTCCTCGATCATCTCTACGAGTTCCTCGACAGTGAGATGCCGGACGTCGATCGCGACAAGTTCAAGCAGCACTTCCAGGAGTGCTCCCCGTGCCTGGAGAAGTACGGCCTGGAAGAGGCCGTGAAGAAGCTGGTCAAGCGGTGCTGCGGGCATGACGACGTACCGACGGACCTGCGCGCCAAGGTCCTGGGGCGGCTCGACCTGATCCGTTCCGGCCAGACCGTGCCGGAGCACGACGTGACCGCCTCGCCGGTCACGCCCCAGGAGTCCTGACCCCGCGCCCGGACATCCGTGTCCTGATCTTGGGGACATCACCCGAATGTGCTAATCCGCGGGTCATCGGCCCGCGGACCCCCTGGCCCCCGTCCTAGGCTCCGAAGCCTGGGCACACACGGTCGGGGGAGGGGTGTCATGGAGGTGGTTCCGGCACGGGCACGCGTGTACGTGGCCTGTGTCGCCCTTCTCGCTCTGTCCTGTCTGCTGTCGCTGCCCGGAACCCACTCACCCTGGTGGGTGATCGCGCTGCTCGCCGCGCTGTACGCGGCCTGCGAGCGCGTCGCGCGGCGCCGGTTCGCTGGCACCTTCTACCCCGTCCTGCTCGCCGGGGCCTTTCTGCTTCCCCCGCCCGCCGCCGCGCTCGTACCCCTGCCGGCCGCCCTGCTCTCCCACGGCGGACAGCCGTCCACGTCGCTCCGGCGCGTCTGGCGGGGCGCCCAGCCGGTGCTTGCGGTGTGGGGCGCGTCCCGGGTGCACTGGGCGCTGGGCGGGCGCGACGCGGTCGTGGCGTCCCACTTCCCCTATGTGCTCGTGCCCGCCGGGGCGGCCGTGCTGGTCTTCTGCCTGGTGCTGGCCGTGCTCGACGGCGGGATCCTCGCCCTCGTCGAGCGGGTGCCGGCCCGGCGGGCCTGGCGGGGGCTGCTGTCGCGCTCGCTCGCGCCGATCGCGGCGCACGGGCTGGCCGGGCTGATGATGGCGGTGCTCTGGCGCAGCCCGTACGGCCCCGTCGCCGCGCTGCTCGTGCTGCTGCCGATGTGCGTGTCCTGGTGGGTGTTCGCGCAGTACCACCGGGAGCGGGCCGCCCACCAGGCCACCATCCGCGCGCTGGTGCAGGCCGTCGACATCAAGGACGGGTACACCCGCGGTCACAGCGAGCGGGTCGGACATGCCTCCGTGATGATCGCCCGTGAACTGGGCATGGACGGCGAGCGCGTCGAGGTGCTGCGCTTCGCCGGGATCCTGCACGACGTGGGGAAGCTGGGCGTCCCGACCCGGCTGCTCCGCAAGGACGGGCCGCTCACCCCCGAGGAGCGCCGGGTCATCGAACTGCATCCCGAATACGGGCACGAGGTGGTGCGGGGCATCTCCTTCCTCGGCGAGGCGCGCGCGGCGATCCTGCACCACCACGAGCGGCTGGACGGAAGCGGCTATCCGTACGGGCTGGCCGGCGGGCAGATCCCGGAGTGCGCGCGGGTGGTCGCCGTCGCCGACGCCTTCGACGCCATGACGTCCACGCGGTCCTACCGCAGGGCCCGGCCCGTCGCGACGGCACTGGAGGAGCTGGATCGGTGCGCCGGGGCCCAGTTCGACCCCAGGATGGTCGCCGCGCTGGCACGCGCGCTGGCCCGGCACGGCTGGCACCCCGCCGTCACCGCCGACGAGACGCGGCAGGCGGCGTCCCCGCCCGAACCCGTCCCGAGCCGGCCAGGAGCCGGGCGATGACGCCGCTCCGCCTGATATCCGGCTCCGCAGTCGTCCTCGCCCTCGTCTCCCTGGCCGTCACCCTGTGGACCGGCATCGGCGACCGGGGAGTCGCCCTCTGCTTCGGCCTCCTCATAGCCGTCGGCGAGCTCTCCCTCCCCCAGGCTCTCGGCTCCGGCCGGTCGGAGGGGACCGAAGCGACCGGCGCGCGCGTGCGGGAGGCCGCGCCCGTCGGGGCCGCCGGAGCGCTGTCCTACGCCCTGCTCGGCGAGGTCGCCGGCCGCCCCGCCCAGCACGGTGCCGCGCAGGTCGTCACCGTCGTCCTGGCAGCCTCCCTGCTCGGCAGCGTGCCGCACATCTGGCAGGGCCGCAGCCCCACCCTCGACCAGCTGGCCCGCCGCGTCCTGACCGTCGGCTTCGCCGCCGTCTGCTTCCAACCCCTCTACAGCCAGGGCGTGTTCGGCTCCTGGGGCGGACCGGCCTACGCCCTGCTGGTGCTCGCCCTCCTCGTGCTCACCGCCCTGTGCGACGCGGTCCTGGCGGCCGCGCAGGCGCACTCCCGCACCCGGTGGCCGTTCGGCCCGCTGCTCAGGGACGAGCTGCGGGGGCTGCTCGGCATCGGGTCCGCCGTGTGCGCCACGGGCGCGGTGATGGCGCTGGCGGTCGCCGTCGCGGGACTGTGGGCGCTGCCCGTGTTCTGTCTGCCGCTGCTGCTCACCCAGCTCTCCCTGCGCCGGTACGCGGCGGTACGGGCCACCTACCGGCAGACCATCGCCTCACTCGCCCGGGCCACCGAGGTCGCCGGGTACACCCCTGCCGGGCACGCCCGTCGCGTCGCCGCGCTCAGCGGCGCCGTGGGCCGGGACCTGGGGTTGTCCGGGACCGAGCTGACGGTGCTGGAGTACGCGGCCCTGATGCACGACATCGGCCAGCTCAGCCTGGTCGACCCGGTGCCGGCCGGGGCCACCGCCGGGCTGCCCGCGGAGGAGCAGCGGCGCATAGCGCTCCTCGGCGGGGCCGTCGTACGGCAGACCGGGGTGGACGCGGCGGTCGCCGTGGTCGTGGAGCGGCAGGCCGACCCCTACCGGGAGCAGCCGGTGGCCGCGCGGATCGTACGCGCCGTGAACGCCTATGAGGAGATGGCCCGGGAGGCGGGTCCCGGCGGGCCGCTCAAGGCCCTGGAGGAGCTGCGGCTGGGCACCGCGGGGGACTATGCGCCCGAGGTCGTGGAGTCGCTCGCCCGGGTGCTCTGGAATCAAGGGTGTGGCGCGATGGGGGTCTCCCCAGGCGTTGAGCTCCGGGGAAGCCTCGGACAGGGTGGTGGTGGGTGACCGGCGGCACTGTCTGGCCCTGCCTCTTCCTGGGTAACCCATGGGTAATGAGCGCCCTTCCTGCCGTACGTGGTTGGATGCGAGGGAGAGGGTGTCCGGGGGCACAAGCCAGCCCACTGTGCGGAACTGGAACTGGCAGGCGGGAATCGTGAGGATCTTCGGCAAGGGACGGCACCGGCCCTCCGCCTCCTGGCGGCAGGCCACAGATCGCGCGTTCACGCTGATCGGCGACGGCCGGTACGAGGACGCGGGCGAGCTGCTGACGCGCGCCGCCGACCTGGAGCCCTGGCTGTCGGAGTCCTGGTTCAACCTCGCCCTGCTGCACAAGTTCCGGCACGACTGGGAGCAGGCCCGGGCCGCCGGCCTCAGGGCCGTGGCGCTGCTCGACCGGGAGACCGGGGCACCCGACTGGTGGAACGTCGGCATCGCCGCCACCGCCCTGCAGGACTGGCCGCTGGCCCGGCGGGCCTGGCAGGCCTACGGGCTGCGGGTGCCGGGCGGAGCCGCCGTCTCCGGGGAGCCGCTCGGCATGGAGCTGGGCAGCGCGGCCGTACGGCTGTCGCCCGAGGGCGAGGCCGAGGTCGTGTGGGGACGCAGGCTCGATCCGGCGCGGGTCGAGGTGCTGTCCATTCCGCTTCCCTCGTCCGGGCGACGCTGGGGCGAGGTCGTACTGCACGACGGGGTGCCCCACGGGGAGCGGACCACGGCCACCGGGCATGCGTTCCCGGTCTTCGACGAGATCGAGCTGTGGGCCCCGTCGCCCGTCCCCACCTGGGTGGTCCTGCTGGAGGCCGCGACCGAGGCCGACCGGGACGCGCTGGAGCAGCTGGCCGCCGACGCCGGCTTCGCCGCGGAGGACTGGTCGTCGTCCGTGCGGCTGCTGTGCCGTATGTGCTCGGAGTCGCGCATGCCGTCCGACGAGGGCGACGGCACCCATCTCGACCCGCACGACCACAGCGAACCCGGCCACCCGGGGCCGCTCGGCCACCGCACCGACGGGCAGCTGTGGGTGCCCGAGCGCGAGTGCGGGGTGGCTGCGCCGGCTTCGCTGGTGAGGGGGTTGCTGGACGGGTGGGTTGCGGACAGTCCTGATTCTCGGGACTGGCGGGATCTGGAAGAGGTTTGCTAGGGACCGTTGTCGGCTGCGGGTTCGTTGTGGCTGGTCGCGCCCACGCGGCGGAGCCGCATATCGATACTGTCCCGCGCCCCTTTCGGGGCGCCCCCCGTACCCTGTATCAGCAAGTTCACCCCCCTGTTTTTGAGGAAGGCATCGTCGGTCATGGCGCAGCAGGACACCGATCAGCAGCACGCGGGCGTGCTCCCCGTGGACGACGAGGGCTTCGTCATCGACACCGAGGACGCGGAGGAGCGTGAGAACGCCTGGCGTGAGCGTGGCACCTCGCGGCCGATCACGGTCGTCGGGAACCCGGTGCTGCACAAGGAGTGCAAGGACGTCACCGAGTTCGGCGAGGAGCTCGACCAGCTGGTCGCGGACATGTTCACCAGCCAGCGCACCGCCGAGGGCGTGGGCCTGGCCGCCAACCAGATCGGCGTCGACCTGAAGGTCTTCGTCTACGACTGCCAGGACGACGAGGGCGCCCGGCACGTCGGCGTGGTGTGCAACCCGAAGCTGGTCGACCTGCCCGCCGACAAGCGCCGCCTGGACGACAGCAACGAGGGCTGCCTGTCCGTGCCGACCGCCTACGCGCCGCTCGCCCGCCCGGACTACGCCGAGGTGACCGGGCAGGACGAGAAGGGCAACCCGATCAAGGTCCGCGGCACCGGCTACTTCGCACGCTGTTTGCAGCACGAGACCGACCACCTCTACGGCTACCTGTACATCGACCGTCTGTCGAAGCGCGAGCGCAAGGACGCGCTGCGGCAGATGGCCGAGAACGAGCCGCGCTATCCCGTGGTCGCCAACGACTGAGGCCCGCGCACACCTCCGTGACGCCTGATCAGGAACGTTCCTGATCAGGCGTCGTTCGTTTATGTCCGGCTTCACACCGTCTATGCGTCGCATATTCGATCTTTTGTGCGCATCTAGCAATTCGCATTCAGTCACACAAGGGGGGATTCTCGGCACGGTGGGGTAGTGAGTGAAGCAAATCCGTTCCCAGAGCGGTCAGTTGTGGTGCTGAATGGGAAGTGCGGGGATACGCAACGGCGCACGCCCGGCACGGTGAGAGGGGTGTGTGCTTCTGGCGGCTGAGAGGGGTTTGTTCGTGCATGCTTTCCCACACAGCACCACATGGATGCCGGCGGCGGTCCCGGTCCCGCCGACGCTGGCTCTGCCGTTGATCGAGTCGGCGTTTCCCCGGCAACTGCACCCGTATTGGCCGCGACTACAGGAGAAGACCCGCCTCTGGCTCCTGGAAAAGCGGCTCATGCCGGCGGACAAGGTGCAGGAATATGCCGATGGCCTGTGCTACACCGACCTCATGGCGGGCTACTACATAGGCGCCCCCGACGACGTCCTGCAGGCCATAGCCGACTACAGCGCGTGGTTCTTCGTCTGGGACGACCGCCACGACCGCGACATCGTCCACGGCCGCACCGACGAGTGGCGGCGGCTCAGGTTCCGCTTACACGCGGCCCTCGACTCACCCGGGCCCCACGAGTCCCATCCGGACCCGGTGGTGGCGGGATTCGCGGACAGCGTGCGGCGGTTGTACTCCTTCCTTCCCCGGACCTGGAACGCCCGGTTCGCCCGGCACTTCCACGCGGTGATCGAGGCGTACGACCGGGAGTTCCGCAATCGCGTCAGGGGATACGTCCCCGGGGTGGAGGAGTATCTCGCCCTGCGGCGCCTGACCTTCGCACACTGGATATGGACGGACCTGCTGGAGCCGAGCGCCGGATGCGAACTCCCGGACGCCGTGCGGAAACACCCGGCATACCGTCGTCCGGCGCTGCTGAGCCAGGAATTCGCCGCCTGGTACAACGACCTCTGCTCGCTCCCGAAGGAAATAGCGGGCGAGGAGGTCCACAATCTCGGAATCAGTCTCATCACCCATGAGGGCCTGACTCTGGAAGAGGCGGTCGTCAAACTTCGGCGGCGCATCGAGAAATGCGTGGAGGAGTTTCTCGAAGCCGAAATGGTCGGTCTGCGGTTCGCCGACCGGCTCGACGACGGAACCGTGCCCGGAAAGGAACTGGGTGCCGCCGTACGGTCCTGCCTCTGCAATATGCGGAACTGGTTCAGTTCCGTCTACTGGTTCCACCACGAGTCCGGCCGGTACATGGTCGACAGCTGGGACGACAGGTCCACGCCCCCGTACGTCAACAACGAAGCGGCAGGTGAGAAATGACCGTCGAGTCGGTGAAGCCCGCGGCACCCGAGGTGCCCGAGTTGAGTGAGCCGCCCCTCGCGGGGGGTGGCGTCCCGGTCCTCGGCCACGGCTGGCAACTGGTCCGCGACCCGCTGGCCTTCATGGCCGGGCTGCGCGAGCACGGTGACGTCGTACGGCTGAGGCTCGGCCCGAAGACGGTGTACGCCGTCACCACCCCCGCGCTCACCGGCGCAATGGCGCTGAGCCCCGACTACAAGATCGACGGGCCGCTGTGGGAGTCCCTCGAAGGCCTGCTCGGCAAGGAGGGCGTGGCCACCGCGAACGGCCCCCGGCACCGGCGCCAGCGACGCACCATCCAGCCCGCGTTCAGGCTCGACGCCATACCCGCGTACGGGCCGATCATGGAGGAGGAGGCGCACGGGCTGACCGAGCGCTGGCGGCCCGGCGAGACGGTCGACTGCACCTCCGAGTCCTTCCGGGTCGCCGTGCGGATCGCGGCCCGCTGTCTGCTGCGCGGCGAGTACATGGACGAGCGCGCCGAGCGGCTGTGCGTCGCGCTCGCGACCGTCTTCCGCGGTATGTACCGCCGGATGGTCGTCCCGCTCGGACCGCTCTACCGGCTGCCGCTGCCGCCCAACCGGAAATTCAACCGGGCCCTGGCCGATTTGCATCTGCTCGTCGACGAGATCGTCGCCGAGCGCCGGGCGTCCGGTCATAAGCCGGACGATTTGCTGACGGCATTGCTGGCGGCGAAGGACGAGAATGGCGCGCCCATCGGGGAACAGGAGATCCACGACCAGGTCGTCGCGATACTCACCCCCGGAAGCGAAACCGTCGCCTCCACGATCATGTGGCTGCTCCAGGTGCTCGCCGAACATCCGGAACACGCCGAGAAGGTACGTACCGAGGTCGAATCCGTGACCGGCGGCCGGCCCGTCGGATTCGGAGACGTACGGAAGCTCACGCACACGAACAATGTCGTCGTCGAGGCGATGCGTTTGCGTCCCGCCGTATGGATATTGACGCGACGCGCGGTGACCGACACCGCGCTCGGCGGCTATCGCATTCCGGCCGGGGCGGACATCGTCTACAGCCCGTACGCCATCCAGCGCGACGGCCGGTCCTACGCGCACAACCTCGACTTCGACCCCGACCGCTGGTCGCCGGAACGCGCCAAGGACGTACCGAAATACGCCATGAGCCCGTTCAGCGTGGGCAATCGCAAGTGCCCAAGCGACCACTTCTCCATGGCCCAGCTCACCCTGATCACGGCGGCACTGTCGGCGAAGTACCGCTTCGAGCAGGTCGACGGGTCGAACGACGCGACCCGCGTGGGCATCACGCTCCGTCCGCACCGGCTGCTGCTGAAGCCAGTGCCGTGGTGATGCCCCTGTTGCCGGTGCGCGCTCAGGCGGCCTGCGGGCCCCGGAACGCGCGCCGGTAGGCGTTGGGGGTGGTCCCCAGGGCCCGTACGAACTGATGGCGCAGCGCGGCCGCCGTGCCGAACCCGGTGCGCGCGGCGACGGTGTCCACCGTCTCGTCCGTGCCCTCCAGCAACTCCTGTGCCAGCAGCACGCGTTGGCGCAGGATCCAGCGGTAGGGCGTGGTGCCCGTCTCCTGCTGGAAGCGGCGCGCGAAGGTGCGCGGTGCCATGAGGGCGCGGGCGGCCAGCTGCTCGACGGTCACCTCCTCGTCGAGGTGCTGCTCCATCCACACCAGTACCTCGCCGACCGTGTCGCACGAGTTCCGGGGCAGCGGACGTTCGATGTACTGCGCCTGTCCGCCGTCCCGGTGCGGCGGTACCACCATCCGCCGGGCGATCTTGTTGGCGACCTCGGGCCCCTGTTCCTTGCGCACGATGTGCAGACAGGCGTCGATCCCGGCCGCGGTGCCGGCGGAGGTGATCACCGGGTCCTCGTCGACGTACAGGACGTCCGGTTCGACGCGGGTGCGCGGGAAGCGCCGGGCGAGCACGTCCGCGTGCCGCCAGTGCGCGGCGCAGCGCCGTCCGTCGAGCAGTCCGGCGGCGCCCAGCACGAAGACGCCGGAGCAGACGCTGAGCACCCGGGCGCCCCGGTCCACGGCCCGGCGCAGGGCGGCGAGCAGCTCGGGCGGATAGTCACGCCCGACGTTCGCGTCGGAGGCCGGTACGGCGATCAGATCGGCCTCCTCCAGCCGGTCGAGGCCGTACGGCGTGGAGACGGTGAGCCCGCCGACATGGGTGCTCAGTGCCGGACCCTCCGCCGAGACCACGGCGAAGTCGTACACCGGCAGCCCCTCGTCGCTGCGGTCGAGGCCGAACACCTCGCAGACGACTCCGAGTTCAAAGGGATGCACACCGTCGAGCAGGACGGCGGCCACGTTCCTCAGCATGCGTCCAGTGTGCCTCGGAAGTGGCAGCAATTCGAGGGTGTGCGGCAGTCCTGCCACTGTTTGTAAGGAGTATTCGGCGCGACAGTGGTGACATGACTACAGCGCAGACAGAAGCCCTGATCGGAATGACCGTCGCCCTCGGGATCCTGGTCCTCCTGGTCCTCCCCTCACTGATCGGCATCGTGCGCGACCGGCGCATCGACCGACAGCTCAGGGAGGCCCGGGAGACCGGGGAGGCAGGACGGGATCAGAAGTCCTCGTCCAGGTCGACGGTGCCCTCCACCGCCACCTGGTACGCCGAGGGACGCCGCTCGAAGAAGTTGGTCAGCTCCTGAACCCCCTGGAGCTCCATGAAGGAGAAGGGGTTCTCGGAGCCGTACACCGGAGCGAAGCCGAGGCGGCTCAGCCGCTGGTCGGCGACGCACTCCAGGTACTGCCGCATCGACTCGGTGTTCATGCCCGGGAGGCCGTCACCGCACAGGTCGCGCGCGAACTGCAGCTCGGCCGCGACGGCCTCCCTCAGCATGTCGGTGACCTGCTGCTGAAGCTCCTCGTCGAAGAGGTCCGGCTCCTCCTTGCGGACGGTGTCCACCACCTCGAAGGCGAAGGACATGTGCATCGTCTCGTCGCGGAACACCCAGTTGGTGCCGGTGGCCAGACCGTGCAGCAGACCCCGGCTGCGGAACCAGTAGACGTAGGCGAAGGCGCCGTAGAAGAACAGGCCCTCGATGCACGCGGCGAAGCAGATGAGGTTGAGCAGGAAGCGCCGGCGGTCGGCCTTCGTCTCCAGGCGCTCCAGCTTCTCCACCGAGTCCATCCACTTGAAGCAGAACGCGGCCTTCTCGCGGATGGAGGGGATCTTCTCCACGGCAGCGAAGGCCGCGGCGCGGTCCTCCGGGTCGGGGAGATAGGTGTCCAGGAGCGTCAGATAGAACTGGACGTGCACGGCCTCCTCGAAGAGCTGCCGGCTCAGATAGAGCCGCGCCTCGGGCGAGTTGATGTGCTTGTACAGGGTCAGCACCAGGTTGTTGGCCACGATCGAGTCGCCCGTCGCGAAGAACGCGACCAGACGCCCGATCAGATGCTGCTCACCCGGCGTCAGCTTCGCGAGGTCGGCGACGTCCGAGTGGAGGTCGACCTCCTCCACGGTCCAGGTGTTCTTGATCGCGTCCCGGTAGCGCTCGTAGAAGTCGGGGTAGCGCATCGGGCGGAGAGTCAGCTCGAAGCCCGGGTCGAGCAGGTTGGTGTTACGGCTGGACATCACTGGCAGGCCTCGCAGGACTCGGGGTTCTCAAGGGAGCAGGCGACCGCCTCGGGGTCGGCGACCTGCTGGACGGGGATGGACGCCTGCGGCTGCGCCTGGGCGGCGCGGGCGATGCGGGTCGCCGGGCGCGAGCGCAGGTAGTACGTCGTCTTCAGACCCTGCTTCCAGGCGTACGCGTACATCGAGGAGAGCTTGCCGATGGTCGGCGTCTCCATGAAGAGGTTCAGGGACTGCGACTGGTCGAGGAACGGGGTCCGGTCCGCGGCCATGTCGATCAGTCCGCGCTGCGGGATCTCCCACGCCGTGCGGTACAGCGTCCGTACGTCGGCCGGGATCCACGCGAAGTCCTGCACCGAGCCGCCCGAGTCGCGCAGCGCCTCACGGGTGCGGGCGTCCCAGACGCCCAGCTCCTTGAGGTCCTTCACCAGGTACGAGTTGACCTGGAGGAACTCGCCCGACAGGGTCTCGCGCTTGAAGAGGTTGGAGACCTGCGGCTCGATGCACTCGTACACGCCCGCGATCGAGGCGATCGTGGCGGTCGGCGCGATCGCGAGGAGCAGCGAGTTGCGCATGCCGACGGCGGCGATCCGCTCGCGCAGGGCGGCCCAGCGCTCCGGCCAGGAGAGCTCGGCGCCGTAGTGGTCGGGGTGCAGGACGCCCCTGGCCGTGCGGGTCTTCTCCCAGGCGGGGAGCGGGCCACTGCGCTCGGCGAGGTCGGCGGAGGCCTCGTACGCGGCGAGCATGATGCGCTCGGCGATCCGGGTCGACAGGGCGCGTGCCCCGGGCGAGTCGAACGGCAGCCGCAGCTTGAAGAAGACGTCCTGCAGGCCCATCGCACCGAGGCCGACGGGACGCCACTTGGCGTTGGACCGGCCGGCCTGCTCGGTCGGGTAGAAGTTGATGTCGACGACACGGTCGAGGAAGGTGACGGCCGTGCGGACCGTCTCGTCCAGCCGCTCCCAGTCGATGTCGCCGTCGACGACGAACGCGCCGAGGTTGACCGACCCCAGGTTGCAGACCGCCGTCTCCCCGTCGTCGGTGACCTCCAGGATCTCCGTGCAGAGGTTGGAGGAGTGGACGACATGGCCCGGCTCGGCCGTCTGGTTGGCGGTGCGGTTGGCGGCGTCCTTGAAGGTCATCCAGCCGTTGCCGGTCTGCGCCAGGGTGCGCATCATGCGGCCGTAGAGGTCACGGGCGGGGATGGTCTTCTTCGCGAGCCCGTCCGCCTCCGCCTTGCGGTACACGGCGTCGAACTCCGCGCCCCACAGGTCGACCAGCTCCGGCACGTCCGAGGGGGAGAACAGCGACCACCGCTCGTCGGCGTCGACCCGGCGCATGAACTCGTCCGGGATCCAGTGCGCGAGGTTGAGGTTGTGCGTACGGCGGGCGTCCTCGCCGGTGTTGTCGCGCAGCTCCAGGAACTCCTCGATGTCGGAGTGCCAGGTCTCCAGATAGACCGCGGCCGCGCCCTTGCGCCGGCCGCCCTGGTTCACGGCGGCGACGGAGGCGTCGAGGGTCTTGAGGAACGGGACGATGCCGTTGGAGTGCCCGTTGGTGCCGCGGATCAGCGAACCACGGCTGCGGATGCGGGAGTACGACAGCCCGATGCCACCGGCGTGCTTCGAGAGCCGGGCCACCTGGTGGTAGCGGTCGTAGATGGAGTCCAGCTCGTCCAGCGGGGAGTCGAGGAGGTAGCAGGACGACATCTGCGGGTGCCGCGTGCCGGAGTTGAAGAGCGTGGGGGAGGAGGGCAGATAGTCGAGGCGGCTCATGAGCCCGTAGAGCGCGGCGACTTCGTCTACGGAGCGGGCGGAGTCGTCCTCGGCGAGACCCGCGGCGACCCGCAGCATGAAGTGCTGGGGCGTCTCGACGACCTTGCGGGTGATGGGGTGGCGCAGCAGGTAACGGCTGTGCAGGGTGCGCAGGCCGAAGTAGCCGAAGCGGTCGTCGGCGGCCGGGTCGACCAGCGCGTCGAGCCGCTCGGCGTGGAGTCGTACGAACGCGGCGGTGTGGTCGGCGATCAGCCCCTCGCGGTGCCCCACGGCGACGGACCCGGTGAAGGACGTCACGCCCTGCGAGGCGGCCTCGTCGCGGATGGAGAGGGTCAGCAGCCTGGCGGCCAGCCGGGAGTAGGCCGGGTCCTCGGAGATGAGGCCGGCGGCCGCCTCCGTGGCAAGCTCGCGCAGCTCCGACTCGTCCGCCCGGGCGGAGCGGCCGCGCAGCGCGGCGGCGGCGACCCGGCCGGGGTCGGCGTCGGGCAGGTCGGCGGTCAGCTCGGTCAGGGTCCGCAGCAGCGCGGCACCGGGACCGTCGGTCTCCAGGCGTGTCGCTGAAGCCGGTTCGGCTGGCGCGATGGTCACGTGGGGCTCTCCCAGGCTCGGCACGGGGGCCTTGCGCAGGGCAGGGGGCGGCACACGAGCGCACGCGGCGTCTCGTCCACCGGCCCACTCCACGAGGCCCGGACGTCGGGGCACCCGGACCGGACGGCCGGGCGCACTGTCGGCAGGTCCTCGGACTGACGCGAGCGCGCATCACCCCGGGGGGCGGATACGCGCAAGTACACCGTTGCGGGACAGTTCCGGATTCGCACCGGATTCCCCTGCGGCGACAGCGAGCATGAGCATACATCTAGTGCCGGGCTGTCGTGTCACCCCCAGATGTTGTGTCGTGGCGGTCTCAGAGTGTCAACTCGTAGGTGAGGAGAGTGATGTCGTCGAGGTGGGGGAGGGGATTCCAGTCCCGCTCGGGTGTGCGCACGAAGCCCATGCGTTCGTAGATGCGATGGGCGGCCAGCATGGAGCGCTGGGTGGACAGCACGATCCGCACGCAGCCCGGTGTGGCCCGTGCGCGGTCGACACAGGCGCGCACCAGGGCCTCCCCGACACCGCGGCTGCGTGCCGCGTGGCCGACCGCGAGCATCCGTATCTCGGCCTCTCCGGCGCGGGCGATGTCGGCCATGGGCCCGCCTGCCGGCACGAAGGTGACGCCGCCGAGCACTTCGCCGTCCGCCACGGCGACCAGCACCTCCGCGGCGGCCGCGCGCTTGGCCACGTCTCTGAGCTCGCCGACGTAACCGTCGCTCTCCCCGAAGTCGAGGAGGCCGTCCTGGAGATAGGCCTGGGCGGTGATCTCGCCCAGGGTGCCGTACTCGTCCGGAGCCGTCCGCCTGATCTCGATGTCCATGGGACCGAGTGTGCAGGACGGGTACGACAACGGGCCGCCGGATTTTCTCCGGCGGCCCGTTCTTGTCCGCTCAGTGACCGGCGTCCTCGGCGGCCGGCGTCGTCAGTGGTCGGCGTCCGCGGTCGCCGGCGGCAGCTCCACCTGGACGCCCGGGTCGCCGGCGTCCGCCGTGTAGTCCGCCGGGCTGGTCTCGTCGACGCCCTCGGGGGCCTTCAGTGCCTTCAGGGCGAAGGTCAGCACCACCGTGACGGCCACGTTGAGCACAGAGGCGGTGAGGCCGATGTAGCCGATCTCCCCGATGCCCGGGATCTCCTTGGCCGAGCCGCCGAAGTGCTTCTGCGTCGGCGAGGCGACGCCGTACGCGGCGACGGTGCCGTACACCATGCCGACCGCCCAGCCCGCGAGCAGCGCCCAGCGGTGGAACCAGCGGGTGAACAGGCCGCCGACCAGGGCCGGGAAGGTCTGCAGGATCCAGATGCCGCCGAGCAGCTGGAAGTTGATGGCGACCGTCTTGTCCATCGTCAGCACGAAGACCAGGGCGCCCACCTTCACCAGGAGGGAGACCAGTTTGGAGACCTTGGTCTCCTGCGCGGGCGTGGCGTCCGGCTTGATGAAGTCCTTGTAGATGTTGCGGGTGAACAGGTTCGCGGCCGCGATGGACATGATGGCCGCGGGGACGAGGGCGCCGATGCCGATCGCCGCGAAGGCCACGCCCGCGAACCAGTCCGGGAACATGTTCTCGAACAGCTGCGGGATGGCCAGCTGGCCGTTCTGCACCTTGATGCCCGCCGCGATCGCCATGAAGCCCAGCAGGGCCAGCAGGCCGAGCATGAGGGAGTACAGCGGCAGGATCGTGGTGTTGCGGCGGATCACGTCACGGCTCTTCGAGGAGAGCGTCGCGGTGATCGAGTGCGGATACATGAAGAGCGCGAGCGCGGAGCCCAGGGCCAGCGTGGCGTACGTCCACTGGCCGGCCTCCGGCGGGGTCAGGGCGCCGCGCGGCTTGCCGGTCGCCGGGTTGACCTGGCTGAACGCCTCGCTCGCCTTGGTGAAGATGTCGTCGAAGCCACCCAGCTTGATGGGGATGTAGATGATCGCCACCGCGATGACGATGTAGATCAGCGCGTCCTTCACGAACGCGATCAGGGCGGGCGCGCGCAGGCCCGAGGAGTAGGTGTACGCGGCCAGCACGCCGAAGGCGATCAGCAGCGGCAGGTCCTTCACGAACCAGTGGGTGCTCTCGCCGCCGCCGACGCCCATCACGTCGAGGACGGCCTGGATGCCGACCAGTTGGAGCGCGATGTACGGCATGGTCGCCAGGATTCCGGTGACCGCCACCGCCAGTGACAGGCCCTTCGAGCCGAAGCGGCCGCGCACGAAGTCCGAGGTCGTCACATAGCCGTGCCGGTGGGACACCGACCACAGGCGCGGGAGGAACATGAAGATCAGCGGGTAGACGAGGATCGTGTACGGCACGGCGAAGAAGCCGGCCGCGCCCGCCGCGTAGATCGCCGCCGGTACGGCGACGAAGGTGTACGCCGTGTACAGGTCGCCGCCGAGCAGGAACCAGGTGACCCAGGTGCCGAACGACCGTCCGCCCAGGCCCCATTCGTCGAGGCTGTGCTCGTTGTCGGCCCTGCGCCAGCGGGCGGCCAGGAAGCCCATGACCGTGACGGCCAGGAAGAAGAAGACGAAGACGCCGAGCGCGACGCCGTTCACGCCGTCCTTCACTTCGACGCACCCCCGCTCCGCCGGGCGGCCGCGCGGGTGCGCTGGTCACGCTGCCACAGCTTGTACGCGGTCATCGTCAGCGCGGTGGAGATGACCACCCACAGCATCTGGTACCAGTAGAAGAACGGGATCCCGATGAACTCGGGGTCCGCCTTGGCGTAGGAGCCGACCCACAGCATCGCCACGAAGGGCGCGATCAGACAGAGGGCGATGACGACGCGCAAGGGCGTCACCACCGCCGCTCCGGTCACATCCGAGGCATCCGACATCTTGCGACTCCGTCCCCTCGCAGATCACCACTGATCACACGTGTAATGCGCAGGCAATCTAGGCGACGCCGTCACACAAGAGGAAGACCGCATCCTCATATCGGCATGTTGATTCTGTGCAGAAGTCGCCACAGCGGCGGCGCAACCCCCACACAAGACGGTCGCACGCGGACCAGTCGGTCAACTCCCGTTACGCACCAGCCGTTTGAGCCGGGCCGGGCGTCACTCGGCGGGACGCTTGAGGCGGGCCACGAACTTGTAACGGTCGCCGCGGTAGACCGACCGCACCCATTCCACCGGCTTGCCCTCCCGGTCCAGGGAGTGGCGGGAGAGCATCAGCATCGGCAGGCCCACGTCGGTGCCGAGCAGGCCCGCCTCGCGCGGGGTGGCCAGGGAGGTCTCGATGGTCTCCTCGGCCTCCGCGAGGTGGACGTCGTACACCTCGGCGAGCGCGGTGTAGAGGGACGTGTACTTGACGAGCGACCTGCGCAGCGCCGGGAAGCGCTTGGCCGAGAGGTGGGTCGTCTCGATGGCCATCGGCTCGGCGTTGGCCATGCGCAGCCGCTCGATGCGGAGCACCCGCCCGCCGGCCGTGATGTCGAGCAGTTCGGCGAGCCGGTCGTCGGCGGTGATGTAGCCGATGTCCAGCAGCTGGGAGGTCGGCTCCAGGCCCTGGGCTCGCATGTCCTCCGTGTAGGAGGTGAGTTGCAGCGCCTGGGAGACCTTCGGCTTGGCGACGAAGGTGCCCTTGCCCTGGATGCGCTCCAGCCGGCCCTCGACGACCAGCTCCTGGAGGGCCTGGCGGACGGTGGTGCGCGAGGTGTCGAACTCGGCCGCGAGCGTGCGCTCCGGCGGGACCGGCGTGCCCGGCGGCAGCGTCTCCGTCATGTCGAGCAGGTGCTTCTTCAAGCGGTAGTACTTGGGCACGCGCGCGGTACGGACGGTCGCCCCAGCCTCGTTCTCCGCACTGCTGACGTCGGTGCTCATGCTCTGCCTTCCCGGCTCCGTATGCCGAAGCGACCGACGTTCCATCGGTCCCGGCTCACATCGTGGCACGGCTTCGTGTGACAGGGGTCCACCCGCACGCTCCGTGATCTCCCTGTATACCTTTGCGCCCCCCGTTGGTCTAGTCCATCAGGGGTCCCGGTCTCAGTGGTCCACCGGAACTGGTCCGTCCGATCTGTCGCTTGAGGAATGAAAGGTCCCTGCATATCTCGGTCCCATCACGGACGTCCGGAGCCCGCTTGAACACCCTTGACAGGCCTATTGGTCTGGGCCAAGCTCCGGGTACTGGTCTACACCATTGGTCCAGGTCCCGGCCCCATGGGCGGTACGACGCGTCGACGGTCACCGCGGGGAGGCAGGGGGGTTTGTGGCATCCCTGAGGAGGGTGGCGTGAAGCGCAAGCTGATAGCCGCGATCGGTATCGCGGGCATGGTCGTCTCCATCGCGGCGTGTGGCAGTGACAAGAAGGACGACGGCAAGGCACAGGGGTCGGACGCCAAGGAGCTGACCGTCTGGCTCACCGTGGACGCCCAGAACAACTGGCCCAACCTGGTCAAGGCGGCCGACGCCGCCGTGCAGAAGAAGCACCCCGGTATCAAGATCAAGCACGAGTACTACGGCTGGCCGGACAAGAACACCAAGCTGGACGCCGTCCTCGCCACCGACAAGGCCCCCGACGTGGTCGAGATGGGCAACACCGAGATGCTCGGCTACATGGTCAAGGGCGCCTTCGCACCCGTCGACGCCGCGCAGTTCGACAACTCCTCCGCCTGGCTGGACGGCCTCAAGGCCTCCGTGACGTACGACGGCAAGACCTACGGCGTGCCGTACTACGCCGGCGGCCGGGTCGGCACCTGGCGCAAGGACATCGCGGCCGCGTCCGGCATCAAGGCGCCCCCGAAGACCTACACGGAGCTGACCTCCGACCTGGACAAGATCCAGAAGAAGCAGGGCGCCAAGTTCAACGCCTGGTACCAGCCCACCCGTGACTGGTACGCGGCCATGTCCTTCGTCTACGACGCCGGCGGCTCCATCGCCGTCGAGTCCGGCGGCCAGTGGAAGGCCAACCTCTCCTCGCCCGAGTCCCTCAAGGGCCTGAAGGAGTTCAAGACCGTCCTCGACAAGTACATGCACGGCGACAAGACCAAGGACGAGTCCGACCGCTACATCGTCTACGGCCAGGGCAAGTCGGACCTGATCTTCGGTGCGGCCTGGGAGGGCGCGACCGCGGCCGACCCGAAGAACGACAAGACCGGCAAGCTCAAGGACAACCTCGAGAACTTCGTGATGCCCGGCCCGTCCGGCAAGAACCTGCCGGTCTTCCTGGGCGGCTCCGACCTCGCCGTCCCGGTGAAGTCCAAGGCCCAGGGCGTCGCCGCCGAGTGGATCAACGCCTTCACCGGTCCCGAAGGCCAGAAGGGCCTGATGGCCAAGGGCAACCTGCCCAACAACAAGACGGACCTCGCCACCCTGAAGAACGACCCGGCGACCCTCGTCCCGGCCACCGCGGCCGAGTCCAACTGGTTCGTCCCGATGGCCCCCGGCTGGGGCCAGGTCGAGAAGGCCCAGGTCCTGCAGACCATGCTGCAGAACATCGGCACCGGCAAGAAGTCGGTCGAGGCCGCCGCGAAGGACGCGGACGCCGCGATCGACAAGGTCATCAACACCAAGTGACCTGAGATCGGGGCCCTGTCCGCCGGCAGGGCCCCGCTTCTCGTACGACCCGAGGGACCGCTGAGGAGCGCGCGATGAGTGCCGCAGACACGACCACCCCCGCCAAGGTGCCGCCGCCGCGGCAGGCGCCACCACCCGACGTCCCGCAACGGCCAAGGGGAAAGCGGACGTCGAGCGGGGCGGCGACCCCCTGGCTGCTGCTCGCGCCGTGTCTGCTGATCCTCGCCCTGGTGATGGGCTATCCGCTGGTCCGGCTGGTCACCCTGTCCTTCCAGGAGTTCGGGCAGTCCCAGCTGTGGGGCTTCAAGCCGGCCGAGTCGGTCGGGTTCGCCAACTTCTCCAAGGTGCTCGGCGACGGCGAGTTCTGGCAGGTCGTCGTGCGCACGGTGGTGTTCGCGGTCGGCTCGGTCGTCTTCACGATGGTCCTCGGCATGCTGGTCGCCCTGCTGCTCCAGCGGGTCTCCGGCTGGGTGAAGACCCTCGTCAACATCGCGCTGGTGGCCAGCTGGGGCATGCCCGTCATCGTCGCCACCACGGTCTTCAAGTGGCTCTTCGACGCCGACTACGGCATCCTCAACGCCCTGCTGAGCAAGCTGCCGGGCGTCGACCTGATCGGGCACAACTGGTTCGCGAGCGGGCCCGAGGGGCTGGCCGTGATCATGCTCCTGGTGGTCTGGGGAGCGGTCCCCTTCGTGGTCATCACGCTCAGCGCCGGTCTCACCCAGGTCCCCAAGGAACTGGAGGAGGCGGCCCGGCTGGACGGCGCGGGCTCCTGGGGCGTCTTCCGGTATGTCACCCTGCCCATCCTCAAGCCGATCATCGTGATGCTCACGACCCTGTCGGTCATCTGGGACATGGGTGTCTTCCCGCAGGTCTTCGTGATGCGCAACAACCATCCGGAGGCCGAGTTCCAGCTCCTCACCACCTACTCCTACGACCGCGCCTTCGTGGTCAACGACTACGCGCAGGGCTCGGCGATCGCCCTGATCACCGTGGTGCTGCTGCTCGCGGTGGTCGCCGTCTACATGCGTCAGATGCTGAAGATCGGAGAGGTCGAATGAGTGCCCTCGCTCCCCAGGCGCGCCGCCGGCCGAGGCTCGGCTGGAACCTCCTCGGTCTGCTCGTCTTCGTCACCGCGGGCTTCCCCGTCTACTGGATGGTCAACACGGCGTTCAAGCCCGCGAAGGACGCCATCGACCCGGACCCGAGCCTGCTGCCCACGGGCCTCACGCTCGGCAACTTCCGCCGGGCACTGGACATCGCCGACTTCTGGGGCCCGGTCGGCCGCAGCCTGATCGTGTCCCTGACCGTGGTGGCGATCGGCATCGTCGTCGGCATGCTGGCCGCGCTCGCCATCTCCCGGTTCGCCTTCCGCGGCCGCAAGATCGTGATCGTGGGCATCCTGGCGGTGCAGATGGTGCCGCTGGTCGCCATGATCATCCCGGTCTTCCTGCTGCTGAACGACCTCGACCAGTACGACAAGCTCTCCGGCCTGATCATCACCTATCTGACCTTCATCCTCCCCTTCACGGTGTGGACGCTGCGCGGATTCATCGTCAACATCCCCAGGGAGCTGGAGGAGGCCGCGATGGTGGACGGCTGCTCCCGCACCGGCGCCTTCATCCGCGTCGTCTTCCCCCTTCTCGCCCCCGGCATGGTCGCCACCTCGGTCTACGGCTTCATCCAGGCCTGGAACGAGTATCTGTACGCCCTGATGCTGCTCAGCCAGGAGCACCAGACCGCGACCGTGTGGCTCGGCAACTTCACCACCAAGCACGGCACCGAATACGCCCCGATGATGGCCGGTTCCACCATGATGGCCGTGCCGATCGTCGTCCTCTTCCTCCTCGTCCAGCGCAAGATGGCCGCGGGCCTGACCGCGGGCGCCGTGAAGGGATAACGCCACTCGATGACGACATTCGCCAGCGGTACCACTGCGTCCAATTCCAAGGACGGCCTGACGCGCGACGCCCTCACCGTCCTCCAGCCCGGCTTCCCCGGCACCACGGCCCCCGACTGGCTGCTGCGCCGCCTCGGCGAAGGCCTGGCGTCCGTGGGCCTGTTCGGCCGCAACATCACCTCGCCGGAGCAACTGTCCGACCTGACCGCCCAGTTGCGGGCGGAACGGGACGACGTCCTGGTCGCGATCGACGAGGAGGGCGGGGACGTGACCCGCCTGGAGGTGCGGACCGGTTCCTCCTTCCCCGGCAACCACGCCCTCGGCGCGGTCGACGACGTCGAGCTGACCCGGGAGGTGGCCCTCGAACTGGGCCGCCGCCTCGCGGCCTGCGGCGTCAACCTCAACTGGGCCCCGTCCGCGGACGTCAACTCCAACCCCGCCAACCCGGTCATCGGCGTCCGCTCCTTCGGCGCCGACACCGACCTGGTCGCCCGGCACACGGCGGCCTATGTCACCGGCCTGCAGTCCGCCGGGGTCGCCGCCTGCACCAAGCACTTCCCCGGCCACGGCGACACGGCCGTCGACTCCCACCACGCCCTGCCCCGCATCGACGCGGACGCCACACTGCTCGCCTCCCGCGAACTGGCCCCCTTCCGCGCCGCGATCGAGGCCGGCACCCGGGCCGTGATGAGCGCCCACATCCTGGTCCCGGCCCTGGACCCGGACCACCCGGCGACCCTGTCCCGCCGGGTGCTCACCGAACTGCTGCGCGGCGAGCTCGGCTACGACGGCCTGATCGTCACCGACGGCATGGAGATGCAGGCCATCGCCGCCACCTACGGCATCGAACGCGGCAGCGTCCTCGCCATCGCCGCGGGCGCCGACGCCATCTGCGTGGGCGGCGGCCTCGCCGACGACGAGACGGTACGGCGCCTGCGGGACGCCCTCGTCACGGCGGTCCGCTCCGGCGAACTCCCCGAGGAACGGCTGGCGGACGCGGCGCAGCGGGTCCGCGCTCTCGCGCGCTGGACGGCGTCGGCCGCCACCGACGAGCCCGCCGCCACCGCACGGGCCGACGTCGGCCTCGTCGCCGCCCGACGCGCGCTCACCGTCACCCGAGCCGACCCGTACGCGCCCCCGGCCTCGGCCCCCTACGTAGCCGCCTTCACCCCCGTCGCGAACATCGCCGTCGGCGACGAGACCCCCTGGGGCGTCGCCGCGGAGCTGGGCCGGCTGCTGCCCGGCACGGAGACGGGGAGCTTCGCGGGACAGGACGCGGCAGCGGCGGCGCTGGTCGCGGCGGGCGACCGCCGCATCGTGGCCGTCGTCCGCGACGAGCACCGGCACCCGTGGATGGGCGCGGCCCTCGGCACCCTCCTGGCGGCCCGCCCGGACACCATCGTGGTCGAGATGGGCGTCCCCCAGTCCCCGCCACGCGGCGCCCTGCACATCGCCACGCACGGCGCGGCCCGGGTCTGCGGCCGTGCGGCGGCGGAGGTCATCGCCGGCGTGTAGCCCGGGCGCAGGACCCTGCCCACATTGCCGGAAGGCGCCGGACCCCGCGGGGGAGTCCGGCGCCTTCCGGCATGCCGAGAAGGTCAGATCCCCTGCCAGTCCGGCTTGTTGACGTAGGTGTGCCGGAAGTAGTCGGCCAGCTTCAGCTTGGACGCGGCCGCCTCGTCGACGACCACGGTCGCGTGCGGGTGCAGTTGAAGGGCGGAAGCCGGGCAGACCGCGGCCACCGGTCCCTCCACGGTCGCGGCGACCGCGTCCGCCTTGCCCTCGCCGGTGGCGAGCAGCACCAGGTGCCGCGCCTCCAGGATCGTGCCTATGCCCTGGGTGATGACGTGGTGCGGCACCTGCTCGATGTCGCCGTCGAAGAAGCGCGCGTTGTCGATCCGGGTCTGCTCGGTCAGCGTCTTGATCCGAGTGCGCGAGGCGAGCGAGGAGCACGGCTCGTTGAACCCGATGTGCCCGTCGGTCCCGATCCCGAGCAGCTGCAGGTCCACCCCGCCGGCCTCGGCGAGCACCCTTTCGTACGCCTCGCACGCCGCCCGCACGTCCTGCGCCGTGCCGTCCGGCCCCATGAAGGCGGCCATCCCTATCCCGAGCGGCTCCAGCACCTCCCGCCGCAGCACCGAGCGGTAGGACTCCGGGTGCTCCGCGGGCAGCCCCACGTACTCGTCGAGCTGTGCGATCCGGGCCCGCGAGGTGTCCACCGCACCGGAGCGCACCTTGGCCGTCAGCGCCTGGTAGATGGGCAGCGGGGTCGAGCCGGTGGCCACACCGAGCAGCGCTTCGGGCTTGCGCCGCAGCAACTGGGCCATGGCCTCGGCGATCAGCTCGCCACCCGCCTCGGCGTCCGGAACGATGACAACTTCCACGCTGGGCCTGCCGTTCTGGAGAGGGCTGGAAGGTCTATGTGGTTTAGACCAATCTAACATCGACCCCGCACGGGCGGCGCCCCTTCCCAAGGGGTGAAATAGGACCCGTCGACGTTCCGACACCGAGCCGGCAGCGACCCACAGCGCCCCGCGCGCCCCGGGAGGACTCACCATGACCGTCACGACTCCGGACCCCCTCGTCGACCGCCCGGGCCGGATCATGGCCCGCGAGATGGCCGAACAGCCCGCCGTGCTCCGCAGGATCCTGGACGAGGGAGCCCCGGCCGTCCGGCAGGTGGCCCAGGAGATCGCCGCCCGCCGGCCCCGCTTCGTCCTGCTGACCGCCCGCGGCACCTCCGACAACGCCGCCCTGTACGCCAAGTACCTCCTCGAAATCCGCCTGGGCCTGCCCTGCGGCCTCACCTCCATGTCGACCACCACGGCCTACGGGGCCCGCCCCGACCTCACCGATGTCCTCGTCGTGACCGTCAGCCAGTCCGGCGGCTCCCCGGACCTGGTCGCCTCCACCCGGGCCGCCCGTGCCGCCGGCGCCATCACCCTCGCCGTGACCAACAACCCGGACTCCCCACTGGCCGGCGTCTCCGAGTACCACATCGACATCCTGGCCGGACCGGAGAAGGCCCTCCCGGCCACCAAGACCTACACGGCCTCCCTCCTCGCTCTCTATCTCTTCGTCGAAGGCCTGCGCGGCGGTGACGGCGCCCCCGCCAAGGTGCTGCCCGACCTCGCCGAGCAGCTCCTCGCCCGGCAGGACGAGGTCCGCGCCCTCGCCGCCCGCTATCGCTTCGCCGAGCGGATGGTCATCACCTCGCGCGGCTACGGCTACCCCACGGCCAAGGAGGCTGCCCTCAAGCTGATGGAGACCAGCTACATCCCCGCCCTCTCCTACTCCGGAGCCGATCTCCTGCACGGTCCCCTCGCCATGGTGGACAACGTCTCCCCGGTCATCGCGGTCGTCACCGACGGCAGGGGCGGGCAGGCGCTGCAGCCCGTGCTGGACCGGTTGCGCGGCCGGGGTGCCGACCTGGTCGTCATCGGGCCCGAGGGACAGGTCGAACAGGCCTCCGCCGGGTTCGTCCTACCCACGGAAGGGGTCGCCGAGGAGGTCCAGCCGATCCTGGAGATCATCCCGCTCCAGTTGCTGGCCTACGAGGTCACCATCGCCCGCGGCCAGGACCCGGACGCGCCCCGCGCCCTGGCGAAGGTGACCGAGACGCACTGAGGGAGAGCTGGGCGTGAGTACGCCGGTTCGCCTCAGGTCAGGGAACCCCCCGTCGCGTCCAGCCAGTGCCCCGTCACCCAGCGGCCGTCGTCCGAGGCGAGGAAGGCCACCGCGTCGGCGATGTCGGCGGGCGCACCCACCCGCCCCAGCGCCGAGCGCGCGGCGGCACCCTCCCTCGCCTCGTCGCTCGCGCGCAGCCAGCGGGCGTTCATGTCGGTGTCGATGATGCCGGGCGCGACCGAGTTGACCGTGATGCCCCGGGAGCCCAGTTCCTTGGAGAGGTCCCGGGTGAAGACGTCGAGGGCCGCCTTGGTCATCGAGTAGGCCATGAGGTGCGGCATCGCGGCGGAGCGGGCGAGGCCGGACGATATGTTCACCACCCGTCCGCCGTCCCGCAGTCGCTTCGCGCCGAGCTGGACGATGAAGTGCGGCGCCTTCACATTCACTGCGAACAGCCGGTCGAACTCCTGCTCGTCGATGTCGGCGAACGGTCGCGAGGCGCCGATTCCGGCGTTGTTCACCAGGATGTCCAGGCCGTCCGCGTGCCGGTCGAACTCCTCCCACAGGTGCTCGGCGTCCCCCGGCATGCCCAGCTCCGCCCTGATCGCGAACGCGCTGCCGCCCGCCTCCTCGATCGCGGCGACCGTCTTCTCGGCCGCCTTCTCGTGGCGTCCGTAGTGCACCGCGACCCGGGCTCCGTCCCGCCCCAGCCGCTCCGCGATGCCGCGCCCGATTCCCCTGCTCGCTCCCGTGACCAATGCCGTCCTGCCGCTGAGCACGCCCATGCCGGCGCCCCCCTCCACGTTTTTCTAGTGGTCGCTACAGAAAAGACCGTACAACACCCCGCCGACATTTCTCTAGGGCCCGCTATAAAATACCCTCCATGGTGCGTAACGAGGAGACGAAACCGCAGGCCGGGGCCGTGACCAAGGCGCGCGGCCGCCCCCGCTCCTTCGATCGCGGGACGGCGCTGGAGAAGGCCGTCATGGCCTTCTGGGAGCGCGGCTACGAGGCGACCTCCGTCTCCGACCTCACCCGGATCATGGGCATCGGCGCCCCGAGCCTGTATGCGGCCTTCGGGGACAAGCGCTCCCTGTTCGAGGAGGTGGTACGGGTCTACGCCGGGTCGTACGGCTCGTTCACGCGCCGCGCCCTGGACGAGGAGACGACGGCTCGCGCCGCGGTGGAGCGGCTGCTGCGCGAGGCGGCGGTGGAGTTCACCGATCCCGGCCATCCGTACGGCTGCCTGGTGACCCATGCCGCCACCAACTGCACGACTCCCGAGGTCGAGGAGGCCTTGCGGCGGCAGCGCAACGCCAACGTGGCGGCCCTGGAGAGCCGTATAAGAGCGGACGTCGCGACCGGTGAGCTGCCGGAGGGGGCCGACGCCGGCGCGCTCGCCCGCCATGCGGCCGCCGTCTTCCAGGGCATGTCCCAGCAGGCGCGCGACGGCGCGAGCCGTGAGGAACTGGAGGCAGTCGCGGAAATTGCCATGGCCATCTGGCCCCGCAGCTGACCCGGGCGGGCTAGGCTGCCATCCGTCAACTGTGAACAACCTCCAACGCATGGACACACAACGTGGTCTAGTCCACAATGCGTAGGAGGCCTGCGTGCGGTATGACCGCGACGCAGCCGCACTCTTCCGTCTTCCCCGCACAGGAGGGCGGACCGAGGATCCGGAGCTCTCTGCCCTGACTGCCCCGGTTCCTCATCCTTCGGCCGACCGGGACCGCACACCCCACGGCCGATACTGCTCCGGGCTGCGGTGCCGGGAGGGTTGAGGGTCCCTCCCAGGCGCCGCGGCCCGCGGGTGTTTTTCGGCCGTGCACAAATGCCCGGGTACGCTCGCACACGTGCCCTCCATGAACGAACTCGTACGCCAGCACACCGCCCTCGACGACTCCGATCTCGAGTGGCTCCACCTGCTGGTCTCGGAGTGGCAGCTGCTCTCCGACCTGTCCTTCGCCGACCTGGTCCTGTGGGTTCCCACGCTCGACGGCACGCGGTACGTCTCGGTCGCCCAGATGCGGCCCAACACCGGCCCCACCTCCTACCAGGACGACATGGTCGGCCACCTCGTCCCGCGCGGCCGCCGCCCCATGCTGGACGCGGCGCTCGACGAGGGCCGGATCGTGCGCGAGGGCGACCCGGAGTGGCGCGAGGAGGTCCCCGTACGGGTCGAGTCCATCCCCGTACGGCGGGAGGGGCGGGTCCTCGGTGTCATCGCCCGCAACACCAATCTGCTCACCGTGCGGACCCCGAGCCGCCTGGAGCTGACCTACCTCCAGAGCGCGTCCGACCTCGCGCAGATGATCGCGGCCGGTTCCTTCCCCTTCCCCAACCAGCAGGTCGACATGGATGCCTCGCCGCGCGTCGGCGACGGCCTGATCCGGGTCGACGCGGACGGCATCGTCCAGTACGCCTCGCCGAACGCCCTGTCCGCCTACCACCGCATGGGCCTCGCCTCCGACCTCGTCGGCCATCACCTGGGCACGACCACCGCCGAACTCGCCCCGACCCGGGGGCCGGTGGACGAGGCGCTGGCCAAGGTCGCCAGCGGTTGGGCGCCGAGGGAGTTCGAGATCGAGGCGAACGACGGAGTGATCCAGTTCCGGGCGATCCCGCTCAAGCCCAAGGGCACCCGCATCGGTTCGCTGGTGCTGCTCCGGGACGTCACCGAACTGCGCCGCCGCGAACGCGAGTTGATCACCAAGGACGCGACCATCCGGGAGATCCACCACCGGGTGAAGAACAACCTCCAGACGGTCGCGGCCCTGCTGCGCCTCCAGGCCCGGCGCATCGAGTCCGACCGGGGCCGGGAGGCGCTGGAGGAGGCCGTACGGCGGGTCGGCTCGATCGCGATCGTGCACGAGACGCTGTCCCAGAACCTGGACGAGCGCGTGGAGTTCGACGAGATCGCCGACCGGGTGCTCGCGATGGTCGCCGAGATCTCGCCCGGCAAGGTCACCGGCCGGCGCAGCGGCGTCTTCGGCGTGCTCGACGCCGAGGTCGCCACCCCGTTGTCCATGGTCCTGACCGAAATCCTGCAGAACGCCCTGGAACACGGCTTCCGGGAGAGTGACACCGGCACGGTCGAGGTCTCGGCGGTCCGCGGCGGCACCAGCAAGGAGGCCCGGCTCCTTGTCACCGTCCAGGACGACGGGGTCGGTCTGCCCGAGGACTTCGACCCGCAGACCGCGGGCAATCTGGGGCTGCAGATCGTACGGACCCTGGTCGAGGGCGAGTTGGGCGGCACGTTCGACATGGTCCCGGCGCCGGGGCGGGGGACACGGGTGATCCTGGACATTCCGGTACGAGCGCATAAGTAAGACGCAAGTGAGGCGTCAGTAAGGCGCAAGCAAGGTGGAAATAGGGGGTATTGGGCCGGATGCCGATCGGACGGCACATCGCCCCGGACGGCGGACGGCACCCCCCTCACCCCGCACAGCAAAGAGCCCCGGACCTTTGTTCAGGTCCGAGGCCAGTGCTCGCTGCTGCTCTTCTACTACTAAGCGCATCGGGGGTACTGCGCGCTGCGGCTCGGGGGCGGGAGATGCGTACTCGCTGTACGCGCCGCCAAGCTCAGGCTGTCAGAGCGGGGTGGGTTGGGTCAGGCGGAGGCCTGACGGGCCCGGTTGCGGGCGGCGCGGCGCTTCATGGCGCGGCGCTCGTCCTCGCTGAGACCACCCCAGACGCCGGAGTCCTGGCCGGACTCAAGCGCCCACTGCAGACACTGCTCGATAACGGGGCAGCGACGGCAGACGGCCTTGGCTTCCTCGATCTGCAGCAGCGCAGGACCGGTGTTGCCGATGGGGAAGAAGAGCTCGGGGTCTTCCTCGCGGCAAACGGCGTTGTGACGCCAGTCCATGGCTGCTACCTCTCCTTGGTATTACGTGCTGATTGCTTGTGAATGTGAACGCTTTCACGAATCCCTCAACAAGGGAAGGGCCTACTGCCAGGTTCACCGGCGTGGTCCTGTGGTTTGAAGAGGGGTTCTGGTGATCAGCGGAGGCCGGTGTTGCGGGCCGTCCCGATCGCCACGTAGAGACTCGCAAACCTCAGCGGCGGATACAACCCCTTCCGAAAAGTTTTTTTTGATTCCTCGGTGTCGACTGGGTCACAGCCGTACTTCCATGGGGTGGATCCTGGCCTAAACGTTCGAGTGAAAGGACTTTTGCCTGTTCCACTCACACAATCACACGCAGTGCGCGGCGTACGCCTGTGAACGTCACGCTCGTACGCAGCCCGAGGTGGTCTCCGTCCATCTGGAGGGGCAGTGGCACCTTCGAATGCAAGGTGAACTGGTCCAGGTCGTGCAGGGAGGTGGCATGCCTGCCATGGGGGCCGCGCTCGGGGGACGAAGTGAGCAACTGTGTGCCATACCGGGCAACCGCGGCCGTGGACAGACGGCTGAGACCGAGTACGTCGATGCCTTTATCGAACGAGGCCTTAGGTGACGTGTACATAGGGCGATTGCCGAGATAGGTCCAAGGGGACGTGTTCGAGACTATCGCCACGACGAGATCGGTCACCGGGTCGGCGCCGGGCCGTTCGAGCGTGATCGGGCCGTGTCGCCGGTGCTGCTCGCCGAGGAACTGCCGGACGACCTGACGGACGTAGAGCGCGTGGGTGGACTTCCTGCCGCGCTCGCGCTGCTGCTCGACGCGGCCGACGACGCCCGCGTCGAAACCGAGGCCGGCGTTGAAGGTGAACCAGCGGGCGGGAACGGCCTCGTCATCCGTGGCGGGAGTGCCCGAGGTGAGTCCCAGGCCGACGATGCGCTCGCGTTCTTCACGCAGCGCGTCCAGCAGGGCGCCGGTGGCCTCCACGGGGTCGTTGGGCAGGCCCAGGGCGCGGGCGAACACATTGGTGGAGCCGCCGGGGACCACGGCGAGGCCGGGGAGGCGCTCGGGATCGGGGCCGTTGTGGAGGAGGCCGTTGACGACCTCGTTGACGGTGCCGTCGCCGCCGAGGGCCACCACCAGGTCTATGTCGTCGCTCTCGGCGGCCTGGCGGCCGAGGTCACGTGCATGGCCGCGGTACTCGGTGGTGACCGCCTCCAGCTTCATCTCACTCGCCAGGGCGTGGATCAGCACGTCACGCCTACGTGCGCTTGTGGTGGTTGCCGCCGGATTGACCACGAGAAGTGCACGCATGAGTTGCAGCGTACCTACTGGGTGGTACTGGGCCCATACCGAGGTAGGGATCAGGTAAGAGACAGGGCCGTGAGCCTGGACACCTGGGGCTGTTCGGCGAGGGCTACCCTTCAGAGGTGAGCAGCGAGCAGAACCCCACCACGGACACCATGGAAGCCGACGGCCCGCGCCCGCGACGCCTGACGTACGCGGCGGCGCTGGCCGCGCTGGAGGGCGCCGCGCTGCTGATCGGGGGCGTGTGGATGCTCGTGCTCGGTGTCAGCGGCGACCCCGACGACCGGCAGCAGGCGGTGACCGGAGGCGTCACGCTGATCGTCCTCGCCCTGCTTCCGCTGCTCGCCGCGCGTGGCCTGCTGCTGCGGCGCGGCTGGAGCCGCGGTCCCGCCGTGATCACCCAGATCATGGCCCTGCCCGTGGCCTACAACCTCCTCCAGGCCGACAGCATGGCCATCCCGGCCGGCATCGCCCTGGCCGTGGTCGCGGTGACGTCCCTGGTCCTGCTGGTCAACCCGACGACGACCCAGGCCCTGGGAATCCGGGGGCCGGGGCGCTCGGAGGAGCCGAAGGGGTAACCCTGGGCGGTGGCCGACGCGGGCTGCTGTCGGCGGCCGGTGCCGCGAGTGAGCGCGTGCGGAGAACGGGGCGAGTGCTCCCGGCAGGCGAGGTGAGGGTGCCGAGCGACGGCGCAGAGCACTGTCGCGTACGGGCGCGCCTCCAACTGATCGGTGCGAGTTTGCCTGCGGGCGGGGCTGTGGGCTCCGCGCGCGCCGCGAGAGTGCTCGGGGCCCGGGGGCGTGGGCTCTTCCGGAGGGCAGGGTGAGCGCTTGGAGAACGGGGCGAAGGTGCTTGGCGACCGGGGCGAGTGCTCCCGGCGGGCGGAGTGCGGGCACTTGTGACCGTATGAGCGGTGCCAGCGGCCGCGCGGGCGAGGTGGGCGCTCTCGACGGTCCGTGCGAGAGCGCTCGGGGCCTGGGCCGGGGGTTCCGGAGGGCAGGGTGAGCGTGCCTCGTGGGGGCGCTCGTGCTCGGGGTCGGCCGGTGCGTGTGTGCCTGGCGGTAGAGGCGTGCGGTTCCCGCGGGCTGTGCGTGCGTGCTCGGCGATCGCATCCGTCGGGCCGCTGATGAGGCGGGGGCGTCCGCGATCGGCCGAGAGCGCGGGGCGAAGGTGTCTGGTGACTGGGGCGGACGTTCCCAGCGGTCGGGGCTGAGCCATGGAGCCCTCTGCCGGGCATCGGGCAGGTGGGCGTGGGTGTCCCCGGAGGGGCGAGCCGATCTTGGGTGTGCGGCTCGCGTTTCCTCGTGTTCGGCGGGTTGCTCGCCTGGCCGGTGTTTCCGGCGGCAGCGCCTGTGCCCCGTCCGTCGGGTGCTACTCCTCCACCAGCAGCTTCTCCCGGAGCTGAGCCAGGGTTCGGGCCAGTAGGCGGGAGACGTGCATCTGGGAGATGCCCACCTCCTGGGCGATCTGGGACTGGGTCATGTTGCCGAAGAAGCGGAGCAGCAGGATTCGCTTCTCGCGAGGCGGGAGGTCCTCCAGGAGCGGCTTGAGGGACTCGCGGTACTCCACGCCTTCCAGGGCCTCGTCCTCCGCGCCGAGGGTGTCGGCGACGGCCGGCGACTCGTCGTCGGTGTCGGGGACGTCCAGGGAGAGGGTGGAGTACGCGTTGGCCGACTCCAGGCCCTCCAGGACCTCCTCCTCCGAGATGGCGAGCTTCTCGGCGAGTTCGTGGACCGTGGGGGAGCGCCCGTGCTGCTGGGAGAGCTCGGCCGTGGCCGTGGTCAGCGCCAGGCGCAGTTCCTGCAGACGGCGCGGAACGCGGACCGCCCAGCCCTTGTCCCGGAAGTGCCGCTTGATCTCGCCGACGACCGTCGGCGTGGCGTACGTCGAGAACTCCACGCCGCGATCCGGGTCGAAGCGGTCCACCGACTTGATCAGCCCGATGGTGGCGACCTGGGTGAGGTCGTCCAGCGGCTCGCCGCGGTTACGGAACCGGCGCGCGAGGTGCTCGACGAGCGGCAGATGCATGCGGACCAGCTGATTGCGCAGCTCCGCGTACTCGGGGCTGCCCTCCTTCAGCTTGCGCAGCTCGACGAACATAGCGCGCGCTCCGCTGCGGTCCTGCGGGTCGTGATGCGCACCCTGCAGACCCGGTACGCCCTGCGCGCCCTGCTCGTCGTCCCGTTCGTGCTCGCTCATCGTCCCGCCCGTCGCCCTTCCCCGAGCCCTCGCCTCGGCTCGGATCGGGGACACGCCCCCGTTCCGCCCTGCCGGAGACGCGCTCTGCACGGCACCTTCGAAGCCGGCCTCCGCGGAGTCGTCCTCCGGATGAGGCCTGGCCTGCTCGGGGATGCCGTCGATGCCGTCAGCCATGCGTCGGGAACCGTCCGCAGAGCCTGCGCCCTCGACCGGCAACTCCCGTGTGCCGCGCTCTTCGTCCCGCACCGGCCCGTCCCCGTTCCTCACGCCGGCCCGGGTCCCGCGCCGCGCTGTTTGTAGAGGCTGATCGACACGGTCTTGTCCTCGTCGACGGCCGAGGAGACCTTGCCCGCCAGGGCCGACAGCACGGTCCAGGCGAAGGTGTCCCGCGCGGGCGCGTGGCCGTCCGTCGTCGGGGCCGACACCGTGACCTCCAGCGAGTCGTCGACGAGCCGGAAGACACAGCTGAGCACCGAGCCGGGCACGGCCTGCTGGAGCAGGATCGCGCAGGCCTCGTCCACCGCGATGCGCAGGTCCTCGATCTCGTCCAGGGTGAAGTCCAAGCGGGCCGCGAGACCGGCCGTGGCCGTCCGAAGCACCGAAAGGTAGGCACCCGCAGCCGGCAGCCGGACTTCCACGAAGTCCTGGGTCGCGGGCTCGCCTGCGATCTGGGACACCCTCACCTCCATGGTGGTACAAGCTATTCGGGGCCGAGGGTCGCCCCTCGGGGTAAACGCACTACGTGGTTCAGCGGTGACGCTATCGCGCTCCGAACTTTTCTGTCCCCGGGACCCCAACCCCCTGGCGTCACTCACAGTAAAGCTGTGGATACGCTCCGTGTCTAGAGGGTCCGCGGGCCCAAATGGGAAGAGCGCGCGCCGGGTTGACGTACCCAGACGTCAGACCGTCGAACCGTCCGGATCCAGGGTCACACGAGTACATGGTCGACGAAGCACCACCGCCAGTTCTCACCGGGCTCGAAGGTCCGCATCACGGGGTGACCGGACTGCTCGTGGTGCTCCGTGGCGTGTCTCCCCGGTGAGGAGTCGCAGCAGCCGACGTGGCCACAGCTCAGGCACAACCGCAGCTGCACCGGGTGCGTACCGCGCGCGAGACACTCCGGACAGGTCTCGTTCTGCGGCTCCGGTTCGGGGTGCGGCAGCGCGTCGGCATGCGTGCACTGTTTCATGATTGCCAGATTACGACGGGCGTGCGGGTGGCCGCGCGGAAAAAGAGGGCGGGCGAGGACATGGACGTGATGCCGCTGCTGTTGCTGGTGGCGGGCAGTGCGGCGGTCGCCGCGGCGGCGCGGCGCACCCCGGTGCCGGCGCCGCTGCTGCTGGTCGCGGTCGGCCTGGCCGTCTCGTACGTCCCCGGGGTGCCCGACTACACCCTCGACCCCGAGGTCGTACTCCCGCTTCTGCTGCCCCCGCTGCTGTACACCTCGGCCACCGACAGCTCGTACCTGGACCTGCGCGCGCAGCTGCGGCCGGTGGCGCTGCTGTCGGTCGGATACGTGCTCTTCGCGACCTTCGTCGTCGGCTGGGCCGTCTATCAGATCGTCCCGGGGATGCCGCTGACCGCGGCACTGGTGCTCGGCGCGGTGGTCGCGCCGCCGGACGCGGTGGCGGCGACGGCGGTCGCGCGCCGGGTGGGGCTTCCCTCCCGCATCACGACGATCCTCCAGGGTGAGTCCCTGCTAAACGACGCCACCGCGATCACCGCCTACAAGGTGGCGCTGGCCGCCGCCGTCGGCGAGGCCGCCAGCTGGGCCGGTGGGATCCGGGAGTTCCTGGTCGCGGCCGTCGGCGGCGTCGGGGTCGGTCTGGTGCTGATGGCCCCCCTCCACTGGCTGCGTACGCACCTGAAGGAGCCGCTGATCCAGAACACGCTCTCCCTGCTGATCCCGTTCGTCGCGTACGGCGTCGCCGAGCAGGTGCACGCCTCGGGCGTCCTCGCGGTCGTGGTCGTCGCCCTCTATCTGGGGCACCGCGCGTGGGAGGTCGACTTCGCCACCCGCCTCCAGGAGGAGGCGGTGTGGAAGATGGTCGCCTTCATCCTGGAGTCGGCGGTCTTCGCGCTCATCGGACTGCAGCTGCCGGTCGTCCTCAAGGGCCTCGGCGAGTACGAGGGCCCGCGGGCCACCTGGTACGCGGTGGCCGTCTTCCTGGTGGTCGTCGTGGCCCGGTTCGTCTGGGTCTATCCGGCGACCTTCCTGCCGCGGATGCTGTCGGCGCGGATCAGGGAACGCGAGGCGGACCCCACCTGGAGGGGGGCGATGGTCACCTCGTGGGCGGGAATGCGCGGTGTGGTGTCCCTGGCCATCGCCTTCTCCATCCCGGCCACGACGCACGGCGGCCACCCCTTCCCGCAGCGCAACCTGATCCTTTTCCTGACCTTCACGACGGTCATCGGGACGCTGGTGGTGCAGGGGCTGACGCTGCCCCCGCTGATCCGCCTGCTGAAGTTCCCCGGCCGCGACGCGCAGGCCGAGACGCTCGCCGAGGCCAACGCGCAGGCGCAGGCGTCCCGGGCCGCCGAGCAGCGCCTCGACGAGCTCCTGTCCGACGAGCGCAACGCCCTGCCGCCGCCGCTCGCCGACCGCCTCCGCACCGTCCTGGAGCGCCGCCGCAACGCCGTCTGGGAGCGGCTCGGGCAGGTCAATCCCATCACCGGCGAGACGGTCGACGACACCTACCGCCGGCTGTCCCGGGAGATGATCGGCGCCGAGCGCGAGGTGTTCGTCAAACTGCGCGACCACCGCTACATCGACGACGAGATGCTCCGCACCCTGCTGCGCAGGCTGGACCTGGAGGAGGCGGCGGCCTACCGGGAAGCGGCCTAGAGCCGGCCGGGTCCTAGCGTTCGGGGAAGGGGCGGCCGGTGACGACCGCCGCGAGGGTCGTCCCGCGCGGGAAGGCGCCCGCCTCTGCCAGGGTGACGAGTCCGTACAGCAACTTGGCGACATAGAGACGTTCGACGGGCAGGCCGTGCCGGTCCTCGAAGTCCTCGGCGAAGGCGTCGAGCTCGGGGGTGGTGCGGGCGTAACCGCCGAAGTGGAAGTGGTCGTCGACGGACCAGGTGCCGATGCGGGCACGGAAGGCCCGCTCCTGCAGGGACCGTATGTCGGCGGTCAGAAAGCCGCCCTTGAGGACGGCGATGCCCAGAGCGCGCTGCTCCGGGGCGAGTCCGGCGGCGAGGCCGGCCAGTGTGCCGCCGGTGCCGCAGGCGAGGGCGACGACGTCGGCCCGGCCGCGCAACTCCTCGCCGAGGGCCCGGCAGCCGCGCACGGCCGCGGCGTTGCTGCCACCCTCCGGAACGACGTACGCGTCCTCGGCGCCGGCTGCGCGCAGGACGGCGTCCAGGGTCTCCGGCTCCGCTTTGCGTCGGTACGTCGTCCTGTCGACGAAGTGCAGCCGCATGCCGTCGGCGGCGCAGCGGGCGAGGGAGGGGTTGAGGGGGCGGTCGGCCAGCTCCTGGCCGCGGACCACGCCGACCGTGGACAGACCGAGCAGACGGCCCGCGGCGGCCGTGGCCCGCAGATGGTTGGAGTACGCCCCGCCGAAGGTGACCAGCGCGCGCCCCGCCGCCGCCTCGATGTTCGGCACGAGTTTGCGCCACTTGTTGCCGATCAGCTCGGGGTGGATCAGATCGTCGCGCTTGAGGAGGAGACGGACGCCGTGAGACTCGAAGCGGTCGTCCCCGATCGCCTGGAGCGGTGAGGGGAGCCGGGGGCCAAGGGCGGCGGGATCGGGGGTGTCGGCGCTGGTCACCCGGCCATTGTCGCCCGCCGGGTCCGCCGGTGGGCGGGCCGCGCTGCGGTCGCCGGTACTGGACAGGATCGCTCTGCCTGCCCAGTCGTACGATGATCCATTCCCGCTCTTTCGGGTAATTGAGCGGACACGCTGAGTGAGGGACGCTGGCTAGAGACCGAGGCCCGCGCAGTTCGGCGCTCGGCATGACCGGGAGGGCGTTTCCTTATGTCGGTAGGCGAAGAGGTCCGCACGGATCAGGGCAAGCCGCAGCAGTCCCTGGACACCGCTGCCGCGCGGAACCTGGCCACCACCACCAAGTCCGCTCCTCAGATGCAGGAGATCAGCTCCCGCTGGCTGCTGCGGACGCTGCCATGGGTGAACGTGCACGGCGGCACGTACCGGGTCAACCGGCGACTGACGTACGCGGTCGGCGACGGCCGCATCACCTTCGTGAAGACCGGCGACCGTGTCGAGGTCATCCCGGCCGAGCTCGGCGAGCTGCCGGCCCTGCGGTCGTACGAGGACGGGGAGGTGCTGTCGGAGCTGGCCCAGCGCTGCCGGCAGCGGGACTTCGCACCGGGTGAGGTCATCGCCTCCTTCGGCAGCCGGACCGACGAGGTGTACCTGCTGGCCCACGGCAGGGTCGAGAAGGTCGGCACCGGCCCGTACGGCGACGACGCGGTCCTCGGCGTCCTCGGCGACGGGTCCTACTTCGGCGAGCAGTCGCTGCTCGACCCCGACGCCATCTGGGAGTACACGGCCCGCGCGGACACCGCCTGCACCGTGCTGATCCTGTCCCGCGAGCACTTCGAGCAGGTCGCCGAGCGCGCCGACTCGCTGCGTGAGCACCTCCGGCAGATGCGCTCGATCCCCGAGCAGCGCACCAACAAGTACGGCGAGAAAGCGGTCGACCTCGCGGCCGGCCACAGCGGTGAGCCGGACATCCCGCACACCTTCGTCGACTACGAGGCCAGGCCGCGGGAGTACGAACTGAGCATCGCCCAGACCGTGCTGCGCATCCACACGCGCGTGGCCGACCTCTACAACCAGCCGATGAACCAGACGGAACAGCAGCTCCGGCTGACGGTCGAGGCGTTGAAGGAGCGCCAGGAGCACGAGCTCGTCAACAACCGTGAGTTCGGGCTGCTGAACAACTGCGAGTACGACCAGCGGCTCCAGCCGCACGACGGCGTACCCAGCCCGGACGACATGGACGAGCTGCTCAGCCGCCGGCGCGGCACCAAGCTCTTCCTGGCCCACCCGCGCGCGATCTCCGCGTTCGGCCGTGAGCTCAACAAGCGGGGACTCGTCCCGGAGACCGTAGAGATCGGGGGCAACCGCATCCCCACCTGGCGCGGAGTGCCGATCTACCCGTGCAACAAGATCCCGGTCACCCCGGAGCGCACGACGTCGATCATCGCCATGCGTACGGGCGAGGACGAGCAGGGCGTCATCGGGCTGCGGCAGGCCGGAATCCCGGACGAGATCGAGCCGAGCCTGTCCGTCCGCTTCATGGGCATCAACGAACAGGCCATCATCAACTACCTGGTCACGGCCTATTACTCGGCAGCGGTCCTGGTCCCGGACGCGCTCGGCGTGCTGGAGAACGTCGAGATCGGTCGCTGGAGGTGACGTTCGCGCACTTCGCGGCCGTGTCCCCGCCCCTCGGGGCGGGTAGGTCATCCGGGTACGCGCCCAGTCGGAGCGGAAGCGCCACCGTCCGCCGACGCCGCGAAGGGGGCCCATGGCCGAGTTCATGACGGAGACGAAGCAGCGCCCCGCCGTAGTACCGCAGGCCAATGGGTCGCCGGAGCCGTGCCGGCGGCGAAGGCCCGCCGGGGTGGCCGGGCCCGGCCCGCTCGACGAGCACGAGGCGGCGGTGATCCTGGACCGGGCCAGGGCGTCGGTCGACCCCCAACTGCGCGCCGCCATCGAATCGTTGCCCGGATCGATGCGCCGGATCGCGCTCCACCACTTCGGGTGGGAGCAGGCGGACGGCACTGCGGCGGCGGGCAACGCGGGCAAGGCGATCAGACCCGCGCTCGTCCTCGCCGCGGCCACCGCGCTGGGCGGACCGGGCGCACGGGCCACGGCCGTACGGGCGGCGGTGGCGGTGGAACTGGTCCACAACTTCACGCTGCTGCACGACGACGTGATGGACCGGGACACCTCCCGCAGACACCGGCCCACGGCGTGGACCGTGTTCGGCGACGCCGACGCGATCCTCGCCGGGGACGCCCTCCAGGCGCTGGCCCTCAAGCTGCTCGCCGGGGATCCGCACCCGGCCGCGGGGGCGGCCGCCGCGCGGCTCGCCGACTGCGTCGTCGAGTTGTGCGCGGGCCAGCACGCGGACACGGCCCTGGAGAAGCGCCGTCCGGACGAGGTCACCCTCGACGAGGCGCTCGCCATGGCCGAGGCCAAGACCGGCGCGCTGCTCGGGTGCGCCTGTGCCCTCGGCGCGCTGTACGCGGGGGCCGGGGAGGGCGAGGTGGCGGCGCTGGACGCGTTCGGGCGGCAGGCCGGGCTCGCCTTCCAGCTGATCGACGACGTGATCGGCATATGGGGCGACCCCAGCCGCACCGGCAAGCCGGCCGGTGCGGACCTCGCCGCCCGCAAGAAGTCGCTGCCCGTGGTCGCGGCGCTCGCCTCCGGCACGCCGGCGGCGGCCGAGCTCGCCGAGTTGTACGGACGGCCGTACGAGCGGCAGGACCTGGAGCGGACGGTGCTGGCCGTCGAGCGGGCGGGCGGTCGTGACTGGGCACAGGCCCAGGCGGCCGACCGGATGGGCCGGGCGGTGCAGGAGCTGGCCCGCGCGGTCCCCGACCCGGAGTCGGCGGGCGACCTGCTCGCGCTGGCCGAGTTCGTGACCCGGCGCAGCAGTTGAGGCCGACGCCCGTCGGCACCTGATGGACCCCGGCGCCTCCGGGGCCGTGCGGCTCCTGACTCCGCATGGCCACCGGGGGCGCCGGCCCGGCGGGTCCCGCGCATCCCCACGGCGTGCGGGGCCCGCCGTATCCCTGGACCCGCCGTATCCCTGGAACCCGGCACGCTCGGCATCCGTTGGATCGACCGTCGGCTGTGCACGGGAGGCGGGGTGGACATGGGCGTGGGGATCCGGGCGGCGGATGAGGGCGACCGGGAGTCCGTGGTGCGGTTGCTGGACGCGGCCTTCCAGGACGATCCGGTCAGCGGCTGGATCTTCCCGGGTGCGCAGTACCGCCGTACGACGCATCCGCGCCTGATGGCCGAGTTCACCGACGTCGTGCTCGACGAGGGCCGGATCGATGTCACCGAGGACGGCTCGGCGTGCGCGCTGTGGCTGTCCGTGCCGGAGGACGACCACCCCGACGACGAAGCCGCGGCCCGGCTCATGGAGGCGGTCGACCCGGACAACGTACGCCTCGACCTGATAGCCCGGCTGACCGCCGGAGTCCACCCCCGCGGCCGCGCCCATGAATACCTCTGGATGATCGCCGTGACCCCGCAGCGCCAGGGCCGCGGCATGGGCACCGCGCTCCTCGGGTCCGCCCTCGACCGCTGCGATCGCGAGGCCCGCCCGGCCTACCTGGAGGCGAGCAACGCCCGCAGCCGCAGGCTGTACGAGCGACTCGGGTTCGTCACCGGCGAACCCCTCGTCCTGCCGGACGGCCCGCCGATGTGGCCGATGTGGCGCGAGCCGAGCGGCTGAGCGGCTGAGTGGCTGGGGGCTGGGGGCTGGGCGGCTGAGTCGCCGGGCTATCGCGGGGGCACGATCGTCTCCACCAACCGCTCGACCAGGCCGTCGGGGACGTCCACCCCGGGCAGTACGCCGTTCAGGACGCCCGGCAGCGTGAGGTGTTCCAGGATCAGGCCGAGCATCGCGAGATAGAGCACGGCGACGGTCTCGTCGCCGCCGGGCAGGCCGGCCTGCCGGTGGAACTCCATGCCGTATTCCAGTTCGCCACGCACCGACCTGGTGAAGGAGTCGCGGAGCTCCGGGCGCCGGGTGGCCTCCAGGCGCATCTCCAGCAGGGCCAGATAACCCGTGCGGTCCCGGGTCACGCGCCGCATGAGGTCGCGCATCAGGGCCGTCACCAGAGCGCGGTCCTTGGGCGACCGCATCAGCGCGGTGAGCACCTCGGGGTCGGGCGCGAGCCGGGTGTGCAGCCGGGCGTCGATCTGGCGGAGCAGGTCGTCGCGCCCGGTGAAGTAGTTCGAGGCGGTGCCCACCGGCACCCCGGCCCCGGTGTCCACCGCGCGAAATGTCAGCCCGCGCGCCCCTTCGCGCGCGAGCACCTCGATCCCGGCGTCCACCAGGGCGGCCCGGCGCTCCGGATTGCCCGCCATACGGAATCCCCTCTCCCACTTGTCCCGGTCTCCGTCCCGTACCGGAAACATCCTTGCAACCACTACAACCGAAGTACTACAACTGGAGTGGTCAACGCAGCGCAGCCTACGAAAAGAGACCCGCTTGCGAAAGCTCACGTACTTCGTCGCCTGCTCCATCGACGGCTTCATCGGGGACCCGGGCGGCGACGCCTCTTCCATGTTCGCCTTCCTCGACGAGGAGTTCCTGGGGTTCCTGACCTCGACGTACCCCGAGACCATCGCGGCCCAGGGCCGGGAGCCGCTCGGCCTCAAGGGCGCCGGGAACAGGCACTTCGACACCGTGATCCAGGGCCACGGAAGCTACCGGCTCGCCCTCGACATCGGCGTCACCAGCCCCTACGGACATCTGCGCGAGTACGTCGCCTCCCGTACTCTCGGCACCTCGCCCGACGCCAATGTGACGGTGATCGACGACGATCTGGTTGCCGCCGTGCGCGAGTTGAAGGCCGAGGACGGCGAACTCGGCATCTGGCTCTGCGGCGGCTCCCGGATCGCGGGTGAACTGATCGACGAGATCGACGAGATCGTCATCAAGACCTACCCCCAGGTGTACGGCTCCGGCATGCCGATGTTCGGCAGCGGCTTCGCCGTCACCGACTTCGGCCTGGAATCCGTGCGCACGTTCGAGAACGGGGTGCTCGTGCGGACCTACAGCAGAAAGCGCTGAGCTCCTTCGCGCGAGCCGAGCGCCTTCACGCAAGGGGGAGCGCCGCACTCCGGCCCGCCCTACCCTGAGGACATGGACAGCGAAGAACACGTCTGTCCCGTCTGCGGACAGCCCGTCGAAACGGTCGTCCGGCGGCACAAGACGCTCGGCGCCTGGGTCCCCGTGTGGGGTCCCGGCCCCTGCCACAACCCCGACTGCGAGGCCTGCGTAGACCCCGTCGTCGAGCCCCGGCCACCGGAGCCCGATCAATCCGCCGCGAAAAAATCCTGAGCCCGTGTCGCGAATCCCGGCCTGGCTCCGACGTCCCCCGTGAAAGCCGCCCGCAGCGGGTGGCGAGAGCCGAAGGAGCGGACCGATGAAGTACCTCGTGATGGTGCAGGGCACGCAGGCGGACTACGAGGGCATGCGCGGCAAGGCGTCCGAGCACGCCGCGACCTGGACCGAGGAGGAACTCCAGGCCATGTACGCCTACATGGGCGCGATCAACGACGACCTCGCGGAGTCCGGCGAGATCATCGACGCCCAGGGCCTGGCCGAGCCCGCGAGGACCCGGCTGGTCAGCCGGACCCCCGACGGCGGCACGGAGATCACCGACGGCCCGTACAGCGAGACCAAGGAACTGATGGCCGGCTACTGGGTCCTGGAGTGCGAGAGCCTGGAGCGGGTCACGGAGATCGCCGAGCGCGTCAGCCGCTGCCCCGGCCCCAAGGGCCAGACCGGCCACCCGGTGGTGATCCGGCCCATCATGGACGGCGCCGGGGACATCTGCTGAGCCGTATCGACGGCACGAGCACGGCACGAGCACGGGCATGAGCACGGGCATGAGCACGGTATGAACCGCACGACCGAGACCGAGGACCTGCTGCGCCGCCACGCGCCGCAGGTCCTCGGTGCGCTGGTCCGACGGTACGGACACTTCGACGCTGCCGAGGACGCCGTACAGGAGGCGCTCCTCGCGGCCGCCCGGCAGTGGCCGTCGGACGGGGTGCCCGGCAATCCGCGCGGCTGGCTGATCAGGGTCGCGGCACGGCGGCTCGCCGACACCCTGCGCGCCGACGAGGCCCGCCGGGCCCGGGAGGAGCGGGTGGCGCAACTGTCCGCGCGGGTGACCGTCCCGGACCGGGCTCCGCGCGAGGACGACACGCTCTCCCTGCTCTTCCTGTGCTGTCACCCGGACCTGACCGCGCCCGCGCGGATCGGGCTCACCCTGCGCGCGGTCGGCGGCCTGACCACGGCGGAGATCGCCCGTGCGTATCTGGTCCCCGAGGCGACGATGGCCCAGCGCATCAGCCGGGCCAAGCAGAAGGTGCGCTCGGTCGGCTTCGGGCGGCCGGACAACTGGGAGCTGCGCCTGCCCGCCGTGCTGCACACGCTGTACCTGATCTTCAACGAGGGCTACACGGCCACCTCCGGCGCGAGCCTCCAGCGCCGGGACCTGGCCGGCGAGGCGATCCGGCTGACCCGCACCGTCCACCGTCTCCTCCCCGACGACGGCGAGGTGGCGGGTCTGCTCGCCCTGATGCTGCTCACCGACGCCCGCCGCGAGGCGCGCACCGGCCCGCACGGCGAGCTCGTACCGCTCGACGAACAGGACCGTGACCGCTGGGACCGGGCGGCGATCGAGGAGGGTGTCGCCCTCGTCACCCGGGCGCTGTCCCGGGGACCGGCCGGGCCGTACGGGCTGCGCGCGGCGATCGCGGCCGTGCACGACGAGGCGCCGTCCGCCGACGCCACGGACTGGCGGGAGATCCTCGGCCTGTACGACCTCCTGGTCCGCCTGGTCCCCGGTCCCGTCGAACGCCTCAACCGCGCGGTCGCCGTGGCCATGGTGCACGGCCCACGCGCCGCGCTGGCAGAAGTGGACGCGCTGGAGGGCGAGTTGGGTGGCAGTCACCGACTGGACGCGGTCCGGGGGCACCTCCTGGAGCGCGCGGGCGAGTACGCGTCCGCCCGGGCCGCCTACGAAGCGGCCGCCGCCCGCACCCTGAGCCTGCCGGAGCAGCGGTATCTGCGGTCGCGGGCGGCGCGACTGACGCCGTAGCGTGGCCGCATGCCGAAACTGCCCCACATCCTCCACATCACCGAGCGCTCCCTGTGGGACGCGGCCCGCGAGCGCGGCACCTACGAGATCTCCACTCGCGGCCGCACCCTCCAGGAGCAGGGCTTCATCCACTTCTCCACCCGCGACCAGCTCCCGCGCGTGGCGTCCTTCGTGTACGGCTCCTACGACGGCCCGGACGAACTGGTGGTCCTGGTCGTGGACCCCGCCCTGGTCGGCGTACCCGTGAAGTACGAGGCCATGGAGCCGGGCGGCGAGGAGTTCCCGCACGTGTACGGCCCCGTCCCGGTCGACGCCGTGGTGGATGTGGAGCCCTGGGGGTGACCGGGGAGGGGGGACGCCGCCGTCGGTCATGGCGCTGGGTCGTGTCGGTGTGGGCGGTGGCCGTGGTCGGCGGGGGAGTGCTCACCCTGTGGCTTCAGGACTCGACCGAGCCGCGGGAGCCGTACAGCCGGCAGGAGACCCACGACTCCCCGGCGCCACCGCTCCGGCAGGACGCGGACGACAGCGGGTGCCCGTCGGCATCTCCCAGGCCCGACGGGCCGGTGGCGACCCTTTGCGCGGTCTCGACTATGCGTCGCTGACCGACGGCGACGGCAGCGTGCCCGTCTCCGGGTCGCGTCCGGTCAGGCAGTACGTGCCGCCCGCCGGGTCGCGCAGCACCGTCCAGTGGGTGCCGCGGGCGACGAGCGCGGCCCCCAGTTCCTCGTGACGGGCGCGGGTCGCCTCGATGTCCGCGCAGGCCAGGTCGAGATGGGCGGAGGCGGGCCGCTCGTCGCCGAGGCGCTGCAGGAGGACACGGACGGGCAGCCCGGACGGCGGCCTGAGCACCCGGAACTCCGGGAGCGAGCCGGTCAGCAGGTCCCAGCCCGTCAGCCCCGCCCAGAAGGCGGCCTCGGCCTCGTACGCGGACGGCGCGATGTCCAGGCACACCTGGTCCAGCCGGCTGCCCGCCACCACCGGCGGCCGCACCGACTCCCCGTGCCACGGCACCGCGCAGAACAACTGCCCGGCGGGCGAGCGCAGTACGGCCCACCCCTCGTGCCCGGTGACCACAGCGGCGCCCAGCTTCCGGGCCGATGCCACGAACTCCGCCATGTCCTCCACCGAGAAGTCGAGATGCGCGCCGCCCTCGCCGGAGACGACCCCCTGGACCTTCACACAGGCGTCGGTGCCGTCCTCGGGCACCAGGGTCACGAACTCCTGCTGATCTCCCCGGAGTTCGGACAGCCGGGTGCCGGTGACCGCGGTCCAGAAGGCGTGGGTCGCGGCGAGGCGTGCGGCGGGGCGGTCGACGAAGGCGTAGGTCCAGCGGATTGTCATGGAGCGATCGTAGGCGCGGCGGTCCCGCGCACCAGCTGCCCGTACGCCTGCCCGTACGCCTGCCCGTACATCTGCCTGCACTCCTGCCCGGTCACCCGCCCCGTCACTTGTCCGCGCGCTCCATGAACCGCAGCATGTTCCCGGCCGGGTCCCGGAACGCGCAGTCGCGCACCCCGTACGGCTGGTCCATCGGCTCCTGGAGCACATCCGCACCGGCTGCCTCGACCCTGGCGTACAGGGCGTCGCAGTCGGTGGTGGTGAAGATGACCCCGCGCAGCATGCCCTTGGCGAGCAGCTCGGCCATCGCCTGCCGGTCGGCGGGGGAGGCGTCCGGGTTCGCGCCGGGCGGCTCCAGCACGATCTCCACGTCCGGCTGGAGCGGTGAGCCGACGGTGACCCACCGCATGCCCTCGAAGCCCACGTCGTTGCGGACTTCCATGCCGAGCACGTCGACGTAGAAGGCGAGGGCCTTGTCGTGGTCGTCGACGGCGATGAAGCACTGTTTGAGTTTCAGGTCCATGGCCTCACGCTAGGGCGGTTGCGCGGGCCGCGCCCGTTCAACTCATGGACCAGACGGAAGGGTCGTGCCGGACGGGGATGGCGGGCCGGCGGGGCGGGGTCCGGATGCCGGAGTAGGCGGCGAGGGCCTGGGAGACGTCGGCGTCGGTCACTTCCAGGGGCCGGCCCGGGGACACGTCCGAGCGTGCGGCGCGGATCCGGGCCAGGGCTCCGGCTTCGTCCAGCAGTCCGATGGCCGCTCCGGGGAGCGCCTGATCGGGGACGTGGTGGCGGGCCAGTGTCGCGGCGGCCGCCAGGGCCTCGTTGGTGAGGACCGCGTGGTGGTGGCTCTCCAGGCGCCCCCGGACGGCGCGCAGGATCTCCCGTACGTCCTCCGCGGGTGGCTCCTCGACGAAGATCGGTTGGACGAGGCGGTCGAGGCCGGGGTCCGGGTCCCGGTGCTCGTACTCCGTGCGGCCGCAGTCGCCGAGCACGAACACCTCCGGTGCTTCGAGCACGGAACGGAAGAGGCCGAGCGGCGTGGTCGTGCCCTCGGACAGGTGCAGGGGGGTGAGAGCGCCGCTGAGGTGGAGCACGAGGGGCGCACTGTCCCCGGCCTCGCTCAGCAGCTCCGTGACCAGGGCGCTGCCCCGGGCCCGGTGCCGCGGATCGGCGAGCACGGCGGCGAGGTCCAGGGCCCGCACGGTACGGCCCCGCAGGGCCGGCGGCACGCGTCCCTCGGCGATCGCGAGGGCGACTTTCCGGGCCACGGCCTCCTTGCCGACACCGGGTTCGCCGATCAGGAGGGGCACGTTGCGTCGGTGGCGGGTGAGGGTCCGGATGACGCGGTCGACCTCGTGCGTGCGGCCGACGACGGGGGCTGTCACGGCGCCCAGGTCGCGGGTGACGGACGAGAGGGGGCCGCGGAGCTGTGGGGCCGGGGCAGGGCGGTCGTTCAGCTGCCGCAAGCGATTCAGGTCCGCGCCGTTCCGCTGGAGGACGCCCGTCACGGTGCCGTTGCCCTGGGCGAGCAGCGCGCGTAGCACGTGTGCCGGCTCGACGGTCGTGGCTTTGAGGCGGGCGGCCTCACGGGGTGCGAGTTCGAGCACGGACCTGGTCTCCGCGGCGAGGGGCATGAACCCCCCTTGCTCGGTGGCCCCCGCACCGAGGGCCTTCCGCATCGAGTCACGTATCCGCGCGGCCGGGGCGCCGGTCAGGCTCTCGATCTCCGCTGCGGTGCCGTCAGGCGTGTCGTCGAGCAGGGCCAGCAGGAGGTGCCCCGGCGCGACGGAGTGGTGACGGAGCCGACGGGCGTACGCCTCGGCGCGCTGCACGACCTGCCGCGCCCCCTCCCCGAACCCGTCGTCAGCCATTCCCGTCCCCCTCCACCCCCGCCAGATCCTCCTGGGCCCTGCGCGTGTGCGGATGCTCCGCCCCCAGCACCCGCTCCCGCTCCACCACCAGCTGCCGCAGCAGTGCCAGCGCCTCGTCCCGCCCGCCCGTCAGGGCGAGATTCCGGGCCAGGATGTGCCGCGTGCGCAGGGTGTGCGGATGTTCCGCGCCCAGGACCCGGCACCGGTCGGCGAGCAGGACCCTCAGCATGCCGACGGCCTCCTCCCGGTGCCCCGCCTCGCCCAGGTTCACGGCGAGGAACTGCCGGGTGCGGAGCGTGTCCTCGTGGTCCGGGCCGAGCAGCCGCAGCTGTTCGGCGAGGAGCTGCCGGAGCAGCCCCGCGGCCTGCACCGGGGTGCCCGCGCCGCCCAGGCTGTGGGCGTAGGACTGGCGGGTGCGCAGGGTGTCGGCGTGCTCGGGTCCGTGGATCCTGGTCTGTTCGTCGAGGATCTTCTGGAGCTGCTCCGCCGCGCCCTTCCAGTCCCCGGCCTTGCCGTGCTCGACCGCGGCGATCTGCTGCCGGCGCAGTTCGGGTCCGGCTGTCGCGGCGAAGGCGCGGTTGATGGTGAGGGCGATCTCGTGTGCGGTTCCTGCGGCGCGGTTGAGCGGGGTGGGCAGGCCCTCGGCCGCCATGATCGCCCGGAGCCGGCGGTAGAGGTCGTCGATCGTGAGCAGTTCGGGCCCGCCGACCACCCCCTCGCGCAGCAGCCGCATGAGCCTCCCGGAGAACGCGGTGTGCTCCTCCTCCGGCAGCGCGAGGGCGACCTGGTCGCGCTGCGCCGAGGTCAGCACGTAGGTGCCCGCCACCGCGAGCTGCCCGAGCCGCTCGGCGTCGCCGCCTCCGGCCAGGGAGTCGCCCAGGGCACGGCCGGAGAAGCAGCAGTCCAGGACGACCAGCTTGGTCCTGGCCGGACTGTCGAGCACGGCGTCGCGCAGCTTCTCGTACTCCAGGGAGTTGAACTCGGGCGCGGCCCACTCGCTGTCGGGCAGCGCCAGATGGAGGGCGTGGCGCCGGCCGCCGACCAGGCCGTGCCCGGCGTAGTGGACGAGGAGCAGGTCCTCCGCCTCGGCCACGGCCGCCCGCAGCCGTCCGCCGACGGTGCGCAGGTCGCCGTCGTCGAGCAGCACCGTGCAGTGGCTGTCCGGGACCAGCCCGTAGTACGGGTCGGTGAGGAGTCCGGCCAGGTCGGTGATGGTGCGGTGGACGGACGGGAGGTCGGGCAGGTCCGGGTCGGAGTACCGGCTCGCGCCGATCAGTACGACCCGGGAGCGGTGGGGGTCGGGAAGGCGCACGTCACTCCCGTACGTCCTGGTCCGGACCCTCCTGGAGGATCCGCCGCAGCAGGCCTTCCAGATCCTCGCCGCGCACCCGCTCGGCGTCGATCTCGACGCCGGAGCCGTCCGCGCGCCGTACCTCCAGGCGTACGTCGCTGCGACGCGGCTGCGTGATCCAGGCGCGCAGGCAGGAGGCGAGCACCGTGAGCGGGCCGCCCGCGCCGAGGAGCACGGTCACCGTGTCGAGCGCGGTGCCCAGTTGCCCGGGCTCGGGTCCGGCGCCGTCGAGGCGGACCTTCCCGGCGAGTGCCGGCTCGCCCCTGAGCCAGTCCGTGAGGGACTCGGCGTCCGTGATCGGGTCCCGGCTCAGGACGGATATGCGTGCAGTCGCCACGGCTCCCCCGGCTCTCATCAAAGACCTTGACGGGCAACGTTGTTGAGAGATCCCAGTGTAGGGCCGTGGGGCGGGAGAGGCCGGGATGCCGTCAGTCCGGGATGCTGTCAGTAGGGGCGGCGCCGCGGACGGGTGAAGGTACGGGCGACACAGGACGGGATCACCGCGCTCTCCTCGTGCGACCGGGCCCGGTAGGCGCTCGGGGTCTCGCCGACCAGCTCCGTGAACCGGGAGCTGAAGGAGCCGAGCGAGGTACAGCCGACGGCGAGGCAGACCTCCGTGACGCTGAGGTCGCCGCGGCGCAGCAGGGTCTTGGCCCGCTCGATACGACGGGTCATCAGATAGCTGTACGGCGTCTCGCCGTACGCCTCGCGGAAGCTGCGCTGGAAGTGCCCCGGGGACATCAGCGCGGTGCGCGCGAGCTCGGCGATGTCGAGCGGCTCGGCGTACTCGCGGTCCATACGGTCGCGCGCCCGCCGCAGCCGCACCAGGTCCTCGATGCTCACCCCTTCAGCTTCGCACAGGAGCACGCGGCCGGGTCCCCCGGCTTTCGACGACCCCGCTCCCCCGCCGACGGACGGCGAAGGGGCCCGGCCGGGTCTTCGGCAGGGCCCCTTCACAAGTGCTCCGGAAGGACCGGGATCCTGATACGGGATCAGGCCTTCTTGGTCTCCCAGAAGATCTTGTCGATCTGGGCGATGTAGTCCAGGGCCTTCTGGCCGGTCGCCGGGTCGGTGGACGCCTTGGCGGCCGAGAGGGCCTTCAGGGTGTCGTTGACCAGCTGGTGCAGCTCCGGGTACTTCTCGAAGTGCGGGGGCTTGAAGTAGTCGCTCCAGAGCACCGAGACGTGGTGCTTCGCGAGCTCGGCACGCTGCTCCTTGATGACCGTGGCACGTGCCTGGAAGTGCGGGTCGTCGTTGGCGGCCATCTTCTCCTGGACGGCCTTCACCGACTCCGCCTCGATGCGGGCCTGGGCCGGGTCGTACACACCGCAGGGCAGGTCGCAGTGTGCGCTGACCTTGACCTTGGGGGCAAACAGGCGGGAAAGCATGGAGCATTCCTTCCTCGTGATCGTCTTCTCAGGTGGGACATTACTCCCTGAGGGACGGGTTTTCGCGAGTGCCCCCTTGGGCTTAGGACAAAAGTCCGGGGTCAGACTGAGACTGGTGGAGGAACGGACCGGGGAGGTGCCGGGGATGCCGGAGCTGTCGCAGGAGACCGAGCGGGGGAGGGCGGTGACGCCTTTCGGACTGGCCGAGGTGACCGGGCCGTCCATGGTGCCCACGCTCCACCACGGGGACCAGCTCGTGGTGCACTACGGGGCCCGGATCAGGCCCGGTGACGTCGTGGTCCTGCGCCACCCGTTCCAGCAGGACCTGCTCGTCGTCAAGCGGGCCGCCGAGCGGCGCGAGGGCGGCTGGTGGGTCCTCGGGGACAATCCGTACGCCGGAGGGGACAGCACCGACTACGGGACCGTGCCGGAGGACCTGATCCTCGGCCGGGTCCGGCTGCGCTACCGGCCGCTCCGCCGCGATCAGCGCTCGCCGCTCGCGCTGGTGCGCTGGGCGCTCTCGGCCGCCAGGCCCGTCCTGTCCGGGCGGTCGGCCTCCAGGCGCTTGCGGGCCCGGTAGGCGGCCACGTTGGCGCGGGTCGCGCAGCGGTCGGAGCAGTAGCGCCGGGAGCGGTTCGTCGACGTGTCCAGATAGGCGTTGCGGCAGGGGGGCGCCTGGCACAGGCCCAGGCGGTCCACGCCGTACTCGGTCAGATGGAACGCGAGGCCCATCGCCGCGATCGCCGCGTACCCCGCGGTCGCGTTCGACGGGTGGTCGGCGAGGTGCATGTGCCACAGCGGACGGCCGTCGTCGTCCCGGAAGTCGTGCCCGGAGATCTGCGGGCTCACCGGGAACTCCAGCAGGAGCGAGTTCAGCAGGTCCACCGCGAGCGTCTCGTCGCCCTTGTCGGCGGCCTCGAAGACCGCTCGCAGCCGGGCCCGTACGGAGCGGAAGCGCGTGACGTCCGCGTCGGTGGCGCGACGGGCCGCGGACTGGTTGCCGCCGAACAGATCGCGGACGGCCTCGACCGAGGTCAGGGTGTCCTTGCCCCGGGCCGGTTCCTCGCTGTTGACGAGACGGACGGCGTAATCCGAGTAATAGGCCAGTTCCACTTGTAGTCCTTACGGGGGCGCTCTATGGTCGTGGGGTGCGGTCGAGTAATAGACGGTCGTGCCTACAGGGTATTACGCGATCGACGGGGTGGAGGAGTTCGATGACGAACGCGGACGCGCACATGGTGGCGGCCGGCGCGGACTGGCCGGCCTGGCAGGAGAGCTGGGACCGGCAGCAGGAGTGGTACATGCCGGACCGCGAGGAACGCTTCCGGATCATGCTCGACATGGTCGAGGCCCTCGTCGGGACCGCGCCCCGCGTGCTGGACCTGGCCTGCGGCACGGGCACCATCACCGCGCGGCTGCTGCACAGGTTCCCGCAGGCCACCAGCACCGGCGTCGACCTCGACCCGGCCCTCCTCGCCATCGCCGAGGGCACCTTCGCCGGTGACGGGCGGGTCGGCTTCATGACCGCCGACCTCAAGGACCCGGACTGGCCCGCGAAGCTGCCGTACGACTCGTACGACGCCGTCCTGACCGCCACGGCCCTGCACTGGCTGCACAGCGAACCCCTCGCGGCTCTCTACGGTCAGGTCGCGGAACTGGTCCGCGACGGCGGTGTCTTCATGAACGCGGACCACATGATCGACGAGTCCACGCCGCGGATCAACGCTGCCGAGCGCGCGGGGCGTCACGCCCGTATGGATCAGGCCAAGCGGGACGGCGCGCTCGACTGGGCCGAATGGTGGCAGCTCGCCGCCAAGGACCCGGTCCTCGCCGGGCCGACCGCTCGGCGCTTCGAGATCTACGGCGAGCACGCCGACGGCGACATGCCCTCGGCCGCCTGGCACGCGCGCGTGCTGCGCGAGAAGGGCTTCGCCGAGGCCCGGCCGGTGTGGTGCTCGCCCTCGGACACGCTGCTTCTCGCGCTCAAGTAGGCGACAGGCGGGCTCGACGGCACGGCGAAAGGCGGTACGGCGCTAGGACAGGCGGTACGGCGAAGGGCGGTACGGGAAATCCCGTACCGCCCTTTCTCGCAGCGCAGTGTCAGAGAACCTCAGCCGGCCTCAGAGGACCTTGGACAGGAACGACTTCGTCCGGTCGTGCTGCGGGTTCGTCAGGACGTCGCGCGGGTGGCCGGACTCGACCACCAGACCGTCGTCCATGAACACCAGCGAGTCGCCCACCTCACGCGCGAAGCCCATCTCGTGCGTGACGACGATCATCGTCATACCGTCCTCGGCCAGGTCCCGCATCACATCGAGGACCTCGCCGACCAGCTCCGGGTCGAGGGCCGAGGTCGGCTCGTCGAAGAGCATCAGCTTCGGCTGCATCGCCAGCGCGCGGGCGATGGCGACACGCTGCTGCTGACCACCGGAGAGCTGCGCCGGGTAGTGGCCCTTGCGGTCGCCGAGGCCCACCCGGTCCAGCAGCCGCTCGGCCCGCTCCCGGGCGACCGCCTTGGTCTCGCCCTTGACCTGGACCGGAGCCTCCATGACGTTCTCCAGAGCCGTCATGTGCGGGAAGAGGTTGAAGCGCTGGAACACCATGCCGATGTCCCGTCGCTGCGCCGCGACCTCCTTCTCCTTCAGCTCGTAGAGCTTGTCGCCCTTCTGGCGGTAGCCGACCAGGTCACCGTCGACGTACAGCCGGCCGGCGCTGATCTTCTCCAGGTGGTTGATGCACCGCAGGAAGGTGGACTTGCCGGAACCGGACGGGCCGATCAGGCAGAACACCTCGCGCGGGTTCACCACCAGGTCGATGCCCTTGAGGATGTGCGCCAGCCCGAAGGACTTGTGCACGCCCTCGGCCTTGACCATCGGCGCACCGCTCGTCGGCTGTGCGATGTCCTTGCTCAGACCGGTCATCGGGCCACCTCCGGGCGGCGGAAAGAACCGAACAGTCGGAGGTTCTTCTTCAGACGCTGGAACGGGGTCGGCGGCAGGTTCCGCGTCGAGCCGCGGGCGTAACGGCGTTCGAGGTAGTACTGGCCGACGCTGAAGACGCTGGTGAGGATCAGGTACCAGATCGACGCGACGAAGTACATCTCGACGACCGCCAGCGAGGTGCTGGAGATGTCCGTGGCACGCTTGATCAGTTCATTGAACTGTACCGCGTAGGCCAGCGACGAGGTCTTCAGCATGTTGATGAACTCGTTGCCGGTGGGCGGCACGATCACCCGCATCGCCTGCGGCAGGACCACCCGGCGCAGGGTCTTGCCGCTGGTCATGCCCAGTGCGTGGGACGCCTCGGTCTGTCCCAGGTCGACCGACTGGATGCCGGCCCGGACGATCTCCGACATGTACGCGGCCTCGTTCAGACCGAGGCCCAGCAGCGCCGCCAGGAACGGCGTCATGACCTGGTTCATCTCGTCCTTGTAGAACCCCAGGTTGAGGATGGGGAACACGAGGGAGAGGTTGTACCAGAGCAGCAGCTGCACCAGCACCGGAGTGCCGCGGAAGAACCAGATGTACAGCCACGCCACGGTGCTGGTCACCGGGTTCGACGACATCCGCATCACCGCGAGGATGACGCCGAGCACGAGGCCCAGCACCATCGCGAGCACCGAGATGTACAGCGTGTGCCAGACGCCGGACAGGATGGTGGCATCCGTCAGGTAGTCCGGGATGATGCTGTAGTTGATGTTCGCGTTGGAGAACGCCAGACCGATCAGCACCAGGACGGCGACGACGCCGGCGCCCGCCACCCAGCGGCCGTAGTGGCGCACCGGGATCGCCTTGATCTGCTCCGGCGGCACCGTTGACGCCGGAATCTTGTCGACCTTGTCAGTCACAGGGACAGCCCTTCAGTCTTGCCCGGGCTGCTCAAGAGCCGCCGTTGATCTTCGCCTCGGTGACCGCGCCCTGCGTGACGTTCCACTTTTCGAGGATCTTCTGGTACTCGCCGTTCTTGATGATGGCGTTCATGGCGGCCTGCAGCGCGTCGCGCAGCTGGGTGTCCTTCTTGCCGACCGCGATGCCGTACGGACCGGCCTCGATCTGGTCGCCGACGACCTCGAAGTCCTTGCCGCTGCCGGAGGTCTTGGCGTTGTAGGCCGCGACGGGGAAGTCGTTCAGGTCGGCGACGGACGCGCCCTGCTTCAGACGGAGCAGCGCCTCGGGGTCGGTGTCGAAGGTCTGCAGCGTGATGGCCTTCTTGCCGTCCTTGGTGCACTTGGTGCTCTGCTTCTTGGCGATGCCCTCGGACGTGGTGCCGCGCTGCAGGGCCACGACCTTGCCGCACAGGTCGTCCAGGGACTTGATGCCCTTCGGGTTGCCCTTCTGGACGAGGATCGAGGTGCCGGCGGTGAAGTAGTCGACGAAGTCGACGCCGTTGCCGACCTTCTTGCCGCTGTCGGAGTCGATGCCGTTCTGGCGGTCCTTCGTGTCGTTCATCGCCGACATGATGACGTTGGAACGGCCACCCTGCAGACCGACGATGAGCTGGTCGAACTTGCCGTTCGTGAACTGGAACTGCACGCCCAGCTGCTTGCCGAGGGCGTCCGCGACGTCGGGGTCGATGCCGACGGCCTTGCCGTTCTCCATGTACTCGACCGGCGGGTAGGCGATGTCGGAGCCCACCTTGATGACGCCCGCCTTCTTGATGTCCGCGGGGAGCTTGTCGGCGAGCGGCGCCGCGGCGGAGGCCGTGGACGAACCGCCGTCGCTGCCCTTGTCCGTCTGGTCACCGCAGCCGGTGAGGATCAGGGCGCCAGCGACCGCGATCGCACCGACCGCGGCAGTACGGGTGCGGGCGGTCGTACGACGGGTGGAGCTTGCGGTCATGGTTGGTTCCTCCGGCGGAAGGGGTGGAGATTGCCGTTAGGTCGACGAGAACACACACCTTCGGGTGTCGCGACCTCGTGGGTTTACGGCATCTTGCCATTCGGACTGCGCTATTCAGGGGACTCACTATGTCAAAATCGGATAACGGGTGACCCCCGAACCGCGTCAGGTGGGCACATCAAGCCGGACCGTCTGCGGAAATCCCCGGTACCGGCCGAAATTCCTTCGGTGCATCTCACCATGTGATCGGTGCTTGCCCGGACGTTCCCCGACGTGCAAAGGGCGCTCCATCCCGCCTCGACGTCGCCTCGATGTCATCAGGACGTGACCTTCTAGTCCCGTGATGTGACCTTGCACCTAATGGACTCGTCGTCGGCCCTGTCCGTCGGGTAAGAAGGTTCTTTACACCCCTCATCCGGGGCTCAGGGCGCGTGTGCGGCGCGCCCGTCGTGTACGACCCGTACGAATCAGGCAATCGGGTCATATGCGGTCCCGCCCACTCTTCACCAGGAGTGGTCAACCCTCAAACCATGAATATTTAAGGGGTAAAACGAAGTGGCAGCGGAGATCGTCAATCCTCGCAGCGACAACAGTACGGAGCAGGACGGCGGGGCCGAGCCCCTCGATTCCTTCGATCCGGCGTTCGCGCTGCACCGCGGCGGCAAGATGGCTGTGCAGGCCACCGTGCCGCTGCGCGACAAGGACGACCTGTCCCTCGCGTACACACCCGGCGTCGCGCGCGTGTGCACCGCGATCGCGGAGCAGCCGGACCTGGTCAACGACTACACGTGGAAGTCGTCCGTGGTCGCGGTCGTGACCGACGGTACGGCCGTCCTCGGGCTCGGGGACATCGGCCCCCAGGCCTCCCTTCCGGTGATGGAGGGGAAGGCGATCCTCTTCAAGCAGTTCGGCGGCGTGGACGCCGTCCCGATCGCGCTCGACTGCACCGGCGTCGACGAGATCGTGGAGACCGTCGTCCGGCTGGCCCCGTCCTTCGGCGGGGTGAACCTGGAGGACATCTCGGCGCCGCGGTGCTTCGAGATCGAGCGCAAGCTCCAGGAGCGGCTGGACATCCCGGTCTTCCACGACGACCAGCACGGTACGGCGGTCGTGACGCTGGCGGCGCTGCGGAACGCGGCGCGGCTGAGCGGGCGCTCGATCGGTGACCTGCGCGCGGTCATCTCGGGTGCCGGCGCGGCCGGTGTCGCCATCGCCAAGATGCTGGTCGAGGCCGGCATCGGGGATGTCGCGCTGGCCGACCGCAAGGGCGTCGTGTCGGCCGACCGGGAGGACCTGACGCCGGTCAAGCGCGAGCTCGCCGGGTTCACCAACAAGGCGGGCATCAGCGGTTCGCTGGAGGACGCGCTGGCGGGCGCCGACGTCTTCATCGGCGTCTCCGGCGGTACGGTCGCCGAGGCGGCGGTGGCCTCCATGGCCAAGGGCGCCTTCGTCTTCGCGATGGCCAACCCGAACCCCGAGGTGCACCCCGACGTCGCGCACAAGTACGCGGCGGTCGTCGCCACCGGCCGGTCGGACTTCCCGAACCAGATCAACAACGTGCTGGCATTCCCCGGGATCTTCGCGGGCGCGCTCCAGGTGCGGGCCTCCCGGATCACCGAGGGGATGAAGATCGCGGCGGCCGAGGCGCTGGCCGCGGTCGTCGGCGACGATCTGGCCGCCGACTATGTCATTCCGTCGCCGTTCGACGAGCGGGTTGCTCCGGCGGTGACCGCGGCGGTCGCGGCTGCCGCTCGGGCCGAGGGTGTCGCCCGTCGGTGACGCCCGGAATGGCCCCGTCCGTCCGGGCGGGGCCATTTTTTTGCCCACCCACCCGGCCGACCGGGTGATTTCGAGGGTGTTGTCGCCCGGGAGGCCGGCGGCCTCGGGCCCCCGCGCCGTTGCGCAACAGGGCATGTGTCACAGCGGGCCGTGGTTCCGTCCGGCTGATCGGGAACCTATCGTCGAGCCCATGTTCGCTGTCTACGCCGCCCGAATCGACCGCGACCAGCCGCTCTCCGGCCTTGAGTTGGGGGAGCGCCCGGCCCCCGAGGCCCGCCCCGGCTGGAGCACCGTCGACGTCAGGGCCGCCTCCCTCAACCACCACGACCTCTGGTCCCTCCGCGGCGTCGGCCTCCCCGAGGAACGGCTGCCGATGATCCTCGGCTGCGACGCCGCCGGCGTCGACGAGGACGGCAACGAGGTCGTCCTGCACTCCGTCATCGGCCAGAGCGGTTACGGCGTCGGTCCCGACGAGCCCCGCTCGATCCTGACCGAGCGCTACCAGGGCACCTTCGCCGAGCGGGTCGTCGTACCGACCTGGAACATCCTGCCCAAGCCCAAGGAACTCTCCTTCGAGGAGGCCGCCTGTCTGCCCACGGCCTGGCTGACGGCCTACCGGATGCTCTTCACCAATGCCGGCGTACGGCCCGGGGACTCCGTCCTCGTGCAGGGCGCCGGCGGTGGTGTCGCCACGGCCGCGATCGCGCTCGGCAAGGCTGCGGGACTGCGGGTCTTCGCCACCAGCCGTGACGAGGCCAAGCGCAAGCGCGCCCTGGAACTCGGCGCCGTGGAGGCGGTCGAGTCGGGGGCGCGGCTGCCCCAGCGGGTGGACGCCGTCATCGAGACCGTCGGCGCCGCCACCTGGTCCCACTCGGTGAAGTCGTTGCGTCCGGGCGGCACGATCGTCATCTCCGGCGCCACGAGCGGCGACCGCCCCTCGCACGCCGAGCTGACCCGTATCTTCTTCCTGGAACTGAAGGTGGTCGGCTCCACGATGGGCACCAAGGACGAGCTGGAGGACCTGCTCTCCTTCTGCGCCGCCACCGGTGTGCGTCCCGTCATCGACGAGGTCCTCCCGCTCGACCGCGCCCGCGAGGGCTTCGAGCGGCTGGAGTCCGGCGACCAGTTCGGAAAGATCGTGCTCACCAACGGCTGATCGTCGAGCGGCTGACCGCCGCCGCAGTCCGCCGACTGCCGACTCGATACGACGGCCGGTCCGGTTTCCGGGCCGGCCGTCGGCGTTTGTCAATCACGGTTGACATGAGGGTCTTGTCAACCTAAGTTGACATCATGACCGAAGCAACGGATCTCGCCGAGCGGGCCGGAGACCGCGATCCACGGGTCGGACTGCGCGCCGTCGCCGCACTGCGCAGGCTGCTGGAGCAGCTGGAGGCGGTGCAGGTGCGCAGCGCCCGCAACCAGGGCTGGTCGTGGCAGGAGATCGCCGCCGAACTCGGCGTCAGCAGGCAGGCCGTGCACAAGAAGTACGGGAGGCAGTGATGTTCGAACGGTTCACGAAGGATGCCCGTGCCGCTGTACAAGGTGCGGTCGCGCATGCCGAGCGGCTGGGCGACGAGCGGGTGGAGGAGTCGCATCTCCTGCTCGCCCTTCTCGAACGGGAGGGCAGCCGGGGTTCGTTCGCCCTCGCGTCGCTCGGGCTGTCGGCGGGGCGGCGCGAGGGAGTGGCGCGCGCCCTGGCCGAGGCCCGGCGCCGCGGCGGACTCTCCCGGGCCGACGCGGACGCGCTGTCGGGGCTGGGGATCGACCTCTCGGAGATCGTGTCCCGGGTGGAGGAGGCCCATGGGGAAGGGGCCTTGGCGGCCGGGCGGAAGGGATCTTTGGGGCGGCGGCCGTTCAGCCGGGGTGCCAAGGATCTGCTGACCCGGTCCCTGCGCGTCGCCCTCGGGCACCGCGACCGCCACATCGGCGACGAGCACCTCCTCCTCGCCCTGACCTCGTGCCCGGGCGTGGCCGCCGAGGCGCTCGCCGAGCACGGGGTGACGCACGAGTCGCTGACCCGCGTGCTGTACGGCGGGGGAGAGGCGAAGGCGGGCTGACGGCCGCCGCCCCCGGCAGCGCGCCCGCCCGTCACGGTGGGCGCGCTGCCGGACAGCGCTCAGACCTTCGGCCCGCGCAGTATCGCGCCGATGTGTGCCGCCGCCGTCGACAGATGGCGCCGGGCGTCGCGGAGCTGGTCGACCGTCACACCGTGGTCGCGGGCGGCGTCGCGGATGTCGTCCCGGAAGCGGTCGAGGAGACGGTCCAGGTCGCGCACCGGGTCACCGGTGGTGTCCTCGTGGGCCCAGGCCGGTGCGTAGTCGGCCGGGAAGTCCTCGGGGGCCTGGATGTACTCCGGCTCCGGTGCGGACTTGCCGGTGGCGGAACCGGCCCCGGTCCTGGTCCCGGCCCCTGTCCCGGGCCGTCCGAATCCCAGGTCCTTGCCGAACCCCTTCCCGAAGTCCTTCCCGAACTCGCCGAATTCCTTGGCCAGTTCGGTCAGACCCTCGCGCACCCCCGTCGGCCAGTCGCCCCGAGCGAAGTGGTCCTGCACATGGTCCTGGACCCGCCGGGCGATGCGCTGCATCTCCTCCTGCGCCTGGGCCCGGGCCCGGTTCTGCGCCTCCTGGGCCTGGCGGCGGGCACGCTGGGCCTCCTCGCGGGCGCGGCGGCTCTCGTCCTTGGCGCGCCGGGCCTGCTCCTTCCACTCCTGCTTGACGCGGCGCATCTCCTCCTTGGCCGCCCGCCAGGCCTCCTTGTCGCCCAGGTCGCCGTAGTCCCCGGAGGGGCCGTGTTCCCCGGTGCCGGTCCAGGTGCCGTGCCGGGCCTCGGTGGCGGCCGCGCGCACCTCACGGCGCAGGTCGCCCGCCGCGCCGCGCACGTCGGCCCGGATCTCGGCGGCGAGTTCCGCGACCGACTCGCGGATCTCCAGCTCCAGGTCGGCCAGTTCGCCGCTGCGGTCGGCCAGTTCGGCGCGGCCGGCGTCCGTGATGGCGTACACCTTGCGGCCGCCCTCGGTGGTGTGCGTGACCAGGCCCTCGGCCTCCAGCTTGGCCAGGCGGGGGTAGACGGTGCCCGCCGACGGTGCGTACAGCCCCTGGAAGCGCTCCTCCAGCAGGCGGATCACCTCGTAGCCGTGGCGCGGGGCCTCGTCGAGCAGCTTGAGCAGGTAGAGGCGGAGGCGGCCGTGGGCGAAGACGGGAGGCATGTCAGAGCACCTTCTTGTCGGTCGTGCCGTCGGCCGGGGCGTCGTCGCTCGCGGAGTCCTCGCGCGCGGCGTCGTCCGGGCCGGAAACGGAATTCTCCCCCAAGCCGCCCTGTGTTTCGGCCACGGTGCCGTCCCTCGACGGGGCTGCCGTCCCCTCGGCCGCGACGTCGGAGACGAACCCGGCCTTCTTGAACGGTGGTTCGGCGTCCCAGGTCTCGACCTCGTCCTCGTCCTCCCTCGGGGGGCGGCGCAGCAGGGCGATCGAGCCGGACACCGTGGTGGCCCTGAGCTTGCCGGTGCCGGCGCCGAGGCGGCCGGTGATCTTGTGGGCGCCCCACTGGCCGTGGACCCGCAGGCCGTCGAAGGCGTTCGAGATGCTGCCGCTCGCCGTGTTCGCCTCGACCTCGGCGTCCGCCGGGTGCGGAAGCCTTATGGCGATCTCGCCGGAGACGCTGGTCAGTCTGACGTCCGTCGGGCCGTCCGGGTCGAGGTCGATGATCATGGAGCCGCTGACCGAGTCGGCGCGCACGGAGGAGCCCGAGGCGTCGACGACGGTCAGGTCGCCGGAGACGGAGTTGAAGCGCAGGTCCCCGGTGACGGACTGGGCCTCCAGGTTTCCGGACACCGTGCTCGCGCGGACCGGGCCGGAGAGGGCGACCAGTGTGGTGTCGCCCGTGACGCCCTTGATCTCCGAGTGGCCGCGGATGCCCGAGACGACGGCGCCGGCGCCGACCACCCCGACCTCCACGCGGGTCTGCGCGGGGACCGCGAGGGAGACGACCGCGCTGCGCCGCCAGCCCTTGCGGTCGAGCCATTTGAGGAAGCCCTTCCAGGGCAGGTCCTCGTACGCCACCGTGAGTGTGCCGCCCTCCTGGGTGACCACGAGGGGTGGGCCCTCCATGTCCGAGATCTCCAGATGCGCGGAACCCTGGTCCGTGCCCATGACGTTGACCGTTCCGTTGACGATGCGTACGTGCAGCTCGCTCACCGGATCGTCGAAGGTGAGCTTCGTGGGCTCGGCGACGGACCACTCGGACATGGTGCTGACCTCCTTCACGGGACGCGACACGCCATATCGCGTCTTCCGTAAAACACGATATATCGCGGCCATGGAAAGTCAAGACACTCGTTCGCGTGATCGGCGATGCCTCATATCGGGCGTGACATGGATGAATTGCCTAGCGTGTGAGCATGTCGACGGATGGGTTTCGGGCCGGTTCACCGGGCGCTGCCGCCCCCGGTGCCCTGCTGCTCTGCCGGGCGGCGCCGGACTCCGTCGCCCCGGCCGCCAACCTGCTGCGCGAGCGGATGCTGCTGACCGGGGCCGGTGAAGAATGGAGCCTGCTCGTACCCGAGGGCAGCCCGTGGCTCCACGCCGGGGAGCCGGTCGACCGTGTCGTGAACGGCTGGGCCGCGGCGCTGGCCGTCGGTTCGTCCTGGCCCGTGCTCGCGCTGTGGTGGGACGCCGACCGCGCCGGGTTCACCCTCGCCTCCGGCTTCCGCCGTCCCGTCGGCTACGTCTGGCTGGCCAACGGCACCCCGGTGGGGGAGGACGAGGCGATGAGTACCTTCGCCGCGCGGCTGGGGCTCGATCCCGTACTGGACGTGGCGTCCCTCGGCCTGCTGACCGGGGCGGACTCCGAGGCCGACGGCCGCGATCGGCTACGCGGGCTGCTCGCCGTCCTCACGCGCGCGGGAGTGGCTCTGCCCGCGGGGGTGCTCCCCGGCGAACCCGCCGACCGGCTCCACGAGGCCGCCCTCGCCCCGGCCGACGCGCGGCGGATCGAGGGGCTGGGGGTCGTGGCGGGCTGGCGGGAGGCGGTGCGAGCCGAACTGGAGGTGGTGGAGCGGGGGCGGCTGGCGCCGTGGCTGCCGTGGGCCGGGGATCCGCAGGCCCGTGCGCTCGCCCTGGCCCAGGTCGTGGTGGGCCTGCCGGTCATGGTGTGGGGTGTACGGCGACGCAGTGGAGGGTGGGTCACCGCGGGGGCGCTGCTGGTGGCGCACGGGGCGCTGGGGCTCGCGTACGAGCTGGTGCGCCCGCGCGACTGACCGCTGCCTTCCGGCTGACCGGGGTCTTTTGGGGGAGGCCCCCGGCGGCTCGCTACTCGTCGTCCTCGTCGTCCAGGCGGGCCAGCCACGTCGCCAGGCGCTCCACCGGGACCTCGAAGTCGGGGTTCAGATCGACGAACGTACGGAGCTGCTCGGCGAGCCACTCGAAGGTGACCTCCTCCTCGCCGCGCCGCTTCTCCAGTTCCTCGATGCCTCGGTCGGTGAAGTACATGGATGGTGCTCCGTGGGAAGGAAGAGGCGCGGTTTCCCCGTGCGGGAAGCCGCGAGGGACGGACAAGAAAAGGATAGGCGTACAGAACACGGCACCAGTGGGCCGCCCGGCCTCTCGCCATGGGCCTTCCGGACCTGGTGGGAGGGCCGGAGCGGGCTGTACGGGAGTGCCGGAGCCGGGGCGGGCGCCGCGCCGGTGGAGAGAAGCGCCGGATACCCCGACCCGGGGGCGCGAGGACGACGGACCGGTACGACGGGGTCGCATCGGGCGAGTCCACCGGCGACGTTCGTGCTCTGCGTGAGGCCGTCATGGCGGTGACCGTACGCATCCGCCGTTCGGGGCTCGGGTATGCCCTGGGACGAACCCGGCGGGCCGCTGGGGGTCCGGCTTCTTCATCGCCCCCGACCGGCTGCTGACCTACGCGCACGGTCTCGCGTCAGGAGGGGGCGAGATGGTGGTGCTCTTCTACGACGATCCGTACCGGCCCCTCCCGGCACACCGGCGAAAGGAGGGGAAAACGGCTGCGGCCCCCTGCGCTCACAGGAGGCCGCGTGCCTAGCCCAACAGCTCCACCGACTCAAGGAGAGAACCATGGGTAGCACTCCCGAGCCTACGGGGGACCCGGAGGCCGCGTCATCCTGCCGCGCTCGCCGCAGGCCGACGACCGGCACACCGACGGGGTCTCCCGTCGGGCGGGACGCACCGAAGCGGCGTCGTGATCTGCGGTCCTTGGGTCGCACCGCCGGTCATGGCCTGGTCCAGGGCTTGGCGTCCGCGACCGGCGGGGCCATCGTGACCGGCCTCATCTGGTGGAACCAGCGGTGATCAGCGGTGATCGCAGGGTCCGCCGTCCTCGGGGCGGTGGACCCGGCCGCGAGTGCCGTCGGCGGCTTCCGGTGCGGGAGGTGCACTTTTCGGCCTCGGTTCGGCGAAGGGGTAGGGCCCGGCTGCCGGGGGAAGGAGTCTTTCCCTGCGGGGAAGGTGAGGCGTTCCGGTACGGGCAGTGAGGCCTTGCCGCACGCGCAGAACGGGAAGCGACGGGGGAACGGGGATTCGTATGGGACAGGAAGTGACGCGGGTAGCGCGGATCGAGCTGCCGGACGGTACGCCGGTGTGGGCCCGGATATCGGGGGCCGAGGAACTGGCCGTGCCGTCGGGGGAGTTGTCGTACACGGACACCGGGTTCGCCGAGCGGGTGGAGGCGAGCGTCGAGAGCCTGCACTCGCTCGTCACCGGTGTCGCGCGGTCACTGGCCGGTCCGCTGCGCGCGGTGCGGCCGGACGAGGTGAGCGTCGAGTTCGGGATCGAGCTGACCGCGAAGGCAGGCAAGGTCGTGGGACTGCTCGCGGACGGTGAGGCCAAGGCAGGCATCACGGTGACCCTGACGTGGAACGGCGGCGGCCCACCGGATCCGTCGTCCCCGGACCCGGCCCCGGCCCCGACTTCGCACCCGGCCCCGTCGTCCGGCCCGGCCCCAGCGCCCCCAGGCACAGCCCCGACCCCGGCATCCCCGGCCCCCGCCCCGTCTCCCGCTCCGGGCTCGCCCTCGGCATCTGCGGGTCGTGTCCCGGTGCCGGTCTCGCGCTCGGCCTCGGCATCGACAGGCCCGGCCGCGGTCGCGGAGCCCCGCCTCGATCGTGCGGGCCCCGGCGCTGCGTCGGCCTTGGCATCCCCGGCCACCGGTCCGGGCTCGCCCTCGGGGTCTGTGGGTCGGGTCCCGGTGCCGGTTTCGCGCTCGGCCTCGGCGCGCACAGGCCCAGCCACGGTCCCGGGGGCCGGCCTCGTTCCTGTGGCCCCTGGCGTTGCGCCGGCCTCGGCGCCCGCAGGCCCGGTCGGCGTCACGGCGTCCCGCCCCGATCCTGTGGTTCCCGGCGCTGCCCCGACCCCCGCATCCGCGGCGCCCACGGCGCCCACAGCATCCCCGGCACCCACGGCGCCCCAGGCCCCCGCCCCGCACTACCCACACCCCACCCCCAGCACCACTCCCCCCACCCCCGGCAACAACCCCCCACCCAACCCCGACCGCCCCCCACGCGCGGGCGCGTCCACCGGCGCCCCGGTGCATGGGGGCGCCCGGGGGGCCGTCGGTGGGGGCGGGGTATGACCGACCGGCACGACGGGGGCGCGTCGGATGGGTTTCATGCCGCCCACCATGCTCTGCGTGAACTCGTCATGGCGGCGACCGTGCGCATTCATCGCACAGGTGTCGGGTATGCCCTGGACGAACCCGGCACCTTCCTAGGCAGTGGCTTCTTCATCGCGCCGAACTGGGTTCTGACCTGCGCACACGTCGTAGACGGAGTAGACGGAGAAGACGGAGGGGAGGGCGGCGAAGTGTCGGTGGTCTATGAGACCGGACCGGGCCAGGGGCCGTCCGCCGTCCACGGGCGGGTCGCCGTGACCCTGCCCGAGCATGTGGAGCGCCGGATGCCCGGCAGCTGGCCCGCCCCGGACCTCGCGCTCGTCCGGCTCCGTGAACCCGTCGACCACGACTGCGTGTACGTCTCCGAGCGGCCCACGGCGCACTACGGCGAGGGCAGGGTGTTCTACGCGGGCTGGACCGTGACCGGAGGGCAGCTGCAGATCCTGGACGGGTTCCTCTCCGTGCAGGGAACCATCGGCGGCTGGTCGGCGGGGGTGCAGATGCGGCTCGGGCAGAACGATCTGCCACCCGGTGTCTCGGGCGGGCCCGTGATCGACCCGGTGCGCGGCGAGGTCATCGGCGTACTGAAGTCCCGTGCCGACCACGGCACGGGCGGCACCTCCACGGGCATCGAGCGCCTGCGGACGCTACAGGTGCCGCCGGACGGGGTGCGCACCGAGCACGACGACGTCTACCAGGCCGTCTTCCACGCCCATGACCGCTACCACCGCGACCGGCAGCAGCCCTCCGACTCCCGCCGCCCCACCTGGGCCGACGTGCAGGGAGACCTCGGCACCCGCCCCGGCCGCACGCTCGGCCCGGACGAGCGCAGCGAGCTGCTCGGCCGGCTCGCCGACCTGCCGCCTCCCGCCACCACCCGCGGTCTGCTCGACCTCCTCGACTCCCTGCCGAACTTCCAGTTCCCGTCCCTGATGCCCGCGCCGCGCGGCTGGCGCGACGGCCTCGGCATGCTCTACGAGAACGCCCGGCACGACGGTGAGCTGAAACTCGTCCTCGACTACGCGATGCAGGTCATGTGCGCCGAGCGTCCCGCGACACCCAGCACGCTGAATGCCGAACAGGCCCTGTGGGACTGGGTGAAGAAGGCGTCGACGGGGCTCGACAGCGGGTACCGCAACGGCCTGGTCCGGCAGCGCGCCAAATGGCTGGGGCTGCGCCGCCGTCCCGCGACCGCGCAGCTCCCCGCGCCGACGACACCGGGGGAGCGACTTCCCGAGCACCCCCGGGACGCCGGGCCCGCACTGTCCGTGCTGCTCGAAGTGCTGCCCAGGGGCTGGGAGCCCGACCGCTGCGACTGGTCGGTCTGCGTGGCCCGCCCCGACGGCGACGTGACCCGTCTCCACGAGGCCGAGCGCACACCGTTGGACGACCTTCCGGCGCAGGTCGTCGCTCCGCTCGCGGAGGCCTTCCGCCGCTGCGACGAACCGGGGCGGCCCGCCGCCCTGCACGCGGCCCTGCCGCATCAGTTGCTCGGGCTGGCCGTGGACGAGTGGAAGGTGCGGCCGGACGGGCCCCCGCTGGGCGAGCAGCGGCCGGTCGTCGTGCGCTGTTCCGATCGCGACCAGCTGCCCGGTGACGGCGAGTTCGGGATGTCCGGCCCCGAGTGGGGCGAGGACGGCGACGAGGACCACGAGCGCCTGGACCGCTGGCGCCGGCTGCACGCCCGTGACGCGCAGGCCGAAGTCCTCGACTGCGACGACGGGGTGCGCGAGCCGGTGCCGACCATGGACGAACTGCGCGGTCTGGGGCCCCGTACGATCCCGGTGCTCTGCCGCTACGGCGACCGGCGCTACGAGGACGACGGCGCCGCGCTCGGCAGGATCGTGCACGCCGGCTTCGGCGTGGTCCTGTGGCGCCGCTGGCGAAGCCAACCGGACGCCGTGTGCGGGGAGTTCCACCGCGGAGCCAGGAAGGTCGTCGACGACGGGGACGGCGCGGCGTTCCTGCCCGACCTGGTGCACCGGCTCCGGGTGGATCTCCGCGCGGGGCTCGTCGAGGCCTACTGGGCCGACGGCATCGCGCTGTTGTACGACGATCCGCACCAACCCCTGCCCGGAACAGGCGATCTGCTGGAGGCTCCCTGATGCGACGCCCCCTGACCCGACGCCCCCTGAGGCGGCGCGGCCCGTGCGCCTTCCGGCCCCTTACCAGCTTTCCCGTGTGTCGATACCGTGAGGCACGTTCGACGGCTGCCGTGGTGGTACGAGTGACGACGAGGACCGGACCATGACCGAATCCAGTGAGTGGCTCATCTACCGAGGCGCCGGGGAACCCCACGACGGAATGAGCCGGTTGCCTCCCCCGCCGCCCTGGCGGGACTTCGCCGGCCGGGACGCGGCGCGCGACGGCGACGGCGACGGCTCCCAGGACCGCAGGCTGGGCGCGCACCGGCATCTGGCGGAACTGCACCGGCCGGGCGCCGAAGAGCTCGAAATGATCAACGCGGCGCTCTATCTGCGCCGCCCCCTCCTCGTCACCGGCAGCCCCGGCGCGGGCAAGAGCACGCTGGCCCATTCCGTGGCGTACGAACTGGGGCTCGGCGACGTCCTGCGCTGGTCCATCGTCAGCCGCTCCACGCTCCAGGACGGTCTGTACCACTACGACGCCATCGCCCGCCTCCAGGACGTGCAGATCGCCGCACAGGGCGGCTACGGGGCGGCGGCCGGCAGCCCCGGAGCCGTCGAGGCGATCGGCAGCTACATCCGCCTCGGCCCGCTCGGCACCGCCCTGCTGCCCTCGGACACCCCGCGCGTACTGCTCATCGACGAGCTCGACAAGAGCGACATCGATCTGCCCAACGACCTGCTGAACGTGCTGGAGGAGGGCGAGTTCGAGATCCCCGAGCTGGAGCGCCTCGCCGACCGGCTGCCCGACGGCGAGGCCGAGGTGCTCACCGCCGACGGCACCAAGGTCCGCGTCCGCGACGGCCGGGTGCGCTGCCGGGCCTTCCCGTTCGTGGTCCTCACCAGCAACGGGGAACGGGACTTCCCGGCCCCCCTGATGCGCCGCTGCATCCACCTCGAACTGGGCCGCCCCGACCACAACAGGCTCGCCACGTTCGTCCGTGCCCACCTCGGCGACGAGGCGGCGCGCGCGGGCGACGACCTGATCGGCCGTTTCCTGGAGCGCTCCCGCAGTGAACTCCTCGCCGCCGACCAGCTGCTGAACGCCATCTATCTCACCGACGCGGCGGCCCCGCCCAGCCGTGACCGCCTCGCCGACCTGCTCATCCAGCGACTCGACCGCCCGAGGTGAGGCGCTGATGCCCGACGCAGCGGCGCGACACGGCCCCGGCCGGCCCGGCAGCGGCCCCGAGGACGGGCCTTCGGGCGCGCCCGAAACAGGGGGTTCCGCCGTGCCCGGCGGCGACCCGATCGCCGGACTGATCGCGGACCCGGTCGCCGACCCGATCGCCGAACTGATCGTCCGGCTGCGGGAGATCGGCCTCGACCCGGACGCCGAGGGGCTGTGCGACGCCCTGTGGCTGGCCGGCCGGACGCATCCCACGGGTGCCGCCGAGCCCGAGGACCGGGTCACCCGGCCGGGCGGCCCGGCGGCGGGGTACGGCGGCGAGCGGACCTTCCCGGACCCGGCAACCGCCACGGGCCGGCCCCGGCCCCCGGACCGGGCCCCCGAGCCGCCGGAGCCACAGGAGTACGACGCGGGCGTCGACCGCCGTGTGGCCCTGTATCCCCTGCCGTTCTCCAGCGCCCCGCCCAAGAGCGGTCCGGGCCGGGCGGCACCCCTGCCCGTCGGGGTACCCGCTGCCCCCGCCTTTCCCGCTCCACTCGAACTCCAGCGCGCCTTACGGCCGTTGCAGGGCTACCGGAGCCCGGCTCCACCGCTGCGCTCGACGCTCGACGAGACGGCGACGGCGGAGCTGAGCGCGCGGGCGGGCGGACTCGTCATTCCCGTGTTCCGGGCCGTGCGCCGGGCCGACGCGCGGCTCCAGCTGGTGATGGACGCCTCCTCGTCCATGCGGGTGTGGGACCGCATGTTCACCGAACTGGAGCAGGTCTTCGCACAGTTGGGCGCCTTCTGGGACATCGAGGTCAGCCATCTGCACCAGGGTCCGGACGGTGAACCGGCCGTCAGCCGCAGCCCCGAACCCCATGCCGCCCCGCTGCACTCCGTCGACCGGCTCAGCGATCCCACGGGACGCCGCATCACCCTGCTGGTCAGCGACTGCGCGGGACCCCTGTGGCGGTCCGGCCGGGCCCACCGGCTGCTCCACCATCTCTCCCGGCAGGCCCCGGCCGCCGTGCTCCAGCCATTGCCCCAGCGCATGTGGAACCGCACCCGGCTCCCCGTGCTCTACGGCGAGTTGATGCGCGGCGAGAGCCTGGGCGGCGCCACCGCCCTGCGGGTGCGCACACACACCGGAACGCCCACGGAGGCGCGCCGCGGTGAGCTGCCCGTGCCCGTGCTGCCGCCCGAGCCGGTGGCCCTGGGAGCCTGGGCGCGGCTGCTGTCCGGGGCGGGCACCGGGCCGGTGGCCGGTGCCGTCGGCTGGGTGCGGGCCGACCAGCCGCCGGTGTCGGCGGGCCGTCCCGGGCGCCGTGCGTCCCCGCTCGAACTGGTCAGCAGGTTCCGCTCCACGGCCTCCCCGGCCGCGGGACGCCTCGCCGTCCATCTGGCGGCCGCCCCGCTCTGTCTGCCCGTGATGCAACTGGTGCAGCGGACCATGATGCCCGACTCCGGTCCCTCCGAACTGGCCGAGGTGCTGCTCAGCGGCCTGCTGGCGCGGGCCCGCGAGGAGCGCGCCCAGGACGGCGTCCAGTGGTACGACTTCGCGCCGGGCGTACAGGAGTCGCTGCTGTCGTCGCTGGGCCGGGACGAGGCCCTGCTGGTGCTCAAGCACTGCTCGCAGTACATCGAGCAGCGCTTCGGCAAGGGTGGCCCCAACTTCCCGGCGCTGGCCCTCGCCCAGCTCGGCAACGGCGGCGGCGGGCGGCCGTACGCGCCCGGCGGATACCCGGCCGAGAACGGCGACAGCGGCGCCGCGACTCCGGTCCCGCAGCCCTTCGCCGAGGTCGCCGCGCGGGTCCTGGAGCGGTTCATGCCGCTGCCGGAGCAGTTCGCCCTGTACGGCAGCCGGGAGCGGGAGCAGACGGACCGGGGGCGCCCCGCGCACCCGGCCGTCGTCCGGGCCCGCACGCTGGTCGAGCGGTTCGACCGCGAGGGCATGGTGCAGGACATCATCGACGCCGTTCAGCTGCTGCGCGGCGCCACCGAGCACGAACGGTCCGCGGGCCGGGACTCCGAGCTGTGGGCCGAGTACGCCCACTGCGTCCTGCGGCTGTGGGAGATGCAGGGCGGTGCGGAGCTGTTGCGCGAGGCGGAGACGGCCGCCGAGCGCGCGGTCGCCCATCCCCGTGCGGTGCGCGAACGGGCCGTACTGGCACGGGTGTTGCGGGCCGCGGCCACGGACCGCAGGCGCCACGGGGACCAGCGCGCCGCGCTCGAACTGCTGCGCCGTGCCGACCGTGAGTACGCCGTCGCGTGCGGGGCGCCCGACCTGGACGAGACGGAGGCGCTGCGGCTCACCCTGGAACGGGTGGGTGCCCTGGAGGCGCAGTGGCGGCTCGGCGGGGACAGTGCCCTGCTGCAGGGCGCGGTCGGCATGCTGGAGGCCTTCGCCGACGCCTGGCCCGACCGCCGCGGTCGTCCGCCCGAACTCCCCCTCGCGCACGGCCGTGTCCTGCTGCGGCTGTCCGGAGTGACGCCCGACCGGGAACAGGCCCGCCGGTACGCGGAGCAGAGCGCGCATTCGCTGCGCAGCGCTCTTGAGCACGACTCCGACGCCGGTGAAGGGCCTGCGCCCGTCAGGGTCCTGCTCGATCTGGTCGACGCGCTCCTGCTGTCGGGCGGAGCGCTGGACGAGGCGCAGGCGCGGGTCGACGAGGCGCTGGCCCTCACCCGTGAACAGAGCCCGCGCTCGGCCCTGTTGGTGCGGGCCGGCCGCATCGCCGCGGCCCGGTACGACGAGTCGGGCGATCCGCGTGAACTCCAGGATGCGGCCCGGCACTTCGAGCAGGCCGCCCAGCGGATGCCCCGGGACGAGTCGGCCCATGCCGATGTGCTCGCCGAGTGGGGCGAGGTGCTGCTGCGCCGGGCCGCGCTGGAGAGGGGGTTCTCCGCCCAGGAGCCCCTGTCCCGGGCGATCCGGGTGCTGCGGGACTGCCGCACGGAGACACCCGCGGGCAGCGGCCTGCTGGCCGGCCGGCTCCTCCTGCTGGGCCGGGCGCTGATGCTCAGGTACCGGGCCCGCGGCGACCGCGTCGATCTGCGCGAGGCTGAGCATCTCCTCGGCCTCGCGGCGGCCGGCGCCGACGATCCGCTGCTGGCCGCGCGGTGCTGGCTGGAACTGGGGCAGGTCCAGTTCGAGGCGTACCAGAGTCTGGGCCGTCCGGCACGGCTGGACGAGGCGGTCGACGCGTTCCGGTCGGCCGCGGAGGCGGCCCGGGAGGCGGAACAGGACGCGGAGACGGACCGCCGCCGTCAGGAATCAGTCGAACTGGGTGCGCAGGCACACCACTGGCGGGGTATGACCTACGAGGCGGCCGCGCGTCCACGCGCCGCCCGCGAGGCCTATCGGGCGGCCCGGGCGGAGTGGTCCAAGCTGCCGGACGACCACGTGACCACGAGTGAGCCGACGGCCGGTCAGACGGCACAGCGGCTGGCCGACCTGGAGTGACCCGGTCGTGGCGGGACGCCACGCGACGAGAGGGGGATGGGATGGACGTACGGGACGAGCCGCAGCGGCAGACGGCCATGCGCCGGACCGAGGCGGAGGAGACGCTTCCGGAGCTGTCGGAGTTGTCGGAGTTGTCAGGTCTGTCGGATCTGAGCCTGTCGGAGCTGAGGACCATTCAGCACCCCGTGCTGAGCGAGGTGGTTGAGGATCTGCGCGAGCGTTCCACGCGGCCGAGCGAGATGCTCTGGGGCTTCAACAGTGCGCTCTGAAAACATGTAACGCCGGTCATTTTCGCCATTGAATCGGTCAACGTCGAACGATCTGCGTTTGTCGGGATCACCGGCCAGGGAAGGCGGTTCCGTACGAGCGGGGGCTCGCGGCGCGGACGTACGGCATGGGGGTGCTGGAGTGTCTGGAGAGGGCGCACCCGATCCGGCAGCGGCACGCCGCATCCCCTTCCGTCAGTTCGTCGTGAAGGTCCACGGCCGCTGCAACCTCGCCTGCCGCTACTGCTACCTCTACGAGGGCCCCGACCGGACCTGGCGCGACCGTCCCGCCGCGGCGCCCCCCGGCGTGCTGGACCGCACCGCCTCCCGCATCGCCGAACACGCCCGCGCCCACGTACTGACCGATCTCTCCCTGGTCCTGCATGGCGGAGAGCCGCTGCTGGCCGGTGTGGCCACGCTCGCCCGGTTCACCGGTCTGGTACGCGACCGGGTGCCGACCGGCTGCACGGTCCATGCCACCGTCCAGACCAACGCCACCCTGCTGACGGAGCAGCGCCTCGCGTCCCTGGCCCGCCACCGCATCCGCGTCGGCATCAGCCTCGACGGAGGCCTGCCCGCCCACAACGCGCTCCGGGTCCGCCCGTCCGGACGGCCGTCGTGGCCCGATGCCTCGCGCGGCGCCCGGCTCGTCGCCGCCCGCTTCCCGGAGTCGTACGCCGGAATCCTCGCGGTCGTCGATCCCACCCTGGACCCGGTGGAGATGTACGAGTCCCTGGTCGCCCTGAGCCCGCCCGCTCTCGACCTGCTGCTGCCGCACGGGAACTGGTCGACCCCGCCGCCGCACTGGGACGACTCGGGCACCGTGTACGGCGACTGGCTGTGCGCCGTCTTCGACCGCTGGTGGCAGGCGGGGCGCAGGGAGACCCGGGTACGGCTCTTCGAGGAGTGTCTCGCGCTGCTGCTGGGCCTGCCCGCGGCCACGGAGTCGCTCGGCCTCACCCCCTTCGACGCCGTGGTGGTGGAGACCGACGGGTCGATCGAACAGGTCGACTCGCTGAAGTCCGCGTACGACGGGGCAGCACGGACCGGCCTCGACATCCACCGGCACACCTTCGACGACGCACTGCGCCACCCCGCGGTGGCGGCCCGGCAGGCGGGCGCCGCGTCGCTGGCCGCGACCTGCCGGGCCTGCCCGCTCCTGAACGTCTGCGGCGGCGGCCAGTACGCCCACCGCTACCGCGCCGGGCACGGCTTCACCAACCCCTCCGTGTACTGCGCCGACCTGCAGCGCCTCATCCGCCACGTGGCGGGCCGACTCCGTGCGGACACGGTGCGGGCCGCCCCGTCCGCCGACTCTCGGGAAGGGGGCGTTCCGTGATACTTCCGGAGGTCCCGGACCGGATCCTCCTCGAACTCGGCCGTACCGGAGGCGGCCCCGAGGCCCTCGCGTTCCTGGCCCGCGACCAGGACACCCGCCGGCTGCTCCTGCTGCGCGCGGTGCTCGACGCCGTGGCGGGAGCCGACCCGGCGCTGTGCCCGGCCGACGCCGGGCGGCGGCTCCTTGAGGACTGGGCGCTGCTGGAGGCGGCGGACGCGACCGCTGCCGCGGACGAGCCGGCGGGAGACACGTCGGTCACGAAAGGCCCGACGGGTTCACCCGCCCGGGTCCGCCTCCTCGCCCCGCTGGTCGGAGCATGGGCCCAGCGGTGTCTGCGCGGCCTCGGCACGGACCCCGCGCGGCCGGGCGCGCCGCAGCGGGCCCGCGAATTCCGGCGCGACCTCGATCACTTCAGCGCACTGGCCGCCGCCGCGGCGGCCCGCGCCGGGCTTTCGTTCGCCGTACGGCTCACCGCCCGGGACGGACTGCTCGTACTGCCCTCCCTCGGGGCACTGCGCACGGCGGAGACAGGGGACACCTCGGTCGAAGTCGTCCACAGGGGCGGACGGTTGACCATGCGGCGGCGGGGCGCGGCCGATGTCGTCGTCCATGTGGAGCGCGGCACGGGAGCCTGGTCCGGTGCCGCCTCCTGGACGCCCGCGTACGCCCTGCCCGGCCTCACGACCGGCGCCCCGCCCACCCCGCTGGACGACCTCGACCCGTACCGATGGGTGCAGGACGGCGTCCACCACCTCGGGCTGAGCGGTCCGGCGAGCCTCGACGACGCGGAGCGCAAGCGCTGGCTGCACTCCTGGTCGGGGACCGCGGTGGAACTCCGGCTGGGCGGTGAGCAGCGACTCCTGGAGGCCGTCCGCCTGCTGCGCTGCCTCGTGCCGCTCGCCGCGCCGCCCGGCTCGGAGCCGGGCGACTGCACGGGCACCTGCAGCGGCACCCGGCGCGAGGCCTTCGGCGCCGTGCTCAGCAGCGCCCCGCACGCCCCCACGGTCCTGGCCGCGACCCTGGTGCACGAGCTTCAGCACACCAAACTCGTCGCCCTCAGCGAGGCGGTCACCCTCCACCGGGCCGATGGGCGAAAACGGTACTTCGCCCCCTGGCGCACCGATCCACGCCCCTACGACGGTCTGCTGCAGGGCACTTACTCGCACCTCGCGCTGGCCGACTTCTTCCAGCAGCGCGCGCTCACCCTCACGCGGCCCGCCGACCGGGAGGCGGCCTGGGCCGAACACGCCCGCTGCCGCGAACAGGTCGGCGCGGCGCTGCCCGCGCTCGTCGGATCGCCGGACCTGACCGTGCCGGGACGCCGGTTCGTCGACCAGATGGTGGCCGTGTACGAACGGCTCGACGAGCATCCCGCGCCCCGTGGCCACGCCGTACGGGCACAGGCCTATGTGGCAGCGGCGCGTGGCTTGTTCTCGGCTCGTCGAACTCCGCCAACTGGGTGAAATATGTTGCCAGTTCGAGTGAAGATCGTTGCGCTTGCGGGAAGAGATGTGACCGAAGCGCGCGAGTACGACGGATACCTGTCAGCGCCTATCGCGGTGCCGCGCCGAGGTTCTAACATTACGTGCGGGGAGGCCGCTGCATGTCTGGAGTTCGTAGGCCGGTCGGGGCAGCCGACAAAGGGACCGCGAAGCCTACCGTCACGATCAGCTTCGCGGGATTCAACCGGGCCTGGGCGGCCTGGATCGCGGACCGGCTGGAGCGGCGTGGCCTGCGGGTCGTGTACATGCGCTGGGACTCCCCGGCCGAGGTCCCGCTGGTGGACCTGCTGCGGGACCTGAAACTCGCCGAGGGCCGGATCCTCATCCTCGTCAGCGAGTGGTTCTTCCAACTCGGCCCGCGCACCCACGAGGAGTGGAACGCGGCGCTGCGCGAGGTCGTGGCCCCCGACCCGTCCCGGTTCGCCGCCGTCTCGATCACCACCGCGTCCGTACCCACCGCCACCACCGTGCTCGCCCCGGCGCAGCTGACCAACATGGGCGCCGACGAGGCCGAGCGGCGCCTGATCGAGCGGCTCGGCCTGCCGACAGAACCGACGGTGGAGCCGGCCGAGGGCGAGCGGCGCGGACCGCGCTTCCCGGCCTCCATGCCCGAGGTGTGGGGCGGCGTACCGCGGCGCAACACCCGCTTCACCGGACGCGAGCCGTTCCTGAACGACGCCTACCACCTGCTGCAGGGCTCCGAGCCGGGCGCCGGCGTCCTCACCCTGCACGGCATGTCCGGGGTCGGCAAGACACAGCTCGCCGCCGAGTACGTCTACCGCTTCGGCTCCGAGTACGACGTGGTGTGGTGGGTCAACGCCGAGGGCCGGGTGACCTACCGCCGGCTGATGGCCGAACTCGCCCCGAAGCTCGGCCTGTCCACCGGCGCCGAGTACGGCGAGCGGCTGCGTGCCGTACGCGACTCGCTGCGCCGCGGCGACCCCTACTCCCGCTGGCTGCTGATCCTGGACGGCGCCGACGAACCCGACCAGATCTGGGACCTCGTCCCCACCGGGCCGGGCCATGTCCTGATCACCTCGCGCAACCCCGAGTGGAGCGAGCACAACAGCAAACTGCTGGAGGTGCCCGTCTACGCCCGCGACGAATCGGTGGCCTTCGTCCGCCGCCGCGCGCCCCGGCTGAGCGAGGAGGACGCCGACCAGCTGGCCGAGGCGCTGGAGGACCTGCCGCTGCTGCTCGACCAGACCGCCGGCTGGCTCAACGACTCCGACCTGTCGGTGGAGGACTACATCGCGCTCCTGGAGGGCGGCATCGACGGGGACGTGGTGAAGGTCTCCGCGGACTTCCCCGTCGCCTTCCAGACAGCCTGGTCGATACTGCTGAACAAACTCCGCGAGACCGTCCCGGAATCCGTCGACCTGCTGCGCCTGTGCACCTTCTTCGCGCCCGGTTTCATCCCCGTACGGCTGCTGCGGGAGATGCCGCACGAGGAACTGCCCGAACAGATCGCCGGGTTGCTCAACGACCCCCTGCTGTGGAACAAGGCGATCAACCAGCTCCGCCAGTACTCCGTCGTACGCCTGGAGTCGCACGAGTCGGCCGGCGACGAGTCGGTCTCCTCCGGCGAGTCGCTGTATCTGCACCGCATGGTGCACCAGATCGTGCACAAGGACATGCCCGACGAGGACCGGCGCGAGTTCATCGACGTGGTCCGCAGAGCCCTGGCCGCCGCCGACCCCGGCCGGGCCACGGACACCCGCCTGTGGGACGAGTACGCGGAGATCGTGCCGCACCTCAAGCACGCGGACGTGCTGAACAGCAAGGACCGGACCGTGCAGAACCTGGTCCTCAACTGTCTGCGCTACATGTACTTCACGGGCGAGTACCAGTCCGGAATGAAGCTCGGCGAGCGCGCCATGAACGCGTGGAAGTCACTGCTCGGCGACACCCATCCGCGGATCTGGGAGCTGACCTACCACTACGCCAACCTCCTCCGCGCGGCCGGCGAGTACGCGCGTACCGAGGCCATCGAGCGCGTCGCCGTCGACCACCTCCGGATGGAGCGCGGCGAGCAGGACCTGGACCATCTGCGCGCGGCCAACGGCCTGGGCGCCGACCTGTGGGGCCTCGGGCGCTACGACGAGGCACGGGAACTGTACGAGTGGCTCTACCCGGCCTACCGCGACCTGCTCGGCGAACAGGACTCGCGGACCCTCAACGCCCTGAACAACCTGGGCTTCGCGCTCAGGCTGCTCGGCCGCTACGGGGAGAGCCTGGAGATCGACCGGCGGACCATGGAGGCACGCCGGCTGCTGCTGAAGAACCGTCACCCGTGGACGCTCTTCTCCGAGATCCACTACGCGACCAATCTGCGGCTGCTGGGCCGCTACACCGAGGCCGAGTCCGTCCAGGCGAAGAACGTGCGCGAGTACCGCCTCGTGATGGGCGCCGAGAACCCGCAGACCCTGCTGGCCGAGCACAACCTCGCCCTGTGCCTCTACCGCATCGGCGACCGCGGCAAGGCGGGTCCGATGTTCACCCGCGTACTGGAGCGCTACGAGCGCAAGCTCGGCGAGAAGGACCCGCAGACGCTGGCCGCGGCCGTCAGCCACAGCTGCTTCGCCCGCGAGCACGGCGACATCGACCAGGCACGGGAGACCAGCGAGTACGTCATCGCGCGCTACGAGGCCATGCACGCCGAAGGACATCCGTTCCTCGCCGGAGCCCGCACCAACCACGCGCTCATCCTGCGCAGCGTCGGCGAACGCGACCAGGCCCACGCCCTGATCGAGCAGTCGATGGCCGACATGACGGCGGCCGTGGGGGAGAACCACCCCTGGACCGTGGGCTGCGCCGTCAACGCCTCCGCCCTGCGCAACCTGGTCGGGGACACGGAGTCCGCGGCCGGACTCAGCAGGTCCGCCGCCCTGCGCGCCACCGAGACCCTCGGCCGCACCCATCCGCTGACCCTGACGGCCCGTATCGCCCACGCCGCCGATCTGCGCGGGCTCGGCAACCGCCGGGAGGCCGAGAAGACGGAGCAGGAGGCGCTGTCCGACCTCGCCGCCACGCTCGGGCCCCAGCATGTGCACACCCTGTCGGCACGCGCCCGCAACCGGCCCTACTGGGACTTCGAGCCCCAGGTGTCGTGAGCGGCCCGGCACCCAGGACATGACCGAAGGGCCCGGCCCCGGAGTTCTCTCCGGGGCCGGGCCCTTGCGCTGTCGTGCCGCGAGACCTACGCCTCGAACACCTCACGGACCAGCTGCTCCTGCTCGGCCTGGTGCCGCTTCGCGGAACCCACCGCCGGGGACGAGCCGTGCGGACGCGAGATACGGCGCAGCCGCTCGCTGTGCGGGACGTCCGGGCCGACCGCCAGGTCCAGGTGGTCGATCAGGTTGAGCGCGATGAACGGCCAGGCACCCTGGTTCGCCGGCTCCTCCTGGGTCCACAGGTACTTCTCGGCGTTCGGGTACTTGTTGACCTCCGCCTGGATCTCCGCACCCGGCAGCGGGTACAGGCGCTCGATTCGGATGATCGCCGTGTCCGTGACACCGCGCTTCTGCCGCTCGGCCTCCAGGTCGTAGTAGACCTTGCCCGCGCAGAAGACGACCTTCTTCACGGCCGCCGGGTCGGTGATCGACGCGTCGCCGATGACCGGGCGGAACTCGCCGCTCGTGAACTCCTCCGCCTTCGACGCCGCCGCCTTCAGACGCAGCATCGACTTCGGGGTGAAGACGATGAGCGGCTTGTGGTGCGGGTTGTGCACCTGCCAGCGCAGGAGGTGGAAGTAGTTCGACGGGAGCGTGGGCATCGCGACCGTCATGTTGTTCTGGGCGCACAGCTGGAGGAAGCGCTCGACACGGGCCGAGGAGTGGTCCGGGCCCTGGCCCTCGTAGCCGTGCGGGAGGAGCAGGGTGACGCCGGACGTCTGGCCCCACTTCTGCTCCGCCGCCGAGATGTACTCGTCGACGACCGTCTGGGCGCCGTTGACGAAGTCGCCGAACTGCGCCTCCCACATCACGAGCGCGTCGGGGCGGGCCAGCGAGTAGCCGTACTCGAAGCCCATGACCGCGTACTCGGACAGCAGCGAGTTGTAGACGTTGTACCGGGCCTGGTCCTCGGACAGGTAGAGCAGCGGGGTGTAGTCCGCACCCGTCTCGCGGTCGATCAGCACCGCGTGGCGCTGGCCGAAGGTGCCGCGCTGGGAGTCCTGGCCGGACAGCCGGACCGGCGTGCCCTCCAGGAGCAGCGAGCCGATCGCGAGCGTCTCGCCCATGCCCCAGTCGATCGTGCCGTCCTCGACCATCGCCGTCCGGCGCTGGAGCTGCGGCAGCAGCCGCGGGTGGACGGTGAAGTGGTCGGGGATGTTGACCTGGGACTCGGCGATGCGCTTGACGACCTCGGAGGAGATCGCCGTCGGCACCGCGATCGGGAAGCCGTCCTGCGGCGCCTGCGCCTCCGCGGAGATGGGCTGGGAGGTTGCCTCACGGACCTCCGTGAAGACCTTCTCCAGCTGGCCCTGGTAGTCCTGCAGCGCCTGCTCGGCCTCTTCCAGGGTGATGTCGCCGCGACCGATCAGGGACTCGGTGTAGAGCTTGCGCACCGAGCGCTTCTTGTCGATCAGGTCGTACATCAGCGGCTGGGTGAAGGCCGGGTTGTCCGACTCGTTGTGACCGCGGCGGCGGTAGCAGATGAGGTCGATCACCACGTCCTTGTTGAACGCCTGGCGGAACTCGAAGGCCAGCCGGGCCACGCGGACCACGGCCTCCGGGTCGTCGCCGTTCACGTGGAAGATCGGGGCCTCGATCATGCGGGCCACGTCCGTCGCGTACATCGAGGAGCGCGAGGACTCGGGGGCCGCGGTGAAGCCGACCTGGTTGTTGATGACGACGTGGACCGTGCCGCCCGTGCGGTAGCCGCGCAGCTGCGACATGTTCAGGGTCTCGGCCACCACGCCCTGGCCCGCGAAGGCCGCGTCGCCGTGGATCGCCACCGGCAGGACCGTGAAGTCCGTGCCGCCCTTGTTGATGATGTCCTGCTTGGCGCGGGCGATGCCCTCGATGACCGGGTCGACGGTCTCCAGGTGGGACGGGTTGGCCGCCAGCGAGACCGTGATCTGCTCGCCGTCCAGGCCCGTGAAGGTGCCCTGGGCGCCCAGGTGGTACTTCACGTCGCCGGAGCCGTGCATCGACTTCGGGTCGAGGTTGCCCTCGAACTCGCGGAAGATCTGGGCGTACGACTTGCCGACGATGTTGGCCAGCACGTTCAGCCGGCCGCGGTGGGCCATGCCGATGACGACCTCGTCCAGGCGGGACTCGGCGGCCGAGTCCAGCACCGCGTCCAGCAGCGGGATGACGGACTCGCCGCCCTCCAGGGAGAAGCGCTTCTGGCCGACGTACTTGGTCTGCAGGAAGGTCTCGAAGGCTTCCGCCGCGTTCAGCCGGCGCAGGATGCGCAGCTGCTCCTCGCGCTCCGGCTTGGAGTGCGGGCGCTCGACGCGGTCCTGGATCCACTTGCGCTGCTTGGGGTCCTGGATGTGCATGAACTCGATGCCGGTGGTGCGGCAGTACGAGTCGCGCAGCACGCCGAGGATGTCGCGCAGCTTCATCATCGACTTGCCGGCGAAGCCGCCGACGGCGAACTCGCGCTCCAGGTCCCACAGGGTGAGGCCGTGCTCGACGATGTCCAGGTCGGGGTGCTTGCGCTGGCGGTACTCCAGCGGGTCGGTGTCGGCCATGACGTGGCCGCGGACCCGGTAGGAGTGGATCAGCTCGAAGACGCGCGCGGCCTTGGTGACGTCGTCGTCGTGCGAGGCGTCGATGTCCTTGAGCCAGCGGACCGGCTCGTAGGGGATGCGCAGCGACTCGAAGATGGCGTCGTAGAAGCCGTTCTCGCCGAGCAGCAGGTTGGCGACCTGGCGCAGGAACTCGCCGGAGGCGGCGCCCTGGATCACCCGGTGGTCGTAGGTCGACGTGAGCGTCATGACCTTCGAGATGCCGAGCTTGTTCAGGGTGTCCTGGCTGGTGCCCTGGAACTCCGCCGGGTAGTCCATGGAGCCGACGCCCATGATCACGGACTGGCCGGGCATCAGCCGCGGGACGGAGTGGACGGTGCCGAGGCCGCCGGGGTTGGTCAGGGAGACCGTGACGCCGGTGAAGTCGTCCATCGTCAGCTTGCCGTCGCGGGCGCGGCGGACGATGTCCTCGTAGGCCTGCCAGAACTCGAAGAAGTTCAGGGTCTCGGCCTTCTTGATGGCGGCCACGACGAGCTGGCGGTCGCCGTTGGGCTTCACCAGGTCGATGGCCAGGCCGAGGTTGACGTGCGCCGGCTTGACGAGGGTCGGCTTGCCGTCCTTCTCGCCGAACGAGTGGTTCATCGACGGCATGGCCTTGATGGCCTGGACCATCGCGAAGCCGATGAGGTGCGTGAAGGAGATCTTCCCGCCGCGCGCGCGCTTCAGGTGGTTGTTGATGACGATGCGGTTGTCGAACAGCAGCTTCACCGGGACCGCGCGGACCGAGGTGGCCGTCGGCAGCTCCAGCGAGGCGTTCATGTTCTTGGCGACCGCGGCGGAGGGGCCGCGCAGCGTCACGAACTCGGGACCCTCGGGCGCCTCGGTGGCGGGCGCGGCCTTCGCGGCGGGCCTCGCGGCCGGGGCCGCGGCGGCGGGCTTGGGCGCGGCCGGAGCGGCGGGCGCCGGGGCGGCGGCGGCCGGCTTGGGGGCCGCGGGCGCCGGGGCGGCGGGCGCGGCGGGGGCCACCGGAGCCGCGGGCCGGGCCGGAGCGGCCGTCGTGGTGGTTCCTGCGGCCCCCGCGGCCGCAGCACCCGACGGAGCCTGGGCGCCAGCGACGCCCGGCTTGTAGTCGGCGAAGAAGTCCCACCAGGCTCGGTCTACCGAATTCGGGTCCTGGAGGTACTGCTGATAGATCTCGTCGACGAGCCACTCGTTGGGACCGAACGCAGCGGCGGGGTTCTTCCCGGCTTGGTCTTCGGTCGAGATGCTCGAGTTACTGGGGGACTGTGGCGACACGGCGGCAACCGCCCTCTTCCGCTTCACAAGGTGATGGACAGCGGAAATAAAGGCTACGCCTCCCTGAGGGTGAAGGTCAGGTCGGGCCCGTTCATCGTCGTGTAAGTCACATCGGAAAGCGCGTTTCGGCGGCTGATATGGCGGGAAACAAGCGTGGTTTGCCTGTGGCAGGGATGCATCGGCCGCGGCCTCGGCGCCTCACGGGCGCGGGCCGTCCCTGATCACACGTGTCCGTCAGTGGGGACGCTCGTGGATCTTGTGACTCCGGTTCGAACCTTACGTCAACTCGACAGGGATCGCTCTCCCGGAAGGGTGACGAGAATCCGGCAGCCCCGCTCGGATTCGGCCACTCCGATCCGGCCGCCGTGCAGATCCACCGCCCAGCGGGCGATCGCCAGCCCCAGACCCGTACCGCCGTCGCTGCCCGGACCGTGCGGGCGGCTGACGGCTCCCCGGTTGAAGCGTTCGAAGACCTTGTGCCACTCCGACTTCGGGATGCCGGGGCCCTCGTCCAGGACCTCCAGCTCCAGCGACTCCGGCTGCGGCCCGCGCCGCGCCTTCACCGTGACCCGGCCGTGCGGCGGGCTGTGCTTGACCGCGTTGTCGATCAGATTGGCCACCACCTGGTGGATCCGCTCCGGGTCCGCCTGCGCGGTCAGCTCCGGCGGGGAGACGTCCAGGTGCAGATGGACGTCCGTCCGCGTGTGGTTCCCGGAGCCCGACGCCATGCCCCCGCGCGCGGAGGCGACCATGTTGGCCTCCTTGAGCACGCCGGAGAGGTACGGCCACACCTCGAAACGCCGCTTGCGCAGCGGTACGACGCCGTTGTCCAGCCGGGACAGGTCCAGCAGCGTCTCCACCAGCCGCCCGAGCCGCTCGGTCTGCTTGAGCGCCGTACGCATCGTCTCGGTGTCCGGCTCGGCGATGCCGTCCACGACGTTCTCCAGGACGGCCCGCAGGGCGGCGATGGGCGTGCGCAGCTCGTGCGAGACGTTCGCCACCAGCTCCTTGCGCTGGCGGTCCTGGGCCTCCAGCTCGTCGGCCATGACATTGATCGTCCCGGCCAGGTCGCCCAGCTCGTCCCGGCGGTTCTCCCGCACCCGGCGCGTGTAGTCGCCCTGCGAGATCGACCGGGCCACCGCGTTCATCTCGTCCAGCGGCGAGGTGAGCGAATGCGCCACGAACTGCGTTATCAACAGTGTGGCGATCATCGAGAAGACCGTGATGAAGCGAAGCTCCGTCTTGGTGTGCACCGCGATCATCGACAGACCCGTGGTGATCAGCACCGAGATGACGACGAGCGCGCCCAGCTTGGTCTTGATCGAGAACGGACGTACGCCGCCCCAGGGCTCCTCCCCGGGGCTTCTCCGTGCGGCCGGCCCGGCGCTCATGGCGTCGGGGTCTCCAACGCGTAGCCCACGCCGTGCACCGTGCGGATCCGCTCGGCGCCGATCTTCCGGCGCAGCGCCTTGATGTGGCTGTCGACGGTCCGGGTGCCGGAGGCGTCCGCCCAGTCCCACACCTCGGCCAGCAGCTGCTCACGGGAGAGCACCGCGCGCGGGGTGTTCGCCAGGCACACCAGCAGGTCGAACTCGGTGGGCGTGAGGTGGACGTCCTCGCTGCGCACCCGCACCCGGCGCTGCGCGTGGTCGATCTCCAGCTCGCCGAGGCGCAGGATGCCGGAGCGCGGTGTGGCCGCGGCGATGGCGGCCCGCTCCACGCGGCGCAGCAGGACGTGCACCCGCGCGGCCAGCTCCCGCATCGAGAACGGCTTGGTCATGTAGTCGTCGGCGCCGACGCCGAGCCCGACCAGCATGTCGGTCTCGTCGTCGCGCGCGGTGAGCATCAGCACCGGCACCGGGCGCTGGGCCTGCACACGGCGGCAGACCTCCAGGCCGTCGAAGCCGGGCAGCATGATGTCGAGGATCAGCAGGTCGGGCTGCCAGGCCTCGGCGGTGTCGACCGCGGAAGGACCGTCGGCCGCGGTTTGCACCAGGAATCCCTCTGCGCGGAGCCGGGCCGCGATGGCGTCCACGATCGTCGGGTCGTCCTCGATCACCAGCACCCGGCGCTGCGCGCCCGGAGTAGCCGCCGCCGTACCGCTGTGCGAGGTGTGTGTCTGCTCCATCGCCCGCCCCTGAGTGTGCTTTCCGGAACCAGTGGGGTGGTTCCTCGGTCTGCGCATGGTTTGCGATTGACGCTTGAATGATCCGCGTCAGGGAAGCACATTACGGGGACCGGAGGCACCGTCGCTATCCAGGGCGTACGGCGAGGTGCACAGCGTCCGGAACGCCCCGGGCAACCGGGATCTCTTCGGTACGCACCTGTTGGAACCCGGCATTCCGCAAGGTTCCCTCGAAATCCGGAGAGGGCTGCGCCGACCATACGGCCAATACCCCTCCGGGGGCCAACACCCTTGCGCAGCTTGCCAGTCCGGCCGGTGAGTAGAGGCCGTCGTTGTCCTCGGTCACGGTCCAGCCGGGGCCGTTGTCGATGTCCAGGCACAGGGCGTCGTACGTGGCGGAAGTCTCATTGACGTGCATCAACAGGTCGGCTTCGACGATCTCGGTGCGCGGGTCGTCGAGCGCGGCGACGGACAGCCCGGACAGCGGGCCCGCGCGGTGCCAGCCGATCACGGCGGGTTCGCGCTCGACCACGGTGATCCGTCCCCAGCGGGGGTCGGCAGCGGCATGTGCGAGCGAGAATCCGACGCCCAGGCCGCCGATCAGCACGTCCGGCTCCGGCCGTCCGCCCAGGGCGTCGTACGCGGCGTCGACCAGCAGCCGCTCCGAGCGCCCGTCGGAGGTGTCCATGAGGAAGCAGCCGTTGGCGATGATCTGTAGTGACTCACCGTGTCTGCGCAGCACCACCTCCCCGTGCGGGCCCTCGTGTCGGTCCAGGACTACGGGAGATTCGTACGTGGCGGCCATACGCCCATCCTGCACGAACACGGCTTTACGGCCACGGGAATTACGGATGGTGGGCAGGTCGGCGCACATCACTCGTTCGAGCGCTTCCCGTTCTGTCGAATCTGTCGAAGCCCCAGCGTGAGTCGATCGGTTCCTCAGAAAATCCTGTGAATCGGGGTCTCGCGTGGCGTCGGTCATAGACAGGGGCCCGTGCGGCGCGAAGTGTGGGGCGGGACGGAAGGAGCGCCTCACCGTGGAACCGCCCGCGACGGCCGGCACGACGGCCTCGCCCCCGCCCCCGGGCACGCCTCTTTCCGAGCTTTCCGACGACAGCGCGCTGTCGCCCACCGGGCTGGCCGACCTGCTGGACGGGATGCCGCGCCAGCGCGGTGCCACGGCGGACGGTGCCGCACTCGACACCCCACCGGTCGCCCTCGCGGCGGCCACCCCGGCAGCCGCGCCCTTTCGGTCCCGGACCACTGCGCCGGCAACCGTCGCGCAGCCCTTCCCCGCCCCGCACCGCCTCCTCGCCCGGCGGCTTCGCGCCCTCCACCCCTGGCGGCTGCTGCCCACCCCCACGGGAACGCCGTTCACCTTCGCCTACGCGGCCCTGCTCGCGGTCACCTCGCTGATCGCCGCCGACGCCGCCCCCGGGCTGGTGCACAGCCTCTACCAGGCCTCCAGCACCGATGTCGCCCACCTGGTGCGCACCCCCGTGCAGGTGCTGCTGGCGAGCGCGCTGTGGATCGCCGGCGGGGTCGTGTCGCCGTACGCCATGTGCTTCCTGGTCGTCCTGACCGCGCTGGAGCGGCGCATAGGAGGACTGCGCGCGGCCACCGTCTTCCTGCTCGGGCATGTGCTCGCCACCCTGGCGACCGAGGTCCCCGTCGGGATCGCGGTCGTGGCGGGACACCTGCCCGGCAGCTCCCTGCACCGCCTGGACTACGGCATCAGCTTCGGCGTCGCCGCCAGCACGGGCGCCCTGGCCGGACTGCTCACCCCCTGGCTGCGCTGGCCCGTCGTCGCGCTGTTCGGCGGCATGCTGCTGCAGGACCTCGTCGCGTACACGGATCCGATGACCGACTGGGGCCATCTGATCTCGCTGACGATAGGGATCGCCATGTGGCCCGCACTGCGCCGCTGGCACCGGGCCCGGGCTTTGCGGTCGGTCCTTCCCGGGGCATAACCCCGCGCCTCACCCCGTTTCCGCTGGTAGTGCAGGGTGATGTGGTGATCGCTCAGAGCGAACGCGGTCGGGGGAACATCCGAGGGCTCCCGTGCATTGAGTCGGCATAGCTCAACTTGACTGCCGAAGGGGAGATCATGGCTGCTGAGTCCACGGCGTTCACACCGCTCACTCTGCCTGTGCTGCCGCTCGACGACGAGGTCGTGCTGCCCGGGATGGTGGTTCCGCTGGACCTGAACGACGCCGACGTACGCGCCGCGGTGGAGGCCGCCCAGGCCGCCGCCCGGTCGGAACCCGGAAAGCCGAAGGTTCTCCTGGTGCCGCGCATCGACGGGACGTACCCGAGCACGGGTGTGCTCGGCACCGTCGAGCAGGTCGGCCGGCTGGCGGACGGTGACCCGGGCGCGCTGATCCGCGGCCGCGGCCGGGTGCGGATCGGCGCCGGGACCACCGGACCGGGCGCCGCGCTCTGGGTCGAGGGCACGCGCATCGACGAGAAGGTGCCCGAGCCGCTGCCGGGCCACGTCGCCGAACTGGTCAAGGAGTACAAGGCACTGGCCACCGCCTGGCTGCGCAAGCGCGGCGCCTGGCAGGTCGTCGACCGGGTCCAGGCCATCGACGACGTCTCCGCGCTCGCCGACAACTCCGGCTACTCGCCGTTCCTGACCACCGAACAGAAGGTCGAACTGCTGGAGACGGCCGACCCGGTGGCCCGCCTCAAGCTCGCCGCCCAGCAGCTGCGCGACCACCTCGCCGAGCAGGACGTCGCCGAGACCATCGCCAAGGACGTCCAGGAGGGCGTCGACAAGCAGCAGCGCGAGTTCCTGCTCCGCCGTCAGCTGGAAGCGGTCCGCAAGGAGCTGCGCGAGCTGAACGGGGAGAACGGCAAGGATTCCGCCGAGGAGTCCGACGACTACCGCGCCCGCGTCGAGGCCGCCGACCTGCCCGAGAAGGTCCGTGAGGCCGCGCTCAAGGAGGTCGACAAGCTGGAGCGGTCCAGCGACCAGTCGCCCGAGGGGTCGTGGATCCGCACCTGGCTCGACACCGTCCTCGAACTCCCGTGGAACGAGCGGACCCAGGATGTGTACGACATCCAGGGCGCCAAGGCCGTCCTCGACGCCGAGCACGCGGGCCTGGAGGACGTGAAGGAGCGGATCACCGAGTACCTGGCGGTGCGCAAGCGCCGTACCGACCGCGGTCTCGGCGTGATCGGCGGCCGGCGCGGAGGCGCCGTCCTGGCCCTCGTCGGCCCGCCCGGCGTCGGCAAGACGAGCCTCGGCGAGAGCGTCGCACACGCCATGGGCCGCAAGTTCGTCCGCGTCGCCCTCGGCGGCGTCCGCGACGAGGCCGAGATCCGCGGCCACCGCCGTACGTACGTCGGGGCGCTGCCCGGCCGGATCGTGCGCGCGATCAAGGAGGCCGGGTCGATGAACCCGGTGGTCCTGCTCGACGAGATCGACAAGGTGGGGTCCGACTTCCGGGGCGACCCGGCCGCCGCCCTGCTGGAGGTCCTCGACCCGGCCCAGAACCACACCTTCCGGGATCACTACCTGGAGGTGGAGCTGGACCTGTCGGACGTCGTCTTCCTCGCCACCGCCAACGTCCTGGAGGCCATCCCGGAGGCCCTGCTCGACCGTATGGAGCTGGTCCGCCTGGACGGCTACACCGAGGACGAGAAGGTCGTCATCGCCCGTGACCACCTGCTCCCGCGCCAGCTGGAGCGGGCGGGCATCGGCAAGGACGAGGTGACCCTCGACGAGAGCGCGCTGCGCAAGCTGGCCGGCGAGTACACGCGGGAGGCGGGCGTCCGCAACCTGGAGCGGTCCATCGCCCGGCTGCTGCGCAAGGTCGCGGCCCAGCACGAACTGGGCGAGCGCGAGCTGCCGTTCACGATCAGGGACGAGGACCTGCGGGCCCTGGTCGGCCGGCCGCACCACGTACCCGAGTCCGCCCAGGACCCGGCGGAGCGCCGCACCGCGGTCCCCGGCGTGGCGACGGGCCTCGCGGTGACCGGCGCCGGTGGAGATGTCCTCTTCGTGGAGGCGTCCCTCGCCGACCCGGAGACGGGCGCGGCGGGTCTGACGCTGACGGGCCAGCTGGGCGACGTGATGAAGGAGTCGGCGCAGATCGCGCTGAGCTTCCTGCGCAGCCACGGTGCCGAGCTGGAGCTGCCGGTGGCCGATCTCAAGGACCGGGGCGTGCACATCCACTTCCCGGCGGGCGCGGTCCCCAAGGACGGCCCGAGCGCCGGCATCACGATGACCACGGCCCTGGCCTCGCTGCTTTCCGGACGCCTGGTGCGTACGGACGTGGCGATGACCGGCGAGGTCTCGCTCACCGGCCGGGTCCTCCCGATCGGCGGCGTGAAGCAGAAGCTGCTGGCCGCGCACCGGGCCGGGGTCACGACCGTGATCATCCCCAAGCGCAACGAGCCCGACCTGGACGACGTCCCGTCCGAGGTGCTGGACAAGCTCGACGTCCACGCCGTCACGGACGTCCGGCAGGTCCTGGAACTGGCCCTGTCGCCGGCCACGAACGGCGCGGCGCCGGAGGTTCCGGTGGCGGCGTGACGGACGTCATCGGATGAAGGAAAGGCCCGGGTCCCGTGAGGGAGGCCCGGGCCTTTTCGGTGCCCCATGGCGAGGTCAACCCCGCACCAACGCAAAGTGAAATATTTCCGTGCGACAGATGTACAACTCTTGACCCCCCTTCTCTGTCGAACTGGCGAACAACGGCTTTTGGCAGACCGTGTGCAATCCCGTGGGGGGAACGTCTTGTCCGTGATCATCCGTCGGTTGTGCGGTGCCCTGCGGGTACGCGGGACGACCGACCTGCTCCTCGTGCTCCTGCTCGGGGCCGGCTTCGCCGCGCTGCCCGTCTTCGCGTTGCTGCCGTCGGTCGCGGGGTTCGCCGTGGCGTCGGCCGTGACCTATGTCGTGGACGAGGTACTGCACACGCGTGCGCCCGGCTTCGTCCGCAGGCTCGCGACACTGCAGCTCAACCGCACCCTGCGGTTCGCGGTCCGCACGGTGATGCTGCTCGCGCTGGCCAGCCGGACGGACGCGCCGGACCGGGTGCTGGTCGCCGCGCTGGCCGTCTTCAGCGTGCACTTCGCGCTGGTGATGCTGTACTCGGCCGCCCACCACGCCATCCGGCTGCGACGGGTGCTGCCGCTGGTGGTGCGCAACCTCGACCTGAGCGCACTGGACGTCCCGCGGCGCCCGCCCGCCGTCCTCTACCGGCGCTTCCTGCGCAAGCTGCTCCACCTCGACGTGCCGGCCCACGCGGGACTGCTCACCGCGCTGGCGGCGGGGGTCTGGTACCCGGCGGGCGTCGGCTTCGCGCTGACGACCGGGCTGTCCGTGGCGGCCGTGACGGCCCTGCTGGGGCAGTACCGCCGGGTCCGCCGGATGCCGGCCCCGGACGAGGTGTTCGCCGAGGTCAACCGGCAGCTGGCGGCGTACGGGCCCGAAGTCGCCCTGTACTTCAGCTTCGCCTCCGTGTCCCGGGACTTCATGTACCAGGTCAACATGTGGATCGAGACGCTGGAGCAGCTCGACCTGCGCCCGGTGATCGTGCTGCGCGAGCGGGCCTCGTTCCGCCATCTGAGCCGCACCTGGATCCCGGTGGTCTGCGTGCCCAAGGCCGACGACCTGGCCGAACTGGAACTGTCCGGCGTCCGAGTCGTGCTCTATCCCGGAAACGCCGGCAAGAACGTGCACATGCTGCGCATCGCCGAGGCCAAGCACGTGTTCATCGGCCACGGCGACAGCGACAAGCTCGCCAGCAGCAACCGGGTCAGCAAGGTGTACGACGAGATCTGGGTGGCCGGACGGGCGGGCCGCGACCGCTACCAGCGGGTGCGGCACGCCATCAGCGACTCGGCCATCGTCGAGGTGGGCCGGCCCCAGCTGGCCCCGATCCGGCTGCACGCCGACCACACGCCGGGCCCGCTGCCGACCGTGCTCTACGCCCCGACCTGGGAGGGCTGGAGCGACGACGACTGCCACACCTCGCTGATACCGATGGGCGTGACCCTGGTCGAGCGCCTTCTCACGGAGAACGTGCGCGTCGTCTACAAGCCGCACCCGCTCACCGGCAAGCGCTCGCCCGAGGCGGCCGAGGCCGACCGGGCCGTCCGGGAGCTGCTGCGGGCCGACAACGAGCGGCGCGAGGCCGCGTCGGCCGCGGCGGCCGCCACCGCCGCCGCGCCCCGGCTGCGGGAGATCAGGGCCCGGCTCGACGAACTGGCCGGACATCACGACGGTGACGACGCCGAGCAGATCCGTGACGCGCGGGTCCCCGACCAGGACGGCGCCGCCGAGTGGCGGGAACTGCACGCCGAGTGGCACCGCCTGTACTGGGAGAGCCGGGGCCCGGTCCGGCACCACGTCGTCCTCAAGCAGCTGCCGACGCTCTACGAGTGCTTCAACCAGGCGGACGTCCTCATCAGCGACGTCTCCTCCGTGGTCGCCGACTTCGTCGCCAGTCTCAAGCCGTACGTCCTGACCAACGCCCACGACCTGCCCGACGAGGAGTTCCGCGCCGCGTACACCACCGCCGGGGGCGCCCAGCTGCTCGACCGCGCCTGTGAGCGGCTGCCGGAGATCCTGCGCTCGGTCCGTGAGCCGCGCTACGACCCGATGGCCGCGGAGCGCCGCACCCTCAAGGAGTACGTCCTGGGTCCGGACCACCCGACCTCCCTGGAGCGGTTCAACGCGGCCGTCAACGCCCTGGCCGACCGGGCCGCGGTGGAGCGGGCGGCGGACCGCCCGGCGGAAGCCGCGGACCTGGTGTTCCCGCAGCAGCGGACGGCCCCGGCCGGCGACGCGCCCCGGGACCCGACCGGCCTGGTCGGCTGAGCGGCGTACACAACAGGGGAGCACCGGGCCGGCGTCCTCGCGCCGACCCGGTGCTCCGGTGTGCGCGATCAGCCGTTGGCGAGCGCCACCACCCGGTCCAGGGCCCCGTTGAACTTGTCGTGGTCCCCGACCGTCGGTCCGGAGGAGGTGTACTGCCACATCGTGTAGTACGACCATCCGGCGGGCAGCGTCCCGGGGTCCGAGGCGTACCGGGCGATCCACAGCGGGTTGTACGCCGCGAAACCGCCGTAGTTGCCGGTGCACTGGGTCCACCAGCTGGTGGCCGTGTAGATCACGGCGTCCCGGCCCGTGCGCGCCTTGTACGTGTTCAGGAAGTCGGCGATCCAGCTCACCATCCCGGCGGCCGACTTCCCGTAGCAGGCGGCGCCGTACGGATTCCACTCGATGTCCAGGACGCCGGGCAGGGTCCTGCCGTCCCTGGACCAGCCGCCGCCGTGGCTGACGAAGTAGTTGGCCTGGGTCGCGCCGCTGGTCGTGTCCGGGGTGGCGAAGTGGTACGCCCCGCGGATCATGCCGACGTTGTAGGAGCCGTTGTACTGCTGGGCGAAGTACGGGTTCGTGTAGTACGTGCCTTCCGTCGCCTTCGTGTAGGCCCATCGGACCCCGCTGTTCCACAGCGTGGACCAGGCGACGTTGCCCTGGTGGCCGGAGACGTCGACGCCCTCGGTCTGGGTGGCGTCACCGGTGCTGGGCGTGCCGTCCCTGCCGTCGTGGGCCGGGACGCCCATGCCCATGTACGCCGAGCCGCGGGTGGGGGTGGTCGCGGCGTCGGCGGTGGACAGCGGGAGGGTGAGGGAGAGCGCCGCCAGGAGCACGGCCACGACGGCCGTGAGCGGGCGCGGGCGGATGGAACCGGGTCTGTGCACGGGCATGACGTGCCTCCGAGGAGGGGGTGGGGGACCCCGAAGATGGGGTGGGGGGACCCCGAAGAGGGGGTGGGGGACCGCGGATGACCCACTGGCGTGGGCATGCCATGAGTTGCCTGTCAAGGAAACTACGCACGTAGACGGGCAGGTGGAAAGGGGGTCCGGAGGCTGCCGTTGGTCTACGCCTGCGAAATACTGACGGAGCTGCGGCAACGGCGGCGTTTGGCAGAAACTTTCAGGACCGCGAAACCGATCAGGGGTGCTGACGTGCACGAGGACGGAAACGGCGACGGACGTCACGTCGCCGGCCAGCTGACACCGAGTGGTGCAGACCAGGAATTCCTGGCGCTGGAACGCGAGTTGACGGTGCTGCTGCGGCGTGCCCGCGCGAGTCAGGGCGAGATGGCCCGCGAGGTCCACCCCGACCTGGAGTCCGCCGCGTACGGCCTCCTGGTCCGCCTCGACGAGCACGGCGGCCATCGCGCCACGGAACTCGCCGCCTACATCGGCGTCGGCAAGGCCACCATGTCCCGCCAGCTGCGTGCCCTGGAGGAACTCGGCCTGGTCGCCCGCGAGCCGGACCCCGCGGACGGGCGTGCCTGGCTGGTGGCCCTCACCGCCGAGGGCCGCCGCCGCGTCGGCAAGGTCCGTGAGGCCCGCCGCGCCCGCTACGTCAGCCAGCTCGCCCACTGGGACCGGCAGGAGGTCGCGGAACTGGCGCGGCTGCTGCACGAGTTGAACGGCGTCATGGACAAGTAGCCGGACAGGCAAGCTCCACGTACACCACCGTCGCGTCGTCGTGCGTCTTGCTCCGCCGCAGGAACGCCCGCTCCTCCCGGTCCGCCGCCTCCAGCGCCCGTACGCGCTCCACCAGCGCCCGCGCGCCCTCCTTCCGTACGACGGTGAAGCAGTCCCGCCAGTCGCCCTCACGGAACTTCTCCACCCAGCGGGTCGCCCCGTCGGTGAGGGCGGCCAGGGCGCGGACCCCGTCGCGCGGGAGCGTGCCCGTGACCGCCCGGGAGGCGACCGAGGGGTCGGCGGCGGCCGTGAAGAAGCCGCCCTCCCTGTTGCGGACCGTGGCGTCGGCGACGGCGTCGCTCACCAGGGACGCGCGGGGCAGCCGGGAGAGGCGGTCGTCCAGGACGGGGGTGACCGTGCCGTCGGGGGACTCCAGGAGGAGGGCGGAGTCGGACAGGACCAGGTACTCGACCGTGTCGGTGGACCAGCGGGCCAGGACGACCGTGGCCTGGGGCGTACGTGGGTGAGAAAGGTCACAGGTGGTCGCGTGGGTTTCCGCGGTGCGGGCGATCGCCGCGGAAAGAATCTCCGGCAGCGTCAGATCTCGGTCGGAAACGGTCAGTTCGGTCAGGGCTCCGCCGAGTCGCGCGGTGAACCAGGAGACCGAATGGAGACAGCCCGTACCGCTGTCCGGCGGGGTCACCCCGTCCAGGACGATCACGCAGCCCCCCTGCCCCGAGGCCGGTAGTCCGACACCGGCGAAGTCCTCGTTGGGGCGGTCCGCGCTGCCGGGCTCCGATACGACTTCAGTACGCATTCGGCCAGTCTGCACGAGGCCTTCACAGTGTTCGCCAAAGGCTGGCAACGGTCCCGGAATTGTCACCGCGGCGCAGGTCAGGCGCCTGGTTTGGGAGGGAATGACGCACTCCGCGAAGGCGTGTCGGCGAATCCTGTCAAAGCCTGCGTCCCGCGTCCAACCGGCCCGCCGGTAATCACCCCCGCGCCGGCCGCGGCAACTTGCCCGCCAACTCCCCTCCGATGTTCACTCCTTCGGGTGGCCGGTCAGGTGATGTACGACCACTGCCCACCGGCGCTGGGAGGGTCGGGGACCGATGGGGGCGTCCCGCGCGTGAGCCGAAGCCGAGCGTGGGGGAGGGTGAACGCATTGCTCGGCACCGGAACGACGGGGTGCCACCCGGGCCCATGGGTAGACGAGTTCAGGAATGCGAGCATCGGTGCAGAAGAAGCGGTCTCGGGGCACAGCCAGGCAGACGGCCTCCGAAGGGGGCGCCGAGCGCACTCCCGTCGGCACCGGCCGCCCGACCCACGTACGCAACCGGCTGATCGTCGCGGTGGCCGTGGTGGCCGCCGCCATCGCCGGGGCCGGAGCCCCGTCCGTGCTCGCCGCCTCCGGGCAACTGAGTGACTCCCAGGAACTGGTGACCCTCGCCGGGCGCACCCAGGACGCGCTCGCCCTCGCCCACTCGCTCGCCGACGAGCGCGACGAGGTCACCTCCTACGTCGCGGCCGGCCGCCCCAAGTCCAAGGCGCCCTCCGAGCAGCGCAGCGCCCGTGTCGACCGGCAGGTGGACGATCTGCGCGCCGACACCGACACGCCCGCCTGGCTGCGCTCGGACCTGGACGGCATCGCGGCCGTGCGCAGGGCCGCGCTCACCGGCAAGAGCACGGCGCTGGAGGCGCACCAGGCCTACTCGGCCGCGATCGGCGAGCTGCACCGGCTCGCCGAGGACCTGGCCGAGCAGATGCCCCCACGGGCCGGCGCCGGCGCCCACGCGCTCGCCGAGCTGGACTCCGCCGTCCAGCAGTCCGCCGCCGCCCGCGGCCTGCTCCTCGCGGCCCTCAACGTGCCGAGCACCACCCAGACGGTCATCGACCCCCTCACGGGCCTGCCCAGCACGACCTCCACCACCTCCGCGGCCGACAAGAAGCAGCGCGACGCGCTCAGCGCCGCCGCCCAGCAGGCCCGGCTGCGCTCCGACGCCGCCCTCGCCGACTTCCGTGACACCGCGCCCAAGTCCGCGGTCGACTCGTACGACTCGACGGTCACCGGCCCCGAGGTGAACTCCGCCGAGAAGTACCTCGCCCAGCTCACCGACGGGCCGACGCTCTCCGACGGTGACCTCGGCATCAGCGCCAAGAAGCTGGACGCGGCGCTGTCCGCCCGCGTCGACCAGATGCGCGGTGCCGAGGCCGCCCTCTACGACCACCGCACCAAGGACCTCGCCCAGCTGCGCGACGACGACGTCACCGCGTGGGAGATCCGCATCGCCGTCCTCGGCGCCCTGATGCTGGTCGCCGTCGGTGTCGCGACCGCCATGGCGCGCACCCTGACCCGCCCGCTGTCGGTGCTGCGCCGGGGCTCGGCCCGGCTGGCCGAGTCGGAGAACCCGGCCGCCGAGGAACCCGTCAAGTTCACCGGCCGCAACGACGAGTTCGCCCAGGTCGTCCGCTCCGTCAACGCCCTGCACGCGCACGCCGCCGCCCTCCACGAGCGCATCGCCACGCTGGAGTCCGACCGCAAGCACCTGGTCGGCCAGCGCCAGAAGATGGCCGACGCCCGCGAGGAGCTGCGCACCGAGGTCGCCGACGCGGCGGCCCAGCTGGAGCGGCTGCGGGCCAGCATCGGCGGCACCTTCGTCAATCTGGCCCTGCGCACCCTCGGCCTCGTCGAGCGACAGCTGGCCGTCATCGAGGGCCTGGAGGAGCGCGAGCAGGACCCCGAGCGCCTCTCCACGCTCTTCAAGCTCGACCACTTCGCCACGGTCATGCGCCGGCACAGCGAGAACCTCCTCGTCCTCGCCGGTACGGAGCACGTCCAGCAGCACCATGGGCCGGTCCCGCTGGTGGACGTCGTACGGGCCGCGGTCAGCGAGATCGAGCGCTACGAGCGGGTCCGTATCGCGGCCCTCCCGCCGCACGCGCACGTCGTGGGCTTCGCCGCCGACGACCTCTCCCACCTGCTGGCCGAGCTGATGGAGAACGCCACCTCGTTCTCCCCGCCCGACGCGCACGTCGAGGTCTCCGGCTGGCTGCTGGAGAGCGGCGAGGTCATGCTCTCCGTGCAGGACGAGGGCATCGGCATGACCGGCGAGCGCCTGGCCCACTTCAACTCCAGGCTCGCCGACTTCGACCCGGACTCCCCGTACGAGCAGGAGGGCGACGAAGGCCTGGGCCTCGGCCTGTACGTCGTCGCCCGCCTCGCCCACCGCCACGGCGCCCGCGTCCAGCTGCGCGAGCAGAAGCAGGGCGGCATCGCGGCGGTCGTGGTCCTCCCCGGCGCACTGCTGGCCCAGGCCCCGGCCACGGCGGTCCCGCCGACCGCGACCGTGCCCGGCGGCACCCACACCTTCTCCCTGCCCGGCGCCGACGCCGAGGCCAACTCCAACGTCCTGCACGGCCGCGCCAAGGACACCGATCCACTGGTGGCCCTGGCAGAACAGGCCACACGAGAAACCCCCAACGGGAAGCCGACCCCGGCCGGGACTCCGTCCGGTGCTTTCGCCGAGTCTCCGGCCCAGACTGCTGCCGGCGCTTTCGCCGAGGCTCCGTCCCGGCCTGCGGCTGAGGCAGCGGCCGGGGTTTCTGCTGAGACTTCGGCCGGTTCTTTCGCCGAGGTTCCGGCTCAGGCTTCTGCCGAGACTTCGAGCGGTGCTTTCGCCGAAGCTCCGTCCAGGGCTGCCGCCGAGACTGCGTTCGGGGCTTCTGCCGAGACTTCGAGCGGTGCTTTCGCCGAGGCCTCGTCCCGGCCTGCCGCTGAGATCCCGGCCGGGGTTTCTGATGAGACTGCGGCCGGTGCTTTCGCCGAGGCCGCGGCCGGGGCTTCTGCCCAGACGTCGGAGGGTGCTTTCTCAGAGGTTCCGGCTCAGGCTTCTGCCGAGGTTCCGTCCAGGGCCGCCGAGGCTGCGGCCCGGGCTTCTGCCGAGACTCCGACTGGTGCTTTCGCCCAGGCCCCGTTCCGGCCTGCCGCCGAGACTTCGCCCGGGCCTTCCGCCGAGGCCCCGTCCTTGCCTGCCGCTGAGATCCCGGCTGGGCCCTCCGCCGAGGCCCCCGCGCGGCCTTTCGCCGAGGCCCCCGCGCGCACTCCCGCCGAGGCCCCGACCCGGCCTTCCGTCGAGACCCCGGCCGGGCCTTCCGTCGAGGTCCCGGTCGAGGCTCCTGCCGAGACCACGATGGAGTTGCTGGCCCCGGTGCCCGTCGCCGACCCGTACGCCATCGGGCCGGACGCGCACGAGCGGACTCCCGACGAGGCCGTCGTGCCTGCACCAGCGGCGGAAGTCGCGGAAGCGGCGGATGCCGAGGACGAGGTCACCAGCAAGGGCCTCCCCAAGCGGACCCCGAAGATCACCTCCCCGGACCGCGCCCCGCGCCAGCGGACCGGCTCCGTCGACGCCGAAGCCCTCCGGCGGCGTCTCGGCGGCTTCCGTCGGGGGGCGGAAGCGGGCCGCAGGGACGTGGAGGCGGAGATCGCCGAAGAGACGGCCCAGAACGAGCGGCCGGACGCAGCACCAGCACACGCCGGAGATGTCACGGGGGGCACAGTCGAGGAGGCAAGCAGTTGACCGCGCCCAGTACCTTCGGACTGAGCAGTGAGGCCCGCAACCTGCACTGGCTGCTGACGAACCTGGTCGAGGAGGTGCCGGGCATCCAGTCGGTCGCCGTGGTCTCCTCCGACGGCCTGCTCCTGCTCTCCTCGGACCCCGGCCGCAACGCCCAGGCCAGAGAGGCCCGCACCGAGAGGCCGACCGGCCCCCGCGGCTCCTCCGCCGACCTCGCCACCATCGTCTCCGGCATCGGCAGCCTCACCGTCGGCGCCGCCCGGCTGATGCAGTTCGGCGGGGTCAAGCACACGATGGTCGCGATGGACGAGGGCAGCCTCTTCGTGATGTCCATCAGCGACGGCTCGCTGCTCGGCGTGCACGGCTCCGCGGACTGCGACATGAGCGTCGTGGCGTACCACATGGCGCTCTTCGTCGGGCGGGCCGGCCACGTCCTGACGCCCGAACTCCGCAGCGAGCTCCGAAAATCGCTGGAGACCGAGGCGCCGGGGAGCGCCCGATGAGCGACTCCTCGAAGAAGAGGCAGCTCCCGGTGCGCGGCGGCGACCGCAAGCCCGCCCGGGTCCGCCCCTACTCGCTCACCGGCGGCCGCACCCGCTTCGGCCACGTCCTCCTCGTGGAGACGTTCGTGGCCAGCACGGCGGCACTGGAGGCCCCCGAGGGGCGCAAGGAACTGACGAACGGTTCGCTGGGCACCCGGGTCATGCCGGAGATGCGGGCCATCGTCGAACTGTGCCGCCGTATGCGTACGGTGGCCGAGATCGCCGCGCTGCTGCAGATGCCGCTCGGCGTGGTCCGCGTCCTCCTGAGCGATCTCGCGGACCAGGGAAAGATCCGTGTGTACGGAACCGGCACCGGCCACGGGGTGGGCCGCCCGGACCGCGCTCTGCTGGAAAGGGTGCTGAGTGGACTCCGTCGTCTCTGACGCCGCTCATGGCGTTGCTCCCCTCGTCGGTCCCGACGAACCCGACGAGGATCTGAGGTCCTGGCAGACGGACCGCACCCGAGCCCCGATAGCCACGAAGATAGTCGTGGCGGGTGGCTTCGGTGCCGGCAAGACGACGCTGGTCACCGCCGTCTCGGAGATCACGCCGCTGCAGACCGAGGCGCTGATGACCGAGGCGAGCGAGGCCACCGACGACCTCACCGCCACGCCCGACAAGCTCACCACCACCGTGGCCATGGACTTCGGCCGCATCACTCTCGACGACGACCTGGTGCTCTACCTGTTCGGCACGCCGGGTCAGCAGCGGTTCTGGTTCATGTGGGACGACCTGGTGCGCGGCGCGATCGGCGCCGTGGTCCTGGCCGACACCCGCCGCCTCAAGGACTGCTTCCCCGCGCTGGACTACTTCGAGAGCTGCGGGCTGCCGTACATCGTCGCGGTCAACCACTTCGACGGCAGCGAGCTGTTCGAACCGGAGGACGTTCGCGAGGCGTTGACGATCCCCGCGCACATCCCTGTAATGATCATGGATGCGCGCCACCGGATCTCGGTGATCGAGACCCTCCTGGCCCTCGTCGCCCACGCGCTCGAAGAAACCCCCGAGTAGCCCCCAAGCCGTAGGAGGCACCACCCGCATGCGCAAGATACTCGTCGTCGGAGCCGGCCAGTCCGGACTCCAGCTCGCCCTCGGACTCCAGTCGCACGGGTACGAGGTCACCCTGATGTCGAACCGGACCGCGGACGAGATCCGCTCCGGCCGGGTCATGTCGACGCAGTGCATGTTCCACACGGCACTGCAGCACGAGCGTGATCTCCAGCTGAACTTCTGGGAGTCCCAGGCCCCGAAGATCGAAGGACTCGGTGTCTCGGTCGCGGCCCCCGGCTCCTGGAGCGAGGGCCCCGCGGCCCGCGCGATCGACTGGGTCGGCAGGCTCGACGGGTTCGCGCAGTCGGTCGACCAGCGGGTGAAGATGGCCGGCTGGATGGAGACCTTCGCCCAGCGCGGCGGCCAGTTGGTCATCCACGGCGCGGCGGTCTCCGACCTCGACTACTTCTCCCGCGCCTACGACCTGGTGCTGATCTCCGCGGGCAAGGGCGAGCTGGTCTCCATGTTCGGCCGGGACGCGTCCCGCTCGCCGTACAGCGAGCCGCAGCGCGCGCTGGCGGTGGCGTATGTGCACGGCATGGGGCCGCGCCCCGAGCACCCGGACTTCTACGCGGTCCGCTGCAATCTGGTCCCCGGCGTCGGCGAGCTGTTCGTCATGCCGACGCTGACCACGTCGGGCCGCGCGGACATCCTGTTCTGGGAAGGCATCCCCGGTGGCCCGCTGGACGCCTTCAACGGCGTCAAGGACCCGGCCGAGCACCTCTCCCTGACCCTGGAACTCATGGAGAGGTTCACGCCCTGGGAGCACGACCGGGCCAAGGGCGTCGAACTGACCGACGCGGGCGGCACCCTCGCCGGCCGCTACGCCCCCACCGTCCGCAACCCCATCGGCCGCCTCCCCGGCGGCGGCCTCGTGCTGGGTGTCGCGGACGTCGTCGTCGCCAACGACCCGATCACCGGCCAGGGCTCCAACTCGGCGTCCAAGTGCGCGGCCTCGTACCTCGCCTCGATTCTCGAACAGGGCGAGAAGGAGTTCGACGAGGCCTGGATGCAGCAGACGTTCGACCGCTACTGGAACACGGCCCAGCACGTGACCAAGTGGACGAACGCCATGCTGGCCCCGCCGCCGGAGCACATCCTCAACCTGATCGGGGCGGCGGGTCAGCTCCAGCCGGTGGCCGACCGGTTCGCCAACGCCTTCAACGACCCGGCCGACTTCGAGAACTTCTTCTACGAGCCCGAGAAGACCGAGGCCTACCTCGCCGCCGTGGCCGGAGCGGCGGCCGAGGCGTAACCCTGGTCGGCGCCCTTCAGCGCACCGCGGGGGAGCTTCGGCGGCGTGTAGCGCGGCAGGGGCTCCCCGCCCGGGTCGGGTCGTACGGCGCCGAGCACCGGGTTGGCCGCGATCGGCGACACCTTGACCTTGGCGCCGGGCCGCGGTGCCTGTACGACCCTTCCGTCGCCGAGGTAGAGGGCGACGTGCGTGGCCTGCGGGAAGTACACGACGAGGTCACCGGGCCGCAGCTCGCGCAGCGGAACGTGCCGCAGCCGGGCCCACTGCTCCTGGCTGGTCCGCGGAATGGGCGTCCCGGCGTGCTCCCAGGCCTGGGAGGTCAGCCCCGAGCAGTCGTACGCCGACGGGCCCACCGCACCCCACTGGTACGGCTTCCCGAGCTGGGCCACCGCATAGCGCACGGCCTCGTCGCCCTGCTTCGAGGGGGCCCGCACGCTGCTGAGGGCGCCGGACGCCATGACCTTCCGCTGCGCGCCCGCGATCCCGATGCGCTCGAACTCGGCGAGCGCGGAGAGCTGGTCGCGGCTGAGCGAGGCGAGCATCTCCTCGACGTCGCCGAGCCGCTTGCGCACGTCGTCCCGCTGCTTCTTCTGCCGCTCGGCGAGGCTGAGTTGCCTGTCGAGGGCCTTGCGGGCCTCCCTCGCCAGGTCCTCCTTCCTCTTCTCGCTGCCCACGAGCCGTCCCACCGTCTCGGCCCGCTCCCGTGACAACTGCCCGATGACATGTCCCGCGTCGAGGGCGTGCTGCGGGTCGTCGGCGAGGAGGAGGCGTACGTACGAGGAGATCCCGGTGCTGCCCTGGTACTGCTGCCGGGCGAGGCGTCCGGCAGCGCTGCGGCTGCCGAGCAGGGCCAGCCGGGCACGGGCGAGTTCGCCGTCCAACCGTTCCACCCGGGCGCGCTGCTTCTTCAGCTTCTCCCCGGTGGCGTTGTAGGTCTCGGTGGCCTGCTCGGCCTGCCGGTACAGCCGCTGAAGGTCCGTCAGCAGCTGGGACACCGGGCGCTGCGGGCCGGGCGCGGCCGCCGCGGGGACGGGCGCGAGCATGGCCTGGGCCGCCACCGCGGCCGTGCAAGCCAGGCGCAGAAACCTTTCTGACACGTCGTCACCTCCGGACCGGGGAGGGCGGGCCTTCCGCTTCTCTCCGCACCGTGAGAAATAGACGTGGTGGTGCGACTCGCGCGCCGAACGTACGCGGTTCGGTGCAACGGCTTCACCCGTGGGTGTCATCCCGGTTGCCGGACGGCGTGGCGTCTGGCTCGATGCCGGGTTTCGACCAGGGCCACTTCAGCCGGCCGCCCTTCCTGCCTTCCGGGTCGTACGCGTACTTCCACGACTGGACCAGCCCGAGCCGCTTGCTGTGCCCCCGGGGGACACGGCGGTAGACGAGGACGGTGGGCCTGCCGCCGTGCGCGTCCGGGACCGGGATGCGGTACGTCTTCGGGGGGTGGCCGGTGGGCCCCACCAGCACGGGGAGCACGCGCCCGTCCATGGGCCCGCCCTCGAAGGGGGTGTCCTGTGTCTTCACGGCACCAGTCTCAGCCATCCGTCGACAGCGCCGCGACGAGCGCGGCCGTCTGCGGGTCGCGGCCGGCGGTGACCGTCAGGACGGCCACGAACTGCTCGACCAGCCAGTCGCGGAGCTCGTCGGCGGGGGGCTGCTTGTCCTCGTCGAGCCAGATCAGGGAGGCCGCCTCCACGGCGGTGATCCACATCCGCACGGTCATGCGCAGACGCGGGCCGGGGTCCGTGACGCCGAGGTGGCTGAGGATGTGCTCGGCGGCGGCCCGGCGCACGCCGTCCACGATGGCGGTGGTCCGCGAGGTCTCGACCACGCTGCCGCCCTGGAGCAGCGCGCTGAAGCCGGCGTCGTGCTCGTCGACGAAGGTGAGGTAGCGGTCCAGGGCGCGGGCGAGGCGGGGGACGAGGGCACCTTGGCGGGGCTCGTCGAAGCACTGCTGGAGCTCTTCTGCGGCGGACCCGAGCGCGGCCTCGTACAGCTGCTGCTTGCCGCCCGGGAAGTACCGGTAGACCAGCGGCCGCGAGACTCCGGCCGCCTCCGCCACGTCGTCCAGCGACACGTCCTCCGGGGCGCGGTGCGCGAAGAGCGAGAGCGCCGTGTCGAGCAGCTGGCGCCGCCGCTCCTCGACACTGAGGCGACGATAGGCGGGGGTGGTGGCCGGCGGGGTCATGTCCCGCAGCGTAACCGTGGCGGCGCTACGGTGACGGCCGGAGGTGGGGATGAGCGACAACTGGCTGATCGTGATCCCGGAGGATCCGTACTGGCAACCGGAGCGCGCGACGGCGGGCCGAGCCGCCGCGGCACTCGCCGGGATGCTCTCCGAGCAGGGACGACGGGGCCTTGAGGCGCTGTGGCACGACACCGTGGAGGTGGTGCACTGCTTCGCGAACCTGGAGCGGGTCACCTGCCCCCGCTGCGGCGCGGACCTGCACACCGGAACCTGGCTGGGCGAGGCCATCACGGAGCGTTTCGAGGACGGCTCCGCCACGCTCGACGTCACCGTCCCCTGCTGCGGCACCGGAATCTCGCTGAACGACCTGGTCTACGACTGGCCGATGGGTTTCGCGAGATTCCGGCTCACCGTCCTCCACCCTGACCGGGCCTGGCTGACGGAGGCCGAGCTGACCGAGACCGCCGACGCCCTCGGTCACCCCGTACGCCAGATCCTGGCCCACCTGTGAATCCGGACGGACAGGCCGGCCCCTGGGCCCTGTCGTCAAACTCCCGCCTGCCTCGCGACGCCATGCACGCTCCCCCAAGCTCTCGGCTGCGCTCGAGCAGGGGGCACCCCCGTGACGCGGCGAGGCCTGTCCTTCGGGCGGACGACGCGAGTTTGACGACAGGACCTAGGCCAGCAGCCCCGAGGACTTCCACAGGCGTCGGCCCACGCCCCGCAGCACCCCGATGTCGTCCAGGAAGTCCGTCAGGCGCTTCGCTCCCGTCTGCATCACCTCGCGGCGGTGGGCGCTGGCCTTCACCTGGGCCAGTGCCTCCCGCTTGTCCAGGCCCACGTTGGTGTAGACCTCGGGGTTCACGAAGGCCACGGAGAAGATGCGGGCGAACTCGCCGGAGGTGACCCGGGTGAACTCCTGGGACCACCGGGGAGCCGTCAGCATCTGGCGGCGGAGCTCCTCGCGGGCGTAGCGGACGTGACGGGCCTCCTCGACCACGTGGATACGGGTCACCCCGCGGATGAGCGGCTGGACCCGCTCGTCGGGGAACGTCAGCCGCTGCATCCAGTCGAGGACCTCCTCGCCGAGCAGCGTGGCGGTGAAGGAACCCGGGGTGGTGGAGATCGTCTTGAAGACGCGGCCCAGCGCCAGGTGGGCCGGGCTCACCGGATACCAGGGCGCGTCGCCCCGCGAGATCAGCCGGGCGAACATCTTGGAGTGCCGGCACTCGTCCTCGATCTCGGTGAGCGCGTACCGCACGTGCGCGCTCGTCGCCGCCTTGTCGTAGATGTGCCGTACCAGCAGCTGCATCAGGATGATCTCGAACCAGATGCCCAGCGAGGCCAGCGCCGCCGACTCGTGCTGGGAGAGCAGGATCCGCTGCTCCTCGCTCATCCGCTTCCACAGCGGCGTGCCGTACAGCGACACCAGCTCCGGCGGCCAGAACCACTTGCCCTCCTCGAAGGGCGCGTCCCAGTCCAGCTCCTTGTCGGGGTCGAAGGAGTGCTTGGCGGAAGAGACGAGCAGCCGCTCGGCCACCTGCTCGCGGTCCTTGAGCAGGCCCAGCGCGTCGCGCAGACCCTCGACCGCGTCGGCTTCCGTCAGGGTCGTCATAACTCCCTCATCTCGTTACCCGGGGGTAAGTAGGTCGCCTCTTATGAGACTGCCTGTCAGCAAGACCGTCAATCCCTTGCGCATGACTTGTTGACTCGCCGTCTACGTGTGAGCCTGCGGGTATGCCGACCAACGACCTGTACGCCAAGCACCCGGGAGACCCCCACTGGCAGGTGCCCGCGACCGGAGCGGCCCGGTTCAGCTGGGAGTACGACGAAGGCCGTGACCGACTGCTCGCCCTTTATCAGAAGGGCAAGGACAAGCAGTGGGACGGACAGAAGCGGATCGACTGGCACCTGGAGGTCGACCCGTACGACCCGCTCGGCACCCCCGACGAGGCGATGTCCCTGTACGGCAGCAAGTACTGGGCGAAGCTCACCGACAAGGACAAGGGCGACCTGCGGCAGCACTACGCCTCCTGGCAGTTCAGCCAGTTCCTGCACGGCGAGCAGGGCGCGATGATCTGCGCGGCGCGGATCGTGGAGTCCGTCCCCGACCTGGACGCCAAGTTCTACTCCGCGACCCAGACGATGGACGAGGCCCGGCACGCCGAGATCTACGGGCGTTTCCTGCACGAGAAGATCGGGATGCTCTACCCGATCAACGACAACCTCCAGGCCCTGCTCGGCGACACCCTCCGCGACAGCCGCTGGGACATGCCCTACCTGGGCATGCAGGTCCTCATCGAGGGGCTCGCGCTGGCCGCCTTCGGCATGATCCGGGACACCACCGACAAGCCCCTGCCCAAGCAGATCCTGGCCTACGTCATGCAGGACGAGGCCCGGCACGTGGCCTTCGGTCGCATGGCGCTGCGCGACTACTACAAGCAGCTCAGCGACGCCGAGCTGCGTGAGCGCGAGGAGTTCGTCATCGAGGGCTGCTATCTGATGCGCGACCGGCTGCGCGGGGTGGAGGTCCTGGAGAACTTCGGCATCCCGAAGGCGGAGGCCGAGGAACTCAGCGAGCGCTCCGAGTTCCTCCAGCTCTTCCGCAAGCTGCTGTTCAGCCGCATCGTGCCCTGCGTGAAGGACATCGGCCTGTGGGGCGAGCGCCTCCAGCGGGCCTATGTCGACATGGGCGTACTGGAGATGGGCGACTCCAACCTGGACCTGCTGATGGCCCAGGACGAGGAGATCGCCGAAAAGCTGGACGCGGAGCGGTTCGCGGTGGAGGAGCGGGAGCGGGTGGCGGAGGTGGAGGAGGCGATCGACGAGGGTCAACGCCTCATCGGTTGATCACCGATCGACGGGCGAATCGGCATATTCCTTTGGGTACGCTGGCCATGCCAGGAAGACTCCGTCGCATGGGAGTAATCATGAGCGCCGCACGCGAGTACGGGCTGGACGAGGACTACGAGTGGCCCCGTCCGCCGGTCGGCGGGTGGACGGCGGACGACCTGGACCGGCTCCCGAACCTGCCTCCGCACACGGAGCTGATCGACGGGAGTCTCGTCTTCGTGAGTCCGCAGACCCGTTTTCACCTGCGCACGGTGCGACTTCTGGAGTACGCCCTTCTGAGCCAGGTGCCCGACGCGTACGACGTCGACCGGGAGTTCAGCGTCAAGCTCGATCGACGCAACCGGCCGGTGCCCGATGTGCTGGTGTACCGTGCGGACGCAGATACCGGACCCCAGCAGACCTGGCACCACTCCGACGCCGTCGTTCTCGCTATCGAAGTCGTTTCCGAGGACTCAGTGGAACGCGATCGGGAGGTCAAGCCTCGCAAGTACGCCACAGCGGGCATTCCGCATTACTGGCGGGTGGAGGAGAGCGAGGGCCTACCCGTGGTCTACGCCTACGAACTTGATCGGTCCACGGGCACGTACAGCATTACCGGCATTCACCACGAGCGATTGAAGACGGCCGTCCCGTTCCCCATCGAGATCGACCTCACCGCGATCAACCGCCGACCGCCGGTTGCACCTCCCGCGCAGGAAACGACGTCCGCAGAGTGAACGCGTACTCCGTCGGACCATGCTCCCGCAGATGCAGCAACCGCTCCTCCGCCTCCCCCACCGTGGGCCGATGCCCCGCCGGAACCCACCACAGCGCGGCCATCGCCTCCTCGACCCGCTCGAACCTCCCCCAAGCTCTCAACTTCGTTCGAGCAGGGGGGACCCCCATCTGCGCCGGGCCAGCAACTCCCGGTGCTGCCCCTGATACATGAACGCCGTGAGCGCGTTGATGTCCCGCCACACCGACATGTTGATGACCAGCCACTCGTCCCCGAGGACGGGGATGTCGGTCGCGTTGCCGGAGTCGCTCTGCAGGCGCCACACGAACCCGTCGGCGGCGTCCGCCACGGCGTTCACGGGGTCGAGCGCATCGACGAAGTACTTCAACTCGGGTGAATCCAGCGGGAACTTGAGACGGGCGATATTGACCTGGGCGAGTTCGTACGCGGCTGTGGATGCGGTCATGACCGAACGGTAGGTCGGGCCACCCGGCCCGCGGTACCCCCCGCCTCACGAGTCGAGAACCGCCCGCATCACCGCCTTCGCGATCGGTGCAGCGTCCCCGCCCCCGCTGATGTCCCCGCGGTCCGCCGCCGCGTCCTCCACCACCACGGCCACCGCCACCCTCGGCTCCAGCTGGTCGTCGCGCTGCGCCCACGACACGAACCAGGCATACGGCACACCGGAGTTGCCGATGCCGTGCTGGGCGGTACCGGTCTTGCCGCCGACCGTGGCGCCGGGGATCGCGGCGTTGGCGCCGGTGCCCTCCCGCACCACGTCGGTCATCAACTCCCGCATCCGCACGGCCGTCGCCGGGTTCATCGCCTGGCGGATCGGACGGGAACCGGTCGTCGCGACCGTCTCGCCGCCCCTGCGGACGGTCCGCTCCACCAGATACGGCGTCCGCACCTGCCCGCCGTTGGCGACGGCCGCCGCGACCATCGCCATCTGGAGCGGCGTGGCCCGCGTGTTGTACTGACCGATGGACGACAGAGCCAACTGCGCCTTGTCCACCTGGGTGTCGAAGGTGCTCGGCGCGACCGAGAAGGGGATCCTCAGGCCGGTGTCGTTGAAGCCGAAGGCCTGGGCCGTCGAGGCCATGGCTTCGAGCCCCACGTCCACGCCCAGCTTCGCGAACACCGTGTTGCACGACCACTCGAACGCGGCCCGCACCGAGCTGTCCTCGCAGTCGTCGGACTCGTTCGTCAGACGCGTCCTCGTGCCCGGCAGCTTGTAGGGGTCGGGGGAGTCGGTGGGCGCGTCCAGGTCGCTGACGACCCCCGCGTCCAGCGCCGCCGCCGCGGTGACCACCTTGAAGGTGGAACCCGGCGGATAGGTCTGCCGTACGGCCCGGTTGAGCATCGGCTGCTCCGGGTCGTCGTTGAGCCGCGCCCAGGCCGAGGTCACCCGGTCGCCGTTGCCGGACAGTTCGGCGGGGTCGTACGAGGGGGTGGAGACCAGCGCCAGGATCCGGCCGGTCGACGGCTCGACGGCCGCCACCGCTCCCTTGCGCGCGCCGAGCCCCCGGTACGCCGCCTCCTGTGCGGCCCGGTTGAGCGTCGTGACGACGTTCCCGGGCCGGTTCCGCGCCCGCGTGACGTCGTTCCACAGGGGGAACAGCGACAGCATCGGGTCGGTGCCGGACAGGATGCCGTCCTCGGCGTGCTCCAGGAACGTCGTGCCGTACACCTGCGAGGCGAAGCCGGTCACCGGGGCGTACAACGGCCCGTTCCGGTAGGTCCGTTCGTGGCGGAGCTGCTCGCCGGTGTCCTTGGAGCCGGTGACCGGGACGCCGTCGACCAGGATGTCGCCGCGCGGCTGGCCGTAACGGGCGATCGCGGAGCGGCGGTTGGCCGTGTTCCCGTCGTAGGAGGGGGCCTGGACGACCTGGACGCGGGCGGCGTTGACGAGCAGCGCCACCATCAGCAGGGCGCAGAACGCGGCGGCGTGCCGCATGTACTTGGTCACGGGGCCACCCGGCCGTCGTACTGGCTGCGGGCCGAGTCGCTGACCCGGATCAGCAGGGCCACGATCGTCCAGTTGGTGACGACGGAGGAGCCGCCCTGCGCCAGGAACGGCATCGCCATGCCGGTCAGCGGGATCAGCCCGGTCACCCCGCCCGCGATCACGAACACCTGGAGCGCCACGATCGAGGCGAGGCCGAGGGCGAGCAGCCGACCGAAGGGGTCGCGCAGCGCGAGCCCGGCCCGGTAGCCGCGCTCCACGAGGAGGCCGTACAGGATGAAGATCGCCGACAGGCCGGCCAGGCCCAGCTCCTCCCCGGCCGTCGCCAGGATGAAGTCCGACTTGGCCGCGAAGCCGATCAGGATGGAGTGGCCGAGGCCCAGCCCGGCGCCGAGGATCCCGCCCGCCGCGAAGGCGAACAGGGACTGGGCGAGCTGGTTGGGGCCGAGGCCCGCCTCGATCGTGGCGAACGGGTGCTGCCAGTCCTGGACCCTGCTGTGCACATGCGGTTCCAGCCAGCCGACGGCGACCGCGCCGAACACCGCGAGCAGCAGGCCGACCGCGATCCAGCCGGTGCGGCCGGTGGCCACGTACAGCAGGACGACGAACAGGCCGAAGAAGAGCAGCGAGGTGCCGAGGTCCCGCTCCAGGACCAGGACGCCCACGCTGATCAGCCAGATGGCGAGGACCGGGCCGAGGACCCGGCCGGTGGGCAGCTGCACGAACCAGATCCGGCGGCCCGCGTAGGCGAGCGCGTTGCGGTTGGCCGCCAGGTACGCGGCGAAGAACACCGCGAGGAGCACCTTCGCGAACTCGCCCGGCTGGATGGAGAATCCGGCGAACAGGATCCAGATGTGGGCGCCGTTCACGGCCGGGAAGAGAATCGGCACCATGAGCAGGGCGAGGGCGGTGACCACGCTGACGTACGCGTAGCGCTGGAGCACCCGGTGGTCGCGCAGCAGCAGCACCACCACGATGAACAGCGCCACGCCCAGCGTGGACCAGACGAGTTGGGCGGGGGCGGCCCGGTCCCCGGGCGTCTCCAGGTCGAGCCGGTAGATGAGGACCAGACCGAGGCCGTTGAGCAGCACGCCGATGGGCAGCGGGAGGGGATCGGCGTACGGGGCCCTGACGCGGACCGCGATGTGCGCGAGCAGGGCGAGCACGCCGAGCCCGGCGCCGTAGCCGACGGCACCGGGCGGGATGGTGCCGGTCTTCGCCAGGCCGACGTCGCAGTAGCCGTACACGGACAGCAGTACGGCCAGCACGATCAGGGCGAGTTCGATGCCACGGCGCCGGGGGAGACGTACATCGGGCGCGGGGGCCTGCCTCGCCGTCACGGTGGTTCCGGCCTTCGTCATGTCCGGAACTTACCTAAATGGGGCGCCTTGCGCGTCCTGTGGCCGACGCCAGCGTGGCGAGCCCCGGTCAAGGTCCCGTAAACGTCGCCTCGGACGTCCCCGGACCGGCCGCCGGCGGCGCCGACGGCAGCGTCAGCGTGGCCACCGCGCCGTCGTCGAGGGCGTTGGCGAAGGTGAGCCGGGCGCCGAGCACCTCCGCCTGGCCCAGCGCGATGGTCAGCCCGAGACCGTGGCCCCTCGCCCCGCCCTCGGTGCGGAAGCGCTGCGGTCCGTGCTCCACCAGGTAGTCCGGATAACCGTCCCCGTGGTCCCGTACGACCACGACCGGACCGTCCACCGTCAGCACCACCGGGCCCCGCCCGTGCTTGTGCGCGTTCGCCACCAGGTTCCCGAGCACCCGCTCCAGCCGGCGCCGGTCGGTCTCCACCCGGACGTCGCGCACGACCTTCACCTCGGTGTCGGTGCCCGACCCGCACACCACCCGCCGGGCCAGCGCGCCCAGCTCCTCCGTGTCCAGGTCCAGCCGCTCCCGCCCGGTGTCGAGCCGGGAGATCTCCAGCAGGTCCTCGGTGAGCGTGCGCAGCGCCGCCACCCGGTCCCGCACCAGCTCCGTCGGCCGGCCCGGCGGCAGCAGTTCGGCCGCCGCGTGCAGCCCGGTCAGCGGGGTGCGCAGCTCGTGCGCCACGTCCGCGGTGAACCGCTGCTCGCTCAGCAGCTTGCTCTGCAGCGACGACGCCATCGAGTCCAGCGCGGCGGCGACCGCGGCCACCTCGTCGTGGGAGCGGGCCACGTCCTTCGTCCGTGGGTCGTTCACGCGCGCGTCCAGGTCGCCCGCGCTGATCCGCCGGGCCACCCGTGCCGTGCCGTGCAGCCGCCGGGTCACCCGGGTCACCGCGAACGCGCCGATCAGCAGGGTCACCGCGATCGCCAGCACCGACGACCACAGGATCGACCGGTCGAGCGCGGCGATGGTGCGGGCCTGCTGCGAGTAGTCGACCTCGACGGCCAGTGCCCGCCTGCCGTCGGCCGGGCCCGCCGCCCACATCGTGGGGCGCCCGCGATGGACCGCCACCATCGTGCCGCGGTCCCCGGCCACCGCCAGCGTCCGCAGCGGCTCCGGCAGCCCGGCGGGGTCCACCCCGGCGCCCGGCAGCAGCGCGTCCCCTGCCTGGTACGCCCTGGTGGCGTCCGCCAGCCGGTCCAGCGCCTGGTCCCGGGCCTGGCCGACGGTCTGGTTGGTCACCGAGACATGCACCAGGATGCCGAGCAGGGCGGCCAGCGCACAGCACATCACCGCGATGAACGCGGCGGACTTCGCCGCGAGCGTCCCGGTCCACTGGGGCAGGCTCATCCTCATCGCCCGCTCGCCGAGGGGGAGGCGGACGGGGCGGGCGAGTGCTTGCGCCGGCCGGTGCGCAGGAACTCGTCGCGCGTGAACACCATCGCGTGCTGGCTCTGGTCCCACTCCCAGGTCGTGCGGTACTCGTAGCCGGTGATCCCGGCCGGAGAGCGCACGATCACCGCCCGTCCGGCGAGCTCGACCCCGATGATCGCGTCGTTGTCGGACATGACCTGGACCAGCCGGTCCCCCTCGAAGGCGTACACGCGCACGGCCGTCTGGTTGGTCGGCAGCAGCCGGAAGCCCAGTGTCATGTCCTCCCGGCCGTCGCCGGTCAGGTCCCGGTAGTACGCCTTCAGCAGCGGGCACCGGCCGCTGCTGCCGCCCTTGCCGCACTCGTCCATCCGCGCGGCCGTCTCGTGGTACGGGCCGTTGGCGCCGTAGTCGGCCGGGTGCGCGGCGATCTCCGCCCGTACGACGGCCACCGGATCGATCTTGCGGATGTCCCGGCCGGGATCGGTGAAGCCCTTCACCACCTCGGTCGACCCCTCGTCGTACTTGTAGGCCGGGCTGGACGCCGGCCGCAGATCCGGCCAGAGCTTCACGGGGCTGATCGCGGTGGGGGTCGCACCGTCGCGTCGCAGTTCGCCCATGTCGCCGCAGGCTGCCGCCGTCGCCGCGAGAAGGCCGACGACGACGGCGGAGAGAGCGGTGCGCGCGGGACGGCTGAAGGGCACGGTACTCCTGTGGCTCGGATCGATCGGTGGCGCCGTACACCCTATTCGTCCGGAGAAACGCTTATCCCGCTACTTGGCGGTCCCGGCGGCGGGGGCGGTGGCAGGTGTGGTGGCAGGTTGCGGTGGTGGGTGTGGTGGCAGGTTGCGGTGGCAGGACTTCGCTACTCGGCCAGCTCCTCCAGGAGCCGGACGGTCGGCAGGCCCGTGCGCAGATAGTCGACGAACAGCTCGTTGTGCAGCGCCCAGGGGGAGCGGCGGCTGCGGATGAGCCGGATGGCCTCCTCGGCGGAGTGCCCCCGGCCGACCAGGGCGTGCGCGACCACCAGCCCCGAGCGGTTGTAGCCGCTGTAACACCGCACGAGCACGCTCCGCCCCGCGTCCAGCGCGTCGCCCGCGGCCCGGGCCAGCCGCATGACACCGGCGAGCTGGGTGCTGTCCAGCGGACCGTCCGGTATCGGCCACACATGGTGCTCCACACCGGGGTCCGGCCCGTGCCCCGGCAGCCTCAGCAAGGTCTGCACAAGATCGAACTCGTCCCGGACGACGGCGAGCTCCAGCCCCGACGGCCCCTTGAACTCGTGCCCGCCCATCCACAGACCGGGCACTATCTCGCTCCATGGGCTGTCCGGAGCCGGTACGTCGGGTTGCTTCCTGCGGGTCCGCAACGGCGCCTCCCCACCTGCCCCTCCCAACTGGTCTCAAAGGTAGCCGGGTTCTTGCCCCTGAAGCACCCCTCCTGTTCCCATGGTCGAGGGGTGATGGCACATGAGCGGACTGCGCGTCGTGCCGGTCTGGCGGCACGGCCAGGAACGGCTGTACGTCTGTCTCACGGACGGAAGGAACATCGCCTGGTACGACCGTGAGGCGGCCCGGGTCAACCTGCTCAGCGAGGAGAGCAGGGAGGACGTGATGGAGGCGCTGGGCCCCTTCCTGACCGGCCCGGTACTGGTGGGCCCGCCCCCGGTCCCGACACCGGCGGAGCTCGCCCGCCTCTCGCTCCACCCCGACGACGACCTGGCCCCGAACCGCCCCGGCGAGGCCCTCCTCGTGGACCTGGACCGGGACCCGGCCCCGCCCCACCGCCTCCGCCCGGACCCGCGCCGCCGGGCGCTGCTGGCCGAGCAGGCGGTGGGCGAGGCCCTGGACCGCCTGGACGGCGTGGGCTGGCACGCGCTGCACTCGGTCCCGCTGCCCGGCGGCGACCGCATCCACCATCTGCTCATCGGCCCCGGCGGGCTGTTCGCCCTGCACGCCCTCTACGCCCGCAAGCAGCGGGTCCTGATGGCCGACCCCATGGTCGCCCTGGGCCGCCACGAGCCGCGCCCGCTGCTGCGCCGCGTCCGCGCCGACGCCGACCGGGCGTCGTACGCCCTGACGGCCGAGGTCCGCCCGGTCCTGGCCCTGGCGGGCCCCGCGACCCTCTCGGTCCCGGCCCCGCTCCGCGAGATCCGCGTGCTGCAGGACACCGAGCTGGCGGGGCTGGCCCGGCTGGGGGGTGTGCTGAAGCCGGCGGACGTGGAGGCGCTGCATGCGATGGCCCGGGACCGGAACACGTGGTCGAGGGTGTGAGGGCCGGCTGGACGCTCGGCTGCGGGCGGTCGTGCAGGTGAGGGTGAGCACCTCGCGGTAATCCCGGTAATCCCGGTAATCCCGGTAATCCCGATGAGCGCGGCGCTCACGGCAAGGGGCTCGCGCGCCCCGCGTCCAGCAACGGCGCCATCAGATCCCCGAAGTCCTGCAACCGCGGCGCGACGTCCCCCGCCCGGAAGGCCAGCCGCCCCGCCTCCCGGCACTCCTCGACCTCCTCCCACGTCACCGGCGTGGAGACGGCCGGCTCACGCCGCGCCCGAAGGGTGTACGGAGCCGCCGTGGTCTTCCGCGCGGCGTTCTGGCTCCAGTCCACGAACACCTTGCCGGGCCGCAGACTCCGCGTCATCCGGTGCACCACGAGCCGGGGCAGCGCCCGCTCCGCCTCCACGGCCAGCCTCTTGGCGTACTCCGACGCCCGCTCCGACGACACCCCCCGCACCGCCGCGAGCAGATGCAGCCCCTTCGACCCGGACGTCTTCGCATACGCCTCGACCCCGTCGTCGGCCAGCCGCGCCCGTAGCCACAACGCGACCTCACAGCAGTGCACGATCGTCGCCGGGGCACCGGGATCGAGGTCGAAGACGAGCCGGTCCGCCTCCTCGGGCGCCTCGATCAGCCACTGGGGCGTGTGGAACTCGGTGACGAGGTTCGACGCCCACATCAGCGAGGCCAGATCCTGCACGAGCACCATCCGCGCGGGCCCGTCCGACCGCGGCACCTCCGCGGTGGTGACCCAGTCGGGCGTACCGGGCGGCACGTTCTTGGTGAAGAACACCTGACCGTCCGGCCCGTCCGGGTACCGCAGGAAGGACACCGGCCTGTCCCGGAGATGCGGAAGCAGGGCCTCCGCGACGGTCGCGTAGTAGTGCAGCAGCTCGCCCTTGGTGAAGCCGGTCGCCGGATACAGCACCTTCTCCAGATTGCTGAGCGCGACCCGTCGCCCCTCCACCTCAGTGATCGGCGTCATACGATGAGAATCCCACGAAACCGCAACAAACCGGCGTATACGCAGTCTCGTATACCGATCGGAAGGGTGCTGCACGTGCGATCCATATGGAACGGCGCCATCTCCTTCGGCCTGGTCAGCATCCCGATCAAGCTGGTGAACGCCACCGAGAGCCACGCGATCTCGTTCCGCCAGATCCACACCGAGGACGGCGGCCGCATCCGCTACCGCAAGGTCTGCGAACTGGAGGACCGTGAGGTCAGCGGCGCGGAGATCGGCAAGGGGTACGAGGACGCGGACGGCACGATCATCCCGATCACCGACGAGGACCTGGCCAACCTTCCGATCCCGACCGCACGGACCATCGACATCGTCGCCTTCGTCCCGGCCGACCGGATCGACCCGCTCCAGATGGACGCCGCGTACTACCTCGCGGCCGGCGGCGCCCCGGCCGCGAAGCCGTACACCCTGCTGCGAGAGGCCCTCAAGCGCAGCAACAAGGTGGCCATCGCGAAGTACGCGCTGCGCGGCCGCGAACGCCTGGGCATGCTGCGCGTGGTCGGCAACGCCATCGCGATGCACGGTCTGCTGTGGCCGGACGAGGTCCGCGCTCCCGAGGGTGTCGCCCCGGACGTGGACGTCACGGTCCGCGACAAGGAACTCGACCTCGCGGACGCCCTGATGGACACCCTCGGCGAGGTCGACCTGGAGGACCTGCACGACGAGTACCGCGTGGCCCTGGAAGAGGTCATCGCCGCGAAGGCGGCCGGCGAGGAGCTGCCCGAGGCCCCCGCTCCCGCGCCCGGCGGCAAGGTGCTCGACCTGATGGCGGCCCTGGAGAAGAGCGTGCGGGCGGCGAAGGAGTCCCGGGGCGAGGAAGTGGCCGGTGAGGCGGAGGAGGCAGCCGAGGCGGGGGCCGAGGTCACCCCGCTCCCGCGGCGCAGAACGACCCGGGCCGCGCCCAAGGAGACGGGCGGCAAGAAGACGACGGCCGCGGCGAAGAAGACGGCCGCGCCCGCCAGCAAGTCGAAGAGCGCCGCGAAGAAGACGACGGCCAAGCAGACGACCGCGAAGCAGACGACCGCGAAGCAGACGACCGCGAAGCAGACGACCGCGAAGCAGACGACCGCGAAGAAGACGGCGGCCAAGAAGGCGACGAAGGCGGCGACGAAGGCGGCGGAGAAGAAGGCCACGCCCCGCAAGCGCACCGCGTGAACGCTGAGCGCGTCAGTGCTGGAGCGTGACCTTGGCGGTGGTGGCCTTCCGCTCAAGAGCCTGCTCGGACTGATCCACCACACGGGCGACATCGCCCATGTCGGCCACATCAGCCACACCAGCCACGCCGGCCACAGCCACATCGGCGCCGTCGGGCATGCGAAGCAGAAGCAGAGCCGCGTCGTCATGCAGCCGGCCGCCCACGTGAGCCAGCAGATCGTCGTGGAGTGCGGTCAGCGTACGGACCGGCTCATGGCACACGTGCCGCGCCAGACCCTCGGCGAGCGGATAGAACTCACGGCCGTGGTCGCGGGCCTCGGTGACGCCGTCCGTGTAGAGCAGCAGCTGGTCCCCGTCGGAGAAGGACAGCACCTGGAGGCGGGGGTTCTCACCGCTGAGGGCGCGCAGCCCGAGGGGCGGGGCGGGCTGGGCGGGCTCGACGGCGATGACCTCGGAGCCGCGCACCAGCAGCGGGGGCGCGTGGCCGCAGTTGACCACCTCCAGCCGCCCGGGCTCGGGATATCCGGCGACCACGGCGGTGACGAAGTCGTCCTGACCGAGGTTGCGCGCGAGGCTGCGCTCGATCCGGTCGACGACGGCGAGGAGATCGGGCTCGTCGTAGGCGGCCTCACGGAAGATGCCCAGGACGAGAGCGGCGGTCCCGACGGCCGGCAGTCCCTTGCCGCGTACGTCGCCGACGATGAGCCGTACACCGTGCGGGGTGGGCACCAGGGCGTACAGATCGCCGCCGATACGGGCCTCCGCGGCGGCCGCGCTGTAGCGGACGGCCACCTGGAACGGGCCGACGGCCGCCGGTACGGGCTGCAGGAGCGCGTGCTGGGCGGCCTCCGCAACGGAGCGGACGGCCGCGAGCACCAGCTCCCGGCGCCGGCGCAACGCGCTGGCCAGGGCGCTCGCCAGGGTGACGGCCACCAGGGCGGCCAGTACGATCGCCAGCTCATGGCTCTGCGCACGGTCACGGATGCCGAGGGCCGTACCCAGCCCCGTGGCCAGCAGGCCCACGCACAGGACCCCGCGGGGCCCGTTCGTGGTGGCGGCCAGCGCGGGCCCGGCCGCGAGCAGCGGTACCCAGGTCAGCCCCGCGCCGTAGACGAGGTCGACGGACACGACGGCGGAGACGATCAGCACGGGCAGGAGCGGCAGCAGGGCAGTGGCCGACTGCTCGGCGGTCCGCCCCCGGACCGACAGCGCGGGACCGGCCGCACGGCCCAGGAGGGGCCACGTCCGCCGGCGTTCGCCACCATGGTGTCGCCTCTGGCTCATGATCGGTCCGCAGTCCTCATCTGTACGAGGGCGATGTTCGCCCGGAATGTCCTTTCGATCCAGATAAAGGGTTGGACCGGGGTCGCCACAAGCGGCGGATTTTCAGATAGTGAGCGACAGGCTCCTGGTCACGCGGCTCGCGGTCGGGATCAACAGGGCCCTGGCCTTCTCCAGCCGGGAGAGCTGGTCCGCCCGCAGCGAGACGCCGAGCGAGCCGAGGGTGTCCCCACTGTAGACGGGCACCGCGACGCACACCGTGCCGAGCGAGTACTCCTCCAGGTCCGTGACCGCCGGTGCCAGGGGCGCGTCGTCGATCCGCCGGAGCAGCTCCGGGCGGTCGGTGATCGTCCGAGGGGTGAGATCGGCCAGCGAGTGACGGGACAGGTAATCCATGCGGGAGTCCTCGTCCATCTCCCGCAGCACGGACTTGCCCAGCGCGGTGGCATGCCCGGCGTCCTCGAACCCCACCCACAGGTCGACCCGCGGCGCACGCGGCCCGTCGACGATCTCGGCGACCCGGATCTCGCCCTCCTCGTAGAAGGTGAGGTAGGCGGCGGCCGAGAGCTCGTCGCGCAGCGTGGCGAGGGTCGGCCGGACTCGGCTGAGCAGCGCCTGCCCGCCACTGGCGTCGGTGAGCACCCGCAACCGGTCCCCGAGCACGAACCCGCCGTCGTCCAGCTTCTGCACATACCCGTCGTGCACCAGTGTGCGCAGCAAGTGATAGGCGGTGGCCAGGGGCAATCCGGTCTCCCGCGCCAACTGCTTGGCCGGTGCCCCGTTCACATGCCCACTCACGGCTTCCAACAGCCGAAACGCCCGCTGCACGGATCCGATGAGCGTGGGCCCCTCACGCGCACCCATGGGACAAGGGTGCGCCGGGCCCGCAGGAGAGGCAAGACAAGCCCACCCGCGGCGGGAAGCACCAACTGTCGATGTGGCTGAACTCCGGGGTGGACCCGCGGGTTGATCGCACTGTCAGTCCCCCCTGTCATCATCCCGCCATGCTGTACGACGCCTTGGTGGCCGAATCCCGCAGGAACGACTCGCTCGACGACGTGAGGTGCGCGGCGCTGCACCGCGTCCGTTGGCTCGTCGACCTACTGGAACGGCAGCGGACCGAGTTCCGGCTAGCCATACACGAGGACCACCGGCGATACGAGGCGGCGGGCGCGGCGACCCGGGCCGAGATCGACAGGCGGCTCGCGGCCTGCGCGGACGAGGAGGGCAGGGCCGCGGTCCTGTGCCTCATGCTGGCCGCCTGCTTCGACGACACGAGCCTGTGGCAGTACGACACCGAGATCGGGGCCCTGATCGCGCGGGTACGTGGCTGGACACCCGACGAGGTCGCGGTGATGCTGCTCCGCGCCACCGAGTACGACATGGGCCACTGGTTCGCCGGTGAGCTGGGGCTGGTGCTGAACGCCGCCGAGCAGCTCGACGCCGACGGCCGCCGCGCGGTCATGCCCTGGCTGCGGCACGCACACACGGAGCTCATGGACACCGCCGTCGGGGCGAGCTCGCACGCATCGCTCGCCCAGCGCCTGCGCGCGCTGCTCGCGAGCGTGGACGAGGCATGCATCCCCGAGGGACTGATCCCCGCCGACGCTCCCTGGGCCGTCCCGCTGAGCGACCGCGCGAAGACCTCTCCGACACCGGAACTGGCCTGCTTCGTACGGCACTTGGCGAGCCTGAACGGACCGCGTCCCACGCAGAGGTGGCGGCGTACGTGCCTCGAACTCGTGGACACGGCATCGGCGCGGGACCTCGTGGCCGACGTCCTGCGGGCGCTGGCCGAGGACGATCCGCTGTGCAGCAGGAGAAGCGGTGCGCACACCGGCTGGATCGGAGGTGGTTACCACTACCACTACGTCGTCCACCAGAACGACGGGGACCTGGCGCGCGGTGTCGTCTGGGCGGCCGCGCTGACCGGTGGCCCGGCCGCGGTGCGGCACCTCGGCGCGCTCGCTCTGCGGACCGGCGGCCCCCGAAGCGACGTGACGGAGGACCTCAAGCTGGCGGGCGCGGCGATCAACGCGCTGGCCGAGACCGGCGATCCGGCCTCTCTGGAGGCCCTGTGGCGGTTGCGCTCCCGGATCAAGCACCGGGCTCTGCGCAAGCAGCTCGACACCGCGCTGGTGAGGGCAGCCGGGAAGCAGGGCATCACGGCGGACCAGCTCATCGAGCGCAGCGTGCCGGACCACGGCCTGACGCCGGACGGCTCGCTGGAACGGGAGCTGGGCGGACACCGGGTACGGGTGGCGATCGAGGAAGCGGCGACCGTGCGGCTCACCTTCACGCGCCCCGACGGGAGGACGTCGCGCACAGCCCCGGCGGCGGTGAAGGACGGCTTCCCGGACGAGCTCCAGGAGTTGAGGACCCTGGCCAAGGAGGTGCGGGGGACACTGTCGGCCGAGCGGGCCCGCGTCGAGGCGCTGATGTCGGCCGGGCGCGAGTGGCCGTACGACGAGTGGTGCCGCCACTACCGCGACCATCCGGTCATCGGGACTCTCGTCCGCGGCCTGATATGGGAGTTCCAGGACACGGACGGCGAGTGGCGTGCGGTGGCACCGACGGCCGAGCCGCCCGGCGAGCCCGAGCGCGTCCGGTTGTGGCATCCGATCCGGGCGTCGACGAACGACATCAGGGCATGGCGGGAGCGGATCGTCGCCGAGCGGCTGCGGCAGCCGTTCAAACAGGCCTTCCGGGAGATCTACCTGCTCACCCCGGCGGAGGAGGAGACCGGCGTCTACTCCAACCGGTTCGCCGCCCACATCGTCCACTACCCGCAGCTCTACGCGCTGTTCAAGGAACGCGGCTGGCAGGCCAACTTCCTCGGCCGGTACGACGGCGGCTACGACGGCGAGGCCCGGGCCGAGTTCGGCGGCGGCGAGTGGCGGGCCTGTTTCCACCACGAGCCCGCCGCGGACGACGCCGGCGGCTACGCGCCCGAGCACGCAGCGACGGACCAGGTCCGCTTCGAGCGGCGGGACGGCCGGCGCTGGCGGGAGGCTCCCCTCGCCGACGTGCCTCCACTGGTGTTCAGCGAGGCGATGCGCGACGTCGACCTCTTCGTCGGCGTGACCTCGATCGCCGCCGACCCCGACTGGACCGACCGCGGCGAGGACCGCTACGCCGCGTACTGGCGCACGGCCACGTTCGGCGCCCTGACGGCGAGCGCCGAGATCCGCCGCGAGGCCCTGGAACGAATCCTCCCGCGCCTGAAGATCGCCGCCCGGTGCACACTCGACGGCCGCTTCCTGCTGGTCCGAGGGGACCTGCGCACGTACAAGATCCACCTGGGCTCGGCCAACATCCTGATGGAACCGGACGACGCCTACCTCTGCATCGTCCCGGAGCGACGCGCGGCGAACGGCAAGGTATTCCTCCCGTTCGAGGACGACCGTCTCTCCTTGATCCTCAGCAAGGCGTTCCTGCTGGCCGCCGACACGCACATCACCGACGAGTCCATTCTCAAGCAGATCAAGCGAGGTGCCTGATGGCCACCGTGACGTTCCGGGACGAGACCGCGACGGGCAAGCCGCTCACCGAGTGGGAGGTCGCCGGCCAGCCCGAACGGATGACCGTACGGGAGCTGATCAGACTCCGGGTCCGCGAGGAGGCCGCCCGGCACAACGCCCGCCCGACCAACCACTTCAACGGCCTAGTCCGCCCCGACGACGCCGAAACAGAGCTGAACGGCTACCGACTCCACGAACCCCGCCGCATCGACTGGCAGCGCCAGGCGGACATCGCCGAGCGCGCTTTCCTGTCCAACGGGTTCTTCATCCTGGCCGGCGACCGCCAGGTCGAGGACCTGGACGAAGTCGTGGACCTCACCACCGATCCAGACCTGGTCTTCATCAAGCTGGTCGCCCTGGTCGGTGGCTGAGAGACCGGACCTTGTAGAACCAGTGCCCTACTGGCGCAAGCCGTGCGTGACCTACCAGTTCACGCACACAGCATTCGTCGAGTGCGGAGCCCAGAGCCGGTCATACCCGCTTCAGGTGCTGAGTGAGGTGTTGGAACGTGATCCAGCTCTGGGAGTCGTTTCCGTCTCCGAGCGGGTAATGGAGGGCGGGTTCGGCCGTCTGGCCGAGTCGGGTGGGAGTGGGGCCGAGCGGCGGGTGTTCGGCTCGGCTGCGGCCAATGCTCCTGATCTCGTCCTGGCCGAGAGTGAGCGCGACGGGGATGGGCGGCGCTTCGAGGTGTGGAGGAACCGTGAGGTCGCGGCGGGCTGTGCGGAGTGAGGTGAGCAGGGTGGCGAGGCCGTGCTCGCCGGAGAGGGCTGCGGCGAGTGGCTCGATCGCGTCCAGGGGTGGGGATTCGTCCTCGCCGTAGCCGAGGGCGAGGGTGATGTCCTCCTCGACTCCTGCCGGGGTCCTCAGGATGCGCATGGTGGCAAGTGCGGGGCGGTCGGGGTGGCCGACGGCGGTCAGCCAGGTGGGCTGCGGTGCGCGGGCGCGGGCGAGGTCGGTCAACTCCCTCGTCGACCAGGGGAGCTCGGCAGTGCTCCAGCCGGCCGGCGGGGCGTCGGTGAGGTGTTGGAAGGCGGTTTCCAGGGCGCGGCCGAGGACGAGGTCTGCGTCGGCGGGGTGGCGGGTGCGCAGGGCGAGCAGGAGTTGGCGCTCTCCCGAGTCCTCGACGGCTTTGAATGCCTCGGCCGGCTGGGCGGTGCCGTTCTCGTCGCCTACGGGGGTGAAGGTGCCGTTCTTCCAGTGGAGTACGGCGCCGGACAGACCGTCGTAGTAGCCGTGTTCGGGGTGCTGGACGACCCAGCGGTTGGGCAGGCCGTGCAGGGCGGTGCGGGTGGGGAGGGTGAGGCGTGTGGTGGACGGGGTGACGATCTGCAGTGCGCGGTCGGCGGTGGTCGCGGTGCGCAGGGCGTCGGTGAGCCAGCTGGTCAGGGGGACCAGGGGGCGGTCCTGGATGACCACGGCCGTGGAGGTGGTCAGGACGTCCACGGCGGGAGCGGCGGTGGCGGGGACCGGGACGGCGGAGACGTCGGTGGTGAGGGGGACGACGTCGGTGGAGGCGGCTTCCGGCGGCCAGACCGTGCCGCCGAGGACGGTGGCCAGTCGTCCGGCGAAGGAGCCCGCGAGCCGTCCGGCCTCGGCGACCGCGGTGGAGGCGCGGGCCTCGGTCCACCACACGGGCCCGTCCGGGGCGGCGCAGCCCAGCAGGCGGGTGGCCTCGCCGGGAACCTGGACCAGGATCGGCGCCTCCACGGAGACCAGGGGGCGGCCGTCGGGGGCGCAGAGTTGTACGACGGCGCCGTCGGCCGTGGTGTTCACACCGAGGTCCGGGCCCCCGGCGTAAAGGCCGGCCAGGAGCGTGTTCAGGTCCGGCATCTTCGGGGTGAGGGCGATGACGTCCTTGGTCACTCTTGCGGGGCCTCTTCTGCGGTCAGAGCGGTCTGGATGAGCTGGTGGGGGCGTCCGCGGCGGACGAGGGTGCCGCGGCCGGGCGGTTGCCTGCCGGCGTACAGACCGGGGAAGAGCTGCCCTTCGGTGCGGTCGCCGGTCATGACCAGGGCCGCCGTGCCCGTCTCGCGCAGGGTGGTCAGCAGCGGGTCGTACAGGGCGCGGGAGGCTCCGGCGGTGCGGCGGGCGATGACGAAGTGCAGGCCGATGTCCTGGGCGGAGGAGATGTACGGCAGGAAAGGCGTGAGCGGCTGCTGTCCGGCCGTGGTGAGGATGTCGTAGTCGTCGATGAGGATGACGATGCGGGGGCCTTGGAAGGAGGGCTCGGTTCCGGTGCTGTCCGGGTCGGCGGTTTCGGGCAGGCGTTTGTCCAGCTCGGTGGCGATGCCGGTGGACAGGGCGGCGGCGAGTTTGGCGTTGTGGGCGTAGCCGCCGCGGTACGGCTCGGGGATGACGCCACGCAGGCCGCGGCGCGGGTCGAAGACGCCGAAGACGAGTTCTTTGTCCGTGTGGCGCTCGACGAGCTGGGTTGCGATCAGATTGAGCAGGTTGGTCTTGCCGCACTCGTTGTCGCCGAGGACCAGTAGGTGCTGGTCGGCGCCGAACAGGTCGAGCAGGACCGGTGCGAGGGCGTCCTGGTCGACGCCGAGGGGGATCTTTGTCGCTTCGGCGGTGGGGGAGGGGAGATGGGCGGCGGGCAGCCGGGTGGGCAGTACCCGTACGGGCGGGGCGAGTTCGCCGTGCCAGGAGGCGCGGATGGTGCGGGCGGTACGTTCGAGGGTCGGACCCAGCTCGTCCGTGGCCGCACGGCTGTCGATGCGGGGCACCGCCACCTGCGCGAACAGTTTGCCGTCGGTCAGTGCTCGGCCGGACACGTCGGGGGCGAGGGTCTCGGAGAGCTTGCGGTCGATCGACGAGTCCGCCGGGTCGTTCAGGCGCAGCTCGATGCGTGTGCCGAACATGGACTGGGAGGCGATGCGCACGTCGTTCCAGCGGAGCATGCCGGCCACGACGTGGATGCCGTAGCCGCCGCCGCGTTTGAGGAGGTCGGCGACCGTGTCGTCGAGGTCGGCGAACTCATCGCGCAGGGTGCCGAATCCGTCGATGAGCAGGACGATGTCGGTGGCGGCGAGCTGGGGCAGCTGTTTCTTGGCTCTGAGGTGGCGCAGTTGGTCGACGGAGTCGATGCCCAGCTCGCGGAAGAGTTCCTCGCGCTCGGCCAGCATCGTGCGCATCTCGGCGACGGTGCGGGCGGCCCGCTCGTGGTCGGCGCGTGTGGCGATGTCGCCGACGTGCGGGAGCCCGGACAGGGCGGACAGGCCCCCGCCGACCAGGTCGAGGCCGTATACGGCGACGTCGTACGGCGTGTGGGTGAGGGCCAGGGCGAGGGTGAGCGTGCGCAGCAGGGTGGTCTTGCCGGACTGCGGGCCGCCGATGACCGCGACGTGACCACCGGCGACGGTGAGGTCCAGCAGCCAGGGCTGCTGCCACTGCCGGGCCGGGTCGTCGAGGACGCCCAGCGGGACCCGCATGAGGCCGTCGCCGTGCGTGAGGCGCAGGCCTTCGGGACCGGCCCGCAGCGGACCGGCCGCCGTGTCCAGGGTGACGGCGTCCGGCAGCGGGGGCAGCCAGATGCGCCGTACCGGTGGTGCTGCCGTGGCGAGCTGGTCGACCATGACGGACAGGACGGTCGGGCCACTCTCGCGCCGGGTGGCTGCGGCTACCTCTCGCGTCTCTGTCTCCTCCTGGGGCGTGGTGTACGTCGGGTAGGGCCAGGCCAGCGGTGCGTCGTCCGCCTGCTCGTGCAGGGTCGGGCCGTGGTAGGCGCCGGAGACGTAACCTGCCTTGAAACGCTCGTAGGTGGAGGTGTCGACCTTGAGGTAGCCGAAGCCGGGCAGTGGCGGCAGATGGAAGGCGTCGGTGGTGTCGAGGACGGTGCGGGACTCGTCGGCGGAGAAGGTCCGCAGGCCGAGACGGTAGGAGAGGTAGGTGTCCAGGCCCTTCAGCTTGCCGCCCTCGATGCGCTGGCTGGACAGCAGCAGATGGACGCCGATGGAGCGGCCGATGCGTCCGATGGACAGGAACAGGTCGATGAAGTCCGGTTTGGCGGAGATCAGTTCGCCGAACTCGTCGATGACGACGAACAGGTGCGGCAGGGGCTCCAGATCAGGGCGTTCGGTGGCGCGCAGGTGGGTGTAGTGGCCGATGTCGGCGACATTCCCCGCGTCCTTCAGGACCTGCTGACGGCGTTTGACCTCGCCGGTGAGGCTGGTGTGGACGCGTTCGACGAGGCCTGCCTGGTTCTCCAGGTTGGTGATCACCCCGGCGACGTGGGGGAGTTGGGCGAACGGGGCGAAGGTGGCGCCGCCCTTGTAGTCGACCAGGACCAGGGCGAGGTCCTCGGGGGAGTGGGTGGTGGCGAGCGCGAGGACGAGGGTGCGCAGCAGTTCGCTCTTGCCGGAGCCGGTAGCCCCCACGCAGAGCCCGTGCGGGCCCATCCCGAGCTGTGAGGACTCCTTCAGGTCCAGCAGCGCGGGCTCATGCCGGTCGGTCAGGCCGATGGGCACGCGCAGGAAGTCGCGATCGCCGCGCGGGGCCCACAGCCGGGCGAGGTCGAGGGCGGCGGGGGCGTCGATGCCGAGCAGAGTGGGGAAATCCACCGGCCCGGAGACCGGGGCCCCTTCGGCGGCCGACTCGGCGGACAGGCGCAGCGGGGCCAGCATGCGGGCGATGCCCTCGGCCCCGGGGCCGGTCACGGCGTCGGACGTGCCGTGCGCTGCGAGGGTGCCGGGTGTGCGCAGGTCTTCGACGGTGATCCGGTCACTGTCGACGGTGATGCGCACGCTCACCTCGTCGGGTTCGTGCACCTGCTGCTCCAGGAGGTGCAGCACGGTCACGCCGGTCTCCGGCAGGCCGACGGCCGAGTCCGGGCGCGGGAGTTCGGCCGCGGTCTCGCCGTACGTGTCGCTGACGACCAGGAGCCTGGCGGTCAGTCGCAGCGCGTCCGGGCCGGCCAGCCCCCGCCGCACCTCGGCGGCGTACGCGGCGCGCTGCCGCAGGTCCGACGCGCACAGCCGAGCCAGCCGAGCCAGGTCGGGCGCGATCCGGCGGGCGGCGACCCGGCCCTCGTAGGACTGCGGGTCGAGGATGTGCGGCAGCCACTTGACCCACTCCCACGTGGACTCCTCGACGGTGGCGAGGGCGAGGGCCACGTCGTCCGGCGCGTGCGTCACGGCCGTCTGCAGCAGCAGCGCCCGGGCGACACGCAGAACTCCCTCCCGATCGCCCACGACGCTGACGTTCCCGGCACGGTCCAGCGGCACCGTGAGCGGGAAGTCCGAGGCCGTGCCGAATCGGCCCTGCAGGGAACGGGCCTCGTTGAGCATGAAGGGATCCGGCGGGGTCAGGACACCGCCGGTGCTGTTCTGGCCGACGGCCAGCTCCTGCAGGGGGATGTCGCCGGTGCCCGCCCGCACCCGCAGGAAGTCGGCGTCCTGACGGCGGCGCTCCCACAGCCGGGCAGGGTCGCGCACGATGTCGTACAGCGCCTCCGGCGGCGGATCGAGGCGCCGGGCCAGGCGCCGGTGCTCCCGTTCGGCGCGGCCCAGCTCCTCGCGCAGCTGCTCCAGATACTCCAGGTACCGCTCGCGCTGGACGCGCCGGGTGCGCTGGGCCTTGCCCCGCTGTGACAGGAACAGCGCCACCGCCCCCAGCAGGGCAACGACCAGCACGAGCGCGCCCAGCGCGGCGAACTGGGTGTTGCGGATGATGGTCATCATCACGACGGAGCTGATGACACCCGCCATCGGCAGCAGCGCGGTGGCCGCGTTGCCGACCTTTCCTTCGGGGAGGTTCGGGGGAGCCTCGATGGTGCGGGGCGGTGCGGGCGCGAGAGGGCGGGTGCTGCGGGCCGGACGATGGACCAGTTGCCGAGTCATCGCACCCTCACTGCCCGGTGCATCGCCTCGGCGGCCAGGCGGACGGCCGCAGTGCGGGTGTCCTTGCCCAGCATCGCGGTGTGAATGGTGCCTCCTTGGGCGAGGTGGCGGTCATAGGGGAGCAGCACCACGGGCACGCCGGGTTCGCGCAGGTGCGCGGCCGCGGCCTTCGGATCGAGCGTGGTGTCGGGCGAGTTGGCGCTGAGGGCGACCACGGTCGACGCCAGGGCGGAGTGCGGCAACTGGGCCAGCCAGTCGAGGACCTGGCGGGTGCCGTTCACACCCTCGGCGGTCATCGGCGCGACCACCACGCGGGCGTGGGCGGTGTCCATCGCCGTACGAGCCACGTCGCCGGGCAGGGTCTCGCAGTCCACCACGGTCACCGCGAAGTACCGGCGCAGGGCGAGCGTCACCGTACGGTACGTGCGCACGTCCAGCGGGGCGCCCACGCGGCCCTGTCCGGCGGGCAGCAGCCATCCGCCGTCGGACACCGGAACCAAGTAGCCGGTGATGTCTGTGAGTTGCATGGCGGGCGTGAGGATCCGGGCCAGGTCGCCGCACGACCAGCGAACCGACTCCGCGCCCATCCGCACCGGCAGGGTGCCCAGGGCGGTGTCCGCTTCCAGGGTGAGGACCGGGTCGTGGCGGTAGTGGTTGAAGGTGCGGCCCAGCAGCGCGGATACCGTGGATTTGCCTACGCCGCCGCGGATCGACGTCACCGCGACGACGCGGCCGGTGGTGACCGGTAGCTGCACTTCCTGCGCGAGGCGCGTCTGCTCGGCGACCTCCTGCCCGGCCGACGCGGCGAGCCTGCGCAGCGACCGGCCGGTGCGGCGCGCGACCGAGTCGCCGTGCTGCGGGCGGCCCAACGCGATGGCGAGCCGTGGGTCGACCGTGGGCACGGACTCGGGGGCCGGAGCGGCGACGCGGGGATCGTGGGACTGCCGGGGTACCGGAGGGGCGGCGGGAATCGATTCGGGGGCCTCGTCCGGCGCGGCCCCACCTGGTATCGCTTCAGCGGTCCCACCTGGTATCGCTTCGGACGCAGCCGGACGCGAAGGCAACGGCGTGCCGTCCTGGGCACCGTCGGCCAGCTCGCGCAACACGTCCTGCTGCCAGTCCCCTCCCTGAGCCATGGTGATCCCCACGTCCTTGGCCTCCGCGTGCTTACGCGAAGGTGCCCAGCAGCCGCCCGTACACCCCGAACACGCCGATGACCAGCGGGAACAGCGCGATCACGGCGACGGACTCCAGAACGTCGCCGACACGCCGCAGCCGCACCCGCACATGCTCGGCCGGCTCCACGGCCAGCACGACGAGAGGCACGACCGCCAGCAGCGCGAGCACAGCAACGGGACCCAAGGCAGCGGCATGCCCGAGCCACACCACGACCAGTCGCACGGTGACGACCGCCGCGGCGAGCAGCAGCGCCACGACCTCGGCGGTGAGCGGAAAGGCGCGTGCCCGCAGCGCCAGCACCACCGCGACAGCCGCGCCCGACAGCACCGTCCACACGGACACCGAGTGCAGTACAAGCACACCGGCCGCGGCCGCGGAGCCGGCGAGCACGATCGTCGCGAGCGCCAGCCCACGGTGCGTGGCCGCGAGCGCGGTGGTGACGTCGTACCGGCTCACCGACACCCCGCCCGTACGGCGGTCGTCCAACCCGGTCAGCCCCGACGCCATCAACGCCAGCCGCGGCAACACCCCCAGCAGGACGAGCGAGGTGACGGCCAGCAGCGCACCGACCCGAGCCTGTGCTACGCCGTTCCCCGCACCGTCCTGCAGGGCGACCACGGCCTCCCACAGCACAAGAAACCCGCCGAGCGCCCCAGCCCCGATCAGTGCCCCACGCCCGAGCGGAGTGCACCACCCGGCAAGCACCAGTCCGACAACCGCGGCGGCCACGACGCCCGCCAGCCGAGCCGCGCCGGACCAGCCGAAGGCATCCGCTGCCGTCCAGGCCCCCAACGCGCCCAGCGCACCCGCCGTGACGATCAGCGTGGCGGCCAACCCGCGCTGCCGCACCCGAGCGCACAGCACGCCGGCGATGGCGCACGCGCCCGCCACGGCCACCAGCCCCCCGGCAACCGCCGACAGAGCGAACCCGCCCCGGGCCAGCACACCGGCGGCCAGCGCCCAGAACACGGTGCTCAGTCCGGCGACCGGCCGACGCACCGCAGGCCGCCACCGCCACACCCGCACGTCGAGATCGTCGGCGACCTCATCGGTGACGTCGTGCACGACGGGAGCCGACGGTGCGTCCTCCGCGCGCACCAGCCGCAGCACGGCCCCGTCGGAAACCCCGGCGGACTCCAGCGTGCCGTCGTGCGCCAGCGCCGAGCCGTCCGCGGTCACGAGGTGCCGCAACTGCGGCCGCGCCCCCACCTGGTCGTCCAGCAGTCGCATGATCTCCGGCAGCAGAATCGCGACCGGTTCCCGCGAGGGCAGTACGAGGTCGACCCGGCGCCGTTCGCCGACCAGGGTGACGCGGCTGAGTGCCGTACGACTACCGGTCGTGGAACGACTCGAGGACCCCGTGGCTATCACGTGTTCGAACCTATCACCGGGTAGAAGAGGCATCGGAGGCCGAAGACGACGGCGTCACGGACGGTTGGGACGACGGCGACACGGAAGTGCCGTACGGGCTTTTCCCGATGACCCGGTGCGACACGAAAGACCACCCCACGCATCCGGCACACAGCACCGCTGCGATCACCACCCCGGCGAACGTCTTCCCGACCCGTTCGTCCAGTGACCGCCGCTGCCGCTTTGCACCGAAGAGCAGAGCGTCGCGCAGCCGACGGCGGCGGACGGACACCGACTCGAGGAGTTGGTTGTCGTAGTCCTGGGCTGTCACGGTCTTCGATCACCTGTCTCGACGGGAACGGACTTCGTCATGTGTGGCTCAGGTGGGGAACTCATCAAGTGCGAGGAGAGGACAGTGATGTCCGGAGGCATGTGCTGCTTATCCTCAACGCGCATGGCGAACGTGATGCCCCCACCCCCCGGCTCGCGCCTGCCCCGAGGTTCCAGCCAGTGCCGATCAGGAGATCCGGAGACGTCGGCATTCCAGTCACTCGCGACCGGACAGGTCCTGCACGTACTCCAGCGAAGCAGCCTCTCTCAGCGAACCAGGCACGACCAATCCGGATTGGGCATCATCGCTGGGCAAGGCTGACAGTTCCCGCAGTGCCTGGGACGGAGTGGCGCCTCGCTCCCTCGCTTCGCTCAGCCGGGCCAGCCACGTAAGGGCGGCGTCGAGCGCTGCATCGCCAGCTGGTGTGTACGGTTCGTATCCTGAAGCGCGTTCATCGATCGTCGCCCACAAGAAGCCGATGACACGCCCTCCGAGGCCCACCTCCGCGAACCTGACTCGAGAGTCGGGATCCGGCTCACCCAACGGCGCCCCCTTCGACGGAAGGTGTGCCCGAAGCGCCTCCGTCCGGCGCGGTACCTCAAACATGTACCAAGAGTCCAGCAGATCCGAGTCTTCGTCCGGAAGGTCCTCGAATCCACAATCGGTTGGAATGCCATATAGAGTTGGATCGCCTGGGATTGTTTCCGCTTCAGTCAGACGCGTCAGCCCAGAAAGCACCGTGCTGAGCCGTGGGGCGTTCTCTGCCTGGACATCAGACTGCTTGTGACCACGCAGGTCGTGGGACATCCAAGCATCAGAGAAGGTGCGGAGGGTTACTGTTCCGGCACCGCTGGCCCACGCGTCGACCGAGATCACGAAGAGTTTCTCGACTCGGTGTGCTTTGCCGCCATGCAGGCAGGTGCCAGGCACCGAGAGGTCGACGGTCACCTCCTTGGCCTCCTCAAGGCGGTCCAAGGAGGGCAATGTTCCGAGTAGTTCCCTCCCATTCCGGTTTCCGGGTGACTCGACACCGACTCCCTTCAGGCTGTGAAGAGCGGAGCCCCCCTCGCCGCTGACAATGAGGTCGGCTCGAGCCGCGCCGTCGGCCACGCCTGCGGACTGCAGCACCAGCCACGAGTCGAGTGCGTCCTGCAGGCAGGATGTCACCAGGTCTGTCGCGGCAAGCTGCCGCTTCGTCTCCCAGGACCAGAGGCCAACTGGAGTCGTCGTAATCAAAGAACACCTCGCGGATCAACCTTGGACCCCGGCGGAATCACAACCGTTCCGTCGTCGAGTCGCAGCACGAACAGGATGCCACGCCCCTTTTCGCTCTTGAACGGGTGCTCGCCGTGATGCACCTGCAGGAGCTCGTCGAAAATCCCTCGAGCCTCCCATTCAGAGATGGTGCCCTGCCCATCCACGAGCATGATCTTGTTGTCGGCCACCGACTTCGACAACTGGCCCAGATTATCCGCCTTCGTGATCGAATCGAAGGGATTCTTGGGGTTGTTGAGGCGTTTCATCTGGTAACCGTAGGTGCGGCCGGCGTCGTCCGTTACCTTTACGTCGATGTCCGCCTTGATCGAAGGGTTCTTGATTTCGAACGCTATATCATGTACGCCGCTCTGGTGGAACTGCTCGGCAAGGCGGATCTGATCCACGGCGCTCGGGAAGTGGCTTTGTATGCCAGATCCCAGCATGGCCACCACGTCTTTGTAACCGGGCATCTGCGAGAGGTGACCGGAGCTGATGATATCGGCGATTTCCCGTCCAGAGGGGTCCTCGCTCAGCCTGCTCACGATCTTCTCTACGACCTTCGGCTTGATGGTGTTCCTGGGAATACCCTTGATTCCTTCTCGAAGCCGCCGCTCAGCCTCACCCCCCAACTCCAGGGGGCCGGCGTCGATTGATCCATGGCTCCCACCGGACTCGTGGTCGCTGTGAGTACCTTCAGGATCGCTCGCCTCCCCCCAGTCCGCCGTCGTGTCCGTGTGGCCTGTATCCCCGTGGCCGCCACCAGACGTATGGGTGTCACCCGATTCAAGCCCGTGATGGGCGCCTTCAGAATCGGATCCGCGCCCCGCTGAATGGCCTGAAGCTGCGGGGTGGTGAGGGGAGGGAGTGCCGCCCTCGCCGCCCGCTGCCATCTCCTGCCCGGTGGATCGCGGCACGCCTGCGTCCTCCGAGCCGAGCCGGGCTGTCGCTTCGGGGGTGCGAGAGCCGGCACCCGCTCCGACGAGATCACCATCACGGGCTGGAACAGCCCCTGCGCCGCGGTCATCGGCGGACAGTTCCCGGGGCGGGATGTCGCTGAGGGGCCTGTCTGAGTTGTCGAGCCGAATGAATTTGCCGTCCTCGACGAGGAGTTTGGAACCGTCGGAGAGTTCCAGCACGCTGTGCGGTACGCGCACGTCGGGGATGTTGTTCATGCCGCGCAGGTTCGCGGTGACCTCGGCGATCTTGGGTATGGCGTGTCCCGTGACCTTGACCGTGGCGTTGATCGGGTCGATGGCATCTCCGACCTTCGCCACTGTGGCGGCCGCCTTGGCGGCGGTGCCTGCCCGGCCTGCGGAGGCGGCCTTGAGGGGGCCGGCCCCCAGGGTGAGGGCGTTGAAGAGGACGGTGGCCGAGGCGCGGGCCGGGTTTTCCTTCCACTTGTCCCAGGCGACAAAGGATTTGGCGAACTCCTTCGCGTACACCTTGCTGCCCTGGGCGAAGTCGGAGGCGAAGACACCCGTCGGCTTCTGGCCGCCGGACTCCATGAGGTAGGTCTCGGCCCCGACCACCACGCGCACCAGGCCGGTCCAGGAGTCCTTGAAATCCTGCGAGCCATTGGCGCCGACCAGGGAGGACAGGCCGTCGACGGTGCCCCAGACGTTGTCGACGAGCAGCCCGTCCCAGACGAAGCTCTTGAAGTAGTAGTTGAAGTCGTGCGGGTCCCACCAGTTGTGGGACTGGCTCTCCGGCGTGCCCCAGGGCAGTTCCTTGGCCTGGTCCAGCATCTCGGCGCTGTAGCCGTAGAGTTCCGCGCCGCGCGGGATGAACTGGGTGTCGCCGGTGTGCATCACGTACTGGGTGCCGCCGACCAGCGACGTGATCTTGTTGCTGCAGGCGATCTCGGCCGCCGCGAACGCATGCTGCGCGACGTTCACCTCATGCATCAGGGCATGGTGCTCATCGACCTTGTCCGGATCATGGTTCCAGTTCTCGTCGAACGTGCCGCTGTCGGTCCTCAGCCCCGCGACGAAGGCGGCTGCCCGGCTGTGCAGGGCTTCGAGGCGCTTGGCGATGGGCGCGACCTCGGCGGCGTAGGTGGACAGCGCGTCTGCGACCGTTGCGACCTTGTCGGCGAACGTGTCGGCGGCATCCCGCGCCGGTGCGGTGGAGGCGAACAGTTCCTCCGCCTCAGGGGCCTGGTAGAAGGCCGACAGACCCTGGAACTGCCGGTGTGCGGCGTCACCGCCCTGGCGGATGCCGTCCGCCTCGTGCCGCAGAGCCTGCACGTGATGCTCCAGCTGCCCCAGATTCCCGGTGAACAGCGGAATGGACTCCGGTTTGATCACGGGCGATCCGCCTTCCAGCCGACCGACCCCGACCTCCACCCGGCCGGCATGTCCGGCTCGACCACGCCGCCCGCCCGGTGCTGCGCCTCGGCCGCCATCTCCAGGTCGCCGTCCTGGTAGGCCAAGGTGGCCTCGACCGCGCCGTTGACCGACTTGCCGACCCGCACACCGATGAACTTCAGCTCGTCCGCCGTACCTTCGACGAACTCGGCAAGTGCGGCGGCGACCAGCCCGCCCTGCCCCTTGTGCTCCCCGCTCGCCCCACCCGGAGCAAGTGTCCCGGCCGAGGTGGCCGCACCTTCCACATCATCGGAGTAAGCGTCGACGATGTCGTTCAGGACGCTCATGACTTCTCCGACATGGGAGATCACGGAGCCGACCCCGGACGGCGTGATGTCCCACCCGCTCATATCCAACCCCCCGTGAGATACCGCTTGTTACTCGGCAGCCGTCTGAACGGCCTTGGTCTCAGCCGATGTTGTCGACAGCCGCCCGCGCCTTGGCCAGCGTCGACTGCGCGGTCCCGTCGTTCTGCTCCAGCGTCGTGCGGACCAGGCGGATGATCTCCCGGACCTCGCTCGCGGCGCGGTGCCAGCGGACCTCCTTGCCGTGGTACTCGTCGGCCACGCCGTCCGCCGTGAAGTCGGCCATCGCGGCCTTCACCGCGCGGTCGCGGTCGGTCAGGACGCTTTCCAACTGGCCGATGACGGCCGCCAGGCTCAGCTGCACATCGGCGGAGGCGCCGGTGTCGTAGGAGCGGCGGTCCTGGTTCTGGCCCATGGTCGAGTTCCCCCTCGAAAACAGAAAAACGGTGCCGGTGAAGACAGCGGTTTCGGCGGATGCGGCTGCTACCGCGCGCCGAAACGGGCCGCGTCGAAGTTCGCCGCACCCATGTTGTGGTGCGCGTTGTCCCCCAACTCCACATCACCGCTGCCGAACGCGGTGTCCATGCCGGACTGGCCGCCCAGAATCGCGTTGAGCGAGCTGTTCAGGTCGTTCGTGATCTCGTCGGCATGCGCCTTGAACGTGTCGAACGCGGCCTTACCTGCTCCGTTGAACTTCCCTTCCAACGGCTCCGCAGCCTGGATCAGCCACTTGATCAGCGTGCCCAGGTCCTCGACCGAGCCGACGGTGCTCTTGCCGAGCTCCGACAAGGTCGTAGAGCCCATGTCGAACTTCATCAACCCACCCCCGTAAGCGTGTTGTGTGCTGCGACTGCTCAATCGCCCCTGTGTCACGGTGAGTCTCACAGAGCCCGCAGCGCATCGAACATCCTCTCGCATGCTGCGTTGCAGACGCAACGCGAAAGCGGCTGGATTGGCGTGATCTGGTTCATGGGGCGAGGGACTTGCCGGGGATCAGGTAGTCAGGAGTCGACTCAAGCCGCTTTGAAGGCCCAGACAGGAAGTCAGTGAAGCCTTGCACCGGCTTCGGTCTGCTCTGCTTGACGGCCCTGCGGAGCTACTCCACCAGCAGGTTCTACGGTCTCAGTGTGCTGCCACCTCTGAGGCAGCTCGCCGGTTGGCCGCAGGTTCGAGCGCTGGGCGGGGCACTCGGAGCATGGGGGCGGGCGGCACCGCTGGTCGTTGGCTGCCAGTTGGTCGTTCAAACCGTGGCGCAGCTGAACCGGTAGGGCGTCGGCACGTAACCGCGGGTTCGAGTTCCTCGCGGGGTACATGGACGGGAGAACAGAGTCACGCTCGCCGGACCGCGAACCAGCGGCTCTTCTGGACTCGATGCTCGATCAGCTCAAACTGGGACAGAAGCAGGGGCAGGGCTGGGCAGGCCGTGCCAGACGATGCGGACGCAGGTCACCGGCGCCCGTGGCGGCGACGAACACTGGGGACCGTGCCCGGTGTGCCTCGATGATGAACCCGCGAGATGGGTCCGCGTTGGATTCGAGGTCGAATTACAGGACTTTTGGGCCCGCACCTCCTGGCAGCCCTAGGCTCATGGCCTGTCAAGTGCCAACCCTGGGGCAGGCGGGAACCATGGACAGTCTCACGGAGGCCAACCTCGGGGCGCTGGCCGGTGCCCGTTCTTTCGAGCGTGCGCTCGGATACCTGGATGCGGTGTCCGGAGTCGAGGTCGGTGACGGCTGGATCACCGCCACCGTTCACGGCACGGAACGGTACGAGGTTGAGCTGACCCTGGACGGGCCCGGAGGGCTGGCCGGCACATGCGACTGCCCATATGGTCTGGAGGGCAATTTCTGCAAGCACCTGGTCGCCCTGGGCCTGAGGGTGCTCGCCCAGCGGGATAGCCTGCCGCAGCAGCGGAAAGCGGCGCGTGACCGCGCCCAGGAGCTGTCTGCGTGGCTGTCAGGTCTCTCCAAGGAGGAACTGCTTGCTCTCCTGAAGGACCAGATCGCCGGGGACCCGCAACTGCGTCGCCGCTTGGAACTGCGGGCGGCCGGCGCCCGTGGGGATCTGGTCGGGATCCGGACCCTCGTTCGCGAACTCCTCGACATCGGCCCTTTCGCGCAGTACGGGTACGTCGAGTACACCGATGCCCGCGCCTACGCCGACCAGGCCGGGCAGGCGGTGTCCGCGATCGGCGCCCTGACCGGCTCGGGCCGGGCCGCAGATGCGATCACCCTGGCGCGGGAGGCGATGCGGCTGCTGGCCGAGGCGGTGGAGAGCGTCGACGACTCGGACGGCCGACTCGGGCAGATCGGCGCAGACCTCGCCGACGCCCACCTCGATGCGTGCCGTGCGGTGCGCCCCGACCCCGAGGAGCTCGCGCGCTGGCTGGTCGGCCATGCGCTCGGTGACATCGACGACGGCGGCCTGACCGACATCGATCCGCTCGACTATGAGGACGTCCTCGGCCAAGAGGGAATGGCCGTCCTGCGGAAGTCGGCGGTCGAGGCGTGGCGGGGCAACCGTCGAGGCTGGGCGGAGAAGTACCTGATGGAGCGTCTGGCCAAGGCCGGAGGCGATGTCGACACGGTGATCGCCGTGCACGCGGCCGACCTCGCGCCGAACGGCCACACGCACCTGGTCATCGCCCGCGAGCTGGACAACGCCCAGCGCTCCGAGGAGGCACTGGGCTGGGCGGAACGCGGCATCCGGGAAACCCGGGACCTCGCCGCCGTCGACACCGCCCTCGTCGACTACGTCTGCGACCGCTACGCGCGGGCGTACCGTCTGTCGGATGCCGTCGCCGTGCGCCGCGACCACTTCGGTGCCCGGCACTCCCTGCTCGCCTACCAGCAGTTGAGGGCCGCCGCGCAGGCCGCCGACTGCTGGCCGACGGAGCGCGAGAGGGCGCTGGACCTGCTGCGCGCCGACGCGGGGCGGCAGCGACAAGGCTGGTACGGCGGCCCGGTCCTGATCGACGCCCTGCTCGACGACGAGGACGTCGAGGCCGCGTGGCAGGCCGCCACCCAGACCGGAGCCCATGACGGGCAGTGGCTCATCCTCGCCGACCAGGCATGTGCCGACCGTCCCGCCGACGCGCTCGGCGTCTACCTGCACCTGGCCGAGCCGCTGCTCAAGCAGACCGGCAACGCGGTCTACGAGAAGCTCGTCGGCCTCCTGCTGAGCATCCGGGACTGCCACCGCCGCCTGGGCACGCCGGACGAGTTCACCGCGTATGTCACGGCCCTGCGCGCGGCCCAGAGACGCAGGCGGAACCTGATGCGCCTCATGGACGAACACGCCCTGTGAGGCGCGACGGCATCTCGGGGACTCCTGGACCAGAGCTCTCTTGCCGGTCGGTGGCGACTTGTGCCCGGCGCGCGGCCGGAGGCCCGGCGGGCCGAGGGCATTCCGCCGGTGACGCGTGTTCGTACCTGGCCCCCTGCCCTCGCAGACGGCGGCTTCGGCGACGTCCGCCGACCTGGCGGACGTGAGGAGGAGTCTTCTGGGAAATCTTCCGGAAGACGCAGAATCCCAGGTCCACGACTTGGGGCCGCCGTGCTGCACGGCTTGTGGTCACTGCAGGTCGTGGTCCGGCTTTGAGGACGTTCGGCCGGTCAGGGCCTGCTGCCCGGTGCTCTGGGCGAAACCGCTCAGCTCCTCGAGGCTCCAGCTGAGCCGACCGCTGCGCAGATCGCCGGTGACGCCGCGGATCCAGTCCAGTTCTGCGGCGGTCATGGCGCGCAGATACTCCCCTTCGAGCATGGTCACCCGCGGCAGGCCGTGGACATCCGACTCCTCCGCCAAGGACTTGTCGTGCGCGTCAAGGGTCTGCGCGAGAGCCTCGGCGCGCTGTTCCAGTACGTCGAGGGCCTCCTCCGGGGCGAGCATGAGGACGAAGGACAGCGCGGCGGGGAACTGCGGGAACTCCTGCTTCGGCGCACCCAGCATCTCGTTGAGCCAGACGCGCATGGTCGAGCGTCCCGCGTCGGTCAGCTCGTACACCGTCCGCTCGGGGTACTGCTGGTCGCGGCCGGTCTCCCGGACCGTGACCAGGCCCGTCGTGAGCAGCCGGTCGATCGTCCGGTAGAGACTCGCGCGCTGGCCGACGTTGACGACCTGGTCCTTCCCCCACTGCTTGATCAGTCTCTGGATTCCGTACGGGTGCAGTGGCTGGAAATGCAGCAGGGCCAGCACGGTCAGGGCCAGCGGGGAGCTGCGGGAGGGGGTGCTCATGCCTCGCATACTACCTACGGCGAAACTAGTTGACTCAGAACTAGTTGCACTGCAACTATCGACCCGACAGTGGAGCAGGGACCACGAACGGACGGAGACCACGGAGATGACCACCACCCGCACTGAGGCGACCGTCGCCACCGAGCGCATTCACGCCGACCACGCCGTGGTCAAGCGGCTGGGCAACTGGACCCGCGCCGGAGACATCCAGGTGCGCACCCGCCGGGGGCTGGCCGTGCTCGACCTGCGCTCGCCGGACCTGCCCGACGACATCGAGCTGCGCGTGGAACTCGAGCGCGCCACGATCAAGCTGCTGGTGCCGGACGACGCCGTCGTCGAGCACTGGGACCTGCGCTGGAGGGCCCGCGGCAAGGTCAAGGACGCGCAGGGCCGGACCGCGGAGGAACCGGCCCTCGCCGGCGCCCGGCGGATCCGTCTGACCGGAGTCGCAACCGACAGCGAGGTTCGCGTGCACCGCGGCGGCATCGCGGTCCTCAGCGCCATGTGCTCCCGCGCCTACCTCCAGGACCTACGGCTTGCCCACCGGACCGGCGGTCACCCGACCGTCGACGACCCGACGCGTTCGCACGGCCACTGAACATCCGGCCCAGGTACGGGAAAGGGACAGACCCATGAGCGCGATCAAGACGGCGGCCGTCATCGGAGGCGGCATAGCCGGCCCGGTAACGGCCCTCGCACTGCTCAGGGCGGGCATCGAGGCGACCGTCTACGAGGCCTACGAGAACACCGCGGACGGCATCGGCGGCATGCTGATGGTCGCCCCCAACGGGCTCAGCGCCCTGGAAGTCGTCGGTGTGGACCAGGGCTTGGCGGGGCAGCCGATTCACCGTATGGCCATGACCGACGGGCAGGGCCGACGGATGGGCGAGTTCGGCGGGCTGACGGGCCTGCCGCCCAGCCAGGTGATGTGGCGTGCCGACCTGTACCGGACGGTGCGCGAGCGGGCCGCCGCGGCGGGCGTACGGACCGTGTACGGCAAGCGGCTGACCGGGGTCGAGGAAACCCCGGCGGGCGTCACCGCCGAGTTCACCGACGGGACCCAGGTGACCGCGGACGTCCTGATCGGGGCCGACGGCATCCGGTCGACGGTCCGGCAGCTGATCGACCCGGCAGCGCCCGGCCCCCGGTACGCCGGCCTGCTCGGCTTCGGCGCGTACTCGACGGCGGAGGTCCGTCAGGCGCGGCCGGACACCATGTACTTCGCTTTCGGCGAGCACGCGTTCCTCGGCTACTGGCCAGTGCCCGGATCGGGCACCGCCTGGTTCGCCAACCTGCCGTACGACGAGCCGCTCAGCGCGGAGCAGGCCCGTGCGACACCGCCGGCCGCATGGATGCGGATCCTGCGGGAGAAGTTCGCCGGGGACGTGCCCGGCCGCGACCTGCTCCGGGGCACGGGCGACGACGAACTGCTCACGTTCGGAGGGTTGGAGACGTTGCCTTCGGTGCCGAAGTGGTACCGGGGACGGATGGTCCTGGTCGGCGACGCGGCCCACGCGCCGTCCTCCAGTTCGGGACAGGGCGCGTCCCTCGCGATGGAGAGCGCGGTGCAACTGGCGCGGTGTCTGCGGGACATCCCCGACGTGCGCGCGGCCTTCGCGACGTACGAGCAGCTGAGGCGGGACCGGGTGGAAAAGGTCGCGGCCCAGGCCGCGAGGACCAACAGCCAGAAGTCGATGGGCCCGGTCGCGACGAGGATCACGGCCCTGCTGATGCCGCTGGCGACGCGGACGTTCCTGAAGCCGGAGAAGATGTTCGGCTGGACGCACCGGTACCGGATCGACTGGGACGCGCCCGTGGTGCCGGCCTGATGCGCAGGCGACATCCGACATGCAGCAGTTCGCTCTTGCACGAGCCGGTTGCACCGACGCACAGCCCGTGCGGGCCCATGCCGAGTTCGGAGGGCTCCTTCAGGTCGAGCAGCGCCGGCAGGTGCCGGTCGTCCAGGCATCGCTCAGCAGATCTTCCGGATCGCCGGACGCTGCTGCCTCTGCACGCGACCAGTCCACGATCAGTATCTCTATCGCCACCCCCATCACACCGGCGTACGGCGTGGACGCGGATCTACGACGGCCAGACGACTGTGCTGTCAGGTACAACCAGTGGCTCGGGCCGACGCTCTTCGTGAAACCGGATCCATCCTGGGCCAACGCTGCCGTCGGAGTCTCGGTGCCGCTCGCGGGCCCTGGCCGCGAGCCGACTGAGGAGTTCACCAGTGCGATCGAAATCATCCGGATGGATTTCCTGCCGGCTGGTCAACGCCCAGACATCAGGCTCCGTGTCCTGTCGATGCAGCAGTACCGAGACAAGTGCTACGACTACGCAGCAGCCGTCCTCTGGAACGCGCACGCGGGGGCCCTCTGGTGTGTGGCAGGAAGCTCGTCTCCTCGCGCTACCGCCGGCCGTAGCGGCCTCGCCGCTCGCGTGCCGTCCGTACGACCTTCGGCACTCGGCCCTCTCGACATGGCTGAACGCGGGCGTTGATCCCACGGAGGCGGTCGAACGGGCCGGCAACAGTGTCGAGGTCCTGCTGACCCGCTACGCGAAGTGTCTCGACGGGCGTCAGGAGGTTGCCAACCGACGTATCGAGGACCTGTTCCGCGAGTACGAGTGACAGCGAGTTTCGCCAGCGTGGCAGCGGGCCGACCTGACTACAGGGCCGAAACACCCCGAGGTGTTACGGCCCCTTACGTCGTCGGCACTGTCGGGGCTTCAGCAGCCGGGGGTGAGACTGGCCTCTCTCGTGATCCGACCTCCATCAAATGCTGACAATCAGAACAAACCTCACTCTGTGCGTCCGCCCCTCGTGTTGGGTTTGCCGGGATGCGGAAGCCGGCTCCTCTCACAGACTGCCGGACGACCTCGGTGTATTCCTGTCTCTGGCTGATGGACGCTGGGGCAGAGGGGGTAGGAGATGCCAACGGCACGGGCGAAGGCTCACAGTGGGGGCAGACTGCCGGGCAAGGGCGGTGCCGACCGGCGGTCGCCGGGTCGGGTGCGGTTCGTGGGCGTGCTGCTGATCCTGCTGTCACTGATATCGGCGGTGCTCTGCTACGTCGCATTCGCTGCGTGGTTGCCCTCCGATAGGGAGCGCTACCGGGACTACCAGGCAGCCGAGCCTTGTCCCGCTCATGCGACGGTGCCGGTGGAGAGTGACTGCCTGAGCACCTGGCATTTCACCGTCGTGAAGACGGTCATCAAGAGCGCTGGGAAGAGTTCCAGCTACAAGGCGACCCTGAAGGATGAGGACTCCTGGCGGGGAGTCGTGGCCTTCGGCGACCCGGGACCGCTCCTGGAGCGGCTGGAGCCGGGTGACCGGGTCACTGCCACCGTCTGGCGCCGCGACATCGTCGTGCTCAGCAAGGACGGGGTCCGGCAGAACAGCTCCGAGGCGCCCCGTGACGAGCTTCAGATGAACGCCGCCCTCGGCATGCTCGCCGCGCTTGTCGCGGCTCAGGCGTTCGTGTTCGGCGCGGTACGCCTTGTCAGGCCTCGCGGTTACGAGCCGTTTAGCTGGGATCCGTACGGCAGGCGGCTGCTCTTCACCAGCATTGGCGCCTGCTTCGGCGTGGGGCTCCCGGCCGTGTGGATCGGCATCCCGTGGTGGACCGTGCCCGCTATCGGAGTCCCGGTCGTGGTGTGCGTGGCGGGGCTGATGCATCACCGTCTACGGCTCCGAGCCGCGGGCGGAGCGTGACGGCCCTGGTGAGTGTCGGCGTGCTCGTGAGGGGCCTCGCCATTTTCTGGGCCTCACCTGCGACGATGCTCCAAGATCCCGTCCACGCCTCGTCCACAGACCCCGACATACGCCCGCTCCGAGCTACATACGCCGGCACATACGCGAACACCCCGGCTCAGCGTTTCCGCTGGTGACGGGGTCCCGTCAGGGATGCCATCCCACGCATGTCCTGTGATTTAGAAAAGTGCGTTCATTCCGATATGCGACTCAGATCTTGATGACCGTCGTGCGCGACCCGCAAAGTGCGGTGAGGTCTTCCGGGTCGGACGTGAGTACGGTGACGGGCCCGGGGGCGGCGAGGGCGGTCGCGCTCAGCATGGCGTCGATCGCATATTTGTGGCCGTGTAGGCCGGCATCGGCCAGTAGGGCGGCGGCGTGGCGGGCGATCGGCTCACTGACCGGCTCCACGACGAGGCGGGAGAGGCTCCATTCCAGTGCGGGGCGATTGATGCGTGGGTGGACCACTTCCACCAAGGTGGCCGCGGACGTGATCACGCGCAGGTCGTCGGCGCGGGCGAGGGCGAGCCAGGCGGTGACCGTTCGATCGCGCAGCACGGCCTTGGCCAGCCCTTCGCTGTCGAGTACCAGCGTGCCACCCGGGGTGGCGGAGGAGCGTGTCACGCCGCGTTCTTCCCGTCACTGGTCTGCTGCGCGCGTGCCTGGTGCAGTTGATCGCGAAGTGCCTGCACCTCGTCATCGGTGATGGGGCCGTGTTCCGCTTCTGCGACCTGGATGAGTTCGTTGAGGTTGTCGCGCTCGATCTGCCGGGCGACGGCGGCGGCGACGTAGGCGGACAGGCCGGAGGGACCGCTGCGGGCGCGGGCGGCGTCAGCGATGTCCCGGGGCATCGTGATCGAGTACTTCTGGGTGGGCTCGCTCATACCCTTTATGCTACCGCGAATGCTACTGGATTGAGCGGGGCGCACGAGTTGCTGCTTCACGTTGGCGAGATTGTCAGTGGTCATCGTCTGGCTGTCTTGGTACCACGGGATCAAGATCCGGGCGGCACGGTGATAGCGGGGGAACGTGGGCTGGCAGGAAGAAGTCGTCTCGGCGCTGGACGCCTGGGTGGCCCATGAGGGCGTACCTGCGCGGGAGCCACGGTGGCGTTCTCTCGGGCGAGCGGTACGGGGTCGAAAACCTGGGGAGTACGTCGTCGATGTGCGCGGCTCCGACATCGGGACGGACCAGCTCCAAGGTGACAGCCTGAGACTGGCCGGGCCGGACGAAAACGGCGTCGACGCGGGCCACTCCGTCCTCGACGTGTTCAAGGACGGCAACGCCCTTCGGGTGCGGGTGCCGGAGTTCGCGGATCCCACCGACCCGGTTCTGTGGATGAAACCGCAGCCCACCGGATTCCTCGTGAAGGCTCTGCGTGAGGGCCTGGCCGCCCTCACTGATGCTCCACTTGCCCACCTCATGGCCCGGGGCGAGGCGGGCACCGGTCGACTGGCCCCGACCGGACCGCCGTCGGACGTGCTCCTGCCGGCTCAGGACCTCGCTTACCGTGCCTGCACGGGCGAGGGACTGTGGCTGGTGTGGGGCCCGCCGGGCACCGGCAAGACCACGGTCCTCAAGCGGGCCATCGGCGACCTGATCGCCCGGGGGAAGCGGGTTCTGCTGGTCTCGGCCACCAACATCGCCGTGGACAACGCCCTGTGGGGTGTGGTGAAGGAGCGTCGGCACGCAGACGGCGAGATCGTCCGAGTGGGACCGCCCCACTTGCGCGAGGTCGCGGAGGACGCGAGTGTCTGTCTCACCCTGATGGTGCGCGAGCGGCTGGCCGAAACCGATGAACGACGTCGCGTCGTCGCTGCCCAGATGGTCGAAGCCCGGGAGCGGGCACGTCAGTTGGAGGATCTGGAGCGCAGCCTCACGGACTTCGACGCAGTGGAATACGCGGCGGACCGCACCCGGCTCGACGACCCCGCCCGTACTTCCAAGACTTTGGAGAGGGCGCGAGATCAGGCGCAGCGTGATGCCCGGGCGGCGGCGGAGACCGTCGCACGGCTGGAGAACGAACGCCAGTCTGCGGTCGAAGCGCTGAGGACTACGGAGCAGGCCCAGGCAGACTGGAAGGCGCACGACGAGTATCAGGAACGCCTCACCCAGCTGCGCACGGCGGTCTCCGACCTGGAGGCGAAAGCCCTGCTCGCCGACAGCGAGTATGCGTCGGCTCAGGACCGTCTGGACGGCCTTGAACAGTTGACGGGTTTCTCAAGGCGCCGGACCAAGCGTGACCGGGAAGCGGCGCGCGCCGACCTGGAGACGGCACGCATGAAGGCCCAGGAAGCCAAGAGGAAAGCCTCAGCGGCACGATCTGTCCTCGCCGGTCAAGAGGAATCTGTAACGGCGCGGCTCATGGAGGTCCGCGCGCGGATCCCGTTCAGCAAGCAGGAGATCACGCTCCGGCAGACGACACTTCGCACGGTGGCGAACGACCTGGAGCAGGCCTACCGCACCCACAAGGTTCTCGCCGCCCGCTGGGCTCCCGTCGTCCGAGAACTCGGCCTCTCGCAGACCGCCGAGGCACGTGTCGCGGATGCCGACCGCCTCGGGCACCCCAGGCGCCACGTCCTCGCGGCAACCCTGAAACCCCAAGTCGCCGCGGACCAGGAGAACCACCTGGCCCTCGAACGCCGCCACCGTGAACTCCAAGAGGAGTACGACAAACTCGCCCGTGACGCCCAGGGCGAGATCATCCGCGGCGCGAAGGTCGTGGCCACCACGCTCGCCCGCTTCCGCACCACCAAGGCGGTGTTCGAGGGAGAGTACGACGTCGTCCTGGTCGACGAGGCAGGAGCCGCGACCCTGCCTGAAGTCCTCCTCGCCGTGGGCAAGGCCAGGACGACGGCCGTTCTGCTCGGAGACTGCATGCAGCTCGGCCCTGTCCTGCCGAAACTCGACGCCAGGAAACGGCCCGATGTCGCCCGCTGGATCCTGCGCGAGGTGTACGAACACTTCGGCATCGAGTCACCAGCGGCTGCCGTCAATCACACCGGCTGTGTCGTCCTGGACGTCCAGCACCGCTTCGGCCACGACGTCATGAGCCTCGCGAACGCCCTCGCGTACGACGGCGTTCTGAAACCAGGCCCCGGTGTCGAGCAGCGTGCCGCGCGGCGCGCACCCGGCGATGCCGAAATCGTGATCATCGACACCGACGGACTCCAGAGCCTCGCCCAGACCCACCGCACAGGCCGCCGCAAGGGATGGTGGCCGGCCGGCGCCCTGCTGCCAGGGCTCTGGTCGACCTGCACCGCGAGGACGGCGAAGACACCGGTGTCGTCACGCCGTACCCGGTACAGGCGGAAGCCACCCTGGAGGCACTCCGGGACAACGAGGCAACCGGCGGCCTACTCGCCGAAGTCGGAACCGCACACCGCTTCCAGGGCCGTGAGTTCCCCGTGGTCGTCTTCGACACGGTGGAGGACGACTACGGCGACGGCCTTTGGATGTCCCGGGCCACTCGGGCCCCCGAGGCGACAGCCTGGGCCCGCAACGGCGTACGGCTCTTCAACGTCGCCGTCACTCGCGTACAGACCAGGTTGTACGTCATCGGAAGCCGCAGCCGCATCCTCGCCGCGGGCGAACAGACGGCCATGGGCAAGCTCGCCGCACTCATCCACGACCGGCGCGCCAAATGGGTCCCGGCGACCCAGCTCGTCGCCCCCGGCGGACAGTCCGACATCCCTCTCGGCCCATTCAGCACCCGCCTCGCCGACGTACTCTCGCGCCACGTGGAGGTCACTGACGTCCACGACGAGATCTCCTTCTACGAGACGTTCGCCGACCGCTTGGCCGAGGCTCGCACCTCCCTGTGGATCTGGTCCCCCTGGACCGCGAAACGCCTGCTCAGTCTCCTCCCGGTGCTGGAGGGCGCGGTACGCCGTGGAGTGCGCGTGACAGTCTTCGTCCGTGACCCCTACGACACGGGCCAGAAGAAACAGACCCACCTGGTCAAGCAGCTGCGGACCGTGGTCCCTACCGTCGTCTCCGTCAACGTCATGCATCAGAAGATCGTCATCATCGACCAACACACGGTTCTGCTGGGCAGCCTCAACTCCCTCTCGCAGAGCCGTTCCCGCGAGGTGATGCTGACCATCAAGGGCGGCCACTTCGCCCGCAAGATCCTGACCCACGAACACGCGGAGGACTTCGCGAAACCGCCGCGGTGCAGTTCGTGCCAGGAAGACGATGTGGACCTGCGGCGTCGAGGCGACGGCTCTTGGTACTGGAGGTGTTTCAACCGGGCGTGCCCGGCACGGCAGGGCTCCCGGGCGTGGGAAGCGCCAGTGCGCTTCGGGTCGGGGCGTCGGCGTTGAACCCTGTCTCGGCCCGGTCGGTCTGCTTGTTCTCCCGGAACAGGGCTGGGGGTCGGCGCTGCTCCACCGGACTCGTCCTTCGGTCGGCAAGCAGTGGACCGACTCGGGGGAGACCCACGATGACCGCGGACTGAAGAACCGGCCGGCCGAAGAGGTGCGGCTCGTGCCCATCCCGCCCCAGCTTGTTGCCATCCTTCGGCAGCACCTCGACACGTTCGGTAGTGCGGAGGACGGGCGACTGTTCACGAACGAACGTGGGGGAGTGGTCGGTTCCTCGACCTACTACCGCGTGTGGCAGGAGGCTCGGGTGCTGGCGCTCCCGCCGGCCGCGGTCGCCTCTCCGCTCGCCGCTCGGCCGTACGACCTCCGACACTCGGCCCTGTCGACCTGGCTTAACTCCGGGGTGGACCCGACCGAGGTTGCCGAACGGGCGGGCAACAGTGTTGAGGTCATGTTGGGCCGCTATGCGAAATGCATCGATGGACGCCAGGAGATTGCCAACCGCAAGATCGAAGAGTTGTTGCGCGAATACGAGTGATCTCGCACATGGGTCTTTAGCCCCCAGCCCGCATTGGCCGGTGGCTTCGTCGTGTCTCGGCCGTGTGCTTTCGGCCGTTGGTTGCTAGTCGCACCTGCCGGGTCGCGTCCCATTTCACGGATGGACGACTGTCGCAGGCGTCCCGTCCAGTTCGCGGTCTACGCATACGTCGGCGGGCTGCCGACTCTCGCGGTATGGGGGTTTTAGAAGAGGGACCGCGCAGGCTGGGAGGTGGGCAGTCGCGCTGCCTGTACTGCGGCCTGCCGGCGGATCGCGTGGCGACGCTGGAGCAGGACTGGGTGTTGCTTGAGCCGGACATGACTCCGCTGGCCCATACGGTGCCAGCGGAGCATCGGTGGATCGAGCTCTCCGACGGTCGGGTAACCGTCTATGGGGTGTGTCCGCCGGATCCGTTTCAACGGTGCCGTATCGAGCACCGGCTGGCCTGCTCGGCGCAACCACAGCCGGATCTTTGGCCGTGGTTGACGACGCTGCGAGCGGAGAACGGGCGGCGAGTGGAGCGGCAGGCTGACCCGGAGCCGCCAGAGCCTCCGGAGCAATGGCCGGATGCGGGGTAACGGTCGCTTGAGGCAGACATGATGCTGAGGGGCATCGACTTCCAGGAGCGCACCGGCTTCTTCGTCATCTGACCAACGGAGGCCAAAACCGTCCGCCGCTACCCGTATGAGCTCACCGAGCGGGGAAGGTCAGTCGCAGAACGATCTCGCCGTCGTCGATCTCGCCCGTAGGCTCGAACCCGAACTTTTGATAGAAGGGCCACGGTTCGCCGTCGCCGGGATCGTAGCTGGTCAGCAACTCGGTGGCGCCGTCCGCGCGAACCAGGGCGGCGATCTGCGTGAGCGTCTCTCGGCCGATTCCTCGCCTCTGGTGCCGCTTGTCGACGAGGAGGCGCCAGATGAAGTGCCGCCCTTTGTAAGGACCAGCCGGCGGCTTCCACGACAGCATCACGAAGCCGACCGGCTCGTCGCCGCGGTACACGGCGCGGTACCAGGGATTGGCCTCTGGTTTCTTTGCCGCCTCCTTGAGTGACTTGGACACGGAGGCGACGAACTGCTTCTGGTCACGTCGGACGCGGAGGGCACGAACGGCATCCCGGTTGACGTCGGTGATCTCCCGCAGGTGCACGCCTGGAGACCTCATGCCACACCCCTTCCTGCATCCGGCTGCTGCGCCATCCGGGCCGACGCGAAGAGCCGCCGCCGTGCGTGAGTCCGTTGCGTGCACGCAATGTCAAGGACGTCAGGTTGAACGTCTTCGCAGCGTATTCGGCGCAGTGGCTCTGGAGCGGGACTGGCACGCCGGGCTGTGTCCGCTCGGAGGTAGCTGCTTTGACCTGGGCAGACGCTCCAAGATCCTGTCAAAAGAGTCCACGGACCCCGTCCTAGGGCCGCTCAGCGCTGCATATGGCTGCACATACGCGAAGACCCCGCCCTCAGCGTTCTCGCTGGTGGCGGGGTCTTTGGGCACCTCATACAGGGTGCCCCCGGCAGGATTCGAACCTGCGCACACGGCTCCGGAGCCCAGGTGAGACCGTGAGGGCATTGGGCCCCTGACCTGCGGCGAAGGTTTCAGCCGAGTGGGCATGGAGCAAGATCATTACGCCCCTATTACGCGGGCGGCCTGTCGGGCGGTCGGTCCGGCCCGTATGGTCGAAGCATGATCTCGGGCAGCGGCGGGGGACAGGACGGCAGCGGCGCGGAGTTCACGGCGGAGGGGCTGGCGCCCGTCCTCCAGGAGGCATGCGCGACGGCCGGACTCGACTACCGCGGCGCCGAGTTGCTGCGGCTCGGATCGAACGCGGTCTACCGCCTCACGTCGTTACCCGTCATCGTCCGCATCGCGCGTGATCCGGCGGTTCTTACAGAGATGGAACGGGCCGTGGGCGTAGCCCGCTGGCTTGAGTCGCAGGACTTCCCTGCCATGCGCGCGCCGGCCTCGGTGGCTCAGCCGCTCCTCGTCGGCGGCCTGGTGGTCACCTTCTGGGAGAGCGTCCAGGAGAACGAGGAGTACGCGACGGTTGGCGAGCTGGCCGACCTTCTGCGCCGCTTGCACTGGCTCGAAGAACCTGAATCCCTGGGCCTCCCGTACTTCGATCCGCTGGCCAAGCTGGCGGCGTCCCTCGAAGGGCTGGACGGCATCCCGGGGGAGGACCGGACGTTCCTGGAGGAACGAGCGGCGAGACTCGCCAAGGACCACGACCGGCTGGACTTCGTCCTTCCCTTCGGCCTGATCCACGGTGACGCCAGCATCGGGAACATCCTCCGCCATCGGGACGGGCACGCTGTGCTCATCGACCTGGACGGCTTCGCCCTCGCCCCACGCGAGTGGGACCTGATCCAGACGGCGATCTTCTACGAAAGGTACGGCTGGCACACAAAGGTGGAGTACGGCGAGTTCGTGCACCGGTACGGCTTCGACCTGATGAACTGGCCGGGCTACGAAACGCTCGCTGACCTACGTGAGCTGATGATGGTTGCCTGGCTGGGCCACCAGGTCACGACGAGTGAGCGGTCTGCCGCCGAATTCGCTCGGCGAGTGAGGTCTCTTCGCACAGGGCAGGGCCGAGACGAGTGGGGCCCGTTCTGAGCGCAGAGTTCACGTCCTGGCGTCAGACAGCGACGCGAGCGTCGGAGGCAACCCAAAGCCTGTGTTCTCTGACTTGCCCAGTGAAAGCGCGCGCGACTGCGCTGTCGCCGACGGCTGCGAGGTCCTGCCGGAACTCGGCGAGGTAGCTGACGCATCGAGCTGACTTCAGCTGTTCGCCAAGATCGAGCGCATCGAGGGCCACGCGGCACGCCTCCTCGACGTCGCCGGCGCGTAGGTGGGCGTCGGCGAGAACCATGGTCGCGAAGAAGTCGCTACGCACATGGTTGCCGCTCATGGCGTTCTCAGCGTGGGCAACGGCCTGCCGTGCGCTGTTGACGTCGCGGAAGCAGTGGGCGGCCTCCGCGGCGAGTTCGGTTTCGTCGAAATAGCTGATCCATTCGGGCTCGTCGTCGCTGTTCCGGCTCTCCAGCGCTCTCGTGGCCGCGCCCAGGGCGGCCTCGCAGGCCCCTACGTCGCCGGTTCGGGCAAGGGCACGGGCTTCCATGACGTGAAACTGGGCGCGCAGGGTCGGGGTGGCCACGGGGGAGATGCCCATGAGCGCCGCGCGAGCGAGCGTCGCGGCCTGCGTATAGCGGCCCAGGAACGTTGCCTGGTGGCTCATGGCGGACAGGATGCTTCCGGCGAGTCGGCGGTCATTGGCGTCCTGCGCTAACCGAAGAGCCTGAAGGAAGTACCGCTGTGCCAAGCCGTGGCGGCATGCGTCGTAGGACATCCAACCGGCCAGAAGCGTTGCCTCGGCCACGGTGGAGAACAAGGTTCGGCCGACCCGTTCGGTGTACTGACCGCGCAGGAGCGGCATTACTTCGGTACTGAGGTACTGGATGGCCGCGTGTCGCGCGTGATCACCACCGAAACGGTCGTCCAATTCGGAGAACATGTCCGCGGTCGTCTTGATAGCGGCTACGTCTCCGAGACCGACGCGCATTCCGTCCTGACGCTGCCGGGGAACGCCTGGGTTGGGTGCGACCAGCCACCGGAGCGAAGCTTCGTTCCATGCCGGTTCGGACGGCTCTGCCTGTAACAGGGGCTCGTACTGGTTGAGATCGGCGCGCCACAGTTGGCCGACTGTTTCGATCGCGCCCTCGGGGCTTTCTGGATAGCTGGCGTCCAGCAGCCCCGTGTCGCGCACGCCTTCGTGGATCAGCCCGAGTTCGGCGGCACTGAGTCCGTACACCTCGCACAGCAACGGACCGTAGAAGTCGTCCGGAGCGCTGTGCCCGTTCTCCCAACTGGCGATACGACGCTTCACGCTGGCGTCCGACGGGAGTTGGTGACCACGGCGGGCCGCAGCCTGGCGTAACTCGCGCACCAACCGCGGCTGACTCCAGCCTCGGCCCGCACGGGTTTGTCGTAAGCGGATGCTGGTGGGCTCCATCGAGGACGTGATCGTTCCCTCCCCACGCCTGCTCCGGTGTGAAGGCTGCGGCTCACAGCTTCCTGACCTTACGACCGAATGTACGCGTCGTTCTCCGCCGGGCGCTCCAAGTAGTCGCAGATCGGCAGCGATTGACCCATGACGGGGGATGACACGTCCACGTGCGACGCGTCATCCCCCGTCACCTCTCGTCATCTCCCCTGACCAGGGTGGTGGCCTTGAGGCTGGAGGCAGAGCGGCAGCGGCCGCGATTCTGAGCCTGACCGAGGTGAGATGACGTGCAGAGGATGACCACCAGGGGTGTCGAATGGCTCTCCGCGGCGGCAGACGATCCGGCCGGTTGCCGGGAGACGTGGGCGGACGACCCACGCGCACCGTACGCGCTGGGGGCCGGCCGCTTCTTTGACGTGGTGACGGTAGACCAGCGGGTCGGCATCGAGACCTTCGATCAACTTCTGCATCGGGGGCTTCCGTTCGGCCCGGTGGTACTCGATCACAAGGCTCGCCGAGTGGGATTCTTCCTCGGTTCGCGCAGTGAGGGACCTTCGTTCACTACCTCGCCCAGGAAGCAGGAACCCCACCCCCGTACCGCTACCTCGGCCGAAGCTCGGTGGTCGTCGTCCCCGGCCCCATGCCCATGACCGGCGACCGTTACCAGTGGCTTCGGGCTCCGACTCGGCGTCCCATTGCCAACCCGCTCCGCCCGGTGGCCCTGGCGACCATGCTGATCGCCTCTACCGAGTTGCTCGCCCGCGTGGACCGGTACAGCGAGCGTTACCCGTCCGCGGCGGCCGTCACGTTCTCCGCTCTTGAGGGGACCACGACCGATGCGGGATGACGCCACCCAGCGGGAAGACACTGCCACCTGGTCGCCCCTTGTCAGCGACGACTGGTACGCCGCGCGGGATGCCACCACCGCCCTTCGGGACGCTCTGGTCCGTGCCGGTCTGGAGAAGGACTTCCCTTACCTGCGCGCCGACTTGAACGCCTTCGGGCATGGCTTCGTCGAGCTCGGCCGGGTGTCGCCGGCCACTGCGGAGCGTCTGGCGGAACTGCTGCGGCTGGCGTTGGCCTCGGAAATGCAGCGCCTTGAAGAGTCCGGTGGCGGTGCCGCCGAACACGATGCAGGAAAGGACTAACGCCATGACCGACCGACGGGGAGTCGTCGACAAGCGCGCCGAGAACCTGATGCCTGGCGTGCCCTACGTCCGCGGCTGGGCACGGGCGCGCCGCGGCGCCGACACCTTGGCCGCACAACTGACCGCCCTGGGCCTGGAGCCTGACTTCCCCGGCCTCACGGCCGACGTGAATGTCTCGGGCGACGGCCTGGTACGCCTCGGCATTGTGCGGCCCGAAGCGGCCCTGATGCTGGCCGAGCTGATTGTGTCGGGCCTCGCAGCGGAGATGCCGACGCCCGCCGGGAGGCCGCAAGAGGCGGCGAGCACTCGCCCCAACGCGTCGGCTGCCTGACCACTTCGCCTCAGAGACCCCGGCCGGTTGCGGTTTGAGCAGGCTCCCGCGACCGGCCGGTCCGCCCCCGCACGTCGTCGCTCCCCCGGCGGTCGATGTGCGGGGCCTTCTGCTGCGCGTCATGCCTCTCCGTTCGTCGGTCTGCCGCTCGGCCGGGACCGGCGCCCCAGCGCCGCAGCCCGGACGAACGGCAGACCAACATGTGGGGTTGCCGGCACGATCTGGCACACATCTTCGCTCCAGCGATCCGGACGAGAGCGTCATGGCCCTGGCAGAGCGTCTCGGTCGGCGGGACCCAAGTCCGGTCAAGCAAAGCATGTTGATGGAGATTAACCGGGGGATAGCCTCCGTCCATGAGCCTCTCTGTGGCGTCGACTGTGTTGGCACTGGCCATATCAGTCCTATCGCTCGTGGTGTCCTCCTTCGTGTCTGCGCGACAGCTGCAGCTCGCGAACAACTCGAACTTGCTGCCTGTGGTGGTGGAGCTGTTTCGTGAGACGAGACAGCCCGACTTCTCCCGCGCCATCGAATACATCAAGTCGGACCTGGCGCGAGAGCATTCGCCCGAGTTCGGGTACAGGCGCTTGCCAGATGAACCGCTTCGGCACGTCCGCCGCGTGAGCCTTTTCTATGACGACGTAGGAAAACTCGTCGCTCATGGCGTAGTGGATGAGCGGTTGATCATTGGTTCTTATGGTCCGAACATCATCAACATGTGGAACGTGTTGGCGCCCTATATATATCGAGAGCGCGAGCTGACGACGAAGGCGATGATCTACTTCGAAGATCTGGCGCACCGAGCCCGAGTAAGGCCACAGATCCGCGTACACGCTGAGCTGCGCCTTCACCGTAGTCCACCGCAACCGCCCCCATGGTCAGAGTGAGCTCGCAGATGACGCGCCACACCGCCCAGCGATTGCCCGAACCCTCCGGGTGCTCCCCTACCCGTGGGGACCTCAGGCAGGGGCCTTGATCGCGCAGATATTTCTTCTTGCCCTGGGTCTTGCCGGGGATCTCGGGGACCTGCGTTTTCGCTGCTCAGAGGCGGTGGGCACGTGCGCCTGGTGGTCGTCGTTGGTCGTCATTGGCCACTGTCGAGCGGCCTCGGACGGCCCAGGGACGGCCCAGCCGCCGAAGCTCCACCCCAGTCTCTCTAACGTCGCCGGCGCCGACCGATAGCGCTGCACAGCACTTCGAACCAGCTCACGAAGAGATACCGCAGCCTCCACCACCAGCCTCTCCGCCGCCTCAGGCGCCGAGGCCCCAAACCGTGCGTCACACCTGCGGGTGCCGAAGGCCGGCCGAGCCTGGGCGCCCGACTTCGCCCGCCACCGCCGTGTAGGTGGCAGAAGCCGTTCCAGCCCGCAGAATTGCGGCATGCTTGCCCTTGCCGTGTCACACCAGCGCAACGCCCCATGAACCGATTCTGACGTGGCCAGGGGAAGCAGGGCGGCCAGTTTGCCCCTTTGGGGGTGCCAGTTGTCCAGCCCTACGCCAACGGCGATCAGCTTGGCAAGCTGCTGGCGTCTGCAGCGGGTTGGTGCGCTGACCTGTATCCAACGGCCATGCTGCGGCCCCGTTGAGCCTGTCTGCGTTCCCCGTGATTCCCCGCTGTTCCCCGCACGATCTGGTGCGCTTGTGGTGCGAGCCGCACACGCCGAAGGTAAAGCTCGTGGGGCGCGCTGTCAGTGCGCATGGCTAGGGCCTCTGACGCGCGGTCGGCTTCCGAGGTGTCCAGCTCTGCAGAGCAGCTGCATCCCCGGCTCTGTTGGGGGTCGCCCGGGTACGACTTGGGACCTAACCAACGGTCGGGCTTCGGGCTCGTTCGCCTGGGTTCATGGGTGGCTGATCGCTGCTGCGAAGACGGCTCTGGGTCCTGTCTGAACTGCCGTGAACGGACCTGAATAAGACGGGAAATGAGACGGGGGCCCCGCGGCTTGCGCATGGGCGCCTCGCCTGGAAACCCCTTGGCAGCCGTGTCGGAGGGACCGCTAGCGTGCCCCCATGGATCGCCTAGGTGTATTGACCCGCAGCGTTCCAGACCTGGTTCGCGTCCTTCGCGGCTGCGCGAGTCCGACTCGTCGGTGCGCTCCAAGGCGCGCCTTGACCTGATGGACGTCATCGGCTTCCTGCTGCTCTTCAGCGGCCTTCTGCTGGCTCTCGCAGCGGCGGAATCCTGGTTCTGGCTCCCGCTCGCGGACTTCGCTCACGAACGCTGCCTACGCGGCAAAGGGCGTCCACTGGCTCCGGCTCGCCGCTGGTCCACGACTTGATCCATGCGACAGGCTCCATTCGGTCCGCGACAGCTACCCAGAGCAGCTTCACCAGGAAGATGGGAAGCGGCGTTCGAATACATTAGCCAAGTTGGATTTCCTAGCCTCGCATCAGATTCACGATATCTCCCGCCTTTTCCAAGACACGCCTTCCGTAAAGAATTGAAGTAATTAGCACTCCTGCAGCGCCTAGCAGGGTTGTAATTGCCGGGTCAGGCATTTTGAAGAGTGAGACCGCCACTGCAGCCCCGCCCATGAACAAGGCGGCGAGCACCATACGTACCGGCTCCCAATCAGGGGCGGGCGCCAGGCCTTCCAGGTCTTCGACTGGGAGGAGAGCCCCATTCAGACCTTGAGTGTGTCGGGCTGCAATCTCCATAAGCAGATTCACTAGCGAGGTCAGTGCTTCCAGAGGCGCCTCGTCTAGCTTTGCTTCTGCATTTTCTACCGCTGCCACCACCAGGCGCGCGTGGCGCCTCAGTCTGCGACTCCGCCCCGAAAACGGAAGTAACCCAGCGACTAGATACCGCCTGTGGATCTGTCGCTTGACGATCTTCGTTTCACTAAGCATTCGATAGATATTATATGCCCGATAGGAAAAACCTTGAGAGTAAAGTCTATCGGCCCATAGAGTGGCCTCGAAGATGTGCCCCACCAAGGAATTCCGTGACGCTACATTATACTTTCGCGTCATGGCGCGTACGGGGCTCGGTCGGGTAACTTCTTCAATGGATTGTTTGCTATATGGCCGCGGGCGAAAGATGTGCCCAAAACAGAGCACGAGCGCGAAGATGATCGCAGCAAAGAGCATTGGATTATTTGCGGCATGTTGGGATACGTCAAGAATCCACTGGTCAAGCCAGGAGTTGTGTGGGCGTTCAGGAGGTGGCGGGACTTTTGGTGGGTGCTGGTCAATTCGAATAGCGAGAGCAATCAAGGCGGCAAAGACGGCAGACATGAACACCAGTGGAGAGGCGGTATTGTCTCTCGCCCAAATCCATCGGCGAATCGCAACGAATACGCGTAGGGGCGGGGGCGCCACCCCCAGCTTTTCGATTGCTCTCGTGAACTCTGCAATAAGCTCGCTAGTTCTCGCTAAAGCCACCGCATTCTTACGCCGCCCCACGTCTTCCCCCGTCGCGTTCAAGCCCAGACCACGAGCGTGCCACTGAGTCCTGCTCGCTGTCTCCGTTTCAGCTCATCTCGCGTGATGCCGAAGCCTTCTGGGAGGCGGCTCCCGTGCTCACACTGGGAATGTTCAAGGCGCGGAGCGGCAGGGGCTGCGCCTGGGGATGGTGTGCTCCTCACCTGCGTCGATGGTCCGTCCGTGTCCGCGCTCGTTCGCCGTTGTCCGTCGGCGTTGTCACGCAGTTAGACACTCATCCCCGACCGCGTCCTACTTGTTGCGACGCTTGCTGACCTTCTTCTTCAGCTCGGCCTGGCCGCGCTTCGTCCAGTCGCCTTGGTGTCGGTAGCAGCGTGAGGTGCCTTTCAGTGTCTTGTTCTGGCAACGCCCTCCAGATGCCGTCGGCCAGCCGCACTTGCTCTGCTTCCACTCGCCCACCGTTCCCCCCGGGTAGTCCGCTTGAAGACTCGGCCGGCACTCAGCGTGCAGCGCCGTGCAAGCACTGTGTAGGGCGCACAGTCAACGGTGTGAAAGCTCCGTGCGCGCGCGAGTAGGTACAGCCCGTCGCGCATACAAGCGTTCAGTGTTCGGTGGGTGCTCCAGGAGGCGGTGGACGAGGCCAATCATCTGCGCTCATGGTCGACTTCCCATACGCTACGGCGCACGGCATGCCGCCGTCATGGCCAGGGGGAGCATGGTGGAGCAGCTTCAGAGGCTCGTTGTCCGCTACGGCGAATGTGTACAGAAGCCTGTGCGCTTCCGTCCAGGAACATGGCACCCGCGGTTGGCGTCGCACGGGGCAGCGCATGTACTCGATATCGGCGTTGAATCCCCGGGTAAGCCGGCCGGTGACCGTCTCATCGAGCGGGGCGACTTGGCCCGTCTCCGTGACCTCGCTGGTGATGACCCCGATGGCCTGCGTGACCTGTTCATAGCTGTCATGGTCTGGGGCTCAGGCACCACCAACGGACGCGGGCCGCGGTACACCGAAGCGGCCCTGTCCGACCCGCGCCTGCCCAGAGTCCTTCGGACCACGCGCCATGCCGTCCGAAGCGGAGACCTGAGCGGGGCCTACCGGCAGTTCGTCCTTAGTGGAGTGGGACGATCCTTCTTCACCAAGTGGTTCGCGGCCGTGGACGATGGTGAAGCCACCTGTGAACGGGCCTTGATCCTCGACGACCGCGTCTTTCGTTCGCTGAACGCCCTCGGGTGGTCGAGCTGGAAGGCGGCGGGCACCCGCCATTGGCCCACCCGATACACCACTTACGTCAGTGCCGTGCACGTCTGGGCCTCGGAGCTTGGTGTCACACCGGACTGGCTTGAATGGCTCCTCTTCCATCTGAACGGTCACGTAAGCGAGACCTGAGCTTGGGAAGCTTGGGTTCTCTGGCGTCGACTACCGCACTGACCTGCGGTGTGCGAGCGCGTCAGCCCATGTGGGCCTGCAGCAGCTTCCCTGCTGTTCCCTGTGAGTCCCCGCAGTATCTGGCACGCTAATGGCACGGCATCCCTTCCTGCTTACCTGGGTGCTGGGCTGGCTGTCGCGCAGGACTTCGTTGGGCTGGATGAGGGTATGGGCTAGCGAGGCGCTTCCCGACCCACTGGTCCCTGGCTCAGGCACAGGTGGGGTACTTCGTCAAGGAGACAGCGACATCCACGCAGGCCGTGCCAGCGTTGAAGTCTGTGCCCATGAACGTCTCACGGGAACTCGGAGCCGCCACAGGGTAGAGCCTTCGCATAAAGCTGTGTGCTCGGTCCTCGGCCTGCCTTCCGCTGTGCTTGTCACTCAGTGGCTCAGAGACATGGGCCCTGATCAACGTGTGGTACCAGCGGTTCATCTCCCCGATGTGCTGGGTCAGTCGAACCCACGGATCGGAGCTATAACCGATCTTGATGTGAGGGTGGCTGCCGGCGATCTCCAGGACATAGAGGCGATGCTCACGGAATCCGTCTTCGCTGAGGAACGCCCGAACCTCCTCTCGAGCTCGGTCCTGTACGCGCATCGCCAGAGCCGGCAAAGGACCGTCCCCAGCGTTGCGCATTAGCCGACGAGCGACTGTGCGAGGGTTTTTGATCAGAACCACCCTGCGCGGCGGTACAGGGATAGGCGCGAGAGGAGGGAACGGAAGGGAGAGGGGAGTGCTCACCGGCATATCCTGAGTATGGCCTAACTGGGCGCTGCGGAAGGCCAGTTAGAACCGACTGCAACCACGCTGGTACGAAGACCCCGTCCTCACCGATTCCTGCTAGCGACGGGGCCTTCGGGCACCCTCACGCGGCATGCCCCAGCAAGGTTTGAACCCGCGCACACGGCTCCGGAGGCCGTTTAGTCTGGGCGCGTTCATCCTGGTCAGCAGTGCGCAGACGCCGTGCCGCAAGCGACCTGTCCACAACTGGTCCACAGCCTCGGGGCCCTGTGGTCTTAGTAGCTGTGCAGTCGGGTCGTTCGATGGACCGAGCTGCCAAGGCAGGGGCTGATGTCAGCGCACTTGGTATACGAGAGCTGATAGCCCATTAAGGCTAGTGACAAATCTCGGCAGGTAATCATTCACTGGGCAGCTTTGCTCTCGTCGTACTCCTGCATGGCCCAATCCCGATAGCGGCTTGCATCGTACCCAGCAGCATCAAGGAGTTTGGAGGACGCTTGGATGCACCTTTCGAATTCTTCGGCCTGAGTGCGAAGCAATTCGTCCACTCTGGCGCGATTGTTTACCCGACGGGGTATCGTGCGCGATTGAGCGCAGATTTTGTCAGCGGGAGCTGGGGGAGGATTGACTACTCTGACTAGACCGTGCGGATCTGGCTGAACTACCGGGTCGGGCTTGAAGCGAATCGCTAGGGAGACGATGTCGTCGTCGCCGGCACCGTGTCCTGTACGGTATGTCATGAAGCTACGCACGGAAGCTTTCAGTCCAAGCTCCACACCACGCGAGATAATCCATTGAGTCAAGCCCAGCATGAAGGCTTCGCTGGTGTCTACGAGATCGGCTACACGTATGGGCGAGGCACAGTCCTGCAGGCCCCAGGCCGTAGCGAAATCTGACGCGTATGCCTTGCAAGTGTCGTGGATCTGCTGGGCTAGGTGGACCAGAGCCTCTTTCGCTGTGTCGTCTACGCTGTTGTCATCCATCCGGGTCGTGATGAAGAGAAGGAAATCTTCATCGGAATGCATCTGATGCTGAAGAATCGCTTGCAAGGCTGCGAAGTAATTGGGTACACCGCTGGACTTCTCTACCCCTGCAAATCCACCACAGAGGTCAATATTGATGGCATGGAAGGGTGCGTCTCGCTTGACGCGGTGCCACTCAGGCGAACGGCTCTGGCCGACTGAGCGGAAATCGGCCGAGTACACCTCAGAATCAGAATGGATGCAGTCCATCCTGATAACGGAGAATTCAGCGGAGTTCAGTTCGGGTTGCTGAGCATCCTGCGAGGTAACAGCGGTATTGAACCCAAGGTATCGCAGCTTGACTTGACGTGGTGAGCAGACAGTCTCTGCTATATGGCGAATGTCGAGTAGATCGTTGCCTGGCAAAGTGAGATAACGAAACTCACTGCCGCTAAGCTTGAGATCGCGTGCCAGAATACCGATCTCCCGGGACCATTGGGCGTCGCGCACGTACTGCTTGCGGGGTCGGTGCCACGGCTTGAAAGCGCGCTCCACCTTTGCCGGAAAGGGGACCGGGCCTTCGCCAAGTAGGGCGCGGAGGTCATCTTCTTCGGAGCTTGTCACTTCTTCAGCCAAGGTTCTCAGCTTCCATGATGCCAAGGATGGATCCAAGCAGGTTGTCTTGCTCCTTCGGGGTTAGCTGCTCAAGAACCCCGTATACGGACAGCACCTTGGTAATAGCTTCCAGCTTGCGGAGGCTCTTGGGACTCAAATCAGTAAGCGGCTTGTCCGGAATTTCGCTAAAGATGCGGTCGAGGTCAAACGTCTGAATGACACTCCCGCTGTTTGCTACCACGTGCTGCGTGGGGCGCGCGAAGTGAATCTCTGGAACCACTCCCTCGCCGTCGGTCCGCAGCGAGTTGGCGGAGCTTACGATACGGCTGATGCGGTCTTCTGCTTCACGTGTTGCTGACCCCCGAGCCTCCTGACGTAGTTGCTGCGCTTTGCGCTTCTGTGTTGTTGCGAGCTGACGCAAGGAATTGTGCAGCCAACGTGTAAGAATCACTGTGTGCGGGTGAGCGGTGTTGAAGCTCTCACGGTCGATGTTTAGTGCAGCTTCTAGGCCCTGCTTTACGAAGAGTTCGCAAGTGATCTGCCGCAGACGAGTCAACTCTGCGACTTGGTAGTTGAAAAACGTCGAGTCAAATAGGGTTCCGCTTGCTCCGTGAATGCGAACGAGAACCCCTTGATGCTCAGTGGGTGCAACTCTAGGTGTCCAAACGAGGTATCCTTCGAACTCGAGAGGGCCAGCACTGATGTCTCGATCTAGGCCCTTGAATTCTTGTCGAAGCGATCCGACGAACACCATCGGCTTCTTCAGCACGTGCTGCGTTGTTGGCAGATCACGGAATTTGATCGGCCGACTGAGTTGCACGCCGTCGATGGTAACTTTGAAATCGCTGTGAGAGTTCTCAGGGAGAGGGAGTTTCGCAAGTTCTCGGACTGTGACCTTGGGGTCGTTGCTTACAAGTTCCTGCGCTGAACCTCTAGAATCGTTGGCGAGCTTATAGAAATAAGCCCACTCATCCGAGACACTTTCGTCTAGGACGCTCTTTTCCACGTATGGAAGGGGGAGCGCTAGGGCAAGATTCCAAAGCATCTGGAGATAGGTATCGAACATCTCCGTAAGCTTCACAGTTGTGCGCCCCTGCGCGGACTCCCAGACGCTTTTCACCATTTTAGGGAACGCCGCATTAGCGCTATCTCTCTCATCCCACGGAAGGCTACGCTCTTGATTCTTCGGATCCTTGATATGGAGCCCGTGCGCGTCAAGGTGGCCAATATGGTATGTCGGGATGGAGGAACGAGCCTTCGCCTCAGCTTCGTCGCTTAGGGAATGCGTGATCGCGCCCCACAGCTGCTCGCTGCGAAGACTGTCCCGTGTTTGAGGGCGAATAGCGGTGAGCACGATCGTTGTGCCATGTGCACCGACGTCGTTAGTCGGTTCTCGCCACGCCTGGTAACTGCCCGCTTTGAACGTACTTCCTTCGGTCCCAGTCGGGCCGTCAGCAAATTGGCGCAGATTCACTAGAACAATCGTGCGGTATGGATCACCCGCAGTCTTGGTGATTATCTGGAAACTGTGGGTAAGCTGGGACACGGAGAAGATTCCGATGCCCAACTTGCCAATCAGCTTGCGACCTTTGGGGCTGATGTTGGAGTCTCGTGATGAGGTAATTCCGAGTTCTTGCCCTTGCTTCGTCCGTTTGGCGCTACCGCCAATGTTGTGAAGCAAGTGAATGACTGCTTCGGGAGTCATGCCAGTGCCATTATCTTCCACCGTCATGCGGCTGAATTTCGGCGCGTCAGTTTTAACTGAGACCCAAGTAGCATCCGCGTCGTACGCGTTTGCGATTAGCTCCCTGACGGCGGATCCAGGTTGACGATAGATTCCATCCGTTACGCGAGCAATGACACGGTCGTTGGTGGTCAGTGCATTCTCGACTGGATCTGACTGTCCAATTGACTCGCGGAGTTCATTGGCAAACTGCTGATCTAGGTTACTGCTTGGAGGATTCATCGCTGATTCTTAGTTCCCTCTCTGCAGAGTCAACCTTCGTTTCGGCCCACGCTGACCCAATTTCGCCCCCGCGTCGGGTTCTCAGTCGAGACTGAGCTGAACGAACTTAGTGTAGGTGCCTGGTGACGTGGTGCGATGGAAAATGCCAGAAGCTGAACTGTGTATCTGGAGCTTCTGTGTCGGGCGCGCTTTGGCTGCCCGCTGCTGGACACGGCTAAGGCGGTCATCCCCCGTCCGCGGCAGGGCGGGTGGCCTCCGCGCCCTGCTGGTCGGGGATGCGAGCCACTGTGCCCCGGCGGGTCTGGATGAGGTGCCGCAGTTCCTTCGGAGTCGGCCAGGGCGCGCAGCGGTGGATCACGCGGTGACAGTTCGCGCAAATGAGTGCAAGGTCGCTGAGCTTGGTCCGGCCTTCGCCGGCCTCGTGCAGGGGTACAACGTGGTGGCACTCGATGTAGCCGCTGCCGCGGTCGCCGTAGACCTCTTCGAAGTCGAAGCCGCATGCCTCGCAGGCCAGCGTTCCGCCTTCCTTGAGCACCGCGTCGATCTTCTTCTTCCGCAGGCCCTTGTTCCGCTCCCGGCGCCTGTGCCGACTCATCAGCAGCCGACCTTCGGGCGCGCTGTAGTTGTCCAGGTCCCCGTCGTCTTCCAGCGGCAGCGTCTGGAGGTCCCCCGTAGAGATGCCCTGAAGGATGAGCCGGGCTGCCTCGGTCATCTCAGCCGGCCGGGCCAGGAACTCGTGCAGCACCTCAACATCGAGGGCACCGCCGTTGGTGGGCTTGCCCCGGTAGTCCGGGTGACGCGTGGCGATGTCGAACGTCTTGCGGGCCACCCCGTTGGGGTTGCGGAACTTCTCGTTGCGGTCGGCCTCAGCATGGATCGGCATGAGTTGCAGAAGACCGGACAGCTCGATGACGCGCGGATCATTGGCGTCCAGGCCCTTCCACCCGTTGGTCATCACGAGGTGACAGGCCAGGATGATCTCATCTCGGGTCCAGTCGGGGTTCTTCACTGCCCTGACCTCGAACCCGGCTCGCTTCAGCCAGGCTGCGGCGTGCTCCTTCCCGCCGCTGAACTCTTCCGGCAGCAGCGCACGTCCGTAGTCCCACCTGTGCGCCACCCCTGCAATGGCTTTCGAGTCGTACTCCCGTCCCTCGTGTAGGAGGAGGTACGAGCGGGCCTCGCTGAAGCGGTACTTGGCCAGGAACCGCGCTCGGCCTAGTTCGTCGTACTCAGCGATGGCCTTGAGGACGGCATCACGCGTGATCGCACCTTTGCGCATCCCGCAAGCCTACGTGCGAGACTGATAGCGCAGCTCCAAGTCTGTTGACCCCGGGACACGTTGGTGGGCGTCGGTGGCCGTTCGTCACGGTTCCCCATCGGTGGTCAACTGGGGCGTGAGGCAGATTGCCGCAAGCTGCGCAACGCGGGACCCCGTCAGAGTGGTGACGTGGTACCAGTGTCGCGATCCACTTGGGTGACCTGCGGCTCACGGTCTGGGCGCCTGTCACTGGCAGTCGTCATCTGTCGTCGCCGATCCCCCTCGGACGGCCCACAGACGGCCCGGCGTAGGCCGTCCTGGAGCGTTCATAAGGGGCCCTCAGCATGTTTCGAGCTGCTGCGCCAGAGCCCGGGCCCCACTGCTCAGTCGCATATATGCGGGCTGCATGCAGAGGTAGCGACAGGACTAAATCAAACACATGATCTATTTCCATGGCGACCCCAGACCCGTTGTCAGTGGCGGGCCGTAGCATCTCTTGACGGTGCCCCTGCCGCAGACAGATGCACGTAGCAGACGCATGCTTTACAGCTGAGGGCGACCAAGAGAAAATGCACAAGGGTGGGTAGTCCAAACAAAGCAGGGGGAAGTCATGGCGCGCGTCTCCGAGTACTACAGGCTGGGGCGAACCCAGGGCACGTTGGATTTTGTAGACGTAGACACCGTAAATGACATTCGAGTGTACGTGGACCCTGGTTTGATCCGCTATCTTGAGGACGACTGGGGCAAGCAATGCCTGAAAATGCTTGAAACCTTCTTCGATAGCGTACTTGATGCCGTTCGCTCAAACGATAAGCGACGAACGGTTTCACTACTTAGCCAACTTCGTGAACCTAATGAGACACACCTGGGCATCTCGCGAGGGCCGAGCGCAGGTAGGGGTTTCGGAAGCAAAATGGGGGCCGCCTTCGCGGAGAAGCTTGCGGAAAGTGAAGCCGCAAAAACGGGACTAATCCAAGACCTTGAAGACACTGCGTTCTTCATCGACGGTGTCGACATGGACATCGTTTCCGACATCACGACAAATATCATCCGCGGCCCCCTCATCCTCTACACCCAGCAGATGGCAGAACTCTTCGATATCCCCTTGGAAGAGGATGTCGTGAGCGGACCAGTTTGGAACCCCGACACTCTGGAGTGGGAGAACGGCTTTACGGAACTGCCAACCCCTGACGGAAATAAGCTGCTCCTGGTGCCCAAGATGATCGTACGCCGCTCCATGCACATGTCCCGCAGCGAGTACTACCGGAACCATCTGGTACCCGTTCTTCAGGATGAGGAGGCTAAGATCGCTCTGAGGGGACTTGCAGATACGGTCCGTTCCCGTAGCAAAGTCGTGGTCACCAAGAAGCAGATCAAGCAGAAATACGGCAGCACAAAGCCCGACGTCACGCGCGAGACACTCAAACGGCCGTCCGTGTACGAGCACTACCGGGCCATTAAGAGGCAGGTTGCCCCTCAACCGCTGTCCCACCGGGAACTTTCTGACACGGCGGATACGCCGATGCCCGATTACGAGCAACTGCTGCAAGCGGTTCTAGACGTTCCGCCCGGCAAGCAGGATGCAACGCGCTACCACAACGCCGTCGAGTCTCTCCTGACCGCCATCTTCTACCCTTCGCTCTCCATGTCGGATAAGGAGACTGAGATCCACGACGGGCGCAAGCGGATCGACATTTCATACACAAACACGGCGAGGGACGGCTTCTTTAAATACCTCATTCGGCACCGGATTCAAAGCCGTTACGTATTTGTCGAGTGCAAGAATTACGGCAAGGACGTTACCAATCCGGAGCTCGATCAACTCTCCTCTCGATTTTCGATGTTCCGCGGCCAGTTCGGTATCCTGGCTTGCCGGTCATTTAAAGATAAGGACCTTTTCCTCAGCCGCTGTCGTGACACTGCCAGGGACGGGCGCGGTTACGTCATTGCCCTCGATGACGATGATCTCAAAAGGCTCGTAGCAGACGTCTTGGCTGCCACAAAGCCTGCACCCGTCGACCTGGACGATTCCGAACCTGAGCCTATCCGTCCCGTGTCTGACTATCCGCTGCTCCATGAGCGGCTCAAGCAACTGCACGGCTAAGCCGCCGTCCTCCAGTACCCCTAACTTCCCTAGCTCTCATCCCGTCTGCCGTCGGCCCACACACCGTGGAGCGGGCGTGGTTCATGGCGTCCAGGTGGAGCGCGCCACTGTACGAACGACCTGGACGCCATGGGCCGCGCCTGCTCGGCTCTGCCTGGGTCGATGGCAGACGGGATGAGAGCACCGCGCGCACGCCACTGTCCGCCGGCACTCGCGAACGGCGCCCCCGCCATCTCGGAGCCTGAGCGCCCCCGCCGGAGGCTCGTTCTGACCGTGGCTGCTCCCCTACAGCGATCGACTCACGTCCCGGCTCTCGTCGCGTGGGCGCGCGTCGGCGCAGCGCGGGCGGAGCGGGCCGAAGGCAGGAGCGGCGCCCGGCGCGGAGCCGGGAGCGCGCCCGGCGGAGCGGAGCGCAGCCGGCTTGATGACGTAGGGAAACTTCCACCGCACGGGCTTCAGGGCCTCGGGGTGCCTAGATGACGGCGCTCCGCTCGGCCAAGTTGCGCAGCGATTCGGGGATGCGAGGGTCCGAGAGTTGGATCAAATCGCGGATGACCTCGCGGGCCAAGTGGTGATCGTGGACCTGCTCGGGAGCCAGAGCCTCGGCCTCCAGGAGTGCGGCTGTGGCCTCGCCGACGTGTCGCCGCTGCGCGTGTGCTCGCGCCACGTCAAGCAGGAAACGTGACTGCCGCTCGGGCGAGAGACCGGATGCGTCAACACGCTGGGCTACCTCTAGAGCAAGCCCCGCGTCTCCCAGCTCCACTGCCGTACTTACGGCGTGGATCTCGACGTTCGTCGGCCCGAATTCCGTGTCGAAGTCGTTGCGGTCGCCGCCCAGCCGCGCCGCGATTCCACGGGCTCGCTCGATGTGCTCGTGGGTCCGTCCTCGGTTGCCCTCCCGGGCGTTGATCACTGCAAGGACGAGGTTCATGGCACCGAGCAGCGATAGCTCTTCCGGCGGGCACGCCGGGGCCTCTGCCCTCGGGCCCATGACGGCCACAGCGGATTGCGCTGCCTGCTCGGCCTGGTCCATATGCTGCTGCCGCATGAAGGCGTGCGCCATTCGGAACAGACTCGCGACGACTTCCAACGGCTTCCCAGCAAGTTCCGCTGCCTGTAGCGCTCGGTCGGCCGCGATCCACGCGGCGTCCGCCTGATCTTGCCGGGTGAAGCTGGCCGCAGCTACCTGGTACGCCTTGGCGCGTAGGCCGTGAAGCTCTGCGCGTTCGCTTGCCGGCGCGTGGCGGACTGCGGTTTCAATGCTTGGGAGAAGCTTGGTGAGATGTTCGCTCAGTGCCGCGTAGCTCGATGCGTGCACGAGAGTCCATGCCTCTTCTACTTGCTGACGGAAGTCGGCAAGAGAAGGAGTCGGTTCGGCCGGGGGCTGTTGGAAGAGACTGCCCAGCGCGGGATGACCAGTAAGGGCTACCCGCAGACCGTCTAGGTCGTTGCTCTTCGTCTGCTCCTCTGGCTCGGCTTCCTCCGCGGCTGGGGCGGCATCCGGACGTAGATCGCTCACGGGCACATTGAGCGCATCGGCGAGAGCTTGAAGGACCGACAGCCGCTCGACGGGCTGTACGCCTCTTTCGACCTGCGAGACCCAACTCTCGGAGCGCCCCATGGCGACGGCAAGGTCGCTCTGTGACATGCCTGCGGCGCGGCGCAGTTCCCTTACTCTTTGGCCGACAGTCTTGATGTTGGAAGCCGTCACTTCTCAGCTCCGGTGGGGTACTTGCCGGCGTACGGCTGAAGGCGGTCAACCTCGGTCTTCTCAACGTACTTGGAGCGCTCGGCCAGGAAGCGACGCGTGTGCGGCTGACGCTCGTGCTCCTCGAAGGCGGCGCGATCGGCGTACAGCTCGAAGAAGATCCGCTCATTGGGTGCGCCCTCGACCTCATGGCACGCATAGACCAGCGTGCCCGGCTCGTGCGCCCGGATCCCTTCGGCCGTCTCCCGGATCAGCGCGTCAAACGCCTCGCCTGCACCGTCGCGCACCGTGAAGCGAACAAAAAGCCCGTAGTTGGCCATTTCAGCCTCCTTCTTGTCGCACTCAGTGTTGCAGACTCGGAGTTCTTCTACTACTCGCAGTTTTTCTGTTGACTCGCAGTTTTTCTGCGAGTAGCTTCGGGAGTGTCGCAACAACAAGCTGCCCCGGTCTGCGTGCCATCCGCCAAGATCACAAAGCAGCCCGGGGCTCATCCCAAAAAGGGAGACTCCATCATGCGTCAGATCCCCGTCGACACCTCCGCCGCGACCGTGATGGTCGCCAAGCCCCCGCAGCCCAAGGTCAAGGACCGCCGTACCGGTGAGATCGCCACCGACGCCGAGACCGGCGCGCAGCTGATGACGGTCGACGTGATGTTCGCGGCGAACGACGAGGTCGAGATCCTGTCCATCACCGTCCCCGAGCCCGGCATCACCGGCGAGCTGGCCATGGGCACCCCGGTCGCGCTCACCGGGCTGATCGCCCGCCCGTGGGAGAACGACTTCAACGGCCAGAAGCGCCACGGCATCGCGTTCCGCGCGGTCGCCGTCACCTCACTCGCCGCCGCTGCCTCGAAGCCGAAGGCGGCCTGACCATGACCGGGTTAACGGTCACACTGGTGCTGGTCGTTGCCGCTGCGGGTTTCCTGCGGTGGCGGCGCCCCGCCTGGTACTGGCTCACCTTCGGTGTCGCGCTGGCGAGCCTGCGGGTCCTGTTCCGGTACGGGTCCGTGATGGACGCCTGCGGGCTGACGGTTCCGCCCTCGCGCTGGCGCCTCGCCCTGGCTCGGGCCACGAGCCGGCCGGTTCCCGGTCCCCGGGCCCCGCGCATCCTGCGTCTGCGGCCCACTCGGACGGGCCTGGTGCTGCGGCTCAAGCTCCGTCCCGGTCAGGATGCCTTCGACGTGTCGGCCTCGTGTGATCGGCTGCGGCACTCGTTCGCCATGTACGGCGTCACCTCGCGAGAACTGCGCTCCGGCGTCGTGGAAGTGCGGATGACTGGCTACGACGTGCTCAAGCGGGTGCAGATGTCGGCCAAGACCGACACCCGGCCGATGCGGGTCCCGGTCGCCCTGCGCGAGGACGGCGCCGTCCACTACCGCGACTACCGGGCCGTCCCACACGCGCTCACGCTCGGTGCCACGGAGTCTGGCAAGTCCGTCTATCAGCGCAACCTCGTGGCGGCACTCGCTTCACAGCGGGTCGCCCTGGTCGGGATCGACTGCAAGCAGGGTGTGGAACTGTTTCCGCTGGCTCGCCGGTTCTCCGGGCTGGCCGACAACCCGGACACCGCCGCCGAACTCCTCGATGCCCTCGTCTCCCACATGGAGGACGTCTACCAACTCATCCGCGCGGAACAACGCATCACCGCTAATGTGCCGGATGCGGAGATAGCCGCGGACATCTGGGACTTGCCCGACAACCTGCGACCGGTTCCGGTCGTGGTCCTGGTCGACGAGGTCGCCGAACTCGCGCTGTTCGCTAACAAGGAGCAGGAGAAGCGCCGGGACCGGATCATCACCGCTCTCGCCCGGCTCGCCCAGCTCGGCCGTGCCGCCGGCGTCTACCTGGAGATCTGCGGGCAGCGTTTCGGCTCCGAACTCGGCAAGGGCATCACCATGCTCCGTGCCCAGCTCACCGGCCGTACCGCCCACCGCGTCAACGACGAGTCCTCGGCGAACATGGCCTTCGGGGACATCGCCCCGGACGCCGTCCTCGCCGCGATCCAGATCCCGACCGACATGCCCGGCGTCGCCATCACCGGCGACTCGACCGGCGGTTGGGCTCGTATCCGCGCCCCGCACACCTCGCTACGGCAGGCCGTGAACACCTGCAACCGGTATGCCGACCTGGCCCCGGACCTGCCCGCTCTGGCTCCTTTCCGACCTGTGCTCGGCGTCCCGAAGCCCGTCGACGCTCCGGCCGTCGAGTCCATCCCGGCCACAGCCTGATCCCTCCCGATCCACGGTCGGCGCGACCGCATCGCGCCAGGGCCCTACCCGAGCCATGCCTGATCCCAGGAAGGACACCGGATGTTCTGCGAGCACTGCGGCGACGACAACGGCCGTATCACCGGCATCGACCACGACGAACGGGACTGCCCCCGGTACGAGGTCGACGCCGACCCGGACGACGCCGACGACGGGGAGGAGTGAGCCTCATGTGCCCCGACTGCGAGGACTTCACCCGCACCGTGGTGATGCTCGGCGACCTGGCCCTGTACGCCGACAGGATCGGCGCTGACCAGGACTTCATCGACACCGTGGGCCCGTGCCTGGCGGCGTCGCTGCCCGAGCCGCCGACCGGCACCTTCCCGCCCGGCTACGACCCGAACGAGGGCCCCGAGTACCCGGGTGAGGGGTGGTGACCGTGCCGACCACGAAGAAGCCCGACGTCGGCCGCAAGCCCCGGCCGAAGAAGTGCCCCGACTGCAACGGCGCCGGCGAGATCACCGAAACCGTCCGGGTCGGCGTCCGCAAGGGCCGTGCCACCGATGACCGGCAGACCGCCATGTGCCTGACCTGCTGGGGATCCGGCGAGGCGCCCGCCGACTGAACCCCTGCCGGGGCTGGGCGGCCGGACCTCGATCCCCGCCCAGCCCCTGGCCCAACCCCTGCATAGGGAGGTGCCGACATGACCCGCTCGATCCGCTTCGACGCCGTCCTCGTACAGGCCGTGATCGCCGGGGCCCTGTCCTTCGCCCACCTGCACGACCTCGCCGCCGCTGCCGGACAGTCCGGCTGGAAAGCGTGGGCCTACCCGATCAGCGTTGACTTGCTCCTGGTTGCCGCCTGGCGACGGCTCCGCAATGCCGGGCCGTCCCGGCTGGCCTGGTGCTGGTTCCTGATTGCCCTGTTTGCCTCGCTCGGCGCCAACGTCGCCACTGCCGGCTTCCTCGACTTGGCCCACCCGCCCGCGCTGCTCCGCCTCGGCATCGCCGGATGGCCCGCGCTGGCTTTCCTCGGCGGCACCCTGCTCGCCCACTCGGCCAGCGACCCGGCACCCGCAACGGCGGCTCCTGCCCCGGCCACCGAACCGGACCCCGAGCCCGACACCGAACCGGAGTCCGCTCCGGAGCGGGTGACCGTCGCCAACGACACCCTGGCGCTACCCGCCGGCGACCCGGCCCCCGCCCCTGCTTCGGCTCCCGCTCTCGAAGTGGCGGTTCCGGCTCCGCTGGTCGCTCACGCGCGGAAGGTCGCCACCGACCACGAGGCCCGTACCGGCTCCCCGATCGACACCGACACCCTGCGCGCCCGCCTCGGCGTCCCCGCCCCGATGGCGGACGCCATCGCCGCCCAACTCGCCTGACAGGAGGTCAGCACATGCCCGCCCGCGACTTCTTCCACTCCGTAATGAGCATCGGCCCGGTGCAGATCGGCACCCATCGCGACCGCCACGGTCAGACCAAGCACGCCGCCGTGTGCACGTCCGACGACTGCGGTTGGTCCGCTGACTACTCCAGCCAGTCCGCCGCCCAGCTCGCCGCCCGCACCCACCGCTGCCGCGTCCGTTAGGAGTCCACCGCCATGCAGGTCCCGCTCTGGTTCGCGCTGCTCGTCGTCGGCTACCTCGGCGTCAAGCTCATCCGTCCGCCGGCCTGGCTCATCGCCGTGCTCCTTCTCGGCGGCTTCCTCTTCGCCGACAGCGTCCTGGCCCCGGCCATCAACGGCCTGATCAAGTAAACCCCCTTGGAAGGGAGTCCCACCATGCTCCGCCCGAAGATCCCGACCATGCCCACTCCGACCGGGCACGTCACGCCGCCGGCCCCCGTGGAGCCAACCACCATCGTTCCCAGTGTTCAGAGCCCGCCGGTCGCGTCGACGGCCCCGGCGCCGTCCCGGCCGGTGGTGCAGCTCACCCCCGGCACCGTGATCGCCCTCGTTGGCGGCGGCACCGCCGTCGTACTGGTCGTCGGCGCCGTCCTCGTCTCCATGCTCCTGGCGGTCGCCATCACCGGCGTCTCGGTCGCCGTGGTCGCCGTCGTCCTGCGCTCGCTGCTCGCCTCCGAGGCCAAGCGGCGCTGACCGGCCCCCGGAGCGGCCTCGGTCGCCAAACTTCCGCCGCTCCGGGCGCCTCCCCTTCGATCCAACGGACCCGAAAGGCAAGCCCATCATGCCCCAGAGCACGCCGACCTCGCGCATCTGCCGCGACTGCGACGGCTTCGCCTCCGTCGCCATCGACACCGGCACCCGTCACACCGACGGCACCCGCGTCACCCTCTGCGTCGACTGCCCCACCTGCAAGGGCACCGGCCACACCGCCCTCGCCTCCGCCCTCGCCCGTGCCGGGAGGTGACCGCCATGGCTCTCCTGAACGGCTTGCGGGTACTGGATCTGTACTGCTGCCAAGGCGGCGCGGCCTGGGGTTACCACCTCGCCGGCTTCGAGGTAACCGGCGTCGACAAGGATGCGCAGCCCCGCTACCCCTTCCGGTTCGTCCAGGCCGACGCGATCGAGTTCGTACGCGAGCACGGAGCAGAGTTTGACTTCATCCACGCCTCCCCGCCCTGCCAGCGCTACACCCTCGCCCAGCGCATCCAGCACCGCGACCACCCCGACCTGATAGCTCCTACCCGCGCCGCGCTTGAAGCCGCCTGCCGCCCGTGGGTGATCGAGAACGTGGAGGAAGCGGCACCTGAGCTGCAGGACCCGGTCACGTTGTGCGCAGCCGTGTTCGGCATGCGCACCTACCGGCACCGGCTGTTCGAGACCGGTGGGGGATTCACCTTCATCGCGCCCCGCCACCGTCGGCACGTCGCACCGCTGACCAAGATGGGCCGCCCCCGCGCTGAGGGGCACTTCGCCCACTACGTCGGCAACTTCTCCGGCGTGCAGGAAGCCCGCGGCGACATGGGCGTGCCCTGGATGAACCGCGATGGCATCCGCGAGTGCATCCCGCCTGCCTACACCCAGTGGATCGGCACCACGCTGTATGCCTTCCTGCTGGAGGTCGCCGCGTGACCGACACCGCGACCTTCGCGGGCCTGGACCCGGTCACCCTGGGGGACCTCCTCCGGGTGGCCGGGCTCCCCGGCTTCGACCGCTGGCAGGACCAGATCAAGCGCACCGGCGGCTGCGCCGACCCGATCCACCTGCGCGGCTGGGTCGTCCACAAGGACAAGGTCACCGGCGAGACCCTGCACCGCTACAGCACCGAGAACGAGCCCGGCGGACGGCTCCGTGTCGCCTGCGGCAACCGCCGGGCCTCCCGCTGCCCCGCCTGCGCCTGGACCTACGCCGGTGACACCTACCACCTGATCCGCGCTGGGCTCGCTGGCGACCCGGATAAGGACATCCCCGGCACCGTCCGCGATCACCCGCGGGTGTTCGCCACCTTCACCGCGCCCTCGTTCGGCCCAGTCCACAACCGGCCCGACCGTGGCGCCTGCCGCTGTGGCACCCGCCACCCCGCCGACGACCCCGCCCTCGGCACGGCACTCGACCCGGTTACGTACGACTACGTCGGCGCTGTGCTGTTCAACAACCACGCGGGTGAGCTGTGGATGCGCACCATCAACCGGCTCCGCCGTGAGATCGCCAAGCGTGCCGGGCTGACACAGCGCGAACTCGCCGAGACCTGCCGACTGTCGTACGGCAAGGTCGCCGAGTTCCAGAAGCGGGGCGCCGTCCACTTCCATGCCGTGATCCGCCTCGACGGGCCCGACGGTCCCGACTCGGCTCCGCCGTCCTGGGCAACTACCGGCCTGCTCACCGAAGCCATCCGAGCCGCTGCCGCGCACCCCTACAGCCGCGTCAGCGTCCCGTCCGTCGGCGACCAACCCGCCCGCACCTTCCAGTGGGGCCAACAGCTCGACGTCCGCCCGGTCATGGCGTTCGGCGACGGCTCCCACCTGACCGAACAGGCGGTCGCCTCCTACGTGGCCAAGTACGCCACGAAAGCCGCCGAGAACACCGGCACCCTTGACCGCCGCATCGGCGAACTCTCTGAACTCGACCGCCACGGCGTTCCCGACCACGCTCGGCGCCTGATCAGCGCCTGCCGAGACCTGGATGAGCTATACCCCGACCGGCGCCTGTGGGCCTGGGCTCACATGCTCGGCTTCCGCGGGCACTTTTCCTCCAAGTCCCGCCGCTACTCGACCACGCTCGGCGCCCTCCGCCAGACACGCGCCGACTTCCGCGCTGCACAGGAACGCGCCGCCCTCGGCCTGGACGACGTCGAGCCGGACACCGTCCTCGTCCTCACGGACTGGCAGTACGCCGGCCACGGCCACACCCCGGGCGAATCAGCGCTAGCCGCCACCATCGCCCGGGATCTCCAGCTCAACCGCCAAACCGCCCGCGAAGAACTCTTGGCCCTGGAAGGAGCCTGAGGTGAAAGACGAGCTGATGACCGTCCGGCAGATCCTCGATGAGCTCGGGGGAGTTTCTCGGCGGACGTTCTACCGCTGGCGTGAGCTGGGGCAAGGGCCAGCCGCTTTCAAGCTCCCCAACGGGGAACTGCGGGTTTGGCGGAGCGACTTCCGGACCTGGCTGCGGCAGTTGGAGACCGCCGCGTGAAGTCTCTCGACGTGAAGGTCTGGGGCGTTCGTAAGCGGGACACCAAAACACCGTCCTACGGAGTCCGCTGGTCAGTAGCCGGTAACGTCTTCTCCGAGTCTTTCCGCACCAAGGCGCTCGCTGACCACTACCGCACGAAGCTCATGCGTGCGATGCGCGATGGCGAGGAGTTCGACACGGGGACTGGCCTTCCGGCATCGATGGGGGAGACGAAGTCGGCCGTGTCGTGGTACGACTTCGCCCTCAGGTACCTCGCCATGAAATGGCCACATGCCGCCCCCAATACACGAGACGGCATCAACGAGTCGCTTACCAGCGTGACGGTAGAACTCCTAGGTGAGCGCGCGGGTCGGCCGGCCGATGAGACGATTCGCAAGGCGCTGCGCAACTGGGCCTTCGTGTTGCCGGGGCCTGCCGACCGGGAAGTGCCCGAAGACGTGCGGAACGTTCTTCACTGGGTGTCCAAGGCATCTCGGCCGCTCGCCGATCTCGCTGAACCTGCCACAGCACGGGCAGTGCTCGACTCGCTGAAACTCAAGCTCGACGGCACAGCCGCGGCGGCGGAAACGGTGAGGCGTAAGCGCCGGACGCTCGTCAACGCTGCGAACTATGCGGTTGACTTGGGGGAGCTGCGTGAGAACCCGATCACGGCGGTTCGCTGGCAGAAGCCCAAGGTCTCGAATCAGGTCGATCCGCGCGTTGTCGCCAACCCGGAGCAGGCTCGCAATCTCCTGGCGGCAGTGTCTTACGTGGGCGGCTACCGGCGTGCTCGCGGCCGGCGCCTCGTCGGGCTGTTCGCGGCGATGTACTTCGGCGGCCTCCGTCCTGCTGAGGCGGTCGGCCTGGTGGAGACTGACCTTGTTCTTCCCAAGCTGGGCTGGGGATCGGCGCTGCTTCACCGGACTCGCCCTTCGGTCGGCAAGCAGTGGACCGACTCGGGGCAGACCCACGACGACCGCGGGCTCAAGAATCGGCCGACTGAGGACGTTCGGCCGGTGCCCATTCCGCCTCAGCTCGTTGCGGTGCTCCGCGATCACCTCACCACTTTCGGCACGGCGGAGGACGGGCGACTCTTCTTCAGCGAGAAGGGCTCGGTCGTCCCGTCCTCGACCTACTACCGCGTGTGGCAGGAGGCTCGGCTCCTGGCGCTCCCGCCGGCCGTCGCGGCCTCGCCGCTCGCGAGTAGGCCGTACGACCTTCGGCATTCGGCGCTGTCGACCTGGCTCAATGCGGGAGTAGATCCCACCGAAGTTGCCGAGCGCGCCGGCAACAGCGTCGAAGTCCTGCTGACCCGATACGCGAAGTGCCTCGACGGTCGGCAGGACGTCGCCAACCGCCGTATCGAGGACCTGCTCCGCGAGTACGAGTGAGACAACCTGTGCCACCCCGAGGCCCCAGGCATGCCGCCGGGGGCCTCCCTCGTTTCGTGCCTACTGGGGCGATGCTTCACCCGGATGGAACGAACTGAGCTGCGCCGCGCGCCCTGCGGTCTTGTGGCCTCGTTGTGCTTCCTGCTGGCATGTCGGCAACGCCAATGCGAGACCACCGGGGGGCCTTGTGGAGCTGCACGTCACGCGCTGGAAGCGGTACGGGCATGATCGTCTGTACGCCAACCTGCCTGATGGCACCGCGGTCGGTTGGGCGGACGTCACGACGGGGGACATCACGGTCTTGCGGGCCGAGTGCCGCGACGAGGTGCTCGCCGTGCTCACGAAGCACTTACAGAGCCTCACCCAGCCTGTCTCGCCAGACCGGGCGCCGGAGACTCAGGCGCGTCCGGTGCTGCCGCCTCTGACGCCGGCCGACGACCTGGCCAGCAACCCTCCTGGGGAGTCCTTGCGTGATCTGCTCGCCCAATCCGGCCCGGGGCTGATGGAGCGAGCCATCTCACGGCTGCTGCGGCGGCCCTCAGAATGGGATTCCTGGCGAAAGGGATTGGCGGGGGAGCGGCGAGTGGGCGCCGAGCTGAACCGCTTGGGGCGTCACGGCTGGCGCGTCCTGCACTCCGTCCCCTTAGCCAACAAAGTGGATATCGATCACTTACTGATCGGGCCTGGTGGAGTGTTCAGCATCAATACGAAGCACCACCACAAGCGGGCCGTATGGGTCGGGGACGATTCCGTGAAAGTCGATCACGGGAAACCGGCGCCCTACGCACGCAAGAGCCGGGCGGAGGCCAAGCGAGTCGGCCGAGTGCTTGAGTGCTATTGCGACTTCCCGGTACCGGTGGAGCCGGTGCTCGTCTTCGTCGGTGTCACCGAGCTGAAGGTGGTCGCTACGCAGCTCGATGTCCGGGTGTACCAAGAGCGTCAGGTATCGGCCCTCGCTCCGCTCTCCGGCGTTCTCACGGCCGACCAGGTGGCGCAGGTGTACAGCGTTGCTCGTCATCGTCAGGCGTGGGCCCAGGCCTGAGTTGGTGGCCGCAGTGAGGTGCCGGCAGCCCTGCTGGGCGGCCGTGATAGCCCTCGCGGCCTGACGATTCGGTGCCGAGCGAGGGCTCCTGGCGTTAAGTACGGGCCTCGCCTCTTCCTGGACCTCACCTGCGGCGATGCTCCAAGATCCCGTCCACGCCTCGTCCACAGACCCCGACATACGGCCGCTTCGGGCGGCATACGGCTGCACATACGCGAAGACCCCGGCCTCAGCGTTCTCGCTGGTGACGGGGTCTTTGGGCACCTAATCCAAGGTGCCCCCGGCAGGATTCGAACCTGCGCACACGGCTCCGGAGGCCGTTGCTCTATCCCCTGAGCTACGGGGGCGTCCGCTGTGGAGCTGTTTGCTCCTGGCGACGGGTAGAACACTACCAGCTCCCTCGGGGTGTTCATGAACGGGTTTACGGCTGGGCGGGGAGGGGCCCTCGCTCGCGTGGGTGGAAGTGGGGAAAAGCCGGACGCGGTGGCCGGTGCGGACCTACTCTTGAGTTGTGCCGGGCGCGTCGGGTCGGGTGCTTGTTGTGGACGACAACAAGGTCATCCGGCAGCTGATCAGGGTCAATCTTGAGCTGGAGGGGCTTGAGGTCGTGACCGCGGCCGATGGTGCCGAGTGTCTGGATGTGGTTCATGAGGTGCGGCCCGATGTCGTGACCTTGGACGTCGTCATGCCCCGGCTGGACGGCCTGCGGACCGCCGCCCTGCTGCGCGCCGACCCCCGGACTCGTGATCTTCCCCTCGCCATCGTCAGTGCCTGCACCCAGTACGAGGTCGAGGGCGGGTTGGACATCGGGGTTGACGCCTTTCTCGCCAAGCCGTTCGAGCCCGCCGAACTCGTCAGCGTCGTACGGCAGTTGATCGAGAGGGGGCCCCGGGGGTGCGGCAGGCCGGTCGGAGGGGATGAGGGCGAGCCTGTCCTTGGTGGCTCCTTCGATTCCGGAGAGGAAGAGGTCGAGCTTTCGACGGAGCGTGCCGGCCGCACCGGTGCCTGATCCGCCGCGCAGTGCACCGGTGGGTGCGGTTTCGCGTCTGTACGTCCTGGGAGGGCGTTAGCTTGCCCGCGGGTGCAGGCAGCGATCGCCGCCTGCCGATACCAGGCAGGCCACCAAGCCAAGCCAACCCCTAGAGCCAACCCAAGCTCGCCCCCAGGCCAACCCGAAGACCGCCCCCCGAGCCAACCCCAAGCCCGCCCCCACCCCGTCCACATCCCGGACCCCACCCCAAACCAACTCGCATACCCACCCCCCTCCTCCCATACGCTTGTCCCGTGACCCCCGTCGAGCTCTCCCGCACCGTGCTGCGCGCGGTGCGTCGTGCTGTTGATGAAGGGGAGCTGAGTGTGACCGTTCCGGAGCGGGTCGTGGTTACGCCGCCGGGGCCCGGGGGGTGTGGTGACTACGCCACCAACATCGCGCTCCAGCTCGCCCGGCCCGCCGGACAGCCGCCGTTGCGCGTCGCCGAGATTCTGCGGCCGCATCTCGTGCGGGCCGAGGGGGTCGGTGACGTCGTCGTCACCGGGCCCGGGTTCATCAACATCTGTTTGGCGGGTGAGGCCGATCCCGTCGGCTCTCTGGTTCGGGAGATCCGGGAGCGCGGGGACGCGTACGGCCATGGCGATGCCCTTGCCGGGGAAGTCGTCGAGTTGCGTGTGCCGTACGAAGCCCGTGCCGAGGTCGTTGCCGACGTGCTCGTGCGGATCGTTGCCGCTCAGGGCGGGCGGGTGGAGATCGATCACCGTGAGCCCGTCAATCTGCGGCCCGTCCCCGCCCCGGAGGACCCCGCTCCGCTCGGTCCCGATGCCGCCCGCTGGGCCCTGCTCCACCCCGCGCCGCACGACCGGCCGCGGATCACCGCCGATCACCTCGTACAGCGCGAGGGGAATCCTCTCTTCCGCGTCCGGTACGCCCACGCCCGCACTCGGGCCCTCAGCCGCAATGCCGCCCGGCTCGGCTTCGACGCCGCACCCGGTGGTATTGCGGACATGGCGAGCATGCCCAACACGGCGGGCGTCGCGGATATTGATGTCCGTGATCTCGTCGACGCCCTCGCCGACTACCCCCGTATCGTCACCGCGGCCGCCACCCACCGTGCCCCGGACCGGCTTGCCCGGCATCTCGTCACCGTCGCCGATGCCGCCCTGCCTTTTCTGCCTGCCGTGCTTCCGTACGGGGACGAGAAACCCTCGGCCGCCCACCGTGCCCGGCTCGCCCTCGCCGAAGCCGCCGGGACGGTGCTGGCCGGTGGCCTGTCCCTGCTCGGCATCGACGCACCCGACCACCTCTGAGCGCGCCCGCCGAAGAGCAGCAGAAGCGCAAGCAGAAGAGCAGAAGCGACGCCCAGAGAGCCAGAAGAGAGCCATAGACAATGAGCCGTTCCGCACATCCCGCCGGGCCCCGTCACGCCGACGTCCTCAGCGAGGGGCACTACTCCGCCCCGCCCGCCGACCTCAACGCCCTCGACGCCAAGGTGTGGGCCCAGACCGTCACCCGTGATCAGCAGGGTGTCGTCAGCGTCGGCGGTATCGACGTCAAGCGGATCGCCGAGGAGTTCGGTACGCCCGCCTACGTCCTCGACGAGGCCGACTTCCGTGCTCGCGCCCGGGCGTGGCGTACGGCCTTTGGGCAGGATGCCGATGTCTTCTACGCCGGGAAGGCGTTCCTCTCGCGTGCCGTCGTGCGGTGGCTGCACGAGGAGGGGCTCAACCTCGACGTGTGCTCCGGCGGTGAGCTGGCCACCGCCCTCTCCGCCGGTATGCCCGCCGACCGCATCGCCTTCCACGGCAACAACAAGTCCCTCGCCGAGATCGAGCGGGCCGTCGACGCGGGTGTGGGGCGGATCGTCCTGGATTCCTTCCAGGAGATCGTGCGCGTCGCCCATGTCGCCGAGTCGCTCGGGAAGCGGCAGCGCGTGCAGATCCGGATCACCGTCGGCGTCGAGGCTCATACGCATGAGTTCATCGCCACCGCCCATGAGGACCAGAAGTTCGGGATCCCGCTGGCCGGCGGGCAGGCGGCGGAAGCCGTGCGGCGTGCCCTTCGGCTCGACGGGCTGGAGCTGATCGGGATCCACTCGCACATCGGGTCGCAGATCTTCGACATGTCCGGGTTCGAGGTCGCCGCCCATCGCGTGGTGGGGCTGCTGAAGGACATCCGGGACGAGCACGGTGTCGAGCTGCCTGAGATCGACCTCGGTGGCGGCCTCGGGATCGCGTACACGAGTGACGACGATCCGCGTGAGCCCCATGAGATCGCCAAGGCGCTGACCGAGATCGTCAGCCGCGAGTGCGAGTCCGCCAGGCTGCGGACTCCCCGTATCTCCGTCGAGCCCGGGCGTGCCATCGTCGGGCCCACCGCCTTCACGCTCTACGAGGTTGGCACGATCAAGCCCCTCGACGGGCTGCGTACGTACGTCTCCGTCGACGGCGGCATGTCGGACAACATCCGCACCGCTCTGTACGACGCCGAGTACAGCGTCGCCCTCGCCTCCCGCACCTCCGACGCCGAGCCCATGCTCGTGCGCGTCGTCGGCAAGCACTGCGAGAGCGGGGACATCGTGGTCAAGGACTCGTTCCTGCCGGCCGACCTGGCACCGGGTGACCTCATCGCGGTCCCGGCCACCGGTGCCTACTGCCGGTCCATGGCCAGCAACTACAACCATGTGCTCCGGCCGCCCGTCGTCGCGGTGAACGACGGCGAGGCCCGGGTGATCGTCCGCCGCGAGACGGAGGAGGACCTCCTGCGTCTCGACGTCGGCTGAGCAAGAACAAGCAGAGAACAAGCAGAGAACAAGCAGAGAACAAGCAGATAAGAACGGGACCCGCTGAGCAGCGAAGAACCGGACCGGAAGATCTCCGGTCTTCCTGTCCCGGCAGAATGAAATAGACATCTCACGATCCGGACGAAGGGTAGAAACTCCCGTCCGGTGAGTGAGACTGGTGCAACCGTAGACGGTATGAGGAAACGAGGTCGGATGATGCGTACGCGTCCGCTGAAGGTGGCGCTGCTGGGCTGTGGGGTTGTCGGCTCAGAGGTGGCGCGCATCATGACGACGCACGCCGAAGACCTCGCCGCGCGGATCGGTGCCCCGGTGGAACTGGCCGGCGTCGCCGTACGGCGGCCGTCCAAGGTCCGCGAGGGCATCGACCCGGCTCTCGTCACCACCGACGCGACCGCGCTCGTCAAACGCGGCGACATCGACGTCGTGGTCGAGGTGATCGGTGGCATCGAGCCCGCGCGGGGCCTCATCACCACCGCCTTCGAGCACGGGGCCTCCGTGGTCTCCGCCAACAAGGCGCTGCTGGCCCAGGACGGGGCCGCCCTGCACGCCGCCGCCGAGGCGAACGGCAAGGACCTCTACTACGAGGCCGCCGTCGCCGGTGCCATCCCGCTGATCCGGCCGCTGCGCGAGTCCCTGGCCGGCGACAAGGTCAACCGGGTGCTCGGCATCGTCAACGGCACGACCAACTTCATCCTCGACAAGATGGACTCCACCGGCGCCGGGTATCAGGAGGCGCTCGACGAGGCCACCGCGCTCGGGTACGCGGAAGCCGACCCCACCGCCGACGTCGAGGGCTTCGACGCCGCCGCCAAGGCCGCGATCCTCGCCGGTATCGCCTTCCACACGCGCGTGCGCCTCGACGACGTCTACCGCGAGGGCATGACCGAGGTCACCGCGGCCGACTTCGCCTCGGCGAAGGAGATGGGCTGCACCATCAAGCTGCTCGCCATCTGTGAGCGGGCCGCGGACGGGGGCTCGGTCACCGCGCGCGTGCACCCCGCGATGATTCCGCTGAGCCACCCGCTCGCCTCCGTGCGCGGCGCGTACAACGCCGTCTTCGTGGAGAGCGACGCCGCCGGGCAGCTCATGTTCTACGGCCCTGGTGCGGGCGGCGCTCCCACCGCCTCGGCCGTTCTCGGCGACCTCGTCGCCGTCTGCCGCAACCGGCTCAGCGGGGCAACGGGGCCCGGCGAGTCGGCGTATGCCGCGCTGCCCGTCTCGCCCATGGGCGAGGTCGTGACCCGTTACCACATCAGCCTCGACGTCGCCGACAAACCGGGTGTTCTCGCCCAGGTGGCGACCGTCTTCGCCGAGCACGGGGTGTCGATCGATACGGTTCGGCAGCAGGGCAAGGACGGCGAGGCCTCCCTCGTCGTCGTCACCCACCGCGCGTCCGACGCCTCCCTGACCGGGACCGTCGAGGCGCTGCGCAAGCTCGACACCGTGCGGGGTGTCGCCAGCATCATGCGGGTTGAAGGAGAGTAACCAGCAATGACCCACCAGTGGCGCGGAATCATCGAGGAGTACCGGGACCGGCTGCCGGTATCCGACACCACGCCGGTCGTGACGCTCCGCGAGGGCGGCACGCCCCTCGTGCCCGCGCAGGTGCTCTCCGAGCGCACGGGCTGCGAGGTCCACCTCAAGGTGGAGGGCGCGAATCCGACCGGGTCCTTCAAGGACCGCGGTATGACCATGGCCATCAGCAAGGCCAAGGAGGAGGGGGCCAAGGCGGTCATCTGCGCCTCCACGGGCAATACGTCCGCCTCCGCCGCCGCCTACGCCGTGCGTGCCGGGATGGTCTCCGCCGTGCTGGTGCCCCGCGGGAAGATCGCGCTCGGCAAGATGGGCCAGGCCCTCGTGCACGGAGCGAAGATCCTCCAGGTCGACGGCAACTTCGACGACTGCCTCACGCTCGCCCGCAATCTGAGCGACAACTACCCCGTGGCGCTGGTCAATTCGGTGAACCCGGTGCGGATCGAGGGCCAGAAGACGGCTGCCTTCGAGATCGTGGACATGCTGGGCGACGCCCCGGACATCCATGTGCTGCCGGTGGGCAACGCGGGCAACATCACCGCGTACTGGAGGGGGTACCGGGAGTACGCCGCCGACGGCGTGTCCGCCAGGACTCCTCGCATGTGGGGATTCCAGGCCTCCGGCAGCGCCCCGATCGTGCGCGGCGAGGTCGTCAAGGACCCCTCGACCATCGCCACCGCCATCCGTATCGGCAACCCGGCGTCCTGGCAGTACGCACTGGCGGCGCGGGACGAGTCTGGCGGTCTCATCGACGAGGTGACGGACCGTGAAATCCTGCGCGCCTACCGGCTGTTGGCCGCTCAGGAGGGTGTTTTCGTGGAGCCCGCGTCCGCCGCGTCGGTGGCCGGTCTGCTGAAGGCCGCCGAGCAGGGCAGGGTCGACCCGGGCCAGCGGATCGTGTGCACGGTCACCGGCAACGGCCTCAAGGACCCGGACTGGGCCGTCGCGGGCGCACCGCAGCCGGTCACCGTTCCGGTCGACGCGGTGGCGGCGGCCGAGCGGCTGGGCCTTGCCTGAGGTCTGAGGTCCGACGCCCGAGGCAGGCCCGCTCGTGGCCTGCTCCGGGTGCGCTCGGGGAACGCCCCCGGGCAACCTGAGAACCGCTTGTGGCGTCTTAACCTGGGAAGTCCCTAGAAGGGGGGCACAGGGGGCTTGCGACACGCATCGTGCGCCTCCTGTGCGCCCTATGTCGCCACAGAACCTTCCTTCGATAGGCTGTAGTCAACCCGCCCGCCGCATATGCCTGCGCATCAGGCAGGGCGCCGCGCCGTTTCAGCGGCCCGAGGGTCCTCACATCCCTATCGAATGTCATTCGACAATCACGCAGCTCAAGGAGAGTCATCGAGCGATGGCCGGTCCAGCGTTCCGCGCCGCCGCCGTCCGGGTGCGCGTCCCCGCCACCAGCGCCAACCTCGGCCCGGGCTTCGACGCCCTCGGCCTCGCGCTGGGGCTCTACGACGACGTCGTCGTCCGGGTGGCCGACTCCGGGCTGCACATCGACATCGCGGGTGAGGGCAGCGAGACGCTGCCGCGAGACGAGAGCCACCTTCTCGTACGGTCCCTGCGCACCGCCTTCGATCTGCTGGGCGGACAGCCCCGCGGCCTGGAAATCGTCTGCGCCAACCGCATTCCGCACGGCCGTGGCCTGGGCTCCTCCTCCGCCGCGATCTGCGCCGGCATCGTCGCCGCCCGCGCCGTGACCATAGGCGGAGAGGCGAAGCTCGACGACACGGCCCTGCTCGAACTCGCCACGGAGATCGAGGGCCACCCCGACAACGTCGCGGCCTGTCTGCTCGGCGGTTTCACGCTCTCCTGGATGGAGGGCGGCGCCGCGCGGGCCATCAGGATGGAGCCCAACGATTCCATCGTTCCGGTGGTTTTCGTGCCCGGAAAGCCGGTCCTGACCGAGACCGCGCGCGGCCTGCTGCCGCGCACCGTGCCGCACGTCGACGCCGCCGCCAACGCGGGCCGTGCCGCCCTGCTCGTAGAGGCCCTGACCAGGCGCCCCGAGCTGCTGCTGCCCGCCACCGAGGACCGCCTACACCAGGAGTACCGCGCCCCGGCCATGCCGGAGAGCGCCGCGCTGGTGGAGCGGCTGCGCGCCGACGGGATCCCGGCCGTCATCTCGGGCGCCGGGCCCACCGTCATGGCACTGGCCGACGCCGGGACCGCCGACAAGGTGGAGGCCCTGGCCGGCGTGGACTGGGCCGCCAACCGGCTGAGCCTGGATGTCCAGGGAGCGAGCGTGCTGCCGCTTGCGACCTGACACACGGTTGCCGGATTTGGAGAGGGGGAATGTTTGTTGGATCCGGTAGTGTTAACCTCAAGTCTGCACCCGACCCCACCATGGCGAGGTGCCTCGTGTCCCCGTCCGGGACAGACATTCTTCCGGGAGTCTCCCAAGCCACTCTGTGTTCCGTACGCCGTACCTGGGCAGTACGCCGTACGCGGGCACTGAGCGGGCCGCTGGGCACACTCCGGAATCGGTGCGACCGCGCCGCGTGACACTCGGTGCCACGGCCCGTCGGGGAAGCGCCATCACCAGATATCTCTTCCGCCGCATTGGCGGACCACCGCCCCGGCTTGGTTCACAAGAGACAGAACCGATGCCGGACAGCACAACCGGTCGCCGAGCCAGACAGGCCGACGTCCGCTCCAGGGAAGGACCCTTCGTGAGCGACACCACCGATCTGATGGGCGCACGTGTCGAGGAGACCGCTGCCGCGCCCGCCACGGACGCCTCCGCGCCTGCCACCGGTGCCGGCTCCCGGCGGCGCCGCGGTACCGGCCTCGAGGGCATGGTGCTGGCCGAGCTGCAGCAGGTCGCATCCGGCCTCGGCATCAGGGGCACCGCGCGTATGCGCAAGAGCCAGCTGATCGAGGTCATCAAGGAGGCGCAGGCCGGCGGCGGAGCCGCCCCCAAGGCCGCGGCTCCTGCCGGGGACGCTGCCGAGACCAAGCCGAAGCGCCGCACCACCTCCCGGGCCCGTACGGGCGAGGAGGCGGAGAAGAAGGCGGAGGCCAAGTCCGAGGCGCCCGCCGAGAAGGCCGTGGCGCAGCAGCAGATCGAGATCCCCGGCCAGCCGGCCGGCGGCACCGCCCGCGCGGGCGAGGCCGAGCGTGGGGGAGACGACGCCCCGACCGAGCGTCGCCGTCGCCGTGCCACCGCCGAGGCGGGCAGCCCGACGGCTGCTCAGGCGGGCAGCACCGAGACGATCGCCGCCGAGGCGAAGAGCGAGGCCAAGGCCGAGACGCCGGCCCCGCAGGCGCAGGGCGAGGCCAAGGGCGAAGCCGGTGACGGCGATGGCCGTGGCCGCCGGGACCGCCGTGAGCGCGGCCGCGACCGTGACCGGGACCGCCGCAACAAGGGCGACGAGCAGCAGGGCCAGGGCGGCCAGCGCCAGCAGCAGGGCCAGCAGCAGGGCGGCGGCCGTCAGGACCGGGGCCAGCAGGACGACGACGACTTCGAGGGCGGCCGCCGTGGCCGTCGCGGCCGCTACCGCGACCGCCGTGGCCGCCGTGGCCGTGACGAGTTCGCCGGCAACGAGCCGCAGCTCGCCGAGGACGACGTCCTGATCCCTGTCGCGGGCATCCTGGACATCCTCGACAACTACGCCTTCATCCGTACGTCGGGCTACCTGCCGGGTCCCAACGACGTGTACGTCTCCCTCGCCCAGGTCCGCAAGAACGGCCTGCGCAAGGGTGACCACGTCACCGGTGCGGTCCGTCAGCCCAAGGAGGGCGAGCGCCGCGAGAAGTTCAATGCGCTGGTCCGCCTCGACTCCGTCAACGGCATGGCGCCCGAACACGGCCGTGGCCGCCCGGAGTTCAACAAGCTGACGCCGCTGTACCCGCAGGACCGCCTCCGCCTGGAGACGGACCCGGGCGTGCTGACCACCCGCATCATCGACCTCGTCGCGCCGATCGGTAAGGGCCAGCGCGGTCTGATCGTGGCCCCGCCGAAGACCGGCAAGACCATGATCATGCAGGCGATCGCCAACGCGATCACCCACAACAACCCCGAGTGCCACCTGATGGTCGTCCTCGTCGACGAGCGTCCGGAAGAGGTCACCGACATGCAGCGGTCGGTCAAGGGCGAGGTCATCTCCTCGACCTTCGACCGCCCGGCCGAGGACCACACCACGGTCGCCGAGCTCGCCATCGAGCGCGCCAAGCGTCTGGTGGAGCTGGGTCACGACGTCGTCGTACTGCTCGACTCGATCACGCGTCTGGGCCGTGCGTACAACCTCGCCGCCCCGGCCTCCGGCCGCATCCTGTCCGGTGGTGTCGACTCGACCGCCCTGTACCCGCCGAAGCGGTTCTTCGGTGCCGCGCGGAACATCGAGGACGGCGGCTCGCTCACCATCCTGGCCACCGCGCTCGTCGACACCGGGTCCCGCATGGACGAGGTGATCTTCGAGGAGTTCAAGGGCACCGGCAACGCCGAGCTCAAGCTCGACCGGAAGCTCGCCGACAAGCGCATCTTCCCGGCGGTGGACGTCGACGCGTCCGGTACCCGTAAGGAAGAGATCCTGCTCGGCTCCGACGAGCTCGCCATCGTATGGAAGCTGCGCCGGGTGCTGCACGCGCTCGACCAGCAGCAGGCGATCGAGCTGCTCCTCGACAAGATGAAGCAGACCAAGTCGAACGCCGAGTTCCTGCTGCAGATCCAGAAGACGACTCCGATGCCCGGCAACGGAGACTAGTCACGGTCGAACCCCCTGGGCTGTTGAGGCCGACCCCTGTCACCTGAGTGACAGGGGTCGGCCTTTTGGCGCTGAGAGAAGTGGGCGCACCTCGTGCCCCTTCCGACTCATGCATCTCTGGGGGGACTTTCTTGTCCACAGCTCCGTCCGGCGGCGGTCGTCACAGACGCCGGATACGCCTCGCCCTGCCCCTCGCCGCCGCCGGTGTCGCCGCGGCCGTGACCGCGGCGTTGATGACCTCGTCCGCGGGGGCGGCCACCTCCGTGCCGACCCCGACCGTCAAACCGGCCCTCTCCTCGCCGTCGCTCGCCACGCTGGAGAAGCGCGTCGCGGGCGCCCTCGCCGGTGACGACACCGCGGGACAGACGACCAAGAAGTCGTCCCTGAGCGCGAGCACCGGCACCAGCACCGCCACGGTCGACCCGAAGATCATCGGTGGCACTCAGACCACCATCACCAGCGCGCCGTGGATGGCCCAGCTCTGGTACTACGACGACAAGGGCACCACCGACGAGAGCGACGACATCGGCTTCTTCTGCGGCGGCTCGGTCGTCTCGCCGACGAAGATCCTCACCGCCGCGCACTGCGTCAAGGGCTACAACTGGTACGCCAACGGCGCCGTCGTCACGGGCACCTCGCAGCTGCCGACCGACGACGGCGCGGGTGGCTCCGACCTGCACGGCGGCACCGCGACCGCCGTGCTGCGCCAGTGGAACCACCCGTCGTACAGCGCGACGACCATCAACAACGACATCGCCGTCCTCACCCTGGACAACCCGGTCAAGGCCACGCCGATCCGGATGACGACGTCCGGCGACACGGCCTCGTACGCGGCGAACACCAGCGCAAAGGTCTACGGCTGGGGCCGTACCAGCTCCACCACGCAGGACATCTCCGAGACGCTGAAGACGGCCACGCTGCCGATCCAGTCGGACACCACGTGCTCCGGCTTCTACGGCACGGACTTCGTCAAGGGCCACATGGTCTGCGCGGGCAAGCCCGCCACCGGCAGCGACACCGGCACCACCTCCGCCTGCAACGGCGACTCTGGTGGCCCGCTCGTGGTGAACGGCCGGATCGTCGGCGTCGTCTCCTGGGGCGTCGAGAACTGTGTGGCGAAGGGCGCGTACAGCGTCTTCACCAAGGTGAGCACGTACGTCGGTGCCGCCTACGCGCAGGTCGACGACGGCAACCTGAGCTACACCGACGGCAAGGCCGACCTGTGGGTGCGCAACGCCTCCACCAAGACCGGCTACGAGAAGGACTCCAAGGGCACGTCGTTCGGCGCCCGGATCTCCTGGGGCAACTGGAACGGCGTGAACGTCGTCCTGCAGGCCGACCTCAACCGGGACGGCATCGAGGACCTCGTGGTCCGCGACAGCGGCACCGGTGACGTCTACTGGATGCACTACGTCCTGGCGACCGGCTCCTGGTCACAGACCAAGATCTTCACCGGCTGGAAGACCCGCCTGCGCATCATCGCCCCCGGCGATGTCACCGGCGACTACCTGCCCGACCTGCTGTCCGTCGACTCCTCCGGCACGCTGTGGATCTACCCGGGCAAGGGCAACGGCACCTTCGCCACCCGGGTGAAGGTCGGCACGGGCTGGAACCAGTACAACATGGTGCGCGGCCACGGCGACTTCAACGGCGACGGCAAGGCCGACCTGCTCGCTCGCAAGAGCAGCAACGGCGACCTGTACCTGTACAAGGGCACCGGCAAGTCCGGCACCGGCGCGTTCTCCACCCGCGTCAAGGTGCGCAGCGCCTGGACCGGATACAACGCCTTCGACGCGGTCGGTGACATCAGCGGCGACGGCAAGGCCGACTTCCTGGCCCGTACGCCCGGCGGCACGCTCTACCTCTACAAGGGCACCGGCAAGGCGACCAGCGAGATCTTCGCCACACGGATCTCCGTCGGTACCGACTTCAAGCAGTACGACATTTTCGGCTGAAATTGCAGGTGAGCGGGTTTGATCCCGTTTGCTCGGCTACACAGGGTGCCCATCGCTCCACGCGGTGGGCACCCTGCTTTGTGCAACCCTTTCCCGAGTTTCTCCGTCTGACCCGATGGAGTGACGATGGTGCGGTATGGGTCACTACGACCCGGCCCGTCCGCGAAAGCAGGGGGTACACCGACCGGGACGAGAACCGAGGAGCACATGTCCGCCGAGAGCATGCCGCAGGCCGGCATACCCGAGCCCGGCAGCAGCGAGCCCGGCAGCAGCGAGCCCGGCAGCACCGGGACGGGCAGCACCGAGACGGCCGGCACCGGGACGGGCGCCGAGCCCGGCACGAGCCGGCCGCGGGGCCGCGGTGGCCGGGGCTGCCGTCGCAAGCCCCGCAGCGGCCGCAGCAAGGCGCTGCTCGTCACGGCCTGGACGGCCGCGGGCATCCTGGTGCTGGGGGGCACCGGCGCCGGGTACGTGTACTTCAAGCTCAACGGCAACCTCAAGAGCGTCGACATCAACCAGGCCCTCGGCAGCGAGCGCCCGATGAAGGTCGACAACGGCTCCCAGAACATCCTGGTCCTCGGCTCGGACACCCGCTCCGGCTCCAACAAGGAGCTGGGCGGCGGCACCGACGACGGCAGCGCCCGCTCCGACACGGCGATGGTCGTCCACGTGTACGAGGGCCACAAGAAGGCGAGCGTGGTCTCCATCCCGCGCGACACCCTCGTCGACCGCCCCGCGTGCACCGACACCAACGGCACCAGGCACGCCGCCGCCTCCGGCGTGATGTTCAACTCCGCCTACTCCACCGGCGGAGCGGCCTGCGCGGTGAAGACGGTCGAGTCCCTCACCGGCATCCGCATGGACCACTATCTGGAGGTCGACTTCTCCGGCTTCCAGAAACTCATCGACGACCTCGGCGGGGTCACGGTCACCACGACCAGGAACATCGAGGACGCCGAGAGCCATCTGCACCTCAAGGCCGGCACGCACACCCTGACCGGCAAGCAGGCCCTCGGCCTGGTCCGCACCCGGCACGGCGTCGGCGACGGCTCCGACCTCGGCCGCATCCAGCTCCAGCAGGCCTTCATCAAGGCCCTGGTCGACCAGGTCGGGCAGGTCGGCGTCCTGACCAGCCCCAAGAAGCTGTTCGACCTCGCCGACACCGCGACCAAGGCCGTCACCACCGACTCCGACCTGGGCTCGGTGAACTCCCTGATGGACTTCGCGAACGGTCTGAAGGGCATCGGTTCGTCGCACATGAAGATGGTCACGATGCCGGTGCAGTACGACCCCACGAACCCCAACCGGGTCGTCGTCGCCGAGGCCAAGGCCAAGCAGGTCTGGACCGCCCTGAGCAACGACCTCCCGATCCCGCCGAGCGCGACGAAGGGCACGGCCACGGGCGGGGCCAAGGGCGTGGTGACGGCGTCGTAGGGCGCGAGGGCGCCCAGCCCGTAGCTCGTCCCGGCTCCCCGCTCCCCGCTCCCGGACCCCCGGGAATAGAACGCTCGGCCCCCCGGTTTTGGGGGATGCGGCCAGTCCTGGCAGACTGGTACGTCGGCCCCGGTTCACGCCTCCGCAGCCCGCGGTTGCGACCCGGTGCCCTCCCGAACCTAGGAGACACCTTGAAGCGCGACATCCACCCCGCGTACGTCGAGACGCAGGTCAGCTGCACCTGTGGCGCGTCGTTCACCACCCGTAGCACCATCGAGTCCGGCACCATCCGGGCCGAGGTCTGCTCCGAGTGCCACCCGTTCTACACGGGCAAGCAGAAGATCCTCGACACCGGTGGCCGTGTGGCCCGCTTCGAGGCCCGCTTCGGCAAGGCTGCCGCCGGCTCCAAGAAGTAGCGAGCCCCATTTCGCCGGTCCACGGCTGTGTCCCGCCTTCGGGATGCGCCGGGACCGGCGTTTTTGGTCGCCCGCCTTCCCCCTTTCCGAGCAGTACAGGAGCCCCAAGATGTTCGAGGCCGTCGAGGAACTCGTCGGTGAGCACGCCGACCTGGAGACGAAGCTCGCCGACCCGTCGGTCCACGCCGACCAGGCCAACGCGCGCAAGCTGAACAAGCGCTACGCCGAGCTCACCCCGATCGTCGCCACGTACCGCTCCTGGAAGCAGACCGGCGACGACATCGAGACCGCACGCGAACTCGCCGCCGACGACCCCGACTTCGCCGCCGAGGTCAAGGAGCTGGACAAGCAGCGCGAGGAACTCACCGAGAAGCTGCGCCTCCTGCTCGTACCGCGTGACCCGAGTGACGACAAGGACGTCATTCTGGAGATCAAGGCGGGCGCCGGCGGCGACGAGTCCGCGCTGTTCGCGGGAGACCTGCTGCGCATGTACCTGCGCTACGCCGAGCGCGTCGGCTGGAAGACCGAGATCATCGACTCCACCGAGTCCGAGCTCGGCGGCTACAAGGACGTCCAGGTCGCGGTGAAGACCCGCGGCCAGACCGAACCCGGCCAGGGCGTGTGGGCCCGGCTGAAGTACGAGGGCGGAGTGCACCGCGTGCAGCGGGTGCCGGCCACCGAGTCCCAGGGCCGTATCCACACCTCCGCCGCCGGTGTCCTCGTCACCCCCGAGGCCGAGGAGGTCGACGTCGAGATCAATCCGAACGACCTCCGCATCGACGTCTACCGGTCCTCCGGGCCCGGCGGCCAGTCCGTCAACACCACCGACTCCGCGGTGCGCATCACGCACATTCCCACCGGAGTCGTCGCCTCCTGCCAGAACGAGAAGAGCCAGCTGCAGAACAAGGAGCAGGCTCTGCGTATCCTGCGCTCCAGGCTGCTCGCGGCGGCGCAGGAGGAGGCCGAGAGGGAGGCCGCCGACGCCCGCCGCAGCCAGGTCCGCACCGTCGACCGCTCCGAGAAGATCCGTACGTACAACTTCCCGGAGAATCGCATTTCGGACCACCGCGTCGGCTTCAAGGCGTACAACCTTGACCAGGTCCTGGACGGCGACCTCGACGCGGTGATCCAGGCGTGCGTCGACGCGGACTCGGCGGCCAAGCTCGCGGCCGCGTAAGGCGAGTCACGAAGTACCGAATACCCGGAGGACGAGCGTGCAGCAAGATTTTGGGGGGCGACCCCCAAGCCCCCGCAGCGTGCTGCTCGCGGAGGTGGCCCAGGCCGCGCAGCGGCTGGCCGACGCCGGCGTGCCCTCGCCGCGCAACGACGCGGAGGAGCTCGCCGCGTTCGTGCACGGCGTGAAGCGGGGCCAACTGCACTCCGTGAAGGACTCCGACTTCGACGCCCGCTACTGGGAGGTCATCGCCCGGCGCGAGCAGCGCGAGCCGCTCCAGCACATCACCGGGCGGGCCTACTTCCGGTACCTGGAGCTCCAGGTCGGGCCGGGTGTCTTCGTGCCGCGGCCGGAGACCGAGTCGGTGGTCGGCTGGGCCATAGACGCCGTGCGGGCCATGGACGTGGTCGAACCGCTCATCGTCGACCTGTGCACCGGCTCCGGCGCCATCGCGCTCGCCCTCGCCCAGGAGGTCCCGCGCTCGCGCGTGCACGCCGTGGAGCTGTCCGAGGAAGCCCTCCAGTGGACCCGCAAGAACATGGAGGGCTCCCGGGTCGACCTGCGGCAGGGCAACGCCCTGGACGCCTTCCACGACCTCGACGGCCAGGTCGACCTGGTCATCTCCAACCCGCCGTACATCCCGCTCACCGAGTGGGAGTACGTCGCCCCCGAGGCCCGTGACTACGACCCCGACCTGGCGTTGTTCTCGGGCGAGGACGGTCTCGACCTCATCCGGGGCCTGGAACGCACCGCGCACCGGCTGTTGCGCCCCGGTGGCGTCGTCGTGATCGAGCACGCCGACACCCAGGGGGGCCAGGTGCCATGGATCTTCACCGAGGAGCGGGGCTGGGCCGACGCGGCCGACCACCCGGACCTCAACAACCGCCCGCGCTTCGCGACCGCCCGCCGGGCGCTGCCGTGAGCACGCCCCGGACTTCAAGCCAGCAGTACGTGTACGAGGAGGCCAGCTAGACATGGCACGGCGATACGACACCAACGACGCGACCGACCGCGCGACGGGTCTGCGTGAGGCCGCGTCCGCCGTCCGCCGGGGCGAACTCGTGGTGCTGCCGACCGACACGCTGTACGGCATCGGCGCCGACGCGTTCTCCTCGGAGGCCGTGGCCGATCTGCTGGAGGCCAAGGGCCGGGGCCGCAGCATGCCCACCCCCGTCCTGATCGGCTCGCCGAACACGCTTCACGGTCTGGTCACCGACTTCTCCGAGCTGGCCTGGGAACTGGTCGACGCGTTCTGGCCGGGTGGCCTCACGCTCGTCGCCAAGCACCAGCCGTCCCTGCAGTGGGACCTCGGCGACACCCGTGGCACCGTTGCCGTGCGCATGCCGCTGCACCCGGTCGCCATCGAACTGCTCACCGACGTCGGCCCGATGGCCGTGTCGTCCGCGAACATCACCGGCCACCCGGCGCCGGAGGACTGCGACGCGGCCCAGCAGATGCTCGGCGACTCCGTCTCGGTCTACCTCGACGGCGGCCCGACCCCCGGCAACGTGCCCTCGTCGATCGTCGACGTCACCGGCGACGTGCCGGTGCTGCTGCGCGCGGGCGCGATCTCGGCGGAGGAGCTGCGCAAGGTCGTACCCGACCTCGAGGTGGCGAATTGACAGCCCCTGAAGCGGGGCGTGGCATAGGCAACGGGGAACGTGCAGCGGAGATTACGACCACCTTCGTCGGGCTTCCGCGCGACAGTTTCCGCATCCTCCACGTCAGCACCGGCAACGTGTGCCGCTCGCCGATCACCGAGCGGCTGACCCGGCATTTCGTGAAACAGCGGCTCGGCGTCCTGGGCGGCGGGCTGATCGTGGAGAGCGCGGGCACCTGGGGTCATGAGGGCGCGCCCATGGAGGCCAACGCGGAGGCCGTGCTGGCCGAGTTCGGCGCGGACGCCTCCGGCTTCACCGGCCGGGAGCTGCTGGACGAACACGTCATCATGGCCGACCTGGTGCTGACAGCGACCCGCGACCACCGCGCCCAGGTCATCTCCATGGGCCACTCTGCGGGCCTGCGCACCTTCACGCTGAAGGAGTTCACCCGTCTCGTCCGCGCGATAGACCCGGCGACGCTGCCGCCCCTGGAGGACGGCCTGGTCGCCCGTGCGCGCGCCCTGGTCCGCGCCGCGGCGGCGCTGCGCGGATGGCTGCTGGCCCCGACGGCGGAGGCGGACGAGGTCTACGACCCGTACGGGGCGCCGCTGACGTTCTTCCGTTCGATCGGCGACGAAATACACGAGGCCCTGGACCCGGTGGTCACGGCCCTCACCGGGGTGCCGGCACGCACCTGAGCGCATCAGTCGAATGCGGTTCGGCAGCGCCCCAAAGGAGCACGGGACCGCGTCGATATGCGGCTCCGCCGCGTGGGCGCGACGAGCCACGATGGTCCCGCGGACGACCGGCGGCGCATCGCGGCACTGCCGCCGGAGCGCTGAGCGGCTCCCGCCGCCCTCACACGGGTGACGGTCGACTGCGCGTTCCCCGCGGTTCCACCGCTGGATTCGGCGGATGTGGTTGGGGGGCGCCCGCGAAGGGGCGTGGGACCGTGTCGATATGCGGCTTCGCCGCGTGGGCGCGACAGGCCACGATGGTCCCGCGGACGACCGGCGGCGCATCGCGGCATTTCCGGTGGAGCGCTTGGCGGCTGCCGCCGGTCTCGCAGGGGTGGTGGTCGACTTCAGATTGCCCGCGGTTCCATCGCTGGTTCCGGCGGATGTGGTTGGGGGGCGCCCGCGAAGGGGCGTGGGACCGTGTCGATATGCGGCTCCGCCGCGTGGGCGCGACGAGCCACGATGGTCCCGCGGACGACCGGCGGCGCATCGCGGCATTTCCGGTGGAGCGCTTGGCGGCTGCCGCCGGTCTCGCAGGGGGTGGTGGTCGACTTCAGGTTCCCCGCGGTTCCATCGCTGGTTCCGGCGGATGCGGTTGGGCGGCGTCCCCGATGGGGCGTGGGACCGTGTCGATATGCGGCTCCGCCGCGTGGGCGCGACAGGCCACGACGGTCCCGCGGACGACCGGCGGCGCATCGCGGCATTTCCGGCGGAGCCACCGGTGGCCGCGGACATCGCGCACCCCGTCCTGGCCAGGCCTACATTGGACCTACGTCACCGTCGACCGCCCGGGAGCCCGCCATGTCGGTCACCCATACCCTTGAGGCCGATGTCCTGCGGCGGCAGGACCCCGAGCTGGCCGAGATCCTGCTGGGGGAAGTCGACCGGCAGTCGACGACGCTGCAGCTGATCGCGGCCGAGAACTTCACCTCCCCGGCCGTGCTGGCCGCGCTGGGCTCACCGCTCGCCAACAAGTACGCCGAGGGCTATCCCGGGGCCCGCTACCACGGCGGCTGCGAGATCGTGGACGTCGCCGAGCGCATCGCGATCGAGCGGGCCAGGGCGCTGTTCGGGGCCGAGCACGCCAACGTCCAGCCGCACTCCGGCTCGTCGGCCGTACTGGCCGCCTACGCGGCCCTGCTGCAGCCCGGTGACACCGTCCTCGCCCTCGGGCTGCCCTACGGCGGGCACCTCACCCATGGCTCCCCGGCCAACTTCTCCGGCCGCTGGTTCGACTTCGTGGGGTACGGGGTCGACGCGGAGACCGGGCTCATCGACCACGACCAGGTGCGCCACCTCGCCCGCAACCACCGGCCCAAGGCCGTCGTGTGCGGCTCCATCGCCTACCCCCGCCACATCGACTACGCCTTCTTCCGTGAGGTCGCCGACGAGGTGGGGGCGTATCTGATCGCGGACGCCGCGCATCCGATCGGGCTCGTTGCCGGGGGAGCGGCGCCCAACCCGGTGCCGTACGCCGACATCGTGTGCGCGACCACGCACAAGGTGCTGCGCGGGCCGCGCGGCGGGATGATCCTGTGCGGCGGCGAGCTGGCCGAGCGCGTCGACCGGGCCGTGTTCCCGTTCACCCAGGGCGGCGCGCAGATGCACACCATCGCCGCCAAGGCCGTCGCGTTCGGCGAGGCGGCGACGGCGGCGTTCTCCGCGTACGCGCATCAGGTCGTCGCCAACGCGAAGGTCCTGGCCTCCGAGCTGGCCGACGAGGGTCTCGCCGTCACCACCGGCGGCACCGACACCCATCTGATCACCGCCGACCCGTCGCCGCTCGGCGTCGACGGACGCGCCGCACGCGGCCGGCTGGCGGCCGCCGGGATGGTGCTGGACTGCTGCGCCCTGCCGCACGGCGACGCACGCGGGCTGCGCCTGGGCACGGCGGCGCTGACCACCCAGGGCATGGGGGAGCCGGAGATGGCGCGGATCGCCGTGCTGATGGCGGGGGTGCTGCGAAGTGAGATCGACCCCACCGGGGCGCGTGACGAGGTGCGGGAACTGGCCGGTAGATTTCCGCCGTATCCCGGCGGTCCGAGATCTTGACCCCTGTCTGTGTCCAAACTCCGGTACCTCCGGGCCCGGCCCTCCCGCTTTGCGGCGTATGCCGCGTGAAAAGGGGTACGCGCCGACGTGGACGCGTCCCTGTGCACCCGCGATGACGGCCACGGTGCAACCATCGTCGCTACCCGGAAGTCCCCACTGATATGCCTACGTCGCTAGGCTGTGGGGCTGTGATGGCCAGCGAGACATGTGGGGAAGCCTGTGCGTGAATACCTGCTGACGCTCTGTGTCACGGCCGCGGTGACGTATCTGCTGACAGGGCCGGTACGTAAGTTCGCGATCGTGGCCGGAGCCATGCCGGAGATCCGGGCACGTGACGTGCACCGGGAGCCCACTCCGCGCCTCGGCGGTATCGCGATGTTCTTCGGCCTGTGCGCGGGTCTGCTGGTCGCCGACCATCTGACCAACCTCAGCGAGGTCTTCGAGAAGTCCAACGAGCCACGGGCGCTGCTGTCCGGAGCAGCGCTCATCTGGCTGATCGGCGTCCTGGACGACAAGTTCGAGATCGACGCCCTGATCAAGCTCGGCGGCCAGATGATCGCCGCCGGCGTCATGGTCATGCAGGGTCTGACGATCCTTTGGCTGCCCATCCCGACCGTCGGCACGGTGGCGCTGACCCAGTGGCAGGGCACCCTGCTGACGGTGGCCCTGGTCGTCATCACCATCAACGCGGTGAACTTCGTCGACGGCCTGGACGGCCTGGCCTCCGGCATGGTGTGCATCGCGGCCGCGGCGTTCTTCATGTACGCCTACCGGATCTGGTACTCGTACGGCATCGAGGCCGCCGCCCCGGCCACCCTGTTCTCCGCGATCCTGATGGGCATGTGCCTGGGCTTCCTGCCGCACAACATGCACCCGGCGCGGATCTTCATGGGCGACTCAGGCTCGATGCTGATCGGCCTGGTGCTGGCCGGCGGTGCGATCTCGGTCACGGGCCAGGTCGACCCGGACGTCATGAACCTGTTCACCAACTCCGAGCGCAACACCGTCCACCAGATGGTGCCGGTCTACATCCCGCTGCTGCTGCCGCTGACCATCATCGCGGTGCCGGCCGCCGACCTGGTGCTGGCGATCGTGCGGCGCACCTGGCGCGGCCAGTCGCCGTTCGCGGCGGATCGCGGGCATCTGCATCACCGGCTGCTGGAAGTCGGCCACTCGCACAGCAGGGCCGTGCTGATCATGTACTTCTGGTCGGCGCTGATCGGCTTCGGCGCACTGGCCTACTCGGTGAACTCCGCGTCGATGTGGATCGTGCTCGGCGTCGTGTTCTTCAGCGCGATCGGCCTCCTGCTGCTCCTGCTGCCGCGGTTCACCCCGCGGGCCCCGCGCTGGGCCGAGCGCTTCGTGCCGCCGCGCTACCGCCGTGGCCGCGCGGTCGAGGCCCACGCCGAAGCCCCCGCCCCCGCCGCGGCCTTCGAGGCTGCCCCGGCCGGCAAGGAGCAGCCCGCCCCGGTGCCCGCCGGTCTGACCGGGGTCAACGGCGCGACCGCCATCGGTCCCCGTTCGCGGTTCCTGGACGGGCGCAAGGCGGGCTCGTCGCGCTGACGTTCTCCCGGTAAGCCCGCAAGGTAAGAATCTGACTAGAGCATTGCCAACTCGTGGGGGAGCAAAGCTCCCCAATATCAGACATCTCACCCCGGTTTCTGCACAGACGCGCAGGGTCACTCTCATGTGTGACAGCAAGCACACGTACCAGGTAAAGACCTCATCAAATAGTTTGTGATACGGTTCACGAGAACCCCGGATAGAGCCGAAGGACCCGAGTACGACGGTCCAATGGCCTGAGGTCTAGGACTCTCTGACCGGGACTACGCTCGTCCATGACGACACCCTGCCCCCTGTGAAAGCGGAGTTGCCGCCATGCCGTCCAATGACGTCCGGATCCTGGCCCAGGCCGCCGTACCCACGGCTGCCGTCGGCGCGCTCGCCGCCGTCGTCAGCGCTGTGGTCGCGGGCGGCAAGGGGGCGCTCGGGGCCGTCGTCGCGACGCTGGTGGTGATCCTCTTCATGGGGATCGGCCTCTACGTCCTGCAGCGCACTGCCAAATCGCTTCCGCACCTGTTCCAGGCCATGGGGCTCATGCTGTACACAGCGCAGCTGCTGTTGCTGTTCGTCTTCGTCGCCGCCTTCAAGAACACCACGCTGTTCAACCCCAAGGCCTTCGCCATCACGCTCGTGGTCGGCACCCTCACCTGGATCGCCGCGCAGACGCGTGCGCACATGAAGGCCAAGATCCTCTACGTCGAGCCCGAGAAGTCCGAAAAGACCGGGCGCTCGTCGTGAGAGGTAGGGCCGGGATAAAGGCGCATGAGAGATCCTGCTATCGTCCGGTGCCAACTGCGGCATCGCGGGCGCGGGCATCCGAGCTGACGCCTGCTCAATCGCGAGGCGAGATGCCCCACAGCCGCCCCCACATCCGTAACACCAGTCCCGTGCCGAACCGCGGCCCTGCGCCGCGCCGACACAACGAGGTTGCCGTACCTATGCGCCACGCTGAAGGAGCCCGCGGTGAGTGCTGACCCGACGCAGGTGCTCGCCTTCGAGACCGATTGCCACATCTTCGACGGCTGTGGCTTCCCGGCTCCCGGCCTGCACTCGTTCCTGTTCAAGCCCCTGTGGGGCGACGCCGACAGCAGCGTCTACTTCAACAAGACGATGCTGCTGGCGCTGCTCGGTTCGATCATCATCGTCGGCTTCTTCTGGGCGGCCTTCCGCAGGCCCAAGGTCGTCCCGGGGAAGATGCAGATGGTCGCCGAGGCCGGCTACGACTTCATCCGGCGGGGTGTCGTCTACGAGACCATCGGCAAGAAGGAGGGCGAGAAGTACGTTCCACTGGTCGTCTCGCTGTTCTTCTTCGTGTGGATGATGAACCTCTGGTCGATCATTCCGGTCGCCCAGTTCCCCGTGACGGCGATCATCTCGTACCCGCTCGTTCTCGCGCTGATCGTCTACGTCCTGTGGGTCTCGCTGACCTTCAAGCGCCACGGGTTCGTCGGTTTCTTCAAGAACGTCACGGGCTACGACAAGTCGCTCGGCGCGGTGCTGCCGCTCGCCATGCTCATCGAGTTCTTCTCGAACCTGCTGGTGCGGCCCTTCACCCACGCGGTGCGACTGTTCGCGAACATGTTCGCGGGCCACACCCTGCTGCTGCTCTTCACGATCGCCAGCTGGTACCTGCTGAACGGCGTCGGCATCGCCTACGCCGGCGTCAGCTTCATCATGACCATCGTGATGACGGCCTTCGAGCTCTTCATCCAGGCACTGCAGGCGTACGTCTTCGTTCTCCTCACGTGCACCTACATCCAGGGCGCCCTCGCCGAGCACCACTGAGCGCCCCGCCTCTCCACCCCCCGATCGTCCGGTGGCCAACCCCCACCGGTCCGTAAAGAAGAAGGAAGAACTGGCATGTCCCAGACCCTTGCTGCCGCTGTTTCCGGCTCGCTCGGCTCCATCGGTTACGGCCTCGCCGCCATCGGCCCCGGCGTCGGCGTCGGCATCATCTTCGGTAACGGCACCCAGGCGCTCGCCCGCCAGCCCGAGGCCGCCGGCCTGATCCGTGCCAACCAGATCCTCGGCTTCGCCTTCTGTGAGGCGCTCGCCCTCATCGGTCTGGTCATGCCGTTCGTCTACGGCAAGTGATCTAACGATCAACGACCAGCCGACTAGACGAAAGGCACTGACATGAGCCAGCTGCTCATTCTGGCGGCCGAGGAGACGGAGAACCCTCTCCTCCCGCCGATCCCCGAGCTCGTCATCGGCCTGCTCGCCTTCGTCATCGTCTTCGGCTTCCTCGCCTGGAAGCTCCTTCCGAACATCAACAAGGTTCTGGAGCAGCGTCGCGAGGCCATCGAGGGCGGTATCGAGAAGGCCGAGGCCGCGCAGACCGAGGCTCAGAGCGTGCTTGAGCAGTACAAGGCTCAGCTCGCCGAGGCCCGGCACGAGGCCGCGCGCCTGCGCCAGGAGGCGCAGGAGCAGGGCGCCACGCTCATCGCCGAGATGCGGGCCGAAGGCCAGCGGCAGCGCGAGGAGATCGTCGCCGCCGGTCACGCCCAGATCGACGCCGACCGCAAGACCGCTTCCGCCGCGCTGCGTCAGGACGTCGGCAAGCTCGCCACCGAACTGGCCGGCAAGCTCGTCGGCGAGTCCCTCGAGGACCACGCCCGCCAGAGCCGTGTGATCGACCGCTTCCTCGACGAGCTTGAGGAGAAGGCCGAGGCCACGCGATGAACGGAGCGAGCCGCGAGGCACTGGCAGCCGCACGTGAGCGTCTCGACGCGCTGACGGACACCACGTCCGTGGACGCGGCGCAGCTCGCCGACGAGCTGGCGGCCGTCACCGCGCTGCTCGACCGCGAGGCGTCGCTGCGTCGGGTCCTCACCGACCCGGCGCAGGCCGGCGAGGCCAAGGCCGAGCTGGTGCGCCGTCTGATCGGCGGCCAGGTCAGCGGCGAGGCCGCCGACCTGGTGTCCGGCCTGGTCCGTTCCCGCTGGTCGCAGCCTCGCGACCTGGTGGACGCGCTGGAGGTGCTGGCGGACGTCGCCGACCTCACGGCGGCGGAGAAGGCGCACACGCTCGACGACGTCGAGGACGAGCTGTTCCGGTTCGGCCGGATCATCGCCTCGAACACCGAGCTGCGCGCCGCGCTGACCGACCGCAAGGCCGGCACGGCGGCCAAGATCGAGCTGCTGCACCGGCTGCTCGGCGGCCGTGCCAAGCCGGCCACCGAGCGTCTGGTGACGCGTCTTGTGACCGTGCCGCGGGGACGTAGCCTGGAAGCGGGACTGGAGTCCCTGTCCAAGCTCGCCGCCGAGCGCCGGGACCGCATGGTCGCCGTCGTCACCTCGGCGGTGCCGCTTAGTGACACGCAGAAGCAGCGCCTGGGCGCCGCCCTCGCGAAGCTCTACGGCCGCAAGATGCACCTCAACCTCGACGTCGACCCCGAGGTCGTCGGCGGGATCCGGGTGCAGGTCGGTGACGAGGTCATCAACGGTTCCGTCGCGGACCGCCTTGAGGACGCCGCCCGCCGCATGGCGAGCTAGCAGCAACGCGGAAATCGAAAAAAGTAATTACGGCCCTGGTTGGGCCGTGCAGAGGATTCACCTCGTTCAGGGGGGAGTCCCCATCCCCCCAAGTGAAACTTCGGGCCCAACAAGGAGAGCAGGGAACCCAGATGGCGGAGCTCACGATCCGGCCGGAGGAGATCCGGGACGCGCTGGAGAACTTCGTCCAGTCGTACAAGCCGGACGCGGCCTCGCGCGAGGAGGTCGGTACGGTCACCCTTGCCGGCGACGGCATCGCGAAGGTCGAGGGCCTGCCCTCGGCCATGGCCAACGAACTGCTGAAGTTCGAGGACGGCACCCTCGGCCTCGCGCTCAACCTGGAAGAGCGCGAGATCGGCGCCATCGTCCTCGGTGAGTTCAGCGGCATCGAGGAGGGTCAGCCGGTGCAGCGCACCGGTGAGGTCCTCTCCGTCGCGGTCGGCGAGGGCTACCTCGGCCGCGTCGTCGACCCGCTCGGCAACCCGATCGACGGTCTCGGCGAGATCGAGACCAGCGGTCGCCGCGCCCTCGAACTGCAGGCCCCCACGGTCATGCAGCGCAAGTCGGTGCACGAGCCGATGGAGACCGGCTACAAGGCCGTCGACGCGATGACCCCGGTCGGCCGTGGTCAGCGTCAGCTGATCATCGGTGACCGCCAGACCGGCAAGACCGCCCTGGCCGTCGACACGATCATCAACCAGCGTGACAACTGGCGCACCGGCGACCCGAACAAGCAGGTCCGCTGCATCTACGTCGCCATCGGCCAGAAGGGCTCCACCATCGCGTCGGTCCGCCGCGCGCTGGAGGAGAACGGCGCGCTGGAGTACACGACCATCGTCGCCGCCCCGGCGTCCGACCCGGCCGGCTTCAAGTACCTGGCGCCCTACACCGGCTCGGCCATCGGCCAGCAGTGGATGTACGAGGGCAAGCACGTCCTGATCATCTTCGACGACCTGTCGAAGCAGGCCGACGCCTACCGCGCCGTGTCGCTGCTGCTGCGCCGCCCGCCGGGCCGTGAGGCCTACCCGGGTGACGTCTTCTACCTGCACTCCCGGCTGCTGGAGCGCTGCGCGAAGCTCTCCGACGACATGGGCGCCGGCTCGATGACCGGTCTGCCGATCGTCGAGACCAAGGCCAACGACGTCTCGGCGTTCATCCCGACCAACGTCATCTCCATCACCGACGGCCAGTGCTTCCTGGAGTCGGACCTGTTCAACGCCGGTCAGCGCCCCGCGCTGAACGTCGGTATCTCCGTCTCCCGAGTCGGTGGTTCCGCGCAGCACAAGGCGATGAAGCAGGTTTCCGGCCGTCTCCGCGTCGACCTGGCCCAGTTCCGTGAGCTGGAGGCGTTCGCCGCCTTCGGTTCCGACCTGGACGCCGCCTCGAAGTCGCAGCTGGAGCGCGGTCAGCGGATGGTCGAGCTGCTGAAGCAGGCTCAGTACCAGCCGATGTCCACCGAGGACCAGGTCGTCTCCGTCTGGGCCGGCACCACCGGCAAGATGGACGACGTTCCGGTCGTCGACATCCGCCGCTTCGAGAAGGAGCTCCTGGAGTACCTGCACCGCAAGGAGCAGGGCCTCATGACCTCCATCAAGGAGGGCGGCAAGATGTCCGACGACACGCTGACGGCCGTGGCCGACGCGATCGCGGACTTCAAGAAGCAGTTCGAGACCTCCGACGGCAAGCTGCTCGGCGAGGACACTCCGGCCGCTGCCGCCAAGTGACGTAAGGAAGGGACCTGACTCATGGGAGCCCAGCTCCGGGTCTACAAGCGTCGCATCCGATCCGTCACCGCGACCAAGAAGATCACCAAGGCGATGGAGATGATCGCCGCCTCGCGCGTCGTCAAGGCGCAGCGCAAGGTGGCGGCCTCCACGCCGTACGCGACCGAGCTCACCCGCGCGGTCACGGCGGTCGGTACCGGTTCGAACACCAAGCACCCGCTGACCACGGAGACGGAGAACCCGAGCCGTGCCGCGGTCCTGCTCCTCACGAGCGACCGCGGTCTGGCCGGTGCCTTCAACTCCAACGCCATCAAGGCGGCGGAGCAGCTGACCGAGCGTCTGGAGCGCGAGGGCAAGCAGGTCGACACGTACATCGTCGGCCGCCGTGGTGTCGCCCACTACAACTTCCGTGAGCGCAAGATCTCGGAGTCGTGGACGGGCTTCACCGACGAGCCCTCGTACGCGGACGCCAAGAAGGTGGCGGCGCCTCTGATCGAGGCCATCGAGAAGGAGACGGCGGACGGCGGCGTGGACGAACTCCACATCGTGTTCACCGAGTTCGTCTCGATGATGACGCAGACGGCGCTCGGCGCCCGGCTGCTGCCGCTGCGCCTCGAAGAGGTCGCGCAGGAGACGCCCAAGGGCGAGATCCTGCCGCTGTTCGACTTCGAGCCCTCGGCGGAGGACGTCCTCGACGCCCTGCTGCCGCGCTACGTGGAGAGCCGTATCTACAACGCGCTGCTCCAGTCGGCCGCTTCGAAGCACGCCGCCACGCGGCGCGCGATGAAGTCGGCGACCGACAACGCCGGTGAGCTCATCGAGAGCCTCTCCCGGCTTGCCAACGCGGCCCGCCAGGCCGAAATCACCCAGGAAATCAGCGAGATCGTCGGTGGCGCGAGCGCCCTGGCCGACGCGACCGCGGGGAGTGACCGCTAATGACCACCACTGTTGAGACCGCGACGGCCACGGGCCGCGTCGCCCGGGTCATCGGCCCGGTCGTCGACGTGGAGTTCCCCGTCGACGCGATGCCGGACATCTACAACGCCCTTCACGTCGAGGTGGCCGACCCGGCCAACGCCGGCGCGAAGAAGACGCTGACCCTGGAGGTCGCCCAGCACCTGGGTGACGGCCTGGTCCGCACCATCTCCATGCAGCCCACCGACGGTCTGGTCCGCCAGGCCACGGTGACGGACACCGGCTCCGCCATCTCCGTCCCGGTCGGCGACTTCACCAAGGGCAAGGTGTTCAACACCCTCGGTGAGGTGCTGAACGTCGACGAGTCCTACGACGGCGAGCGCTGGCCGATCCACCGCAAGGCCCCGAACTTCGACGAGCTCGAGTCGAAGACCGAGATGTTCGAGACGGGCGTCAAGGTCATCGACCTGCTCACTCCGTACGTCAAGGGCGGCAAGATCGGCCTGTTCGGCGGCGCCGGCGTCGGCAAGACGGTGCTCATCCAGGAGATGATCTACCGTGTCGCCAACAACCACGACGGTGTCTCCGTGTTCGCCGGTGTCGGTGAGCGCACCCGTGAGGGCAACGACCTCATCGAGGAGATGACCGACTCGGGCGTCATCGACAAGACCGCCCTGGTCTTCGGTCAGATGGACGAGCCCCCGGGCACCCGTCTGCGCGTCGCGCTGGCCGGCCTCACCATGGCCGAGTACTTCCGTGACGTCCAGAAGCAGGACGTGCTGTTCTTCATCGACAACATCTTCCGCTTCACGCAGGCCGGTTCCGAGGTCTCCACGCTGCTCGGCCGTATGCCCTCCGCGGTGGGTTACCAGCCGAACCTGGCCGACGAGATGGGTCTCCTCCAGGAGCGCATCACCTCGACCCGTGGTCACTCGATCACCTCGATGCAGGCGATCTACGTCCCCGCGGACGACCTGACCGACCCGGCCCCGGCCACCACCTTCGCCCACCTCGACGCGACGACGGTTCTGTCCCGTCCGATCTCGGAGAAGGGCATCTACCCGGCCGTGGACCCGCTGGACTCCACGTCCCGCATCCTGGACCCGCGGTACATCGCGCAGGACCACTACAACGCGGCCATGCGCGTGAAGACGATCCTGCAGAAGTACAAGGACCTCCAGGACATCATCGCGATCCTCGGTATCGACGAGCTCGGCGAGGAGGACAAGCTCGTCGTCCACCGTGCCCGTCGTGTGGAGCGCTTCCTGTCCCAGAACACCCACGTCGCCAAGCAGTTCACCGGCGTGGACGGCTCTGACGTGCCGCTCGACGAGTCGATCGCCGCGTTCAACGCGATCTGCGACGGTGAGTACGACCACTTCCCCGAGCAGGCGTTCTTCATGTGCGGTGGCATTGAGGACCTCAAGGCCAACGCCAAGGAGCTGGGCGTCTCCTGAGCCCCGTGCTCATCTGAGAGGGGCTGGGCATCTCCCTCCGGGGTCGCACCCGGCGGGGGTGTGTCAGCCCCTCTCTCCACGCCCTCTAGAATTGACCCACACCCGGCACTACCGCCGGGTGGTGACCCGAGGAGCCACCCTTGGCTGCTGAGCTGCACGTCGAGCTGGTCGCCGCGGACCGCCAGGTCTGGTCCGGCGAGGCCACCCTGGTCGTCGCGCGCACCACCTCCGGCGACATCGGCGTCATGCCCGGTCACCAGCCGCTGCTCGGTGTGCTGGAGTCGGGCCCGGTGACCATCCGTACGAGTGATGGTGCAACGGTCGTCGCCGCGGTGCACGGCGGTTTCATCTCGTTCGCTGACAACAAGCTGTCGCTGCTGGCCGAGATCGCCGAGCTGTCGGACGAGATCGATGTCCAGCGCGCGGAGCGGGCGCTCGAGCGCGCGAAGTCGGACGCGGACGCGTCCGCCGAGCGCCGCGCGGACGTTCGACTGCGTGCGGCGACATCGCGCTGAACCAGCGCACTGTGTGATGACGTCACTCAGCCGCGGCTGGGACCGGAGCAATCCGGCCCCAGCCGCGGCTGAGGCAGATGTGGGTGTTTTTTCCGTTCCGTTACCTAGGAGACGAGGAGGTCGGTGCCGATGGTCCTCGCTCTGACTGTGTGCGGAGTCGTGGTCGCGCTCGTGGTGGTGGGACTCTTCCTGTTCGGCCTGCGGCGCAGACTGATCCAGCGGTCCGGCGGAACCTTCGACTGCAGCCTGCGCTGGGACGTACCGGAGAAACCCGACGCCAGCGGCAAGGGCTGGAGCTATGGCGTCGCCCGCTACAACGGCGACCGGATCGAGTGGTACCGGGTCTTCTCCTACGCCCCCCGTCCGCGCCGCGTCCTGGAACGCTCGCAGATCGAGGTGGCCGGCCGCCGGCTTCCCGAGGGCGAGGAGGAACTGGCGCTGCTCTCCGACGCCGTCATCCTCGCCTGTACCCATCGGGGCATCCGCCTCGAACTCGCCATGAGCGAAGACGCGCTGACCGGATTTCTCGCGTGGCTGGAAGCAGCCCCGCCCGGTCAGCGCGTCAATGTTGCTTAGAGAGCAATAACTCCGTTACGACAGCCCGGAGTTGATGGCGCTCACCAGTTCGCCGTTGCTGGTGTCACCGCTGAACTCCCAGAAGAAGGCGCCGCCCAGGCCCTGGGACTTGGCCCACGCCATCTTGCTGTTGATGGTGGCGGGAGTGTCGTACGACCACCAGTTGCTGCCGCAGTGCGCGTACGCCGTGCCCGCGATGGTGCCGGTGGCCGGGCAGGACGTCTTGAGCACCTTGTAGTCCTCGATGCCCTGCTCATAGGTGCCGGCCGCCGGGCCCGTGGCCGTGCCGCCCGGGGCGTCCTGGGTGACGCCGGTCCAGCCGCGGCCGTAGAAGCCGATGCCGATGAGCAGCTTGCTCGCGGGCACGCCCTTCGCCTTGTACTTGGCCATCGCGTCGGCCGTGGTGTAGCCGGCGGTCGGGATGCCGCTGTACGAGGTGAGCGGGGAGTGCGGGGCCGTCGGGCCCTGCGCCGCCCAGGCGCCGAAGAAGTCGTACGTCATCACGTTGTACCAGTTGACGTACTGGGCCGCGCCCGCGTAGTCGGCCGCGTCGATCTTGCCGCCGGAGGAGCCGTCGGCGGTGACCGCGGCGGTGACCAGGCTGTTCGAGCCGAACTTGGCGCGCAGCGCGGACATCACGTTCTTGAAGGCCGCCGCCCCGCTGGTGTCGCAGGACAGACCGCACGCGTTCGGGTACTCCCAGTCGATATCGATGCCGTCGAAGACATCGGCCCACCGCGGGTCCTTGACCAGGTTGTAGCAGGACTGCGCGAACGCGGCCGGGTTGGCCGCCGCCTGCGCGAAGCCGCCGGACCAGGTCCAGCCGCCGAAGGACCACAGCACCTTGATGTTCGGGTACTTGGCCTTCAGCTCGCGCAGCTGGTTGAAGTTGCCGCGCAGCGGCTGGTCCCAGGTGTCGGCGACGCCGCTGACCGACTGGTCGGCGGTGAAGGCCTTGTCGTAGTCGGCGTAGGAGTCGCCGATCGCGCACTGGCCGTTGGTGACGTTGCCGAAGGCGTAGTTGATGTGGGTGATCTTGGCGGCCGAGCCGGACGTCACCAGGTTCTTGACGTTGTAGTTGCGGCCGTAGATGCCCCACTCGGTGAAGTAGCCGAGCTTGACCTTGTCGCCGGTGGGCGGGGGATTGGTGCCGCCACCGGTGGTGTGGACCGCGACCGCGCCGCTGACCGGACCGGTCTGGTCGGCGGTGTCACGGGCCTGGACGGTGTAGGAGTAGTCGGTGCCGGCGCTCAGGCCGCTGTCCGTGTACGAGGTCGTCGTCACGGTGGCGACCTTCGAGCCGTCGCGCAGCACGTCGTAGTTCTTGATGCCCTTGTCGTCGGTCGCCGCCGACCAGGACAGCTTCACCGAGGTGTCGGTGATGTTCGACGCGGTCGGGGTGCCGGGCGCGGAGGGCGCCGCGTCACCGGGGACCGTCGTGCCGTCGCAACTGTCGCCGTTGAGCTTGCAGTTGGACGGTGAGCCGGAGCCGGCGCCGTTGAAGCCGAAGGAGACGGAGGCACCCGGGGCGATGGAGCCGTTGTAGGACTTGTTCTTGGCGGTCCAGTGGGTGCCGGAGGAGGTGACGTCCGCGTCCCAGGCCGAGGTGACGGACGTACCGGAGGGGAAGTCCCACTCGATCGTCCACGAGCTGATGGCGGTGGTGCCGGTGTTCTTGACGGTCCACTTGCCCTCGAAGCCGGAGCCCCAGTCCTGGGTCTTGGCGTAGGTGGCGGTGGCGGTCGTCGCGGCCTGGGCGGGGCTCGCGAGGCCTACCAGTCCGGCCAGGGGGAGCAACAGGGTCGCGAACCCTGCCGCGGCTCTGTGTCTGAAGCGCATGCTGCGCCTCCCTCGTTCTCGGGGGTGTCAGGGGCATGACTGAGCCTTCACGCCCACGGTGCCGCGAGAATAGAAAGGTCTGGACCACGGGTCAATAGGTCTGGACCACTCGCCCTGAATTCCCCTAGATCCCCAACTCCTGGGCCAACACGGCCGCTTGGACCCTGCTGCGCAGCTCCAGCTTCGCCAGCAGACGGCTGACGTGCGTCTTCACGGTCCCCTCCGCCATGTCCAGCCGCTCGGCGACCCCCGCGTTGGACAGCCCCTCCCCGAGGCAGGACAGCACCTCGCGCTCACGGGGGGTCAGCGACTGAAGGACCGCGGGATCGGCGCTCGACTCCCGCACCGGTCGCGCGGCGAACTCGGCGATCAGCCGCCGGGTGACGGCCGGGGCGACGATCCCCTCCCCGCGCGCCACCGTACGCACCGCCTCCAGCAGGTCCTTCGCCTCGGTGTTCTTCAGCAGAAACCCGGCCGCACCGGCCCGCAGCGCCCCGAAGACATACTCGTCGAGGTCGAAGGTGGTGAGCACCAGCACGTCCGCGAGCCCCTCCGCGACGACCTTCCGGGTCGCCGACACCCCGTCCAGACGCGGCATCTGAACGTCCATCAGCACCAGATCCGGCCGTAGTTCCCGGGCCAGCGCCACCGCCCGCTCCCCGTCCGCCGCCTCGCCGGCCACCTCGATGTCGGGCGCGCTGTTCAGGATGAGCACCAGCCCGGCGCGCACGGCGGACTGGTCCTCGGCGACCAGGACGCGGATCATTCGGGGTCTCCTTCGGTCACGGGGAGGGTGGCGCGTACGGTCCAGAGCCCGTCCTCCGGACCGGCGTCGAACCGGCCGCCCAGCAGGGCCGCCCGCTCCCGCATCCCGGTCAGCCCGGCACCGGAGCCGGGGGCGCGGGGCGCGTCCCGATGACCGCAGGGGCTGGTCACACGGAGGTCGAGCATGCCGTCCCGCTGGGCCAGGCGGACGGTGACACGGCCCGGCCCCGCGTGCTTGAGCGCGTTGGTCAGGGACTCCTGGACCATCCGGTACGCGGCCAGCTCGACCGGGGCGGGCACCCGGCCGTGGTCGGCGTCCAGGGTGACGTCGAGGCCGTTGGCACGGGCGCCGTCGACCAGGGTGGTGAGGCCGTCGAGGGTGGGGGTGGCGGACGGCTCGTGTGCGCCGCCGCGGTCCCGCAGGATCCCGATCAGCCGCCGCATCTCGGCGAGCCCCTCGACGCTGTTCTCCCGGATGACGGCGAGGGCATCCTTGGAGGTGCCGGGGTCGTCGATGGAGAGCGCAGCCGTGGAGTGGATGGCGATCGCGGACAGATGGTTGGCGACCATGTCGTGCAACTCGCGTGCCACCCGCGCACGTTCGGCGGTCACCGCCTGGACGCGGTCCATCTCGGCCAGCAGGGCGGTCTGTTCGGCACGCAGCCGGGCCGCCTCGGCCGCGTCACGGTGGTCGCGCACGACCGAGCCGGTGGCGGCGGGGGCGAACGCCACCACGCCGACCCCGACACCGATCAGCAGACCCGCCGGATCACGCCAGAGCGCGGCCGGCACCACCCCGCCGATCACCGTGAGCAGCCCGGTGATCCAGGGGATACGGCGGGCGGAGGCCGGGGTGCCGTACAGGACGGCCGCGTACATGAGGTCGGTGAACAGGACGACCGTGACCACGCTGCCCTGTGTCACCGTGTCCACGGTCAGCATGGCGGTGCCCACCAGCATGGCGAACCTCGGCCGGGTGCGGCGCAGCAGCTCGCAGGCGGCCGTCACGGCCAGCGGCACCAGCACGGCCCAGCGCTGCGGCCACAGCACGAGGCTGTCCGTGACGCCCCGGGGGCTGAGCCCGAGCCCCCACATCAGCACACCTCCGAGGAAGCCGCCCACGGCGATGCGTATGTCGTCGCGGTGCGGGCGCGGAAGCGTCAGGGCCATGCCCCCATCCAACACGGCGCGCGCAGCGCGCGCGTGCTCCTGTGGAACGGTCCCGAACTGCATCTTTCGATGTACGGGGAGTTCGTCACCGCCGACGACGCGGCTCGTGCGGGCCGACGGGAGTCTGGAGGGGTGACCGAGAGGAGCGAGACGTGATCGTCGGGTTGATCGTGGCCTGTGAGGTGGCCTTCTGGGTGCTGCTGACGGCCGGACTTGCCTTCCGCTATCCGCTGAGGATGCCGCGCACCGGGCTGGCCCTGCTGCTGTGCGAGCCGCTGCTGGAGCTCGTGCTGTTCGCCGTCACGGCGATCGACCTCAAGAACGGCGCGGAGCCCGACTGGCGGCACGGCCTCGCTGCCGTCTACATCGGCTTCACCGTGGGCCTCGGGCACTCCACGATCAGGTGGGCCGACGCCCGGATCGCGCACCGGTTCGCCGGCGGCCCGCCGCCGGTGAGGCCGCCGAGGTACGGCACGGCCCGCGCCGTCCACGAGTGGAAGGTCGCGGGCCGCTGGATCCTGGCGTCCGCGGTGGCCATCGCCCTGCTCCAGGCGGCGGTCTGGTACGTCGGCGACGACGCCGGTACCGGTTCGCTGCGCGCGTGGCAGCTGAGGATGGTGTGGGTGATCGGCATCAACGTGATCATCGCCGCGAGCTACACCCTGTTCCCCAAGCGGAACCCTGCCAAGCTCCCTTAGCGCTCCCCACCAGGCACCCACAGCACGTCCCCGACCTCCTTGCTGGCGGTGCGGGCGAGGATGCTGCATTTCCCGGGGGCTACCCCCGGACCCCCGGCCGGGGGCGTTTGCTCGCGTTCTCTGTCGGGTGCCCACGGGACGTCGCCGGTGCCCGTGTTGGTCGTCCGGGGTCGGGAGTTGTTTGCCCGGGGGCGGCTTTCGGACCCTGGCCGGGGTGTTTACCCGCGTTCGCTGCCTGGCACCTATAGGACATCGCCCGCGCTTCGATTGGCCGTTCGCGCCAGGATGCTGCATTTCCCGGGGGCTACCCCCGGGCCCCTGGCCGGGGTGTTTACCCGCGTTCGCTGCCTGGCACCTATAGGACATCGCCCGCGCTTCGATTGGCCGTTCGCGCCAGGATGCTGCATTTCCC
>NZ_JBFAIQ010000001.1:888651-942144 GCF_040654755.1 Streptomyces sp. NPDC050625
TCCCGGGGGCTACCCCCGGGCCCCCGGCCGGGGTGTTTACCCGCGTTCGCCGCCTGGCACCCACAGGACATCGCCCGCGCTTCCATTGGCCGTCCGTGCCAGGATGAAGAGCAGGTCCGAGAGGCGGTTGAGGTAGGTGGCCGTCAGGGGGTTCATGATCTCGCCGTGGGCCTCCAGGGCCGCCCACGTCGAGCGCTCGGCGCGGCGTACGACCGTGCAGGCATGGTGGAGCAGGGCCGCGCCGGGGGTGCCGCCGGGGAGGATGAAGGAGCGCAGCTTCTCCAGCCGCTCGTTGAAGCGGTCGCAGTCCGCCTCCAGCTTGTCGATGTAGAACTGCTCGACCCTGAGCGGCGGGAACTCCGGGTTCTCCACCACCGGCGTCGACAGGTCCGCACCCACGTCGAACAGGTCGTTCTGCACCCGGGTGAGGACCTCGACGATCTCCTCCCTCAGCCCGCCCAGCGCGATCGCCGTACCGATCACCGCATTCGCCTCGTTGGCGTCGGCGTAGGCCGAGATCCGCAGATCGGTCTTGGCGACCCGGCTCATGTCACCGAGGGCTGTGGTGCCCTTGTCGCCGGTCCTGGTGTAGATGCGCGTCAGATTGACCATGTGACCAGCGTAGTTACCCTCCGGCCGTTCGGAACACGCGTGTGCCCACCGTCACGGCCAGTGTCGCGAAGGCGACGGCGACGAGGACGCCGTAGAACATGTGGGCCGTCGTGTAGGAGCCGACGTACGCGTCGCGCACCGCGTCCACGAGATAGCGGAACGGGACGAAGTGGGAGAGCACGTCCAGCCAGCCCGGGGCCAGGGTCATCGGCAGCATCAGGCCGGACAGGAGCATCGACGGCATGGTCAGCGCGTTGACCAGCGGGCCGAACTCCTGCGGGGTACTCACCTTCATCGCCATCGCGTACGACAGCGAGCCGAGCGAGACGGTGAGCAGGGCGACGAACGCGAAGCCGATCAGGATGCCGGGCAGCGGCGCGCGCAGCCCCATCGCCACCGCGGCCAGCACCAGCAGCACCGCCTGGAAGACGAAGACCGTCGCGTCGCGCAGCACCCTGCCGAGCAGCAGGGCGAGCCGGCTGACCGGAGTGACGCGCATGCGCTCCACCACCCCCTGCCCCTTCTCGATGATGATCGCGAACCCCGCGAAGGCGGCCCCGAACAGGCCGAGTTGGAGCAGCAGCCCGGGGACGAGAACCTGCCAGGAGCTGCCCCGCGCGCCGAGCGGCAGGCCGGTGAGCAGCGGGCCGAAGAACAAGAGGTACAGCAGCGGCATCAGGACGCCGAAGAGCAGCGCGAAGCGGGAGCGCAGGGACTGGCGCAGACAGCGGCCGTAGATGAGTGCGGTGTCGTGAAGGAGCATCGGCTCGGTCCTCGGTGTCCTATACGGCTACGGGGGCGGCGTCGGCCGATGGGGGTCCCCCCGGTCGAGCCTGTTCGAGACTGGGGGAGGGCCCGCGGCCGGTGATGGCGAGAAACGTGTCCTGGAGCGAGGCGTCGAGCGAGCCGCCGTACTCCAGCTTCAGCGCGCTCGGTGTGCCCTCGGCCACGACCACACCCCGGTCGACGACGACCAGACGGTCGGAGAGGGCGTCGGCCTCGTCCAGATAGTGGGTGGTGAGGAAGACCGTCGTGCCGTGCTCGTCGCGCAGCCGTCGGACCAGTGCCCACAGGTCCGCGCGGCTGCCGGGATCGAGCCCGGTCGTGGGCTCGTCGAGGAACAGGACCTTCGGGCGGTGGGTGAGTGCCATCGCGATGTCCAGTCGTCGTAGCTGGCCGCCCGACAGCGCGGACGTCCTGCGGTCCAGCAGGCCGGTGAGGTCCAGGTCGCGGGCCAGTTCGTCGGCTCGCTCGACGGCCCGAGCTTTTGGCAGGCGGTACAGGCGGCCCTGGGTGACCAGCTCCTCCCGTACGCCGATCTGTCCGTCGACACCGCCGGACTGGGCGACGTAGCCGCATGCGCGGCGCACCCCGGCCGGGTCGGTGGCCAGGTCGTGGCCGGCCACGGTCGCCACGCCGCCGGTCGGCTCCAGCAGGGTGGTGAGCATCCGCAGGGTGGTCGTCTTGCCGGCGCCGTTCGGGCCGAGGAAGCCGAGGATCTCGCCCTCGTGGACGGTGAGGTCGATGCCGCGCACGGCCTCCACGGGGCCGCGTTTCGTCTGGAAGGTGCGGGCCAGTCCGGCCGCGCTGATGACTGCTGTCATGCCGCCAGAAAAACAGAGTCCCTGAAATTTTGCAATGACCACAAGTTTTCACTCTGCCCAGTGAAGCGGTCCGGCGAGGCTAGGATTCGGCCATGGCAGAAGGGCTCCGGGAGCGGAAGAAGCGGCAGACCAGGCAGTACATCTCGGATGTCGCCACGGGCCTGTTCATCGAGCGCGGATTCGACGCGGTGACGATGGCGGAGATCGCCGACGCCGCCAATGTCTCCGTCAACACGGTCTACAACTACTTCCCGGCCAAGGAGGACCTCTTCTTCGACCGGTCCTCCGGCATGATCGACCGGCTGGCCCGCTGGGTGCGCGGCCGCGCCGACGGGGAGTCGGCCGCCGTGGCGGTGCTGCGCGAGCTGCGCGAGGAGGTCGAGGCGGTCTCGCCCCGGGTCGGGCTGATCCCCGGCTACGCCCGCTTCATGCGGGTGATCGAGGAGGCGCCCGCGCTGCGCTCCCGGCTGTGGGCGATCCAGCAGGAGATCCAGGCCAATCTTGAGGCCCTGCTGCGCGAGGAGACCGGCGCGGCGCAGGACGATCCGCTCCCCGCTCTGATGGCGGGTCAGATCAACTGGGCCCACCACGCCGTCATGTCCGCCATCGCCTGCGAGATGATCAAAGGTCGCGATCCGCGTGAAGTGTCCCGAGAAGTGCTGTTCCTCCTCGACGAGATAGAGGACCTGTTCAGTGAAAAGGTGCTCAACTACGCCGTCCGAGGCTTGGAATGACCCCTCCCGGTGTGATGTCCGTCAGCTGAGACGTGACGCGCATTACTTACCGGTCACACGGCCCCTCACGAGCGCTATCGTCCGCGAAAGAGCCATACGTAAACAGCGTGTAAGGGGAGTCGGAGTGGCACGGAAGCTTGCCGTCATCGGGGCCGGTCTCATGGGTTCCGGCATTGCCCAGGTCTCCGCACAGGCGGGCTGGGACGTCGTCCTGCGTGACGTCACCGACGAGGCGCTCAAGCGTGGCACCGACGGCATCAAGGCCTCGTACGACAAGTTCGTGAGCAAGGGCAAGCTGGAGGCGCACGACGCCGACGCCGCCCTCGGCCGCATCACCGCGACCACCGACCTGGACGCGGCCGCGGACGCCGATGTCGTCGTCGAGGCCGTCTTCGAGAAGCTTGAGGTCAAGCACGAGATCTTCCGTGCGCTCGACAAGATCGTGCGCCCGGAGGCGGTGCTCGCCTCCAACACCTCCGCGATCCCGATCACCAAGATCGCGGCGGCCACCGAGCGCCCCGAGCGGGTCGTCGGTGTGCACTTCTTCTCGCCGGTGCCGATGATGCAGCTCGTCGAACTCGTCCGCGGCTACAAGACCAGCGACGAAACCCTCGCCACCGCGCGGGAGTTCGCCGAGTCCGTCGGCAAGACCTGCATCGTCGTCAACCGGGACGTGGCCGGCTTCGTCACCACCCGGCTCATCTCGGCCCTCGTCGTCGAGGCGACCAAGCTGTACGAGTCGGGCGTCGCGACGGCCGAGGACATCGACCTCGCCTGCAAGCTGGGCTTCGGCCACGCCATGGGCCCGCTCGCCACGGCGGACCTCACCGGTGTCGACATCCTGCTGCACGCCACCAGCAACATCTACACGGAGTCGCAGGACGAGAAGTTCGCGCCGCCGGAGCTGATGCGCCGGATGGTTGACGCCGGTGACATCGGACGCAAGAGCGGGCAGGGCTTCTACACGTACTGAAACTCGTGTACGTACCGCCGCTGAAACCGCACAGTCCCCGCGGGTATCACCCGCGGGGGTGAATTCGGTATCGGTTCGCTTACAGACGGCAACCTGACCGCCGCTGAAGCAGTCAGACGGTGCAACGCACCGTCTTGGAGTACCTGGAGCACGACGCCGCACTCACGGGGAGCGCATATGCACATCAGGGGCGACCACGCCGGGCTGGTCGTCGGGGGCCGCCTCGACGTACGCAGCGCGGCGGACGCCCGTACGGTCCTGCATGCGGCCGTCGACGGCGGAGTCGGCGACCTCGTGCTCGACCTGTCAGAACTGGACTCCTGGGACGCCACCGGACTCGGGGTGATCATGGGCGCCCACCGGCGGGCCGGCCGCTGCGGCCGGCGTCTGGTGCTGCGCGGTGTACCGCCGCAGATGCAGCGCCTGCTGGTGGCCACCCGGCTGCACCGGATCCTGGCCATCGAGGGAGGCATCGGGGTGGAGTCGTTGCCCCGCGTGTAACTCCTCGACCGGGTGTGCTCCAGGGGGCGGACGAGACCCGGTCGGACATCGGCGAACCGCACGTCGCGCGCAATCCTCACGAGACTGTGACGTCTCGGACGGCCCGGTACCCCGACCTGTCGGAGATACTGTGCCAAGGTTTAAGGTTCGGTCGCCCGCAGCCAAGCAACCCTCGAGCGGGCCCGGACCAGAAGCGACAGCGCGGTGTGCAGCAGGCCGGGAGGGGCCGGACACGGGCACACGACGCTTTTGGGGGGCTAGGAACCTATGGACCCGATCAACCGGGGACCCGAGGGGCACGGCCAGAACGGTGACGGCAGCACGCCGCGCCAGCGCCCGCCCCGGGAATCCCTCACTTCAGACTTCGTCCAGAGCGCACCCGCACTCGCCCGCACGGTGCAGCTCGTCTCGGGCGACCTCCTGCTCACCGTCAATCCCGTCGACGGCAGCGAGATAGAGCTCTGCCCGCCCGCGGAGCGGCCCGGCCGGCCCACGAAGCTCACCGCGGCCGAGCGAGCCGAGACCGAGCGCGCCGCCCGGCCGCCCGTGCCCCCGGGACCCGCGCAGCCCGCGCTGCCGCTCCTGGAGCGCCAGGAAGAGCGCGAGCGCCTCGTGCGGCTGCTCGCCCGCGGCCGCTCCGTACGGCTCACCGGCCCGGCCGGCGCCGGCCGCAGCGCCCTCCTCGACCTCGTCGCCGACGACTGCTCGGACCTCGCCCCCGACGGCGTGGTCCGCCTCACCGGGTTCCACCGCACCGCGAGCGACCTGCTCCACGACCTGTTCCACGCGGTCTACGACGCGCCCCTGCACCGGCCGGCCCAGGACGAACTGCTGGAACTGGTCCGGGAGATCGGCGCGGTCGTCGTCGTCGACGACATCGAGTTCGGCGGCACCGGGCTCGACGAGCTCATCGACGCCACCCCCGAGTGCGCCTTCCTGATCGGCGCCACCCCGGACGTGCCCGCCCCCTCCGCCGACTCCGCGATCGAGGAGGTCTTCCTCAGCGGCCTCGACCGCGCCGCGGGCGTGGACCTGATGGAGCGCGCCGTCGGCCGCGTCCTCACCGAGGACGAGTCCAACTGGGCCGGCGACCTCTGGTTCGAGTCCGAGGGCCTGCCCCTGCGCTTCGTCCAGGCCGGGGCCCTGCTGCGGCAGCGCGACCAACTGCGGGCCAGCGCGGGCGCGGTCGACGAGGTCGGCGTCTTCGAGGACGTACGGCTCCCCTCCCCCAAGCTCTCGGCTGCGCTCGAGCAGGGAGGTACCCCCACCACCCCGGTCGAGGCGGAACCCGTCGACGCCGCGGAGGTGCCCCTGCCGTCCCTCGGCGAGGCCGCCGCGCCCGCGCCGCTGCTCGCCTCCCGGCTGAGCGCCTCCGCCCGCGCCGCCCTGCGCTTCGCCGTCGCCCTGGGCGGCGAGGTGCCGCACCAGGCCCATCTGCCCGCCCTGGTCGGCGACACCCACGCGGACGCCGCCCTCGCCGAGCTGGCCGCCTGCGGACTGGTCTCCCCGGTCGGCTCCCGCTACCGCCTGGCGGCCGGTGTGCAGGCCCAGCTGGAGGCCGCCGGATACGCCGACGGCGCCGATGACACCGCCCTCACCGCGGCCCGGCACTACGCCTGGTGGGCCGGACACCCCTCCGTCACCCCGGAGCGGGTGTGCGCCGAGGCCGACGCCCTGCTCGCCGCGCTGGCCGTCGTGGTGCCCGCGACGACGCCCCCGGCCGAGGGCGAGGAGAGCACCGCCGTGGAGCTGGCCCGCACGGCCGCCCCGGCCTTCGCCGCGGGCCTCCACTGGAACGCCTGGGACCGGGCGCTGCGCTCCGGCTCCGAGGCCGCCAGGCAGGCCGGTGAGGTCTCGGAACAGGCCTACTTCCACCATGAGTTGGGCATACTCGCGCTCTGCGGCGGACAGCTCGACCGGGCCCGCGCCGAGCTGGAGGCATCCAACGGGCTGCGCGGCGCCCTCGCCGACAAGCGCGGCACGGTCGTCGGCCGGCGCGCCCTCGCCCTGGTCGCCGACCGCGCGGGCGACGTGCCCGGCGTGGGGGCCACGGCGGGCGAGGAGGTGCCCGACGCGCGCCACGACGAGTCGGCGTCGCCGCCCGGCGGAGTTCGTGCGGCCTACCTGCCGGCGCTGCCGCCCCCGGGCGACACACTGGTCACCCACCGGCCCTCGGACCCGGCGCCGAAGACGCAGGGCGGCGGTCTGCGGCGCCTGGCCCGGCGCAACCTCGTCGCCGCCGGTTCCGGCGCGCTGCTCGCCGCGGTGCTCGGCACGGTGGTCACCCTCGGCATGACGTCGCACGACAGCGCCGACGACCCGTCGAACAACGTGAGCGTCAACCCCTCGGCCAGTCAGGGCACCGACGACGGCAGCCTCGGCGCGGACCCGACGCAGGACGACGGGAGCAAGGGCGACACGGGCACGGCCACCAGCCGCCCGACGGACCCGAGTTCCCCGTCCGACACCCCCGAGCCCTCGGAGCGGCCGAGCGGCACGAAGGGGTCGGGCGGCGACAGCGGCAGCACCTCGCCGAAGCCGTCCAAGTCCAGCACGCGCCCGACGTCCCCGCGGCCGTCGAACTCGCACTCCTCATCGCCGACCCCGTCGTCCACCCCGACCCGGTCGAGCACGCCCACGCCCACGCCGACGCAGACCCAGTCGTCGACCCCGACGACCTCCAACTCGGCCAGCGGCCCCGCCTCCAGCGCCCCCGCCGCGTCGAGCAGTTCGGCGGGCGCACCGAAAAGTGGCTCCGACGGTCCGGTGATCTGAGCCGTACGGCACACGAGGGCCGGGTCCCCGTCGGGACCCGGCCCTCGTGTGCCGTACGTACCGAAGCCGCTCCCGGCGCCTCAGAACAGCCGCAGCTTGTCGTCCTCGATGCCCCTGAGCGCGTCGTAGTCGAGGACCTGGCAGCCGATGCCGCGGTCGGTCGCGAGGACCCGGGCCTGGGGCTTGATCTCCTGGGCGGCGAAGATGCCGCGCACCGGGGCGAGATGGGGGTCGCGGTTCAGCAGTTCGAGATAGCGGGTGAGTTGCTCCACGCCGTCGATCTCGCCGCGCCGCTTGATCTCGATCGCGACGGTCTGCCCGTCGGCGTCCCGGCACAGGATGTCGACCGGGCCGATGGCGGTCATGTACTCGCGGCGGATCAGGGTGTAGCCCTCGCCGAGGGTCTCGATGCGGTCGGCGAGCAGCTCCTGGAGGTGTGCTTCCACGCCGTCCTTGATCAGGCCGGGGTCCACGCCGAGTTCGTGCGAGGAGTCGTGGAGGACTTCCTCCATGGTGATGATCAGCTTCTCGCCCGTCTTGTTGACGACGGTCCAGACACCTTCCTCCTCGCCGGCCCCCTCCTTCAGCGTGCAGGGCGGCGACATCCAGTTGAGGGGCTTGTAGGCCCGGTCGTCCGCATGGATCGAGACGCTGCCGTCCGCCTTGACCAGGATCAGGCGGGGGGCCGAGGGGAGGTGGGCGGTGAGCCGGCCGGCGTAGTCGACGGAGCACCGGGCGATGACGAGACGCATGGTCGGCAACGCTACTCGACACCCCGCCGCCCACGCGATTCGCCCACCTGTCTCCCGCCTCCCCCCTCACTGGAGACCCTCGGGGCCGCCCCTTTTGCTTTGGAAACTCTTGTTCATCCTTGGCCGATTGTGCCCCCAACGGGACCGGGCCATGTACGCAATCTGCTGGTGCGGTCACCGTCGGTTGCCTACCGTAGTAAACGGGAGGTCGCGATGTGTGTACGCAGCGTGTTCGGTATCGCGAACTCTCTTACCTGTCCGGCAACCCCTGTTCGTCGGGGGTGCGAGAGGAGAACCCATGTCGCTCGACGTCTCACCGGCCCTACTCGAACAGGCCGAGCGAGGCGAGGTCGACGAAGCTGCCTTCGTCGACTGCGTCCGGACCTCCCTGCCCTATGCATGGGAGATGATCAGCTCCCTGGTGGCCCAGCTGAAGGTGGACGGCGGACAGTTCGCCGACAACCAGACGCCCCCGCCGGACGAGCAGGCACGGGGCCAGCTGCTCCGCGCACTCGCGAGTGACGCCATACGCGGGGCGCTGCAGCGGCACTTCGGTGTGCGGCTGGCCTTCCAGAACTGCCACCGGGTGGCGGTGTTCCCGGTGGACGCCTCGGTCGACGAGACGCTGGCCCGCTTCACCTCGGTGCGCAGTCAGCTGCTGAACCAGTCCCCGGAGCTCCGGGACTGCTGACGCGGAGCTCCGGGACCGCTCACGCAGTGAGCCGCTTGCTTGCCGCTCCACATGCGGGAGGTGCAATCGGTACAGGGGCGGCAAGCTCTCTGCGTGGCAAGGGTGTTGAGCGGCGCGACGGTCGGTTCGTTCAGCGGAGGCCGGGCAGTACCTCCGCGCCGAGCCGCCGAACGTTCTCCTCCGTCGCCGCCAGGTCGCCCGAACCCTCGACCATCAGGGCGAACCGGGTGATGCCGGTTCGCTCCGAGGTCGCCGCGAGCCGGTCGGTGCACAGCCGCGGGGTGCCCACCGGGTGCAGTCCGCAGAGCAGTTCGGTGTACGCCAGCGGATCGCGCATCGCGCGCTGCCGGCCGTCCACCGTCACATGGGCCTCCAGGCCCTGCTTCAGCCAGCCCGGCATCGCCTTCAGCAGCGTCTCCGCCGCGTCGGTGCGCCGGTCCGCGATCTGGCAGACGCCCGCCGAGACATGGGCCGCGCCGAGGATCTCGTCCGTGGTCCGCCCCGCCGCGCGTGCGTGCTGCCGCCACAGGGCGACCATCTCGGCCTTCTCCTCGTCCCCGATGTGCATGCCGAGCAGCATCGGCAGTCCGCGCTCGGCCGCCAGCCGTACGCTCGCCGGCGAGGTGCAGGCGACGACGACCTCGGGACCCGGGGTGTCCGTCAGCGCCTCCGACGGGCGGGGTACGACGGGGACCTCACGGAAGGAGAACCGTTCCCCCGCGGCCGCGACCGCCGGTTCGCGCAGCCAGCGCACCAGCAGATCGAGTGATTCCGGGAACCCGTGCTCGTACGCACCGAGGCCGGAGCCGAACACCTCCAGGTCCACCCAGGGCCCGCCGCGCCCCAGGCCGAGGGTGAAGCGCCCGCCGCTCGTCACATGCAGCAGCGCGGCCTGCTCGCCGAGGGCGACCGGGTGGACGGTGGGCAGTACGCTGACGGCCGTGCCGACCCGGATGCGCTGGGTGCGGCCCAGCAGCAGGGCGGCCAGGGTGACCGCCGATGGACAGGTGCCGTACGGCACGAAGTGGTGTTCGCCGAGCCAGACGGTGTCCAGCCCCGCCTCCTCGGCGACCTCCGCCGAGCGGACCGCCCGGTGCAGGGCCTCCCCCTGGCCTTGGCCCGGGAACTGGGCTGCCAGCACAAAACTTCCGACGCGCATCGTTCTTTTCCTGCTTCCTTGGCTCCGACGCGGAGCTCCCCCACCCGGCATAACCGTCCGACACGTGCCGAGGACACGGCCTCGCGAAGAGATTTCCGGATTGTCTGCAGAACGGGTCGCCCTGGAGAGGGACTTGTGCGGGTTGGTTCCCTACGCGTACCCCTGTCCGCGCCGCGTAGGCTGGACACAGCCCGTGCTTCCTGTATAGCCCCGAGAGGTGTCCCGTGTCCCCGCGTCGCAACCGAGCCAAGGGAGCCGGTTCGTCCGGCCGGAGCGCCGAGGAGGAGGGCGGCGGCCGTTACGGCGGCTGGCAGTCCACGGAGAGCTGGCAGGGGGAGGAGTGGTACGTGCGCCATGTGGCCGGGGCGAGCGCGGAGGGCAAGACCTACCGCTGCCCCGGCTGCGACCAGGTGATCCCCTCCGGCGTCCCGCACGTCGTGGCCTGGCCGCAGCACGCCGGCGTCGACGACCGCCGGCACTGGCACAAGGCCTGCTGGAACGCGAAGGACCGCCGCACCACACGGGTGCAGCGGTCCCGGAACGCGCCGAGGTTCTGAGCTTCGTACGAGCTACACGTCCCGCTTCTGCAGCAGCACGAGGGCTCCGCCGAACGCGACGGCCGTCACGCCCACGATGATCCACAGCGGGTCCCAGCCGGACGGGCCCTTGTCGCTGAGGGAGTTGGAGTAGAAGACGCTCATCTGGTTGGGGATCGAGTACTGGAACAGGGCCTCGCGCACCTTCTCCAGCGACGAGGAGAACATGAACAGCGCGATCACCAGCGGGGCCAGGACGGCACCGATCATGATGGTGATGGCGCCCGCCGAGTGCCGGATGATCGAGCCGACGACCAGCGAGAGCAGGCCGAGCAGGGCGATGTAGAGGCTGATGCCGACGGTGCCCTTGAGCCATTCCCCGCCGGACGGGGTGCGCGCGCCGTTTCCTTCCAGCAGGGACGCCTGGACCATGGCGACGAACGACGCGGCCGCGAGCGTGACCACGAAGGCGACGAGGAAGAACACGATCGCCTTGGCCGCGAGCACACGCGCACGGCTGGGGCAGGCGGTCATCGTCGTACGGATCATCCCCGTCCCGTACTCCGAGGCCGTGGTCAGCACGCCGAGCGTGATGATGCACATGCTGCCCAGGAGCAATCCGAAGAAGCCCAGGCTCAGCGGGTTCTCGCCCGACAGGTCGGAGGAGGAGTTGCTGACCACCGTACCGGCGAGCAGGCCGATGCCGACGACGAGGACCACGAACACACCGAGCGTCCACATCGTCGAACGCACCGACTTGATCTTCGTCCACTCGGAGGCCAGCGCATGGCCGAGGTGGGTGCGCACCACCGGGATCGGCGAGGTGTAACCGGGGTACTGCCCGCCGGGCGCCGACTGCCAGTTCGGCGCGGCTGCGGCTGCCTGCGGCATCGGGGGCTGGTGCGTGCTCATCGGGCGTCCTCGGGCTTGGTCAGGTCGGCGGTGACGGGAGCGGCGGCCGGCTGCGGTGACGATTCGGCAGCGGGGGCCGGGGCCGCGGGCGGCTGCTGGGGCGCCGCCGAGGCGGGCTGCGCGTACGGGTTCGGCTGTCCGGCGCCGGGGGCCCCGGCGGGAGCGCCGTAGGGCCCCGTGGGCGCCGCGCCCGGCGCCGCCTGGCCCTGCGGCGGGGCGAACGGCCCACCGCCCTGCTGGGGCGGCGGCGGGGCGTACCAGCCCGGCTGGCCCTGGCCCGGTACCGGCATCGGCGGCTGGGCGCCGGGCGGCAGCGGCTGCTGGAGGCCGGCCTTCTGGTCGACGGTCGAGCGGTAGTCGACGGCGCCCTGCGTCATCCGCATGTACGCCTCCTCCAGCGATGCCTGGTGCGGCGACAGCTCCCACAGCCGTACGTCGGACTCGTGCGCCAGGTCACTGATGCGGGGGAGCGCGAGTCCCGTGACGCGCAGCGCCCCGTCCTGCTCCGGCATCACATGCCCGCCCGCCTCGGTGAGCGCGGACGTCAGCTTCTCGCGCAGCTGGGGCTCGGTGTCGGGCGTCCTCACGCGCGCGAAGTCGGCCGAGTTCGCCGAGATGAAGTCCTTGATGCTCATGTCGGCGAGCAGCTGTCCGCGCCCGATGACGATGAGGTGGTCGGCGGTCAGCGCCATCTCGCTCATCAGGTGGCTGGAGACGAACACGGTCCGTCCCTCCGCCGCCAGCGCCTTCATCAGATTGCGCACCCACAGGATGCCCTCGGGGTCGAGGCCGTTGACCGGCTCGTCGAACAGCAGCACCTGCGGGTCGCCGAGCAGCGCGGCCGCGATGCCGAGCCGCTGCCCCATGCCGAGCGAGAAGCCCTTGGACCGCTTCTTCGCCACGTCCTGGAGGCCGACGACCCCGAGCACCTCGTCCACCCGCCGGGCCGGGATGCCCGACAGCTGGGCCAGGCACAGCAGATGGTTGCGGGCGTGCCGGCCGCCGTGCACCGCCTTGGCGTCCAGCAGCGCGCCGACCTGGCGGGGGGCGTTGGGCAGCCTGCGGTACGGGTAACCGCCGATCGTCACCGTGCCCGCGGTCGGGTTGTCCAGCCCCAGGATCATCCGCATGGTCGTCGACTTGCCCGAGCCGTTCGGCCCGAGGAAGCCGGTGACGGCTCCGGGCCGCACCTGGAAGGAAAGGTTGTACACGGCGGTCTTGTCGCCGTAGCGCTTGGTCAGGCCGACAGCCTCGATCATGCTCCGCACCCATCGAAAGGTTCAGGACAGCGGGGCACACGCCCCCGTAAGGGTTAGGAGGATAACCGGGCGCTGACGGTTCCGCTCAAGGAGAAGTAAAACCTCAGGCGTCGCGCTTCTTCAGGCGTCGCGCTTCTTCAGCAGCACGTACCCGCCCGCGATCGCGGCGATCACCCACAGCACCATGATCCCCAGCCCGCCCCAGGGGCCGTACGGGGTGTCGTCGTCGACCCGCGGGACCACCTGCATGATCCGGCTGCCCGCCTGGTCCGGCAGGAACCGGCCGATCTTCTTGGTCGCGTCGACGTTGCCGAGGATGTTGGAGATCAGGAAGAAGAACGGCATCAGGATGCCGAGCGACAGCATCGGCGAGCGCAGCATCGAGGCGACGCCCATCGAGAACATCGCGATGAGGGTCATGTAGAACCCGCCGCCGAGGACCGCCCGCAGCACCCCGGTGTCGCCGAGCTGCGTCCGGTGGGAGCCGAGCATCGCCTGCCCGAGGAAGAAGGCGGCGAAGCTGGTGACCATGCCGACGGCCAGGGCGAGCCCGGTGGCCACCGCGATCTTGCTGAACAGAAAGGTGCCGCGCTGCGGTACGGCGGCCAGCGAGGTGCGGATCATGCCGGTGCTGTACTCGTTCGACACGACGAGCACCCCGAACACGATCATCGCCAGCTGTCCGAGCGTCATGCCCGCGAAGCTGATGAAGGTGGGGTCGAAGGAGAGCCGCTCCCGCACGGGCATGTTGTCGAACTGGCTCCTCGACAGCGCCGAGATCAGCATGCCGAGGGCGACGGTGACGACCACGGCGAGGGACAGCGTCCACACGGTGGACGCGACGGACCGGATCTTCGTCCACTCGGACCGGACGACCTGTGCGACCACCACGGTTCAGGCCCCCTTCCAGTCGGCGCCCCAGTCCTGCTGGACGGGGGCGGTGTCTGCGTGTGCGTGGTACTCCACCGACTCCGCCGTCAGCCGCATGAACGCCTCCTCCAGGGAGGCCTGCTGCGGGCTCAGCTCGTGCAGCACGATCCCGCCTCGCGCGGCGAGCTCGCCGATCTGCTCGGCCTTGCCGCCGTCCACCTCCAGCGCCCCGCTGCCCGACTCGACGGCGGTGATCCCGCCCTCGTGCAGCGCGTCGAGCAGCCGCTCGCGCTGCGGGGTGCGGATCCGGACGTACGACCGTGAGTTCTGCCGGATGAAGTCGGCCATGGAGGTGTCCGCGAGCAGCCGCCCCTGACCGATGACCACCAGGTGGTCGGCGGTCAGCGCCATCTCGCTCATCAGATGGCTGGAGACGAACACGGTCCGGCCCTGCGCGGCCAGCGACTTCATCAGGTTGCGGATCCAGTGGATGCCCTCGGGGTCGAGCCCGTTGACCGGCTCGTCGAACATCAGGATCCGGGGATCACCGAGCAGCGCGGCCGCGATGCCGAGCCGCTGTCCCATGCCCAGCGAGAACCCCTTGGCCTTCTTCCGTGCCACCGCCGTGAGCCCCACGGTGTCCAGCACCTCGTGCACCCGGCTCCTGGGGATCCCGTTGCTCTGCGCGAGGCACAGCAGATGGTTGAACGCGCTCCGCCCGCCGTGCACCCCCTTCGCCTCCAGCAGCGCCCCGATGTACGTCAGCGGGTCCTTCAGCTGGTCGTAGTGCTTGCCGTCGATGTGGACGTCGCCCGCGGTGGGGTGGTCGAGTCCGAGGATCATCCGCATGGTCGTGGACTTCCCGGCCCCGTTGGGCCCGAGAAACCCCGTGACGATGCCCGGCCGCACGGCGAAGGTCAGATTGTCGACCGCGACCTTCTCGCCGTACCGCTTGGTCAGCCCCACCAGCTCGATCATGCGGACACGCTAAGACGGGACGAAGCCCCCTGCCACCGGAGCGGCAGGGGGCTTCTTTGTTCTGTCGGCGTACGCCGGGTGTTACCGGGACTGCTGGGCCGGAACACCCCGGGAGATCGGCTCGTCCTCGGCCGGGGAGCCGGCGGCGGCCACCGCGGCGCCCGTGAGCGTGGCGAGCATCTCGCGGACGTTCGTCAGCTGGGCGTTGATGGAGTCGCGGCGGTTGGTGAGAGCGGCCAGCTCGCGCTCGGATTCCGAGCGGATGCGGTCGGCCTTGGCGTTGGCGTCGGCGACGATGTCCTCGGCCTGGCGCTGGGCCGTCTCGACCGTCTGGCGGGCACGGCGCTCGGCGTCGGTGCGCAGCTTCTCCGCCTCCAGACGCAGCTGCTCGGCGCGGTGCTCGATCTCGGCGAGACGCTTCTCGGCCTTGGCCTGACGCGAGGCCAGGTCGCGCTCGGACTGCTCGCGGCGCTTGGCGAGGTTCGTCTCGAAGTCGGCCGCGGCCTGGGCGGCCTTGGCACGGGTCTCCTCGAAGAGGGCGTCGGCCTCCTCGCGCTTCGACTGCGCGTCCTTCTGGGCGTCGGAGCGCAGCTGAGAGGCGTCGCTCTTGGCCTTCTCGACGATCCGGACGCCCTCGTCCTCGGCCTTGGCCTTGCGCTCCGCGGCGAACGACTCCGCGTCGTTGCGGACCTGCTGGGCCGCCGACTCGGCGAGCTCGCGGTGCTGCTCGGCCGCGCGCCGGGCCTCGTCGCGCAGATCCTTGGCCTCCTCCTCGGCGAGGCGGAGGATCTTCTCGACACGTGCACCGAGACCGGCGTACGACGGCTCGGCGTCGGTCACCTGTGCCTGGGCGTTCTGTGTCTCGAGGTGGAGCTCCTCGATGCGCTTTTCCAGAGCGGTGATGCGGGCGAGAGCGCTGTCACGGTCGGAGACGAGCTTGGAGATCCGTTCGTCCACCTGAGCGCGGTCGTACCCACGCCGCACTAGCTCGAAGCCGTAGGGGGAAGTGTCGCTCATGGGGTTCCTGTCGAATGAGACCGGTGAGGTGATAGGTGGAATCCTAGGGGCCGAAGCGGTGTGTCATCGAGCGGATACGTGTTTGATCTGGAGAATGACACCTCTTTTGAGTGGTCAACCCGCGCAGCGCTTGCCAACGACTCGGACAAAGAGCCCAGAAGGTAACGGAATCGAAGGGTTCGGCTAGTCATCCGAAGACTTGCCACCCGAACGAGGCGTCCCGATCGTTGCCCCCGCCTTGACGCCGCCGTCCTTGCCCGTGCTCGGCGCCTCGAATGAGGTCAACGCCTCCAGCACGGTCTGGACACGGGAGATCTCCGCGTTGATGTCCTCGCGGCGGCGCACCAGGATCTCCAGCTCGCGCTTGCCCTCCTCGACCGTCTTCTTGGCCTCGCGGATCGCCTCGGCCTTGAGCTCCTCGGCCTCCCGGACGAGCGTGGCCTTCTTCTGCTCGGCCTCCTTGAGCAGCGTCTCGGCCTTCTTCACGGCCGCGATCCGGACCTTGCCCGCCTCGGAGTTGGCCTCCGACACGATCTCCTTGGCCTTCGCCTGCGCCTTGGCGTGCTGCTCCTCGGCGGACTTGATGAGCGCGTCACAGCGGTCGCCGGTGGACTTCATGGTCTCGGCGGCCTCACGGCGGGCCCGCTCGTGCAGCCCCTCGATCTCGCTGGTGATGCGGTCGCGCAGCTCCTCCGCGCGCTCCCTTATGGCGGTGGCGTCCCGGCGGGCGCCGACGAGCAGCTCGTCCGCGTCCGTACGGGCCTTCTCCACCATCCCGTTGCCCTCGACCGTCGCCTCGGAGATCAGGCGCTCCGCCTCGCTGCGGGCGGCGCCGACCATGGTGTCCGCCTGCGACTCGGCGTCCGCGGTGGTCTGCAGCGCCTGCTGCTGCGCCTCGGTGAGCAGCTTGTCGGCCTCGGCCGTGGTCTCCGTGATGAGTGTGTCGACCTGTTCGGCCGCCTCGGAGCGCCGCTTGTTGGCGTCCTTGCGGGCCTCGTCCAGCGTCCGCTCGGCCTCCTTGCGCGCGGACGAGACCAGCCGCTCGGCCGCCGCCTCCGCGTCCGCCCCGAGCCGCTCGGCATCGTTGCGGACCCGCTCGGCGTGCCGCTGGGCGGAGCCGACCGTCTCGGCGGCCTCGGCGCGCAGCCGCTCCGCGTCCCCGGTGGCGTCCGTGATCAGCTTCTCAGCCTTGGCGATGGCCTCCGCCCGGATCCGGTCGGCCTCCGCGATCGTCTCCGTCTGGAGCCGCTCCGCCTCGGAACGCGCCTCGGTGATGAGGGTGTCCGCCTGCGTCGCCGCGTCCGAGCGGATGCGGTTGGCGTCGTCGCGGGCGTCCGCCCTGGTGCGGGTCGCGTCCTGGTCCGCCTGGGCGATGGTGTCGGACGCCTCCGTCCGCACCCGCTGGGCGTGCGCCGACGCGTCCGAACGCAGCCGCTCGGACTCGGCGATCGCCTCCGCCATCGTGCGCTCGGCGAGGCTCTTGGCCGCCTCCGACTCCTCGTTCGCCTCGCGCCGGACGCGGGTCGCGTCCTCGCTCGCCCGCTCCCGCTCGGCGTAGGCGTCGGCGCGGACGCGGTCCGCCTCCTCCTCGGCCTCCCGGCGCGTACGCTCCGCCGCGTGCTCGGCGGCGGAGCGCAGGCCGGTGATCTCCTCCTGCGCCTGCTCGTGCAGGCCGACGACGGAGTCCCGGACCTGCTGGGCGTGCTGCTCGGCCGCCGACACCATCTCGGTGGCCCGCCGGTCGGCCTCCTCGACCAGCCGGACGGCCTCGGCCTGCGCCTCCTCCACCCGGTTGCGGGCGGAGGCCAGCAGCTCCTCGCTCTGCTCGCGGGCCCGCTCGCGCTCCTGGTCGGCCTCCTGCCGGGCGGAACCGAGGAGCTCCTCGGCCTCGCGGCGGCGCCGGACGGCCTCCTCCTGCGCGGCGGCCAGCGTCTCGGACGCCTCGGTGCCCAGGCGCTCGGCGGCGGCCTGCGCCTCCGCCCGTACCCGGTCGGCGGTGTCCTGGGCCTCCGACTTCAGCCGCTCGGCCTCGGCCGCGGCCTCCGAGCGCAGGCGCACGGCGACGTTCTCGCCCTCCGCGCGGGACGCGGACGCGTCCGCCGCCGCCTCGGTGCGCAGCCGCTCGGCCTCGGCCTCCGCCTGCTGCTGGAGCGTACGGATGCGCTCGGCGGCCTCGGTGCGCAGCCGCTCGGTCTCCTCGGCGGCCTCCCGGCGGATGCGGGCGGCCTCGTCGCGGGCGTCGGACAGCGACTGCTCGGCGGAGGCGAGCCGGTCCTCGGCCTCGGTGTGCAGCCGGGTCAGCTCGTCGGCCGCCTCCAGCCGCCGGGCCTCCACCGCGCGCTCGGTCTCCTCCCGCAGTTCGCGCGCGGCCCGCTCGGCGTCCTCCTTGAGCGCCTCGGCCTGCTCGTCGACCTCCGCGCGGTGCCGCTCGGCCTCCTTGCGGGTGCGCTCCAGGGTCTCCTCGGCCTGCCGGCGCAGCGTGGTGGCCCGCTCGATGGCCTCCGTACGGACCTTCTCGCTGTCCGTCGTGGCGCTCTGCCGCAGCTCGTCCGCGTCGGCCTTCGCCTTGGACAGCAGCTCCTCGGCGGACTTGGCCGCCTCCTCGATCTGCTGCACGGCCTCGCGCCGGGCCTCGGCACGCAGGCTCTCGCCCTCGGCGATCGCGTCGGCACGCAGCTGCTCGGCCTCGCCGCGCAGCCGGCGCGCCTCCTCCTGCAGCTCGACCGTCTTGGCGCGGTACTCCTTGGTGTCGTCCTTCGCCGCGCCCTTGAGCTGCTCGGCGAGGTCGTGCGCCTCGGCCCGCAGCCGGTCGGCCTCGGCCTCCGCCTCACGGCGGATCCGCTCGGCCTCCTCGCCGGCCGCCTTGGTGGTCTTCCGGGCCTCCTCCGAGGCCTTGTTGAGGACGTCCTCGGCGGTCTTCGCGGCCTTGCCCAGCTGGGAGGCGGTCTCCTCGGCGGTGACGCTGCGGGCCTTCTCGCCGGCCTCGGCGAGGATCTTCTCGGCCTCGGCGCGGGCGTCCGCGACGATCTGCTCGGCGTCCGCCTTGGTGGACTCGGCCTCCTTCGTGGCCTCGCTGACCAGCCGGGCGACCTGCTCCTTCGCCGTGCGGGTGCGCTGCTCGTTGGTCGACTCGGCACTGGCCAGCGCCTTGGCGGCGGCCTCCTTGGCCTCGTTGACCAGCTTCTCGGCCTCGGACTGCGCCTTGCGCACCGCCGCCTCGGCCTCGGCAATGCGCTGCTCGGCGGCCCGGCTCAGCTCGCTCGCCTGGCGGCGGGCGGCGTCCGACTCCGTCGCGGTGGAGCTGCGCAGCTGCTCCGCGTGGTCGGTGGCCTCCTGGGCCTGGGTGGACGCGGCGTTCAGCAGGCGCTCGGCGTCCGTCCGGGCCCGGCGCAGCAGCTGCTCGGCCTCCGCGCGCGCCGACTCGGCGTCGCTCGTCAGCCGCTGCCGGGCCTCGTCGGTCAGCCGCTCGGCCTCGGCACGCGCGGCCGCCATGGCCTGCTCGGCCTCAGCGCGGGACTCGTCGAGCAGCCGGCGGGCCTGGGACTCCGTACGGGCCCGCAGCTGCTCCGCCCAGGCCACGTTCTCGTTGACGTGCGACTCGACGGTCTGCCGGCGCTCGGCCAGCTCCTGGTCCAGCTGCTGGCGGCGGGCCACGGCCTCGGCGTGCAGCTCGGCCTGCAGACGGGCGGCCTGCTCGGCGTGCTCCTGGAGGATGCGCTGGGTCTGCGCGCGGGCCTGGCTCAGCTCGCGCTCGGCGTCCATGCGCAGCTGGTCGGCCTGCATCTGCGCGTTCCGCAGCAGCTGCTCGGCCTGATAGCCGATGTCACCGCCGTCGAAAGCGGGCCGGGACATGATGGTGCGCCGCGCCTCGTGCAGCTTGGCGCGCAGCACCTCGACCTGGTAGCCGAGGTCCTCGGCGTGCTGGATCGCCTTTTCCCGCTCGGTCTTCAGCCGCTTCATCTCGGCCTCGAACCGAGAGAGGTGGTCGACGTCAGCCGCCGGCTCTCGCTCCTGGCTCTCGTAGCCCCGCACTGCGCGGTCCCATCCGTCCCCTGGTAGCAGGCATGTCCAAACGAGCACCGTCCATCCGCCGAACGGGGCCCCCGGGGAATGGTGTCAGATCAACGGCGGTGCACGGGCTGTGCTGCCCGACGCTCGCCCCCCGAAACCCGGACCCCGGCATGCGGCCGCCCGCGTGGTGGCGACGACCGCCCCCAACCCTACCGGCCCCTATGTACGAGGGTCAGTGCTCAGGTGACTCAACAGGCGCCGAAGTGACCAGTTCTGTCAGGACACCGTGGCAATCCTTGGGATGCAGGAAAGTGATCCGCGACCCCATGGAACCGCGCCGTGGCTCCTCGTACAGAACGCGTACGCCCTTGTCACGGATGTCCGCGGCGTCGGCGTCGACATCCGCCGTACCGAAGGCGATGTGGTGGACGCCCTCGCCGTTCTTCGCCAGCCACTTCGCGACCGTGGAGTCCTCCCGGGTCGGTTCGAGCAGCTGGAGGTACGAGGCCCCGCCGTCGGACGTATCGTTGATCTTGAGCATGGCCTCGCGTACGCCCTGCTCCTCATTGACCTCGGAGTGGAAAACCTCGAAGCCGTACGTGGCCCGGTAGAACTCGACGGTCGCGTCGAGGTCATGGCAGGCGATCCCGATGTGGTCGATTCGCGTCAGCATGGATTCAGTGCAGCGCTCCGAAGGTGGTTACGCAACGTGCGCGCGATCACACCGACCGGCCGATGACGGGGTGCAGTACCGCTCAGTACATTCGAAGTAAACCCTCGTTCACTCCTCAGCTTTGTGCAGCTGGAAGGGGATCGCACCTCATGTCAGGAACGAACAGCACGACCTCCGTCATCGTCGCGGGTGCCCGCACCCCGATGGGGCGGTTGCTCGGCTCGCTCAAGTCATTCAGCGGGGCCGACCTCGGCGGTTTCGCGATCAAGGCAGCCCTCGACCGTGCGGGGATCGGCGGCGACCAGGTGCAGTACGTGATCATGGGCCAGGTGCTGCAGGCCGGGGCGGGGCAGATCCCGGCACGCCAGGCCGCGGTCAAGGCCGGCATCCCGATGAACGTCCCGGCGCTCACCGTCAACAAGGTGTGTCTGTCCGGCCTCGACGCGATCGCGCTGGCCGACCAGCTGATCCGCGCCGGTGAGTTCGACATCGTGGTCGCCGGCGGCCAGGAGTCCATGACCAACGCGCCCCACCTGCTGCCGAAGTCCCGCGAGGGCTTCAAGTACGGGGCGATCGAGATGCTCGACTGCATGGCGCACGACGGTCTGACCGACACCTTCGAGGGAATCGCCATGGGCGAGTCCACGGAGAAGCACAACACGCGTCTGGGCATCCAGCGTCCCGAGCAGGACGAGATCGCCGCCCTGTCGCACCAGCGCGCCGCCGCCGCGCAGAAGAACGGCATCTTCGAGGCCGAGATCACCCCGATCGAGATCCCGCAGCGTAAGGGCGAGCCGGTCGTCTTCAGCAAGGACGAGGGCATCCGCGGCGACACGACCGTGGAGTCCCTGGGCAAGCTGCGCCCGGCGTTCACCCGGGACGGCACGATCACCGCCGGCACCTCCTCGCAGATCTCGGACGGTGCGGCGGCCGTGGTCGTGATGAGCAAGGCCAAGGCCCAGGAGCTCGGCCTGGAGTGGATCGCGGAGATCGGCGCCCACGGCAACGTGGCCGGCCCGGACAACTCGCTCCAGTCCCAGCCCTCCAACGCCATCCTGCACGCCCTCAAGAAGGAGGGCCTGGAGGTCTCCGACCTGGACCTCGTCGAGATCAACGAGGCGTTCGCCGCGGTCGCGGTCCAGTCGATGAAGGACCTTGGCGTCTCCACCGAAAAGGTGAATGTCAATGGCGGCGCCATCGCCCTGGGTCACCCGATCGGTATGTCCGGTGCCCGTCTCGTGCTGCACCTGGCGCTGGAGCTGAAGCGGCGCGGCGGCGGGGTCGGCGCGGCCGCGCTGTGCGGTGGCGGCGGTCAGGGTGACGCGCTGATCGTCCGGGTACCCAAGGCCTGAGTCCCCGTACGACAAGCAAGCGGTACGTCTCGTAAGCGAACGGAGCTGTGATGCAGGACGTCTCCTCTCTGGTGGCCCAGGCCAGGGAAGGCCGGCCGCGGGCCGTGGCCCGGCTGATCTCCCTGGTGGAGGGGGCGTCCCCGCAGCTCAGGGAGGTCATGGCGACGCTCGCGCCGCTGACCGGCAACGCCTATGTCGTCGGTCTCACCGGCTCCCCGGGCGTCGGCAAGTCGACCTCCACCTCGGCGCTGGTGACCGCGTACCGCAAACAGGGCAAACGGGTCGGCGTCCTGGCCGTCGACCCGTCGTCCCCCTTCTCGGGCGGTGCCCTGCTCGGTGACCGCGTCCGGATGTCGGAGCACGCCTCCGACCCCGGCGTCTACATCCGTTCCATGGCCACCCGCGGCCATCTCGGCGGCCTTGCCTGGTCGGCGCCGCAGGCGATCCGCGTCCTGGACGCGGCGGGCTGCGACGTGATCCTGGTCGAGACGGTCGGCGTGGGCCAGTCGGAGGTGGAGATCGCCTCCCAGGCCGACACCTGCGTCGTCCTCCTCGCGCCGGGGATGGGCGACGGCATCCAGGCGGCCAAGGCCGGAATCCTGGAGATCGGCGATGTGTACGTGGTCAACAAGGCCGACCGCGACGGCGCCGACGCCACGGCCCGCGAACTGAACCACATGCTCGGTCTGGGCGAGTCCCGCGGCCCCGGCGACTGGCGCCCGCCGATCGTCAAGACGGTCGCGGCCCGCGCCGAGGGCATCGACGAGGTCGTGGAAGCCCTGGAGAAGCACCGAGCGTGGATGGAGGAGCGGGGCGTCCTGGCCGAGCGCCGGCTGGCCCGTGCATCCCGTGAGGTGGAGACGATCGCGGTCACGGCCCTGCGTGAGCGCATCGGGGACCTGCACGGTGACCGTCATCTGGGTGCGCTGGCGGAGCGCGTCGTGGCGGGGGAGCTGGACCCGTACCGTGCGGCGGACGAACTGGTGGAGGGCCTGACGGAGCGCTGAGGGTCGCGGCCCGCGCTGGATGTCTTGGAGAAGCACCGAGCGTGGGTGGAGCGTCGGCTGGCCCGCGCCTGGCGCGAGGTGGAGACGATCGCGGTCACGGCCCTGCGTGAGCGCATCGGCGACCTGCACCTGGGTGCGCCGGCGGAGCGCGTCGTGGCGGGGGAGCTGGACCCGTACCGTGCGGCGGACGAACTGGTGGAGGGCCTGACGGAGCGCTGACGGTCGCCAACCCCGAGGCGCGGCTGCTAATTTGATCCGCATGTTCCTCTCCTTGGCGTAGAGCGCGCAGCGCGCCGCGACGACCGCAGGTTGTCGAGGGCGGTCAGGTGTCCCCGCTCCGTCTCCTTCCGAGGAACCGCACGCATGTCCGCGCCCGCTTCGCCGTGCCCCGCCCCCACCTCACGGCGGCCCTCGTACGCCGCCGTCCTGCGTGTCCCGCACGCGCGCCGCACCTTCGCCGCCGCCCTGGCGGCCCGCCTCTCCTACGGCACGGTCGCTCTGTCCGTGCTGCTGTCGGTGACCCGGGCGACTGGCTCGTACGCCGCTTCGGGCGCCGTGATGGCCGTCTTCGGCGCCTCGGCGGTCCTGCTGATGCCCGTGCGGGCGGCCCTCGTCGACCGCCACGGCCCGCGCCGCTCCCTGCTCCCCATGGCGGTGGCCCACAGCGCCCTGCTCTGCGCCCTGGCGGCCCTGACCTGGCGTCCCGGAGCATCCCCGGTGACGCTCGCCGCGGTCACCGCCCTCACCGGCGCCTGCGCGCCCCCGCTCGGCCCCACCATGCGCGCGGTGTGGGCCGAACTCGTCGGTGACCGGCTGCTTCTGCAGCGCGCCTACAGCCTGGACGGTGTGGCGGAGGAACTGCTGTTCGTCTCCGGGCCGGCCCTGGTGGGCGTCCTGCTGCGCTTCGGCCCGCCGCCCGTGGGGCTGCTGCTCAGCGCCGCGCTGATGGTGATGGGGACCTGCGCGTTCGTGACGTCACCGGCGGTGCGCGGCACCGGGTGCCCGAAGCCGGGGGGCGTACGCCGGGGGCGCGGATTCCCACCGGGACTGCTTCAACCCATGGCCGCGGCGGCGGGCCTCGGCCTCGCCCTGAGCGCCGTGGAGCTGCTGGTGACGGCCTTCGCCCGGCAGCGGTCGTACGACGACGCCGTGGTCCCCTGGATCCTCGGCGCCCTGTCCGCGGGCAGCGCGGCGGGCGGCCTGCTGAACGGGGCGATCGCCTGGCGCGCCCCGGCGCGCGAACGCCTGCCGTGGTTCATGGCGGGCGCGGGTGTGACCCTCTCACTGGCGGGCCTCGCGCCCGGTCCATGGACCCTCGCGGCCGCCATGACCTGCGCGGGCGCCTTCGTGGCCCCGACCCTGACGACGGCGTACCTCCTCGCGGAGGAGACGGCGCAGGAGTCGACCCGGACCCGGGCGGGGGCCTGGGTGAACGCGGCGGTGAACGCGGGCAGTTCGACCGGCTCGGTGACGGCCGGCCTGCTGATCGGCCGAGTCCCGCTGTGGGGGTGCTTCGTGCTGGCGGGCGCGGTGGCCGTGGTGACGGCGTCGGCCTGCCGCCCGGCCGTGCCCACCCGGGCCGGCCTCACCGCCGGACAGCGAACGGCAGACGGGACCTGAACCACCCCGCCTGCCGCCAGGCTGCCGCTTCGCTCGGACCGCCGTCAGGGACGCCCCCGCTGCCCCCGCAGATGCTCGGCGATCGGCTTCAGCGCCTTGTCCAGCTCAGCCAGCGCGTCCGTCGACAGCAGATCGATGAAATGCCTCCGCACGGACGCCACATGATGCGGCGCGACCTTCTGCATCGTCTCCATGCCGTGCTCGGTGAGCACCGCATAGAGCCCGCGGCGGTCGGACTCGCAGTTCTCGCGCCGCACGAGGTTCGCGTTCTCCATGCGTGTGATCTGGTGCGAGAGACGACTCTTGGACTGGAGGGTGGCGGACGCGAGGTCGCTCATCCGCATCCGTACGTCCTCCGACTCGGACAGATTCACCAGGATCTCGTAGTCGTTCATTGTCAGGCCGAACGGCTGCAGATCCTTTTCGAGCTGGTACGTCAACAGCCTGTTGACCTCCAGGTGGGTGCGCCAGGCGCACTGCTCCGCATCGGTCAGCCAGCGCGTGGCCGTGTCGGTCTCCATGAATGAAGTCTACCTAAGAAGTTGAAAGATGAACTAGTGAGGGTGGTGTGACAGTGCGCACGCGTTCGACGTCACACTCCGCAGACTACCGCTCACAGCCCGAAGCGACGCTGGAGGTCCCCCAGCTGTCCGGGAAGGCGCGGTGTGCCCGGAGGCTGTCCGTGACCTCCGGGTACCCCGCTTCCACCGGGCACTCCGGGCTCGTGCGGAACCGCTCCCGTGGCCTGCTCGGCCATGAGGGTTTCGGTCGACTGGAGCAGGACGGTGCCCGCCCCCACGAACTCGAACTGGTGCTCCTCCCCGGAGGCCCCGCCGAGGCCCGTCATTGCACGTAGACCGCCCATTACGCCGGTCAGGTAACCGTGGTCGTAGTGGTGGCACGGCGAGGGGCAGTCGGCCCACCCGACCAGCGCCTGAGGGTCCACCCGGATCGGAGGTTCCATGAACACCACCGGGCCGTTAGATGCGGCCACGAACTTGCCGGTTCCGATAAGGGTCAGAAAACCCGGCACGATCGACTGTTTGAGCGCAAGACTTGGCTGAAAAGCGAGCAGGTTGCCCGAGCGAATGGTCAGGTTGCCTTCGTCCAAGTCATACGAATTCACGTCGAAGGCCCGGTCGGCGAGGAGCATCTTGCCCGAGCCCTCCGCCACGACCCAGTCGCTCGCGTGCAGAGGCGAATGGAACGACGTACGGACAAGTCGGTCGAGTCGACCGTGCCCGACGCCGTTGAACTCGATCGCCCCGTAGTAGGCGATCATCTTCCCCTTCTGCAGGAACCACTGCCCGCTCTTGAGCTCCACGCAGAACGTGTACTTGTTGACGTTGTCGTCGACGGGCAGCGTCATGGGGTCGTGGATCACGGGGCCGGCCGCCCCGCCCCCCGGATACGTGCTCACAGCTTCTCCTCCGAGGCCTGGACGTACACCGTGCCGCTTCCGCTCAGCTCCAGCTGGAACGCCTCGCCGGAGCCGCGCCCCACCATGTCGCGCCAGCCCAGCGCGGTCGACAGCTTGTTGCGCACGTCGCCGTGGTGGGCGACGTAGGCCTGCGGATCGACATGGACCGGGTGCTGTGGAGTGATGGGAATCTCGAACACGCCCCCGTGCGCCATCACGGCGACGGCTCCGTGCCCCTTGAGGGTGGTCGTGAACAGCCCCTGCCCCGTCACCTGCCCCCGGACCATCCCCATGACCCCGCCCTGCGAGCCCATGAACATCGTCCCCTGCTGGAGCGTGCCCTCGAAGGCGAGCAGCCGGTCGGCCTCGACGTAGAGGGTGTCGCCGGAGAGGTTGATGACCTGGACGTGGTGGCCGCCGTGCCCGAAGAAGACGGTGCCGCTGCCCTCCACGGTCATCAGCGGGGTGGCCTCGCCCGCCACCCGGCGGCCGATCATCGACATGATCCCGCCCTGGCCGCCCTGGATGTTGGGGGTGAAGGAGACGTCGCCCTTGTAGGCGAGCATGGCCCCGCGCTGACTGAACAACCGCTGGCCGGGCAGCACCGTGGCCTCGACCATCTTGGAATTGATCTCCCGAAGGGCCATCTCACACGTCCCCCGCGATCGTGTTCCGCTCGCTCGGCTGCACGTACACCAGGCCGTCCCCCTCGAACCGGATCTGGAAGGCCTCGCCGCCGCCCTCGCCGAAGAACGTGCGGAACGTCACACCGGACTGGAAGGACTGCCGTACGTTCCCCTGGTGGGCGATGTAGGCCCCCGGGTCGACGATCAGCGGGTACTGGGAGCTGACCCGCAGCACGACGGCCGGCCCGTCGGAGGTGATGGCCGCCTGCCCGTGCCCCTCGACCGTGGTCGTGAACAGCCCGTTGCCCTGGGAGGCGCCCCGCAGCCCGGTGAAGGTCGTCCCCGTGCGCAGCCCGGCGTCCGTGGCGAGCAGATTGCTCGACTCCACGTACAGCTTGTCCCCCTGGAGATTCACGAGGTTGATCTCGGACGCACGGTCCGCGAACCAGCACGTCCCGTGTCCCTTCACCTCCATCACGGTCATCTGCTCGCCGGTGAGCCGCCGGGTCACCATCCCCCGGAGCCCCTCACCGCCGCCGCTCAGCTTCTTGAAGGCCATCTGCCCGTCGTACGCGACCATCGAGCCGTTCTTCGCCTTCACGGCATCGCCGGTCATGTCGACGGCGAGAACCTTGCTTCCTTGAAGTCGGAACATCGCCACGCAGTGAAGGTAGCGGCGGACGGCCGATGACGGACAGACCCCTCTCCCCGGGACCGGTGGGGCGTTTGCCACAATGGGCAAACGTTTGTGCTTGCGTTCACAAATCGTGCCGCACGAACCGTCGACCTCCCCTCCCACCGAAGGTGATCCGTGGACATCAAGACCGCCACCGCACTCCGCCGCCTCCGCCTGGTCTCCGCCCCCGAGGCCGTGTCGTTCCTCATCCTGCTGCTCTGCTCGGTACTGAAGCGGACCACGGACTTCAACGCGGTGCCCGTGATGGGCGCGGTCCACGGTGTCCTGTTCATCCTGTACGTGATCTTCTGGGCCGACGCCTGGAACCGCGCCAAGTGGAGCGCCGGGACCGCGGCCCTCTTCTTCGTCCTCTCCGTGCTGCCCACCGGTGGCTTCTTCGCCGAGCGCAAGCTGCGCCGCCAGGCCGAGGACGAGGTCATCGCCGCCCGTGCCCGCAGGGAAGGGGTCGTGAAGGCATGATCGTCGCCTTCTCCGTGACGCCCCTGGGCGTCGGCGAGGACGTGGGGGAGTACGTCGCCGACGCCGTGCGTGTCGTCCGCGAGTCGGGGCTGCCCAACCGCACCGACGCCATGTTCACCTCCATCGAGGGGGAGTGGGACGAGGTCATGGCCGTGGTGAAGCGTGCCGTCGCCGCCGTGGAGGAGCGCGCGCCACGCGTGTCGGTCGTCCTCAAGGCCGACATCCGTCCCGGTGTGACCGACGGCCTCACCTCCAAGGTGGAGACGGTCGAGCGCCATCTGGCCGGCTAGCCGGTCCCCGGTCCCGCGCGAAACCCCGGTCCCCAGGGCCGGGGTTTTCTCGCACCCGCCCTTTGAGCGATCGCTCAAAGACGTGTATTTTCCTGGTCAGATCATTTGAGCAATCGCTCAAAAACCTGGCTGACATGGGGGAACACCGAATGGCAAGCAAGGCGCTCTATATCGAGGCGCGCATACGCGCCGACCTCGAAGAGCTGTGGACCCGTACCCAGGACCCCGCCCGGCATCAGCGCTGGGACCTCCGGTTCACCGAGATCGACCTCCTCCCGCGCGCGGAGGGCGAGCCGCAGCGCTTCCGGTACGCCACGCGCCTCCTGCCGTTCCTCACCGTCTCCGGCACCGGAGTCTCCGCAGGCGAGAAGGAGCGCCCCGACGGCACCCGCACCTCCGCCCTGCGCTTCACCTCCCCGCACCCGCTCTCGCTGATCGCCGAGGGCAGCGGCTACTGGCGCTACGTCCCCGAGGCCGACGGCGTCCGCTTCCTCACCGGCTACGACTACCGCCCCCGCTGGGGCGCCTTCGGGGCGCTCGCAGACCGGCTGCTGTTCCGCCCGCTGATGGGCTGGGCGACCGCGTGGTCCTTCGACCGGCTGCGGCTGTGGCTGGAGCGCGGGATCACCCCCGAGCGGGCGCTGCTGAACTGGCTCGCCGAACTGGCGGTCCGCGCGCTCGTGCTCGCCGCCGGCTGCGCCGGCCTCGGCCTCGGCTCCCTCGTCGGCCTGCTCGGCGCGCTCGCGCCCACCGTCGCCTTCCTGTGTCCGCTCCTGCTCCTCGTCGCGATCTCCCTGGCCCTCTTCATGGCGCCCCGCCCGGGCACCCCGGCCGCCCGCCGCTGTCTGCGCACCCCGCCGTCGCGCGTGCGCGCCCCCCGACTGCTGTGCACCCTGGAGAACCCGACATGAGCTCGATGTTCCGCACCGTCATGGGCCCGGACTTCGACCGCCTCCACCCGCAGCTGCGGCGTCGGTTCTCGGTGGGCCTGGCGAGCGGCGAGGCCTGCACCGGCCGGGGCGTGATGGACCGCATCTGGCACGGCGGGGCCTTCGTGAAGCCGTTCCTGGCCCTCGGCACCACCCGCAACATCCTGGTCCCGCGCGCGGGCAGGAACATTCCTTTCAAGATCGAGAATGTGCCCTACGCGGACACCTTCGGGCGTGAGACGGTGACGTTCGTGCGCACCTTCGACCTGCCCGGACGCTCCCGCCGCTTCGACGCCCAGATGGTGCTGAGCCCCAAGGGGGACCGCATCCTCGACTACCTCGGCACCCACCAGCACCTCGCCAGCGAGCTGCACCTGCGCGCCGATCCCGACGGCTCTTTGCTCATCCGCTCCGGCGAACACCGCTTCCGCGAGGGCGCGGTCGACGTCCGGGTGCCCGAACTCATCGGCGCCACGGCCGAGGTGCGGGAGTCCTACGACGACGCGGCGGGCCGCTTCCGCATCCGCGTGCGGGTGGTGAACAAGTACTTCGGCCCGCTCTTCGGCTACGAGGGTTCCTTCACGGCGTCGTACACGGACATCCGGACCTGCGGCGTGCGACCCGGTCTGCGCCCGGTGCGCGAGGAGTTCCGCGCATGAGCCCGGAGACGGTGAAGTCCCAGGAGACCAAGACCAAACTCCTGGAGGGCGCGCTGCGGACGCTCACCGAACAGGGCATCGCCAAGACCTCGGCCCGTACGGTCGCGGCGGCCGCCGGAGTCAATCAGGCGCTCGTCTTCTACCACTTCGGATCCGTGGACGAACTCCTCGCCGCCGCCTGCCGCTACGGCGCCGAGAAGGCGGTCGCCCGGTACCGCGGCCGCCTCGCCGCCGTCACCTCCCTGTCCGAACTCCTCGCCGTCGGCCGCGAGATACACGAGCAGGAGCGGGCGGGCGGCCATGTGGCACTCCTCGGCCAGCTGCTCGCCGGTGCCCAGACCCACGAGATCCTGCGCCCGGCCACCGCCGCAGGCCTCGACCTGTGGATCACCGAGATCGAGCAGGTGCTCAGGCGGGTGCTCGCGGACACCCCCTTCGGCGAGTTCACCGACCCGGCGGGCCTGGCGCGCGCGCTTGCCGCCTCGTTCGTCGGCATCGAGCTGTACGAGGGAGTGGACGAGACCGGCGCCCACGCCGCCCTCGCCGCCCTGGAGCAACTAGGCGCCCTCGTGGCCGCGTTGGAGGAACTGGGCCCCGTAGCCCAGCGCGCGGTCCGCAACCACCTGCGCCACGCCGGCCGCCGCTGACGGCCGTGGGCGGCCGCCCGCTTCCAGGCCCGGGCCACCACGGGAGCCGTCGGGGCCCGAGCGGCGGACGTGTGGCCCGGGCGAGGCGCCGCCGACTCCCGTTGGCCGCCGTCCACCGACGCCGACGGACCGGGTCACAGTGCCCGGCCCCAGGTGCCCGGCGGGCGCCGTCCGGGCAGCCGGCGGCTGCGTACGCCCAGCCCCAGCCCTGGCCGCCCGTCCGCCGTGCCGTGGCAGTGGCGGCGGGGGCGCTCGCGCGGGCGGCCTCCGACGGCCGCCACAGCGCCGCGTCGGGCCCCCGCTCGAACCCGCCCGCCGCTCCTCGCGGGGCGCCCTACTCGCCTGACGCCAGCATGATCCCGAGCGGGGTCCTCTCGTACAGCACCTGGTGCCCGTAGCGTCGCGAGGTCAGCAGGCCCGAGTCCCGGAGCACCGTCAGATGCGCGGACACCGAGGACGCGGCGAGGCCGAGGCGGTGGGCGAGGGCGGTGGTGGTCGACGGCTCGTCCAGAGCCGTGAGCACGGCGGCCCGGCCACGGCCCAGGAGCCGTACCAGCGTGTCCGGGGCGCGGTCCGCGGGCTCGGACCACAGCCCGCCGATACCGCGGGCCGGATAGACCAGGGCCGGCTGCCAGGGCGGCTCGAAGCCGGTGACCACGTCCGGCCAGCTGAACACGCTCGGCATCAGCACGAGGCCCTGCCCGCCGAGGTGCCGCTCGTACTCGCCCCCCGACTCGACGGTCAGTGTTCCGGCGTGCCAGCCGAAGCGCCGGCTGAGCTCCGGCAGCAGGCCGCCCAGGCCGACCTCGGCCAGCCGCCGGGAGTGGAAGGCGACATCGGCCTCCAGCAGGGCCCGCAGCCGGGGCCAGTCCGGTTCGACGAGCACGTGCCAGGCCTGCTCCATCGCGTCCGCCAGCTCCCGCACCATCCGTTCCGGGTCGGCCAGCCAGGCCCTGCCGTACGGCGACTCCAGCGCGCCGGGGGTGTCCGCGAGCGACCGGGCCGTGTCCGCGCGGGCCGCCTCCGGATCGGCCGCACGCACCGCCGCGATCTCCTCCTCGAAGGTGGCCGCCGGACCGAGCGGGGGCGGGCCGAGCCAGTCGGGCGAGTGGCCGCGGCGCGGCATCAGCAGCCACAGCGGGGTCAGGTCGAGCCCGGCGCCCGCCCGGCGGATCCGGCGCAGCCAGGGCGCGTGGTACCCGTGCCGGTCCGGGCGCTTGAGCGTGCGCACCGCGTCCTGCGTCTCCCACAGCGGCGACACCGCGAACCGGCACCTGAGAAAGTCCCCGTCCTCGAAATACAGGCGCGACGGCACGGCGGACCTCCCCGGAAAGACGACACGAGAACCGAAGAGGACACCCGCCCGACGAGGAAGCCCTGCCCGACGAGGAAGCCCTCTTCCTGTCGTACAACTATCGGTCACCGCCGTGGGGGCGCGGACCGGGAGCCGAGCCCCTGGGGATTCGGGCCACGCCGAATCTCTACCGGCCGGGCCCCGGCGCCCGCACGCTGCCGTCCATGTCCGTCGCGCAACAGAGACCGGTGGCGCAGCCCACCGGCTATGCCCGTGTCTTCGCCGTGCCCGAGTTCCGGGTCGTCTTCGCCGCCCACACGCTGTCCATGCTCGGCGTGATCGTCAGCGAGATCGCCCTGTCCGTGCTCGTGTACGACCTCACCGGCTCGCCGCTGATGAGCGCGCTCGCCTTCGCGCTCGGCTTTCTGCCGTATCTCCTCGGCGGCACCCTGCTCTCGGGCGTCGCCGACCGCTTCCCGGCCCGGCGGGTGCTGGTGGTCTGCGACCTGGTGTGCGCGGGGTGCGTCGCGCTGATGGCGCTGCCGGGGGCGGACATCGCCGTCCTGCTCGCGCTGCGCTGCGGCCTCGCGGTCGTCTCGCCGGTGTTCGCGGGGACGCGCATGGCGACCCTCGCGGACATCCTGGGCGACGGCGACCTGTTCGTGCTGGGCCGGTCCCTGCTGCGGATCGTCGCGCAGAGCTCGCTGCTGGTCGGATACGGGCTGGGCGGGCTGCTGCTCACCGTCGTGGTGCCCCGGCACGCGCTGCTGATCACCGTGGGCACCTTCCTGGCCTCGGCCGCGCTGCTGCGCCTCGGCACCCGGCGGCGCCCCGCCCGGGCCAGGGAGGCCGGGGACTCCCAGGGCACCCGGCAGGTGTTCGCCGACCGGCGGATCCTGGTCCTGCTGCTCCTGTCCTGGGTGCCGCCCATGTTCTCCGTGGCCCCGGAGGCGCTGGCCGCGCCGTACGCCGATGAGCTCGGCGCCGGATCCACCGGCCTCGGCCTGCTGATGTGCGCCCTGCCCGTGGGGACGGTCGCGGGCGAGGTGTTCGCGGGCTCCCGGCTGCGGCCCGTGACCCGTGAGCGGATCGCGCTGCCCCTGGTCTGCCTGACGCTGCTGCCCTACCTCGGCTACGCCCTGCACCCCGGTCTGCCGGCCGCGCTGCTCCTGCTGCTGCTCTCCGGCGCCGGATCCGCGTACACCCTGGGCCTGGACCAGTGGTTCGTACGGGACGTGCCGCAGGAGCTGCGCGGCCGGGCGATGACCGTGCTCAGCGCGGGGATGATGACGATCCAGGGCGTGGGCATGGCCCTGGCGGGCGCTGCGGCCGAGTTCGTCGGCGTGACCGCGACCGTCGCGGGCGCCGGGGCGCTGGGCGCGGTGTGCTGCTGTGTGCCGGCGGCCGTGGTCCGGCGTACGGAAGCTCCGGGCGACCGAAGGCCGAGACGGGGCTGAACCCGAAATGACCGGCCGGTAGGGTCGGTGGCGTGCCGAAGCCTCTCAGTCTCCCCTTCGACCCCATCGCCCGTGCCGACGACCTCTGGAAGCAGCGCTGGGGAAACGTGCCGTCGATGGCCGCGATCACCTCGATCATGCGTGCGCACCAGATCCTGCTCGGCGAGGTCGACGCGGTGGTGAAGCCGTACGGACTGACCTTCGCGCGCTACGAGGCGCTGGTGCTGCTCACCTTCTCCAAGGCCGGCGAGCTGCCGATGTCGAAGATCGGTGAGCGGCTCATGGTGCATCCCACCTCCGTGACGAACACCGTGGACCGGCTGGTGAAGTCGGGTCTGGTGGCCAAGCGGCCCAACCCCAACGACGGGCGCGGCACGCTCGCCGTCATCACGGACAAGGGCCGCGAGGTGGTCGAGGCGGCCACCCGGGACCTGATGGCGATGGACTTCGGGCTCGGGGCGTACGACGCGGAGGAGTGCGGGGAGATCTTCGCGATGCTGCGGCCGCTGCGGGTCGCGGCACACGACTTCGACGAGCAGTGACCCGGCACGACGTCGACGTGTCGTGACCCGGGACAAGATCTCCCGGAACGGGCGGTTACGCTCGTCGGCATGAAGAAAAGCGTGCTGACCCGCTACCGCGTCCTGGCCTATGTCACCGGTGTGCTGCTCGTGCTGCTGTGCCTGAGCATGATCGCCAAGTACGGGCTGGACATGGACGGCGCGGCGGACTTCACCCGGGTCGTGGCCATCGCCCACGGCTGGCTGTACGTCGTGTACCTCGTCTTCGCCTTCGACCTGGGCTCCAAGGCGAAGTGGCCGGTCGGCAAGCAGCTGTGGGTGCTGCTCGCGGGGACCGTCCCGACCGCCGCGTTCTTCGTCGAGCGGAAGGTCAGCCACGAGCTGGAGGCCAAGGTCGCCGACCAGGTCCCGGCCGTCGCCAAGGCGTAGGCTCCACCGCCGCGCGAGTACCGCGTGGCGGTTTGCCATCGACATTTACTAGGACGTCCTAGTAAATTCGATGGTATGGACGCTGACGCCATCGATGAGGGCCGCACCCGCTGGCAGGCCCGGTACGACGCCGCACGCAAGCGCGACGCTGACTTCACCACGCTCTCCGGAGACCCCGTGGAGCCGGTCTACGGACCCCGACCGGGGGACACCTACGAGGGCTTCGAGCGGATCGGCTGGCCCGGGGAGTACCCCTTCACCCGCGGGCTGTATCCGACCGGCTACCGCGGCCGCACCTGGACGATCCGCCAGTTCGCCGGGTTCGGGAACGCCGAGCAGACCAATGAGCGGTACAAGATGATCCTGGCCGCCGGCGGCGGCGGTCTGTCCGTGGCGTTCGACATGCCCACGCTCATGGGGCGCGACTCCGACGACCCGCGCTCGCTGGGCGAGGTCGGGCACTGCGGTGTGGCGATCGACTCGGCGGCGGACATGGAGGTCCTGTTCAAGGACATCCCGCTGGGTGATGTCACGACCTCGATGACGATCAGCGGACCCGCGGTCCCCGTCTTCTGCATGTACCTGGTCGCGGCCGAACGCCAGGGCGTCGACCCGTCCGTCCTCAACGGCACGCTCCAGACGGACATCTTCAAGGAGTACATCGCGCAGAAGGAGTGGCTCTTCCAGCCGGAGCCCCATCTGCGGCTGATCGGCGACCTGATGGAGCACTGCGCGGCCGGCATCCCCGCCTACAAGCCGCTGTCGGTCTCCGGCTACCACATCCGCGAGGCCGGTGCGACGGCCGCGCAGGAGCTGGCGTACACGCTGGCGGACGGCTTCGGTTACGTGGAACTGGGCCTGTCCCGCGGCCTCGACGTGGACGTCTTCGCCCCCGGCCTGTCCTTCTTCTTCGACGCCCACGTCGACTTCTTCGAGGAGATCGCCAAGTTCCGCGCGGCGCGCCGGATCTGGGCCCGCTGGATGCGGGACGTGTACGGCGCGAAGACCGACAAGGCCCAGTGGCTGCGCTTCCACACCCAGACCGCCGGTGTCTCGCTGACCGCCCAGCAGCCGTACAACAACGTGGTGCGCACGGCCGTGGAGGCGCTCGCGGCGGTGCTCGGCGGGACCAACTCGCTGCACACCAACGCCCTGGACGAGACCCTCGCGCTGCCGAGCGAGCAGGCCGCCGAGATCGCCCTGCGCACGCAGCAGGTGCTGATGGAGGAGACCGGGGTCGCCAACGTGGCCGATCCGCTGGGCGGTTCCTGGTACGTCGAGCAGCTGACGGACCGGATCGAGGCCGACGCGGAGAAGATCTTCGACCAGATCAAGGAGCGGGGGCTGCGCGCCCACCCCGACGGGCGGCACCCGATCGGTCCGATCACCTCCGGCATCCTGCGCGGGATCGAGGACGGCTGGTTCACCGGCGAGATCGCGGAGTCCGCGTTCCGCTACCAGCAGTCCCTGGAGAAGGGCGACAAGCGGGTCGTCGGCGTCAACGTCAACACCGGCTCCGTCACCGGTGACCTGGAGATCCTGCGGGTCAGCCACGAGGTGGAGCGGGAGCAGGTGCGGGTGCTGGGCGCCCGCAGGACCACGCGTGACGAGGCCCGGGTCCGTACGGCCCTGGACGCGATGCTCGCCGCCGCACGCGACGGCTCCAACATGATCGAGCCCATGCTGGACGCCGTACGCGCCGAGGCGACCCTGGGCGAGATCTGCGGGGTGCTGCGGGACGAGTGGGGCGTGTACACGGAGCCCGCGGGCTTCTGACGAGCACACACCACCGCGCCGCCCTCGGCCCCGAGGGCATGCTGGGCGGCGCGCCCCCGTGCGCGCGATCGGTGCGCGGGGGGAGGTGCCAGGCGCCTGTGGGTCGATGGCCCGGCGCCCCTGACGGGGGTGTGGTGATCGTGACGGGCCTGTTCACGCCGGCTTCCCGCTGGGGCGACAGACCCGAGTCCGCTTCCGGGTCGGCCGAGCGGCCGGCGGCCCCGCATCCCCGCCTGAAGGACTGGTACGGGCTGGCCGGGGACGACGAGAGCAGGCCGCCGAAGCCCTGGCCGCCGCGGCCCGACGCGGCGGAGTTGGAGTGGCGCGACGCCTGGGCCTGGACGGCGCCCTTGGCCTGGTGACGGTGGTCGTCGAGGCGTGGGAGCCCGAGTGGGCCACGTACGTCATCCGCTCGATGCGCCCGCTGTCCGCGTGAGCCGGCTCAGCCGGCGTCGGCGCCCGTCAGGCCCAGTAGCAGTACCCGGGTGAAGCTTCGTACCCACTCCTCGTCCGCCGGCTCCGCGCTCACGAGTGTGCGGTGCACCACCGCGCCCGCCACCATGTCGAAGATGAGGTCCACCGTGCGGGCCGCCTCCCGCGGATCGGGCTCCGGGGGCAGCTCGCCGCGCTTCTGGGCCCGTGCGCGGCCCTCCAGGACCAGGCACTTCTGGCGGTCCACGATGGAGTCGCGGATGCGCGCGCGCAGCGCGTCGTCCCGGGTCGACTCCGTGACCACCGCCATCAAGCCACTTTTCGCCTCCGGCCGGGCCAGGATCGCGGCGAACTGGAGCACCACGCCCTCGATGTCGGCTGCCAGGGAGCCCCGGTCGGGAAGGACGAGTTCGTCGAAGAGCTCGGCGACCGCGTCGACCACGAGCTCGTTCTTGCCCGACCAGCGGCGGTAGAGCGTCGTCTTTGCAACCCCGGCCCGCGTGGCCACGTCTCCCAGGGTGAGCTTCGACCAGCCCAGTTCCACCAGCGCCTGCCGGGTCGCCGCCAGGATCGCGGTGTCCGCGGCGGCGTTGCGCGGGCGCCCGGTGGCGCGGGTGGCGGGAGTGCGGCTCTGCATCCCACGACCATAACCGGCCGTTCTTGTGCAGTCGTGAGGGAGATCACCGGGGCGTGGTGTCGCGGAGACCTTCGATGGGATTACGCTACGAGTCGTAGCGAAAGCTCGCGCTGGACGTGCGCGGGCGGCGCACACGCACGACGGACCAGTGGCGTGGGGTGGGGACCCCGGCGCTTCCACATCGTTTTTCACTCACGCGCGGGAACGGGGGAGGATAGACGCATGCAGCCACGGAACATGTCCATGAGCGGCGTCGTCGACCTCGCCGCGGTGAAGGCGGCCCAGGAGGCCAAGGCCAAGGCGGAGCAGGCGCGCGCCGAGGCCGCCCGGCAGGGCGGGGCGGGTGCCGTCTCCCCGGCCGATCTCGTCATCGACGTCGACGAGGCCACCTTCGAACTCGACGTACTGCAGCGCTCCGCCGAGGTACCGGTCGTCATCGACTTCTGGGCCGAGTGGTGTCAGCCCTGCAAACAGCTGAGCCCTGTCCTGGAGCGGCTCGCGGTCGAGTACAACGGGCGCTTTCTGCTCGCGAAGATCGACGTCGACGCCAACCAGATGCTGATGCAGCAGTTCGGGGTGCAGGGCATCCCGGCCGTCTTCGCCGTCGTCGCGGGCCAGGCCCTGCCGCTCTTCCAGGGGGCGGCCGGCGAGCAGCAGATCCGGGAGACCCTCGACCAGCTGGTGCAGGTCGCCGAGCAGCGCTTCGGGCTGACCGGCCTGACCGTCGACCCCGACGCCGAGCCGGGCGGTCGTGCGGCCCCCGCGGCGCCGGCCGGGCCGCACGACGCGGTCCTGGAGGCCGCCGTACAGGCCCTGGACGCGGGTGACCTGGGCGGGGCGATCCAGGCGTACAAGAACGTGCTGAGCGAGGACCCCGGCAACTCCGAGGCCAAACTGGGTCTGGCGCAGGCCGAGTTGCTGGAGCGGGTGCAGGGCGTCGACCCGCAGCGGGTGCGCAAGGACGCGGCCGAGAAGCCGGCGGACGCGCAGGCGCAGATCGCCGCCGCCGATCTGGATCTCGTCGGGGGTCATGTGGAGGACGCCTTCGGGCGGCTCATCGAGACGGTGGCGCGTACGGTGGGTGACGACCGCGATGCCGTACGTCGTCGGCTCCTGGAGCTCTTCGAGCTCGTCGGTGCCGAGGATCCGAGGGTGATCGGGGCGCGCCGGGCCTTGGCCCGGGCGCTGTTCTGACCGGGATCCCGAGCGGGGCGGCGGGCCGGTTCTGACCAGTTGCTAAACGTCACGTCGTGTGATGCCCGAGTGAAAGATTTGCCGACGAGGCGTCAGAGCGGCCGCGCTTTACCAAATCTTGGTAATCGCGGCCGCTGTTACTCGGAGTAAATCCAGGGCGTAGTTCTGTCTGGTTCTGTCCAAGAGTAAACAGGTTTGCTCTGCCCCTGGATGCCACTGAGGGTGGCCTTTCGAGACCGCCGGGTCGTTCTTCGGTTATCCGGCCGTTACTAGCGAGTAACGAACCCCCTTGTGCGGGCGGCGAGAATGCACCACGATCGGCCACGCTCGGTCCATTCCCCCACCCCGACAGCCGGTCGGGTGCACGGGTTCAACTGGGTCCCCACCGAGCAGAGTCGGCGGCAGTGGCGCCGGCTCTTGGACAGGGGGGTCTTCGCCATCACGGCGAAGCCTGTCCAGCAGGTTGTGCGTGATGCGTGTCAGGCGCGACCAGTGGTTGTCGCTCGGGGGTGATCGCCGGTGATTCGGGCGCGGTTCGCGCCTCCGACTACGGGCGCTCCCCTTCCCGAGGACGTAGCACTTCTCCCATCCCTGCCCGGCTGAGCCGCCGACTGGTGACTAGTCAGGGCCAGGAGATGTACGTCCGAGAAGGAGGAAATATGGAGTCCCAGGTGCGTGGCGGGACCAGATGGAAGCGGTTCGCTGTGGTCATGGTGCCCAGCGTCGCCGCCACGGCGTGTATAGGTGTCGCCCTCGCGCAGGGCGCTCTGGCCGCGTCGTTCAGCGTTTCGGGTCAGTCGTTCAAGGTGACGGCGCAGGAGCTCCACGGCAAGGGCTTCTCGCAGTACGGGGCGATCGACCAGGGCTACACGATGTCCGGCGGCAAGTCGCTTCACCCCGTCGCCGTCTCGGCCTTCAAGTCGGCCACGATCCAGAAGATGTGCCAGTCGGTCGTCACCCCGGACATCCCGATCCTCGGCGATGTCACGCTGCGCCTCGAGGCGGGTGACAGCTCCGACGAGGCCAAGCAGGTCGCGGCGGAGAACCTGTACATCGACGTCGACACGCTCGACGCCGACGCCACCTTCCACAACATCGACATCGGTGTGGCCGCCAAGGACGCCAGCAAGGGTCCGGGCATGAAGGGCAACGGTGAGCAGGCCAACCCGTTCGGCTTCGCCCAGCAGGCGGACTCGGCGGACCTGAGCAACGTGAAGCAGACGGCGTGGGCGACCACCGCCGGAACCTTCAAGCTCAGCGGTCTGCACATGTCGCTGCACAAGGGCAGCGGCGCAGGAATCGAGTGCTACTAATCACTCGCTGACGGGCGGGGGAGCCGATGGCGCCCCCGCCCGTTCCCCCTTATGGCCGCGTCTTCACGCGCGGCACACATCACCACCACAGCAACGCCGCACCAGGGAGCTGTTTTCCATGAGCGCCGAGATTCCTGCCGTCGTACCCGGCCAGTTCACCCGCCGGAGGCTGCAGTTCCGCGCCTGGCGGGGCACTCGTCCGTTCTGGGCCGGTCTGTTTGTCCTGCTCAGCGGTCTTCCGATCATGTACTTCCCGTACTTCAACCTCCAGGTCGGACATCTGACGCTGGCCATGGCGACCACGGCCGGGGCCGGTTCCCTGATCATCGGCGTGCTGCTCGTCGTACTGGGCGTCAGCCTCTGGTTCCAGAAGCACGTGCGTACCTTCGCGGGTGTCGCGGCGATCCTGCTGGGGCTGGTGTCCCTCCCCGTCTCCAACTTCGGTGGCTTCCTCCTGGGCTTCCTGCTCGCCCTCGTCGGCGGAGCGATGGCCGTGGCGTGGGCGCCGGGAGTGCCTCCGCAGCCGGAGCCGGCCGAGGGGGCCACCACCGGCGGGGGTGGCGCACCCGAGGTTGCGCCCGAGGCCACCCCTGAGGTTGCGCTCGACAAGGACATGGGCGACGCGGGCGAGTTGAACGACCTGTCAGGAACGAGCCCGGCGAACGGGGCGAACGGGAGGCACAGTGCCGGCTGACGAGGTGACCCACGGGACTGATGTGGACGAGTCCCGTGTGAGAACCGGGCCGCGGCATGCGGCACCCAAGAAGCCGCTGTTCACCAGGTTCCACATGCCGGCAGGCAAGGCGATAGCCACGGTGGCGATGCCGACCGCGGTGCTGATGGGCATGGGGTTCACATCGAGCCTGGCCCTCGCCGACAACAACTCCACACCGCCCACGTCCAAGAGTCTGACGGCGGACGAGTACAAGGACTGCGTCAAGGCCCTGGACGCGTCCGAGAGCCCCTCGGCCACGCCGACGCCCTCCGCGTCGGCGAGCGAGTCGACGAGCCCCACGGACACGGCCACGCCGACCCCCACGGCGTCCGCCGCGGCGCAGGACTCGTCCTCGGGCAAGACCTCTTCGTCGGACTCGGGTTCCGCCGACAAGGCCACGCCCGCGCCGTCCGCCACGCCCTCGTCGGGTACGTCGGACACGTCGTCGTCCGGTGGCGGCGGCACGGCGACCGAGACCCCGTCGCCGTCCGCGACCAGCGGGAACCTGCTCGACACGATCGGTGGCGCGATCAAGGACGTCCTCACCGGGGGCAGCGGCGACTCGACCTCCACCGCGAGTGCGACCCCCACGCCGTCGGCCTCCGCGTCCACGTCGTCGTCCTCGTCGTCTTCGTCGAGCGACAGCAAGGCCTCCGGCAGCAGCGCCACCGACACCGTCAAGGACACGGTCGGCACGGCCACCAAGACGGTCGACGACACCGTCAAGAAGGCCACCGACACGGCGACCACGGCGGCCCAGGACGCCGCCGACGCGGCCGCGACGGCCACCGCCAGTCCGAGCCCGTCGGCGAGCTCCACCACGTCCGCGGACAACTGCCCGGCCGCCACCGACGACACGAGCGGTGTCGACAACAAGGTGCCGGTGGCGGACGACCCCTGGTACCTCAACGCCAGCTCGCTGCTGCTCAAGGGCGCCGACTACCAGGGCATCGTCGAGGTGAAGACGGCCAACGGCACCACGAAGAAGGTGCTGAAGTACGTCATCTCCGGCGGAACCGACATCGGAGACCTGCACCAGACGGTGAACGACAAGCAGTCGGGCAAGACCTACCACGTGCAGGCGGCCTCCGGCTCGACGTCCACCATCCGGGACGGCGACACCGTGATGTACACGGAGAGCATCTCCGGCAACCTGTTCGGCCTGATCCCCGTGACATTCAGCCCGGACAGCCCGCCGCCGCTCAACATCCCCCTGATCTACTTCACCAAGGTGAAGGTGACGCAGGCCGCTCAGTTCGGCGGAACCCTTCACGTACCCGGGATGCAGGTGTACACGACCGACTGAGCACCCACACAAGCCCATTCGGGAGCCGCTCACAAGCTGAGGGCGCCCCCTGTCGCAGGGGGCGCCCTCAGTGGCGTACAAGGTCCTTCAGCGGGGCGTCACTTGCCGTCGCCGCCGACGTGGTGGACGCGGACCATGTTCGTGGTGCCGGGGACGCCGGGGGGTGAGCCGGCGGTGATGATGACCGTGTCGCCCGGGGTGAAGCGGTTGAGCTTGGCCAGTTCCTGGTCGACCATGTCGACCATTTCGTCCGTGCTGTTCACGAACGGAACGACGTGCGACTCCACGCCCCAGCTGAGCGTCAGCTGGTTGCGTGTGCCCTCGTCCGTGGTGAAGGCCAGGATCGGCTGGGCCGCGCGGTAGCGGGACAGCCTGCGGGCGGTGTCACCGGACTTGGTGAAGGCGATCAGGCCCTTGCCGCCCAGGAAGTCCGCGATCTCGCACGCGGCACGCGCGACCGAACCACCCTGCGTACGGGGCTTCTTGCCGGGGACGAGCGGCTGCAGGCCCTTGGAGAGCAGCTCCTCCTCGGCCGCGGTGACGATCTTCGACATCGTCTTGACCGTCTCGACCGGGTACGCGCCCACGCTCGACTCGGCCGACAGCATGACCGCGTCGGCGCCGTCCAGGATCGCGTTGGCCACGTCGGAGGCCTCGGCGCGGGTCGGGCGGGAGTTGGTGATCATCGACTCCATCATCTGGGTCGCCACGATCACCGGCTTGGCGTTGCGCCGGCACAGCTCGATCAGGCGCTTCTGCACCATGGGGACCCGCTCCAGCGGGTACTCGACGGCCAGGTCGCCGCGCGCGACCATCACACCGTCGAACGCCATCACGACGTCCTCCATGTTCTCCACCGCCTGCGGCTTCTCCACCTTGGCGACGACCGGGACGCGACGGCCCTCCTCGTCCATGATCCGGTGGACGTCGTTCACGTCCTTGGCGTCACGGACGAAGGACAGGGCGACCAGGTCGCAGCCCATGCGCAGCGCGAACCGCAGGTCCTCGACGTCCTTCTCGCTCAGCGCGGGCACGTTGACGGCCGCGCCGGGCAGGTTGATGCCCTTGTGGTCGGAGACGACACCGCCCTCGATGACGATCGTCCGCACCCGCGGGCCCTCGACGTCCACCACCTTCAGCTCGACGTTGCCGTCGTTGATCAGGATCTGGTCGCCCCGTGCGACATCGCCCGTCAGGCCCTTGTACGTCGTACCGCAGATCTGCTTGTCACCCGGTACGTCCTCGGTCGTGATGACGAACTCGTCACCACGCTCCAGTTCGACCGGACCCTCGGCGAAGGTCTCCAGACGGATCTTGGGGCCCTGCAGATCGGCGAGGACGCCGATGGCGCGGCCGGTCTCCTTGGAGGCGGCCCGGACGCGGTCGTACCGCGCCTGGTGCTCGGAGTGGGTGCCGTGGCTGAAGTTGAACCGAGCCACATTCATGCCGGCCTCGATCATGGAGACGAGCATCTCGTGGGAGTCGACCGCGGGGCCGAGAGTACAGACGATTTTCGAACGGCGCATGGAGCGATCCTATCGGTTTGTTTCGCTACGGAATATTCCGTCTGGTGGAAGATACAAATGGGCGGACGTGCGCTCAGTCGTGTTACCGCCGTGTAATTGCTCAGCTGTTCGCCTAAATGCTCAGCTGTTCGCTCAGCTGTTCTTTCCGACCAGTGCGTAGGTCTGTGTGGCGATCTCCAGTTCCTCGTCGGTGGGCACCACGGCGACGGCCACCCTCGCGTTCTCGGGCGAGATCAGCCGTGGCCCGTCGCCGCGTACGGCGTTCAGCTCGCCGTCCACCGCCAGGCCCAGCTCCTCCAGGCCCGCCACGGCAGCCTCTCGCACGGGACTCGCGTTTTCCCCGACTCCCGCTGTGAAAGTGACCGCGTCCACCCGTCCGAGCACCGCGTAATAGGCGCCTATGTACTTCTTCAGGCGGTGAATGTAGATGTCGAAGGCGAGACGCGCCCGTTCGTCGTCCTCGTCCATCCGACGGCGGATCTCCCGCATGTCGTTGTCACCGCACAGCCCGAACAGACCGCTTCTCTTGTTGAGGAGAGTGTCGATCTCGTCCATGGACATTCCGCCAACACGCTGCAAATGGAAGATGACGGCCGGATCCAGGTCGCCGGAGCGCGTCCCCATCACCAGCCCCTCCAGCGGGGTGAGCCCCATCGAGGTGTCCACGCACCGGCCGCCGCGCACCGCCGAGGCGGACGCCCCGTTGCCCAGGTGCAGCACGATGACGTTGACCTCCTCCGGCGCCTTCCCGAGCAGCTTCGCGGTCGCCCGGGAGACGTAGGCGTGCGAGGTGCCGTGGAAGCCGTAGCGTCGGATGCGGTACCGGTCCGCCAGCTTCGGGTCGATCGCGTAGCGCGCCGCGGACTCCGGCATGGTCGTGTGGAACGCGGTGTCGAACACCGCGACCTGGGGCAGGTCGGGGCGCAGCGCCAGGGCCGTGCGGATACCGGTGAGGTTGGCCGGGTTGTGCAGCGGCGCGACCGGGATCAGCCGCTCGATCTCGGTGAGCACGGCGTCGTCGATGACGGTCGGCTCGGTGAAGAACATGCCGCCGTGCACCACGCGGTGCCCGATCGCGGCGAGTTCCGGCGAGTCCAGGCCGAGACCGTCCTTGGCCAGCTCCTCGGCCACGGCCTTGAGGGCGGCGTCGTGGTCGGCGATCGGCCCGTTCTCCTCACGGGCGGCGCCCGAGGTGAGACAGGTGTGCTTCAGCCGGGAGGTCTGCTCGCCGATGCGCTCGACGAGGCCCGCCGCCAGCCGGCTGCTGTCGCGCATGTCCAGCAGCTGGTACTTCACCGACGAGGAGCCGGAGTTGAGGACGAGGACGCGCGAAGCAGAAGGGGCCGAGCGCAGCTCGTCGGACAGGGCGGTGGTGGGTGACGGGTGGGCGGTCACTGGGCGGTTGCCTTCTCGCTCTGGGCCTGGATGGCCGTGATGGCGACGGTGTTGACGATGTCCTGGACCAGGGCACCCCGGGACAGGTCGTTGACCGGCTTGCGCAGCCCCTGCAGCACCGGGCCGACGGCGATCGCGCCGGCCGAGCGCTGCACGGCCTTGTACGTGTTGTTGCCGGTGTTGAGGTCGGGGAAGATCAGCACGCTGGCCTGTCCGGCGACCTCCGAGCCGGGCAGTTTGGTGGCCGCGACCGACGGCTCCACGGCCGCGTCGTACTGGATCGGCCCCTCGATCTTCAGGTCGGGCCGCCGCGAGCGCGCCAGCTCGGTCGCCTCGCGCACCTTGTCGACGTCGGCGCCCGAACCGGACGTACCCGTGGAGTACGACAGCATCGCGATCCGCGGCTCCACGCCGAACTGCTGCGCGGTGGCGGCCGACTGGATGGCGATGTCGGCCAGTTGCTCGGCGTTCGGGTCCGGGTTGACCGCGCAGTCGCCGTAGACCAGCACCTTGTCGGCCAGGCACATGAAGAACACGGAGGAGACGATGGACGACTCCGGGGTGGTCTTGATGATCTCGAAGGCGGGCCGGATGGTGGCGGCCGTGGAGTGCACGGACCCGGAGACCATGCCGTCGGCGAGACCCTCCTGGACCATCAGGGTGCCGAAGTAGGTCACGTCGGAGACGACGTCGTAGGCCAGCTCCACCGTCACGCCCCGGTGGGCCCGCAGCCCGGCGTACGTCTGGGCGAAGGCGTCGCGCAGCTCGGAGGTGGCCGGGTCGATCAGCTGGGCGTCGCCGAGGTCGATGCCGAGGTCGGCGGCCTTCTTGCGGATCAGGTCGACGGGACCGAGCAGGGTCAGGTCGCACACACCCCGGCGCAGCAGCACCTCGGCGGCGTGCAGCACACGCTCCTCGGTGCCCTCCGGCAGGACGACACGGCGCTTGTCGGAGCGGGCCTGTTCGAGCAGCTTGTGCTCGAACATCATCGGGGTGACCCGGTCACTGCTCGGCGCGGAGACCCGCTTGAGCAGGTCGCCGGTGTCGACGTACCGCTCGAACAGACCGAGCGCGGTCTCCGCCTTGCGCGGGGTGACCGCGCTCAGCTTGCCCTCCAGGGAGAACAGCTGCTCGGCGGTGGGGAAGCTGTTGCCGGGCACCGAGACGACCGGGGTGCCCGGGGCGAGCCGGGCGGCGAGGGTGAGGATCTCCTCGGAGGGCCGCTCGTTCAGGGTGAGCAGCAGGCCGGCTATCGGCGGGGTGCCGGCGCTGTGCGCGGCGAGCGAGCCGATCACCAGGTCGGCGCGGTCGCCGGGGGTCACCACCAGGCAGCCGGGGGTCAGGGCGCCGAGCAGGTTCGGCAGCATGGCGCCGCCGAAGACGAAGCCGAGCGCGTCCCGGGCCAGCCCCGAGTCGTCCCCGAGCAGCACGGTGCCGCCCAGGGCCTGGGTGATCTGGGAGACCGTCGGCGCGGACAGCGCGGGCTCGTCGGGCAGCACCCAGCAGGGGACCGGCAGCCGGTTGCCGAGCCGCTCGGCGATCTCGGCGCGGTCCTCGCGGGCCACTCGGTTGGCGACCATGGCGAGGACGTCGCAGCCGAGACTGTCGTACGCCCGGAACGCGTTGCGCGTCTCGGCGCGCACGGACTCGGCGGTCTGCCGGCGGCCGCCCACGACCGGGATCACGGACGCGCCGAACTCATTGGCGAGCCGGGCGTTCAGGGACAGCTCGTCCGGGAGCTGGGTGTCGGCGAAGTCGGTGCCGAGGACCAGGACGACGTCGTAGTCCCGCGCGACCAGATGGAACCGGTCGACGAGGATGGACACCAGTTCGTCCGTTCCCTGTTCGGCCTGCAGCGCGGACGCCTCGTGGTAGTCCATGCCGTAGACGGTCGCCGGATCCTGGGACAGCCGGTACCGGGCGCGCAGTAGCTCGAACAGACGATCGGGGCTGTGGTGGACGAGCGGCCGGAACACCCCCACCCGGTCGACCTGCCGGGTCAGCAGCTCCATGACTCCCAGCTCGACGACCTGGCGGCCGTCGCCGCGGTCGATCCCCGTCACGTACACGCTGCGCGTCACGCGGGCACTCCGTTTCGTCTGGCACGTCTCCGCATAAAAATCGCCCACCGAGGTGAGCAGATCCCTCTTGACAATACCCCTGGCGCTAGATAAGGCGCCCGCCAGGGCATCGGCCCCCTGGCGGACGTGAAACAATCGGACTTGCTCACCGGTACCGACAGCGACCAGGAGACACAGCACGATGCGCATCGGAGTTCTCACCGCAGGCGGCGACTGCCCCGGCCTGAACGCCGTGATCCGGTCCGTCGTGCACCGGGCGGTGGCGCAGTACGGCGACGAGGTCATCGGCTTCGAGGACGGCTACCGGGGACTGCTCGACGGCCACTACCGCACCCTCGACCTGGACGCGGTCAGCGGCATCCTGGCCCGCGGCGGCACCATCCTCGGCTCCTCCCGGCTGGAGCGCGACCGGCTGCGCGAGGCCTGTGAGCGGGCCACCGACATGGTCGGCGAGTTCGGCATCGACGCGCTGATCCCGATCGGCGGCGAGGGCACGCTGACCGCCGCCCGGATGCTCTCCGACGCCGGTCTGCCGGTCGTGGGCGTGCCGAAGACGATCGACAACGACATCTCCTCCACGGACCGCACCTTCGGCTTCGACACCGCGGTCGGCGTGGCCACGGAGGCCATGGACCGCCTCAAGACCACCGCCGAGTCCCACCAGCGCGTGATGGTCGTCGAGGTCATGGGCCGTCACGCGGGCTGGATCGCCCTGGAGTCCGGCATGGCCGGCGGCGCCCACGGCATCTGCCTGCCCGAACGCCCCTTCGACCCGGCCCACCTGGTCAAGATGGTCGAGGAGCGGTTCTCCCGCGGCAAGAAGTTCGCCGTCGTCTGCGTCGCCGAGGGCGCCCACCCCGCCGAGGGCACCATGGACTACAGCAAGGGCGAGATCGACCAGTTCGGCCACGAGCGCTTCCAGGGCATCGGCACGGCACTGGCGTACGAGCTGGAGCGGCGCCTCGGCAAGGAGGCCAAGCCCGTCATCCTCGGCCACGTCCAGCGCGGCGGCACCCCGACCGCGTACGACCGCATCCTCGCCACCCGCTTCGGCTGGCACGCGGTGGAGGCCGCGCACCGGGGCGAGTTCGGCCGGATGACGGCGCTGCGCGGCACCGACATCGTGATGGTGCCGCTCGCGGAGGCGGTCACCGAGCTGAAGACGGTCCCGAAGGACCGGATGGACGAGACGGAGTCGGTCTTCTAGGACGTCCAGGCACGGCGCGGTGCTGCGTCGGCCTGCCGGGTCCTGCGCGGTCCCGGCAGGTCCAGCCAGGCCCTCCAGGTCCTCCTGGTCTCAGGCCGTACTGGCCTCCACCCTCGACCAGAAGTGCTCCACGATCCGGTCGAGGAAGTCACGGCCGTTGCCGCTGGAGTCCTCCGCGGCACTGGTGCCGCCCCAGCTCAGCGTGGCCACCATCCGCCCCTGGTAGTCCTGGTGCAGCTCCTGGAGGGTGCCCTCCAGGAGCCGGCGGTCCAGCGGCACCATCCGGCTCACCGGTCGCACATAGGCCCGCCACCGCGTGGTGACCGCACTGCGCAGCAACTCGGCCAGTTTCCCGTCGCGGCCGCTGACGGTCACGAAGTCGGGCAGGGACAACGCGAGCAGCTCGGCGAGGGCGGCGGACTGCCGCTCGGTGCCGCGCCACTCGTCGTGCTCCTCCATCCGCAGATAGGCGAGGAGTTCGACCCCGACGGCGAGGGCGACGTCCTCCGCCGCCAGCCCACGGGCGACGCGGTGCTCGCGCAGACTGCGCGGCCGCCCGATCAGCTCACCCGGTGAACACCACAACACCCCGGCGAGAGCGGTGAGTTCGGGACTGCTGGGCGTGGCGAGGCCCCGCTCCCAGGTGACGACCAGGTCAGCGGTGACGTACGGCAACCCGTACGAGGCACGCATTCCGTGGGCGACGTGTTCGGGTGTCATGCCGAGAGCGGCACGGAGTCGGCGGGCGGCGGGGGCGTTGAAGGGGGGACCTGGCTGGTTCCGTGGGTCTGGCGGTCGGCGCACAGCGGACAACGTACGGGTGCGCGGGGGCGCTGACTACGGTCTGTTCGGCCAGGATCACCGATTGTAGGAACGTACGGTTCCGGCCGGTCGGGACTACTGCCGTCCGGTCCGCTTCCCGGTCACGGGACCGTAGAAGGTCCCGCCCCTGAAGTCGATGTGGTCGCCCCCGTAGACGGCTCGGGGCCCCTCCTCGGAGTGCGTGGAAGCATCGCCGGCTCCGGGCCGGTGCTTGCGCAGCAGCGCCATCGCCACCGCTGCCGCGCGCGTGGCCGCCCGCCGCTGTGAACCCCCGGCGTCCGCCTCGGACTTCCGCGCGTCGGCGTGGTCGCTGACGCCCCGGACGACCAGGGCGTCCACCTGCCCGCTCAGCTGCGCCGCATGGGCCGCGCCGGACCCCTCCATCTCGATCGCGGCCGCGTCGTTGTAGTGCTCCCGGAGGTGACGGGCGACCTCGGAGCCGGCGTCGGCCAGGACGACGTCACCGGTGGCGATCGGCTTGAAGTGGGCCCGTACGTCCGTCATGTCCCGTACGGCCGAACGCGCGGCCTGCACCAGCGCGTTGGAGCCGTACCAGGCATCCGGGCGGACGAGCAGGCCCTCGGCGGTCTGCTTGCCGCCGTGGATGCCGTACACCTTGGTTCCGACGACGACGTCGCCGATGCCGATGTCGTCCTTGAGGCCGCCCGCGACACCGACGAAGAGGACCGCCCGCGGACGGAGCCAGTCGATGAGCGACGCGGTGAGCGCCGCGGTCGCCCTGGCGCCCTCGCCCAGCTCGCCGATCGCCACGTGCCAGGGGGTGCCGGGCAGCCGTCCGCGTTCGAGCCGGGTTCCGTTGCCGGGGTGGACGAGCTCCTGGCGGTCCTCGACATGGGCGCGGACGGCGGAGTACTCCAGAGCGAGCGCGGTCAGGACCAGAACGGTGGGCTGTGTCTCCGGCACACTCTTAAGGTACTGCCGGGGGAAGGGGTCGTAGTGCCGGAACGAGACGTCACCGTGGGGCAGTTGCTGCTCATCGAGTACCAGACCGTCAAGGACGAGCAGAAGACGAGGATCGGGTTCCGGGACAACCTCCTCTACGTCACGCTCACCGTCGTCGCCGCCGTCATCGCCGCGTCGGCGCAGGCCGGACGGCCCGCCATGCTGCTCGCGCTGCCGCCGGTCTGTGTGGTCCTCGGCTGGACCTATCTCGTCAACGACCAGAAGATCTCGGCGATCGGCCGGTACGTTCGCGAGGACCTGGGTCCCCGGCTCGCGCGGCTCGCCCGGTCCGAAGAGGTCGGAGGGTCCGGCGCGTCCGGAGCGTCCGGACAGGCCGGGGAGGGCGGGGAGGGTGCGGAGGTCTTCGGCTGGGAGCGCGTTCATCGCGGCGACCGGCGTCGCCGGTCGCGCAAGGCCGTGCAGTGCGTCATCGACCTGCTCGCCTTCTGCCTCGTGCCGCTCGCCGGGCTCACCGTCTACTGGACCGGCGGGCAGGGCAGCGGCGGCCTCCTCGTGGTGTCCGTCGTGGAAGCCCTGGCCGTGGTCGGTCTCGGCGCGCAGGTCGTGTCGTACGCCGGGGCGAACACCTCCGGGTGACGGGGCGGCTCAAGGGGCGGCTCACTGCTGCCCCTTGACCCACCGGTACTGCAACTCCGGCCGCCCCACGGTCCCGTACTGCGGACTGCGCGCCGCCCGTCCCGCGTCCACCAGGTGCTCCAGATAGCGGCGGGCCGTGATGCGGGAGATGCCGACCGCCTCGGCGACACCGGCGGCCGTGAGGCCCTGCGCGCAGTCCCGCAGGGTCACCGTGACCCGCTCCAGCGTCGGCCCGCTCAGCCCCTTCGGCAGTGCCGCCGGTCCTGGCGCCCGGAGTGAGGCCAGTGCCCGGTCCACCTCGTCCTGACCGCTTGCCTCGCCCACCGCCGCACGGAACTCGGCGTACCGCACCAGCCGGTCCCGCAACGTCGCGAACGTGAACGGCTTCAGGACGTACTGCACGACCCCGAGCGAGACCCCTTCCCGGACCACGGTCAGATCCCGCGCCGAGGTCACCGCGATGACATCGGCGTGATGCCCGGCCGCCCGCAGGGAGCGCGCGAACTGCAGGCCGTGCACATCGGGCAGATGCAGATCGAGCAGCAGCAGGTCCACCCGCGTACGGTCCAGGAGGCGCCGTGCCTCCGCCCCCGTGTGCGCCTTGCCCACGGCGACGAACCCCGGCACCCGGCCGACGTACATCACATGCGCGTCCGCCGCCACCGGGTCGTCCTCCACCACCAGCACGCGGATGGACTGCTCGTTCGTCATACGTCGCCTCCAGACACCGGGGACGGCCCGACCGCCGTGTGCAACGGCAACCGCACCTCGAACTCCGCCCCACCACCGTCGGCCTCCGCCACCGTCAGCGTCCCCTGCTGACGGTGCACGGCCTGCCGGACCAGGGCCAGGCCGAGCCCGCGCCCGCCGGGTCCCGCCGGCTTGGTGGTGAACCCCCGCTGGAATACCAGTTCCGCATGGGCCGGATCCACACCGCTGCCGGTGTCCGCGACCCGCAGGACGAGATCCCCTCCCTTCCCGCCTTCCGCGCCCGCCCCGCCTTCTGGGTATGCGGTCACCGTCACCCGCGCCCCGACGCTGCCCTGCGCCGCGTCCACCGCGTTGTCGATCAGATTGCCCAGGATGGTCACCAGATCGCGGGCCGGGAGGCCGCGCGGGAGGACCCCGTCGTCCAGGCGGCTGTCCTCGGAGAGGACCAGCTCCACGCCCCGCTCGTTCGCCTGCGCCGTCTTGCCGAGCAGCAGGGCGGCCAGGACCGGCTCGCTCACCGCCGCCACCACCTGGTCCGTCAGCGCCTGCGCCAGTTCCAGCTCCGCCGTGGCGAAGTCGACCGCCTCCTGGGCGCGGCCCAGTTCGATCAGCGAGACGACCGTGTGCAGACGGTTCGCCGCCTCGTGCGCCTGGGAGCGCAGTGCCTGGGTGAAACCGCGTTCGGAGTCCAGCTCGCCCATCAGGGACTGGAGCTCGGTCACGTCCCGGAGCGTCACGACCGTTCCGCGGCGCTCGCCGCCCGACACCGGCGAGGTGTTCACGACCAGCACCCGGTCCGCCGTCAGATGGACCTCATCCACCCGGGGTTCGGAGGCGAGCAGGGCACCCGTCAGCGGGGCAGGCAGCCCGAGTCCCGCCACCGACGTGCCGATCACGTCCGCCTCGGCCGGCACGCCCAGCAGCTCCCGGCCGCCGTCGTTGATCAGCGCCACCCGGTACTGGCCGTCCAGCATCAGCAGCCCCTCGCGCACCGCGTGCAGCGTGGCCTCGTGGTAGTCGTGCACCTGGCTCAGCTCGGTCGCGTTCATGCCGTGGGTGTGGCGGCGCAGCCGGGCGTTGACGACGTACGTACCGACCGCGCCCAGCAGCAGGGCACCGCCGGCCACCGCGAGCAGCGCGGTGACCTGGCCCTGCACCCGCTTGCTGATCGCCTCGACCTTGATGCCGGCGCTGACCAGGCCGATGACGCGGCCGTTCTCCTCCACGGGCGTGACCGCGCGGACGGACGGACCGAGTGTGCCGGTGTACGTCTCGGTGAAGGTGTGGCCGTGCTGGGCGGGGCCGATACGGCCGAGGAAGTGCCTGCCGATCTGTTTTTCCTCGGGGTGCGTCCAGCGGATGCCGGACGGGTTCATGATCGTCACGAAGTCGACGTCCGCGTCCCGCATCACCTGGAGGGCGTAGGGCTGTAGCCGGAGGGTGGGGTCGGCGGTGTGGATGGCAGAGCGGACCGAGGGGGAGTCCGCGATCGAGCGGGCCACGGCCGTGGCGTGACGGGCCGCCGCGTCCTCGGCCTGCCGCTGGTCGCTGACGTAGGTGAACAGCGCGTACCCGGCCACGAGCACCGCTATCAGCACGGCCTGCATCGCGAAGAGCTGGCCGGCCAGGCTGCGGGGACGGGGGACGGACGGGAAGCGCATGTCGTCAGTGTGCCTCTGCGGTTAAGCGTGAACTAAATGAACGGAAGGGTGACCGCCCTCACAGGGCGGGAGATAGTCACGGCATTCCCCATAACCCCCGGACGTGAGCCGCACGCCGGTGTGTTGCCGACGAAGACGTCAAGGAGGGCAGCCGTGGCCGCCAGTACCCCCGATACGGCTCCAGCCGCACCCGCTGTGAAGCGGGACCGTACCCACTACCTGTACATCGCCGTCATCGCGGCGGTCGCGCTCGGTATCGCCGTGGGGCTCATCTGGCCCGACCTCGGGGTCGAGCTCAAGCCCCTCGGTACGGGCTTTGTGAACCTGATCAAGATGATGATCTCGCCGATCATCTTCTGCACGATCGTGCTCGGGATCGGGTCCGTCCGCAAGGCCGCCAAGGTCGGCGCCGTCGGCGGTATCGCCCTCGGCTACTTCCTCGTCATGTCGCTGGTCGCGCTGAGCATCGGGCTCGTCGTCGGCAACGTCCTGCACCCGGGCGACGGGCTGCATCTGACCGACGCGCTCAAGGCGACCGGGCACGACCAGGTGTCCGCGGACGCGCTGCCGCCCGTCGAGTTCGTGCTGTCGATCATCCCCATGACCTTCGTCTCCGCGTTCACGGAGGGACAGGTCCTGCAGACCCTGCTCGTGGCGCTGCTCACCGGGTTCGCGCTGCAGGCCATGGGCCCGGTCGGCCAGCCGGTGCTGCGCGGCATCGAGCACATCCAGCGGCTCGTGTTCCGCATCCTCGCCATGGTGATGTGGGCCGCCCCGATCGGTGCCTTCGGCGCCATCGCGGCGGTGGTCGGTTCCGCCGGTCTGGACGCGCTCAAGAGCCTCGCCGTGCTGATGCTCGGCTTCTACGTGACCTGCTTCCTGTTCGTCTTCATCGTGCTCGCCGCGCTGCTGCGCGCCGTCTCCGGGCTGAACATCTTCTCGCTGTTCAAGTACCTGGGCCGGGAGTTCCTGCTGATCCTGTCCACCTCCTCCTCCGAGTCCGCGCTGCCGCGGCTCATCGCGAAGATGGAGCACCTGGGCGTCAGCAAGGCCGTCGTCGGCATCACCGTGCCGACCGGCTACTCCTTCAACCTCGACGGCACCATGATCTACATGACCATGGCGTCGCTCTACATCGCCGACGCGCTCGGTACGCCGATGTCGATCGGCGAGCAGATCCCGCTGCTGCTCTTCCTGCTCCTCGCCTCCAAGGGCGCGGCGGGCGTCAGCGGCGCGGGGCTTGCGACCCTGGCCGGTGGTCTGCAGTCGCACAAGCCCGCGCTGGTCGACGGCGTCGGCCTGATCGTCGGCATCGACCGCTTCATGAGCGAGGCCCGTGCCCTGACGAACTTCGCGGGCAACTCGGTCGCGACGGTGCTGATCGGCACCTGGACCAAGGAGATCGACAAGGACCGCGTCAAGCAGGTCCTCGCCGGCGAGCTGCCGTTCGACGAGACGACCCTGCTGGACGAGGGCGAGGCCGCCGCGGCCGCCGAGCCGACCGGGGACGGCGAGAAGGAACTCGCGAAGGCCTGACCGGGGCCTCATCCTCCGCCTTTTCCGACGCCCCTTCCGACCGCCGGGCGCCCGGCCCTGCCTGAACCCGGGGCACCGATCGCATAGGATTGCCTGATCCTCTCAAGCAAGGAGGGTGTCATGCTGGACCGACTCGCCGCGGCCATCGACCGGCACT
>NZ_JBFAIQ010000002.1:0-305460 GCF_040654755.1 Streptomyces sp. NPDC050625
TTCCCCCCCCCCCCCCCCGTCCCGTTGGGGGGCGCGGGGGCGCCGGGGCCCCCCCCCCCCCCGCCCCCCCCCCCCCCCGCGCCCCCCCCCCCCCGCCGCTCCGTGTTCAGGCCGCTCCGTGGCTCATGACGTCGTCCGTGCAGGCGATGTGGATCGTCAGGTCGGCCGGGGCCGAGCGGCTGAGGAAGGGCCAGGTCTGGGCCTTGCGCGCGGTGATGATCCAGCCGGTGGCGTGGTCGTTCATACGGTCCTCGGTGACATCGGTCCGGTCCGTGCCGAGGACCGCGTCCTGCTTGGCGCTGATGACGTATCCGCCGCTGTAGGCGTGCTGCGCGGCCGGGCAGAGCGCCTCGTGCGGCCGGCCGTCGGCACCGCCGGGGACGAACACCGAGAAGTGGTGCGGCGGTTGGGGCGGGTCCGCCACGGCGGGGGCGGCACAGACGAGCAGGGCCGCGGCTCCCGCGGCCACGGTGACGGCGGTACGTGTTCGGGGCATGGGGGTGCTCCTCGCAAAGGGGGCAGGGGACTGGCCGGGACCATTGCAGTCGCCGTGGAGATCGAGGGGGCAATGGACACGCAGCGTTGCATCCCATCGGGGCAAAGCGGTCATTCTTTCGAGAAAGCGGTCACATTTCGCTACCCTGCGTGATTTACTGACGCCATTCCGTCACTCTACGTGGCCGCCCTGTACTGCCCCGTTCTGGCCCAGGGCATCCCGTGTCCCCAAGAGGAGTCCCCATGCCCCGCAGAGGGAGGTGGACGATCGCGGCAGGCTGCGCCGCGGTCGTTCTGTCACTCACCGCCCCCGCCGGCCGCGCCGCCCCGTTCCGTCTCGTCCCCCTGCCGTCCTCGGCAAGGCCGGCCGATCCGCACCCGCACGGGGTGCACATCTCGAAGGCGGAGCTCGCCGAGGAGATCCGCCCCGACGAGGTCAAGGCATTCGGCAAGGCCCGCGCCGAACAGATGGCCCGCGACCGCATCGGCCTGCGCGCCGTCGACCGGGGCTACCCCCAGCCCATGCGGAACCGCAGCCTCAAGAGGCTCACCGACTCGCAGCAGGAGCAGAACGCGAAGTTCGACGCGGCAGCGTTCGGCAAGTTCGCCGACTACTTCTCCAGCCCGGACTACGGCGACCACGTCGCCCTGCTGCCCACCGGCAAGGTCCTGCTGTTCTCCTTCGAGGCCGTCGAGGACAGCCCCAACAAGGAGACCGCGCCCACCGAGGTCATCGGCCGGGACAACGCCGGACGCGCCTACGTCTGGGACCCCGCCAAGGGCATCGGCGCCGCCGCCTTCAAGGCCGTACCGCCGCCCGTGGTGAACATGGACGACGGGCTGGACGAACCGCGTGCCGCGCCGATCTTCTGCGCCGGACACTCCTACCTGCCCAACGGCATGGTGGGCGTCTTCGGCGGCAACCTCGGCGGCAACCACGGCACCGGCGCCCACCTCGCCCTGGTCTTCGACCCGTGGACCGAGACGTGGTACCGGCAGCAGGACATGGCCGAGGGCCGCTGGTACCCGTCCGTCGTCACCGGCGCCGACGGGCGGCAGTTCATCACCTCCGGGCACGGTGACACCGGCTGGGGCAAGCTTTCCCAGACGATCGAGCGTTTCCCGGCCAAGAGCACCCCGGTCGCGACGGACCCGAAGACCAAGCCCGTCGGCCAGGCGCTCGACAAGTGGCCGGTCAACGCCGACTACATGGCCGACTACCCGCACCTGTTCTCCCTGCGGGACGGCCTGATCTACGGCTTCGGCCGCAACTACAACGAGCAGTTCGTCTTCGACCCGAAGGCCGAGACCGAACAGGCGCTGCGCCCCCGGCCCGGCGGCGGCATGCGCAACTACGGATCCGCGGTGGCCCTGCCCAACGGCACCAACGGCCCCGACTCCGTGTTGATCCTCGGCGGCGACCGTAACGACCCCAAGACGTACAAGTTCTCCGGCGGCCGCTGGAGCGAGGACACCCCCCGTGCCTTCGGCCGCACCCAGGACGACACGCTGATCTTCCCCGACGGGCGGCTGTGGACCGTCAACGGCGGCTACGACATCCGCGACTACGGCAATGGCCTGTACAACCCCAACGCCGACGAGAAGTACCGCCAGACCGAGTTGCGCGGCACCGACGGCACCTGGCGGCTCGGCCCGGTCCAGCGGCTGCCGCGCGGCTACCACTCCAACGCCGTGATCCTGCCCGACGGCCGTATCATGATCACCGGTGACGAGCTGCAGGAGATCGCCAACAACCGGGACATCAGCTCCGGGATGAACGGCACCATCGAGATCTACGAGCCGCCGTATCTGCACCAGGGCGGGGTCCGCCCGACCCTGACGGACGTGCCGAGTCAACCCCTCGGCTACAACGCCGACCTCCGGATCAGCACCGGCACGCCCGAACAGGCGGAGAAGGCCGTCCTGATGGCACCCATCACCTCCACCCACTCGGTGGACACCAGCCAGCGCCGCATCGAGCTCCCCATCACCAGCCGCGCCGGCAACAAGCTCGTCCTCACCACCCCGCAGTCCGCCAAGGACGCGCCGCCCGGCTTCTACCTGCTCTTCCTGCTCGACGACCGGGGTGTGCCCAGCGTTGCCAAGTGGGTGCAGCTCAAGCCCGGCGCCTGACCCCTCTTCGTCCCCTGCCGCCGTACACCCGGGCAGCGCTGCCCACGGCGCCGCCCGGGCCGGCCCGACATGTCCCCATCTGTCCCCACGCTCAAGGGAGTTCCATGTCCACCCCGCTGCCGTTGCGCAACAGCACGGAGATCCAGGGCGACATCCTCGCCGGGTTCAAGAAGGACTACATGACCCTGCTCTTCCTCCAGTTCGGCGACATGACCGCCGCCCGGAACTGGCTGGCCGAGCTGGTCCCCAACATCGCCACCACCCAGCAGGTCGCCGCCTTCAACGCCAAGTTCCACGACGCCCGCAAGAACTCCGCCGGTGACGACCCGAAGAACCTCAGGGCCACCTGGCTCGGCCTGAGCCTCACCCACCCCGGCATCCAGTTCCTCACGGGCAAGGAGAAGGTGTTCGAGAAGGTGCCCACGGGCGGCACGATCCAGGCGTTCGCACAGGGGTCCGCCGCCCGCCACAAGGCCCTGGGCGACACGGGCTGCAACGACCCGAAGCACTGGATCTTCGGCGCCGACCACAGCCCCGTCATCCATGCGGTGCTCACCATCGCCGCCGACCTCGAAAACGACCGCAACACCGAGCTGAACCGGCAGCTGGAGGCCGCCTCCCGGGCCGGAGTGCTGATCGTCCACCAGCAGAACGGCGCCACGCTGCCCGGCAACCGTCGCGGCAATGAGCACTTCGGCTTCAAGGACGGCGTCAGCGAACCGTACGTGGCGGGCTTCGACGACGCGGAGGAGGCGGGGGGCGCCCGGATGATCCCGGCCGGTCAGTTCGTCCTCGGCTCCGACGACACCCCCTTGCCCACGGGCGCTCCCGAGTGGATGAAATACGGCTCCTTCCAGGTCGTACGACGGCTCGCCCAGGACGTACCCGGCTGGTGGGCACAGGTCAACGCCGAACTCCAGAAGCTGAGGGAAGCCAAGGTGGTCGGGGAGAACACGAAGAGCGAGTGGCTCGCCGCCCGCCTGGTGGGCCGCTGGCGCTGCGGCGCCTCGGTCGCCAAGTTCCCCGACCAGTCGCCCCCGCCGGGCACCAGACCCGACAACGACCTCAGCTTCAAGGACGACCCCGACGGCGTCACCACCCCCCTCTTCTCCCACCTGCGCAAAACCGCTCCGCGCGACGGACTGGTCGACGAAGGCGAACTGGTCGACGAGAAGTTCATGGACCTGCGCCGCATCATCCGGCGCGGCATCCCCTACGGCGCCCCCTTCGACCCCGCCAACGGGGACGGGGGAGGCCCCGACGAGCAGCGAGGCCTGCTCTTCGTCTGCTACCAGGCCAACCTGGCCACGCAGTTCGAGTTCATCCAGGCCGACTGGGTCAACGACCCGAACTTCCCGCACGACCGCGACCCCCAGCCCGGACCGGACCCGATGGTCAGCGGCCAGCTCCCGGGAGTCGCCCGGGGCGAGGTCGCCTTCGAGAGCCGCGTCAACGGCGACCGGAAGACCACCACGCTCCACTTCAAGACCTTCGTGGCCACCGAGGGCTCCGTCTACGCCTTCACCCCGTCGATCACCACCCTGCGCGGCCTCACCCAGGGCCGGCTGCAGGCCGCGACCTCGATCGGCGGCACGCAGAACGCAAGCCAGGAGTGGACGACGACGGGCACCGGACAGACCCGCCCGCCGCGGCCGCCCGTGCAACCCGGCCCGGTCGACGAGATCCTGCCCTGGCCGGACACGGAGGAGCGGGCGTGGACCTTCTCCGGCCGCACCGTCCGTGTCGTGCGCACCGGCGCCACCGAGACCGGGGCGCTCACCACGGGCAGCGACGACCGCACCGGCGTCGTCGACACCGCCGCGGACCTCTCCACCTGGCCCGCGCTGGCCGGGGTCGAACAGGTCGACGCGATCGTGCCGGTCCCCGACGAGCAGTCCGTGAACGGCGAGAGCAGCTACTGGCTCTTCCACACGGTGGGCGGCACCCAGGTCTACCGCCGCATCTACATCTCCACCGACGCCCGGCACGCCTGCCGCAGCGTCGGCGACGACCGGGCCCTCAGCGCCTGGCGCTCCCTCAAGGACGTCACCCGGGTCGACGCGGTGCTGCCGGTGCCGGACCAGCGCCGCGTCGACGGCAAGACGCAGTACTGGCTCTTCCACACCACCGCGCAGGGCCGGCGCTACCGTCTGATCTCCATCGCCGACGGCGGCATGCACACCGACGAATTGGTCCGCAGCGACCGCGACCTGACCCAGTGGACCTCCCTGCGGGGCGTCACCAAGGCCGACGCCTTCCACTTCGTCCCCGGCAAGAACCGGATGAACGGCCAGACCTGGACCTGGGTCTTCCACGACCGGCAGTACCGCCTCATCAGCATCGCCGACGGCTTCGGCCACGCCGACACCCTGCTCCGCGAGGACCGCGCGAACACGGCGTGGTTCCGCGGGGTCTGACCAGCCCACCGAACGGACCGGCCCGGCAGAGCACCACTCTGCCGGGCCGGTCCTCGATCCGGATGCCGGACGTCAGATGTCCCGGAAGATCTCGATCTGTGCCCCGATCGAGTTGAGGCGCTCCGCGAGGTCCTCGTAACCCCGGTTGATGACATACACGTTGCGCAGCACGGAGGTGCCCTCCGCGGCCATCATCGCCAGCAGGACGACCACCGCGGGCCGCAGTGCGGGCGGGCACATCATCTCGGCGGCGCGCCAGCGGGTCGGGCCCTCGACCAGCACGCGGTGGGGGTCGAGGAGCTGGAGCCGGCCGCCGAGGCGGTTGAGGTCCGTGAGATAGATGGCCCGGTTGTCGTAGACCCAGTCGTGGATCAGCGTCTTGCCCTGGGCGACCGCCGCGATGGCCGCGAAGAACGGGACGTTGTCGATGTTCAGGCCCGGGAACGGCATCGGGTGGATCTTGTCGATCGGCGCCTCCAGCTTGGAGGGCCGCACGGTCAGGTCCACCAGTCGGGTGCGGCCGTTGTCGGCGACGTACTCCGGGGTGCGGTCGTGGTCGAGGCCCATCTCCTCCAGGACCGCCAGCTCGATCTCCAGGAACTCGATGGGCACCCGGCGCACCGTCAGCTCGGACTCCGTGACGACCGCGGCGGCCAGCAGGCTCATCGCCTCGACCGGGTCCTCGGAGGGGGAGTAGTCGACGTCGGCGTCGATGTCCGGCACACCGTGCACGGTGAGGGTCGTCGTGCCGATGCCCTCGACCTTGACGCCCAGCACCTCCAGGAAGAAGCAGAGGTCCTGGACCATGTAGTTGGAGGACGCGTTGCGGATGACGGTGACGCCGTCGTGCCGGGCGGCGGCCAGCAGCGCGTTCTCGGTCACGGTGTCGCCGCGCTCGGTCAGCACGATGGGCCGGTCGGGCCGTACGGAACGGTCCACCTGGGCGTGGTACTGGCCCTCGGTGGCGGCGATGTCGAGCCCGAAGCGGCGCAGCGCGATCATGTGCGGCTCGATGGTCCGCGTGCCGAGGTCGCAGCCGCCGGCGTACGGCAGCTTGAACGCGTCCATACGGTGCAGCAGCGGGCCCAGGAACATGATGATGGAGCGCGTGCGCACGGCCGCGTCGGAGTCGATGGCGTCCATGTCGAGTTCGGCCGGCGGCACGATCTCCAGGTCGACCCCGTCGTTGATCCAGCGGGTCCGCACGCCGATCGAGTTGAGCACCTCCAGCAGGCGGTACACCTCCTCGATCCGGGCGACCCGACGCAGCACCGTGCGGCCCTTGTTGAGCAGGGTCGCGCACAGCAGGGCCACGCAGGCGTTCTTGCTGGTCTTCACATCGATGGCCCCGGACAGCCGGCGGCCGCCGACCACTCGAAGATGCATCGGGCCCGCGTAGCCCAACGAGACGATTTCACTGTCCAGGGCTTCACCGATTCGAGCGATCATCTCAAGGCTGATGTTTTGGTTGCCGCGCTCGATGCGATTGACAGCGCTCTGACTTGTGCCGAGCGCTTCCGCGAGCTGCGCCTGTGTCCAGCCACGGTGTTGCCGGGCGTCACGGATGAGCTTGCCGATGCGTACGAGGTAGTCGTCTGCCATGAGGCCGAGGCTATCTCAGATATGAGATGGCGCCTGTTGAGGGGTCCATTCGGGTGATGGGGTGTCAGTGTACTTCTGGATGAAGGGGATTCGTCAGGTGATGTCGTACAGGAGTCTTACGTACTGATTTGCGAAGAAAATTCCGTGTGTGCCGTGTGGGCCATGCCACTGAATATCGGGGCGACGGATCCGGTCCGGGCATGACCATTCGGCCCCCGTGTACTAGAGTTATCTCGACATCGAGATATCTGGCGAGGAGCACCGCAGCCGCCACCCTGGTAAGGGTTACCTAACTAAGCCTTACCTTAGCGGATTGGCTCAGATGCCGTGGCGGCAGGATCGTGGTGAGTACGCGCACATCAATGAAGGAGACTGTCGTGTCGGCGAACAGCTTCGACGCCCGCAGCACGCTGCAGGTGGGCGACGAGTCGTACGAGATCTTCCGGCTGGACAAGGTGGAGGGCTCGGCCCGGCTGCCGTACAGCCTCAAGGTCCTGCTGGAGAACCTGCTCCGCACGGAGGACGGCGCGAACATCACCGCCGACCACATCCGCGCTCTCGGCACCTGGGACTCGCAGGCCAAGCCCAGCCAGGAGATCCAGTTCACGCCGGCCCGCGTGATCATGCAGGACTTCACCGGTGTCCCCTGTGTCGTGGACCTCGCGACCATGCGTGAGGCCGTCGCGGCGCTCGGCGGCGACCCGGCGAAGATCAACCCGCTCTCCCCGGCCGAGATGGTCATCGACCACTCCGTCATCGCCGACAAGTTCGGCACCAGCGACGCCTTCAAGCAGAACGTCGACCTGGAGTACGGCCGCAACCGCGAGCGCTACCAGTTCCTGCGCTGGGGCCAGACCGCGTTCGACGACTTCAAGGTCGTCCCGCCGGGCACCGGCATCGTCCACCAGGTGAACATCGAGCACCTCGCGCGGACCGTCATGGTGCGCAACGGGCAGGCCTACCCGGACACCCTGGTCGGCACCGACTCGCACACCACCATGGTCAACGGCCTCGGCGTCCTCGGCTGGGGCGTCGGCGGCATCGAGGCCGAGGCCGCCATGCTCGGCCAGCCGGTCTCCATGCTCATCCCGCGCGTCGTCGGCTTCAAGCTGACCGGTGAGCTGCAGCCGGGTACGACGGCCACGGACCTCGTGCTCACCATCACCGAGATGCTCCGCAAGCACGGTGTCGTCGGCAAGTTCGTCGAGTTCTACGGCGAGGGCGTGGCCGCCACCTCGCTCGCCAACCGCGCCACCATCGGCAACATGTCGCCGGAGTTCGGCTCCACCGCCGCGATCTTCCCGATCGACGGCGAGACCCTGAGCTACCTGCGCCTGACCGGCCGCTCCGACCAGCAGGTCGCGCTCGTCGAGGCGTACGCCAAGGAGCAGGGCCTCTGGCTGGACCCGCAGGCCGAGCCCGACTTCTCCGAGAAGCTCGAACTGGAGCTGTCGACGGTCGTTCCCTCCATCGCCGGCCCGAAGCGCCCGCAGGACCGTATCGTCCTCGCCAACGCCGCCGAGCAGTTCAAGACCGACGTCCTGAACTACGTCACCACCGCCGACGAGGCGGGCGAGGAGTCCTTCCCGGCCTCCGACGCCCCGGCCGTCCACCCGAACGGCACGCCGTCCAACCCGGTCCAGGTCACCGCCCCCGACGGCACGACCTACACGCTCGACCACGGTGCGGTGACGGTCGCGGCCATCACCTCCTGCACCAACACCTCGAACCCGTACGTCATGGTCGCCGCCGCGCTCGTCGCGAAGAAGGCCGTGGAGAAGGGCCTGACCCGCAAGCCGTGGGTCAAGACCACCCTCGCCCCGGGCTCGAAGGTCGTCACCGACTACTTCGACAAGGCCGGTCTGACCCCGTACCTCGACAAGGTCGGCTTCAACCTGGTCGGTTACGGCTGCACCACCTGCATCGGCAACTCCGGCCCGCTGCCGGAGGAGGTCTCCAAGGCCGTCAACGACCACGACCTCGCGGTCACCTCGGTCCTCTCCGGCAACCGGAACTTCGAGGGCCGTATCAACCCCGACGTCAAGATGAACTACCTGGCCTCCCCGCCGCTGGTCGTCGCGTACGCCATCGCGGGCTCCATGAAGGTGGACATCACCAAGGACGCCCTCGGCACCGACCAGGACGGCAAGCCGGTCTACCTGTCCGACATCTGGCCGACCGAGGCCGAGGTCAACGACGTCGTGTCGAACGCCATCGGCGAGGACATGTTCAACAAGTCCTACTCCGACGTCTTCGCGGGCGACGCCCAGTGGCAGTCCCTGCCCATCCCGACCGGCAACACCTTCGAGTGGGACGCCGAGTCGACCTACGTCCGCAAGCCCCCGTACTTCGAGGGCATGGAGATGGAGCCGGCCCCGGTCAGCGACATCGCCGGTGCCCGTGTGCTCGCCAAGCTGGGCGACTCGGTCACCACCGACCACATCTCCCCGGCCGGTGCCATCAAGGCCGACACCCCGGCCGGCAAGTACCTCACCGAGCACGGTGTGGAGCGTCGTGACTTCAACTCCTACGGCTCCCGCCGTGGCAACCACGAGGTCATGATCCGCGGTACGTTCGCCAACATCCGCCTGCGCAACCAGATCGCGCCGGGCACCGAGGGCGGCTACACCCGCGACTTCACCCAGGCGGACGCGCCGGTGTCGTTCATCTACGACGCCTCGCGCAACTACATCGACCAGGGCATCCCGCTGGTCGTCCTGGCCGGCAAGGAGTACGGCTCCGGCTCGTCCCGCGACTGGGCCGCCAAGGGCACCGCGCTGCTCGGCGTCAAGGCCGTCATCGCCGAGTCGTACGAGCGCATCCACCGCTCGAACCTCATCGGCATGGGCGTGCTCCCGCTCCAGTTCCCGGAGGGCGCCTCCGCCGAGTCCCTCGGTCTGACCGGTGAGGAGACCTTCTCCTTCTCCGGCGTCACCGAGCTGAACAACGGCACCACCCCGCGCACGGTCAAGGTCACCACCGACACCGGTGTCGAGTTCGACGCGGTCGTCCGCATCGACACCCCCGGTGAGGCCGACTACTACCGCAACGGCGGCATCATGCAGTACGTCCTGCGCAACCTGATCCGCAAGTAAGCGGCAGCGTACGGCGGTACAGGGCCGCATCCCCGGTGACGGGGGTGCGGCCCTTCGCCATGTCCCGGCCATGTCCGGGCCATGTCCGGGCCATGTCCGGGCCGGGTACGACGAAGGGCGGTACGAAGGTCAGTACGAAGGCGGCACGAAGGTCATCACCCACCCTCAGACGGAACACAGGCTTCCCTCAGCGAACCGGGACAGGATCGGTACATGAGCCGCCGCCCGTGGGCCCGCTCGCTGCGCACACGCCTCCTGGTCCTCGTCACCGCCACCCTCGTGTGCGTGTGCGCCGCGCTCGCCCTCACCACCGTCCTCGCCCAACGCGCCTATCTCATGGGCGAGCTGGACGACCGGGTGAACGACGCCGCCGAACGCAGTGTGGGCGGCGCCGCGCTGCACCCCGAACTCCCCGCCGCCCTCGCCTTCCTCGGCGAGGGCGGCCACACCGAGGGCCTGCTCGCCGCCCGGCTCGACGCCGCCGGGCACCTCGTCTCCGCCGCGGTCGTCACCCGGGACGCGGCCCCCCGTGCCCTCGGTTCCGCCCAGCGCGCCGCCCTCAGCGGCATCCGCCCCGACGGTTCGCTGCACACCCGGACGGTGCCCGGACTCGGCACCTACCGGGTCACCGCCCTCGACGCGAGCGGCATCCGCGTCCTCACCGGTCTGCCCATGGACGACGTCCGGGCCACGCTCGGCACACTGGTCGAGATCGAGGCGGTCGTCGGCGCCGCCGGACTCGCCCTCGCCGGCGGCGTCTGCGGGGTCGTCATCCGGCGCCAGCTCCGCCCGCTCGGCCGGGTCGCCGACACCGCCGTCGAGGTCTCCCGGGTACCGCTCGGCCACGGCCGGGTCGGCGCGCTGCCCCGGGTCCCCGAACGCGACACCGACCCCGGCAGCGAGGCCGGGCAGGTCGGTGCCGCCCTCAACCGGATGATCGACCACGTCGAGGCCTCGCTCGCCGAACGCCGGCGCGGCGAGGAACGCATGCGCCGCTTCGTCGCCGACGCCAGTCACGAACTGCGCACCCCGCTCGCCTCCATCGCCGGGTACGCCGAGCTGATGAACCGTGTCGCCCCCGACCACGCCTGGAGCCGGGTCTTCGCCGAGTCGGCGCGCATGACGGAGCTGGTCGAGGACCTGCTGCTGCTCGCCCGTCTCGACGAGGGCAGCCCGCTGCACGGCACCGAGGTGGACCTCGCCGCGCTGGTCGCCGAGGCGGTGTGGGACGCACGGGCCGCGGGCGCCGGCCATGTCTGGCGACTCGGTCTCTCCCCGGACACCCCCGCACTGGTCAGGGGCGACGAGGCCCGCCTCCGGAAAGTGGTGGCCAACCTGTTGGCCAACGCGCGTGTGCACACACCTGTTGGCACGACGGTGACCGTCTCCGTCGAGTCCACGTCCGCCCAGCACGTCATCCGCGTCCACGACGACGGCCCCGGCATCCCGCCCGAGCTCGTTCCGTCCGTCTTCGAGCGTTTCACCCGGGCGGACACGTCCCGCACCCGGGCCGGGGCGGCAGAGGGCGGACCGGGGCTGGGGCTGGCGATCGCGGCGGCCGTCACGGCGGCGCACGGGGGGCGAATCGAGGTGCGGAGCGAGCCCGGGCGCACGGAGTTCACGGTCGTGCTCCCGTCGGCCGGTGACTCGGGGGCGGACGCGCCGATGTCCCGGCCCAGGGCCTCACTGCGGTGAGCACGGGCCGCGGATCACGGCCCCGCGTCACCCTCCCGCCTCCCACCTCCCGCTCCCGCCGCGCGCCGTCGGCCTCTCGCCGCTCGTTGCGCTCGCCGCTCGTGGGTCAGTCCGGGAAGAGGTCGTCCGGGATGTCCAGCAGACCGACCTCGTCGGGGTCCGGTGGGGCCAGTTCGGCCCAGATCACCTTGCCCTGCGGGGTGTACCGGGTGCCCCAGCGCTCGGCCATCTGGGAGACCAGGAACAGGCCGCGGCCGCCCTCGTCGGTCGTCGCGGCGTACCGCAGATGCGGCGACGTGCTGCTGCCGTCGGACACCTCGCAGGTCACCGTGCGGTCCCGGATCAGGCGTACATGGATCGGCTCCGAGCCGTAGCGAATGGCGTTGGTGATCAGCTCGCTCAGGACGAGTTCCATGCCGAAGCCCAGCTCGGACAGGTCCCACTCGTCCAGTTTCTCGGAGACCGCGCTGCGCATCCCCGACACGGCGGCCGGATCGCGCGGCACGTCCCAGTCGGCGACCTGGTCGCACGGCAGTGCCCGGGTGCGCGCGATGAGCAGGGCGACGTCGTCCTTGGGGCGCCCGGGCAGCAGCTCCTGCACCACCGCCCGGCAGCTTTCGTCGGGAGACCGGTCGGGGTGGCCCGCCAGCGCCTGGCGCAGCAGCTCCATGCCCACGTCCAGATCGCGCGCGCGGTCCTCGATGAGGCCGTCGGTGTACAGGACCAGCTGGGTGCCCTCCGCGATGTCCACCTCGGCCGTCTGGAAGGGCATGCCGCCCAGGCCGAGCGGTGGCCCGGCGGGCAGGTCGGGGAAGGTGACGGTGCCGTCGGGATGGACCAGCGCGGGTGCCAGGTGTCCCGCGCGTGCCATGGCACAGCGGCGGCTCACGGGGTCGTAGATCGCGTACAGGCAGGTGGCGCCCACGACCTCGGACGCCTCCGCGCACGCCTCGTCCTGGTCGATGCGGCCGACCAGGTCGTCCAGGTGGCTCAGCAGCTCGTCCGGCGGCAGGTCCAGCGTGGAGAAGTTGTGCACCGCGGTCCGCAGCCGCCCCATCGTCGCGGCGGCGTGCAGACCGTGCCCGACGACGTCGCCGACGGCCAGCGCCACCCGGTTCCCCGGCAGCGGGATGACATCGAACCAGTCACCGCTCACGCCCGACTGGGCGGGGATGTAGCGGTAGCCGACCTGCAGGGCGCTCAGCTCGGGCAGGGCCCGCGGCAGCAGGCTGCGCTGGAGCGTGACCGCCAGGGCGTGCTCGCGGGTGTAGCGGCGGGCGTTGTCGATGCTCACCGCGGCACGGGCGACCAGCTCCTCCGCCAGCGACAGCTCCTCCTCGTCGAAGGGTTCGTGCCGCTTGGAGCGCCAGAACTTGGCCATGCCCAGCACGACGCCGCGGGCCTGGATCGGCGCGGCGATCAGCGAGTGGATGCCGTACGTGACGATCTCCCGCGAGCGCTCCGGGTCCTGTGCCCGCCAGTCCGCCGCGTCCGACAGGTTCGTCACCAGCTCGGAGCGGCCGGTGTCGAGGCCTCGCGCCTGGGGTGTGGAGGGCAGGAAGTCGATCAGCCGGCCCTTCTCGTAGAGCGGATGGTCGCTCCGGATGCCGCACACGGCGACCCGCCGCATGTCGGGCGCCGCGGGCGCGGGTTCCTCGCCGTGGATGACGGCGTCCGCCAGGTCCACGGTGACGAAGTCGGCGAAGCGGGGGACGGCGACCTGCGCCAGCTCGTCGGCGGTCTGGAGCACGTCGAGGCTGGTGCCGATGCTGAGTCCCGCGTCGTACAGCAGCTTGAGCCGCTCACGAGCGAGCTCCGCGCGGCCCGACACCGCCTGGAGCTCGGTGGAGTCGCGGAGCGTCACCACGGTTCCCCTGGGGCCGCCGTCGCGGTCCGTGGGCCGCTGGTTGACCGCGAGCAGCCGCTCCCCGGCGAAGTGCACCTCGTCGGTGGCCTCGCGCCCGGAGACGAGCAGGTCCACCATGTCGGGTTCGAGGTCGGACAGCTCCCACACGGGCCACCCCTCCGCGTCCGGGGCCAGCTCGAGGAGCCGTCTCGCCTCGTCGTTGGCGAGGAGCAGCCGACCGTCCTCACCGACGATCAGCACTCCTTCCCGTACGGAGTGCAGCACCGTGTCGTGGTGCTCGTACATGCGGGTCATCTCGTCCGGCGCCAGGCTGTGGGTCTGCCGCTGCAGCCGCCGGCCCACCAGCGCCGTTCCGCCGGCCGCCACCGCGAGCGCACCGGTTCCGGCGGCGAGGATGATCGGCAGCTGCCGGTTCACCTCGCTGGTCACGTTCTTGACCTTCATCCCCGCGGACACGAGGGCGACCACCTTGCCGTCGGCGTTCTCGATGGGCACGGTCGCCTGCACCTCATGGCCCAGCGGGCCGTGGACGCTCTCGGTGTAGACCTTGCCCGCCAGTGACGGCTCGATCCTGCCCACGAACCGCTTGCCGATCCGGTCCGGCAGAGGATGGGTGTAGCGGATGCCCTTGGTGTCCATCACCACGATGAAGTCGACGCCCGCCGACTTCCGTCCCGCCTCGGTCAGCGGCTGGAGCACCTTCGACGGTTTCTCGGTCTTCAGCGCCTCCAGGATGCCGGGGGAGTGCGCGAAGGTCTGCGCGACGGCCACGGAGCGGCGCTTGGCCTCCGTGCTGGTGTCCCGCTGCGACTGCAGGACGAGGGCGAAGACGGCACCGACCACCAGCAACGCGACCAGCGTCAGCTGCAGTACAAAGACCTGCCCGGCGACGCTTCGCGGGCTCTTGCCGGCAAGCGAGCGCCAGGAGAAGCGTCGAAACCGGGCGAATCGGTCCGCCATGCGACATTTGTAGCACCGGCGATTCCCCCTGGCTATGGCCCGGTCCAATGTGCGGCGGGCGTCACCCCCCTTTGCAGGTGCCGCCGCCTCCTCCTTTACCGCAGAAAGCCCCTTTTCTCACGGAATCTTCTTACCGGAAACTTGCCTTGCCTCCTGGGCGGTCATCCGCCCTTGCGCATCCGGCGTTTACAGCTGTCGCGGTCCGCGCTACTTTCACAGAAGAGTGGGGTGGGAGCGCTCCCATACGGTGGACCGGAACCCGCCGCGCGGGCCCGCTCCCGCCCTACGCGCCTCTCGGTGCCCATCCGCACACCTTCGGTACGGCCTTCGATCGTCCACATGATGAAGGTGGAACTGTCTTGCCTACGACAAGACTGAGCGGTCCCCGATTCCCTGGCCGCCCGCGATTACCGCACTCGACGCACTCGGCCTACCGCGGCGGGGCCCTCTTCCTGGTCCTGGTGGCCCTGCTCGCCACCGTCCCGGCCCTCGGCCTCATCGTCGCCACCGGCACCCGTGCCGAGGCGCACGGCACCCCCATGAAACCGGGCAGCCGCACCTTCCTGTGCTGGCAGGACGGGCTCACCGACACAGGTGAGATCAAGCCCGTCAACCCCGCCTGCAAGGCGGTCCAGCGGGTCAGCGGCACCACCCCGTTCTACAACTGGTTCTCGGTGCTCCGCTCGGACGGCGCCGGACGCACCCGCGGCTTCGTGCCCCACGGCGAGCTGTGCAGCGGCGGCAACCCCAACTTCACCGGGTTCGATCTGCCGCGGAACGACTGGCCCCTCACGCACCTCACCGCGGGAGCGACCGTCGACTTCTCCTACAACGCCTGGGCGGCGCACCCCGGTTGGTTCCACGTCTACGTCACCAAGGACGGCTACGACCCGACCAAGCCGCTCACCTGGAACGACATGGAGGACCAGCCCTTCCTGGACGTCGACCACCCGCCGCTCAACGGCACTCCGGGCACCGTCGAGGCCAACTACTCCTGGACCGGCACGCTGCCCGCCGGCAAGTCCGGGCGGCACATCATCTACATGGTCTGGCAGCGCTCGGACAGCGCGGAGACCTTCTACTCCTGCTCCGACGTCGTCTTCGACGGCGGCAACGGCGAGGTGACGGGCGTCCACGACCCGGGCATCCCCACCGAGCCCCCGCCCGGCACCTGCACGGCCACCCGCCGGACGACGAACAGCTGGCCCGGCGGCCACCAGTCCGAGGTGACCGTCACCAACAGCGGCGACGTGCCGATGCTCGGCTGGATGGTCGACTGGACGCTGCCGGGCGGCCAGTCGGTGGCCGGCCTGTGGAACGGCACCGCGACCTACAGCGGGCAGGACGTGATGGTCCACAACGCCGACTGGAACGGCTCGCTCAGTCCGGGGCAGAGCGCGACGTTCGGCTACGTCGTCCAGGGCTCCGGCGGTGACGGTGCGACGACTCTGCCCTGCCGGGTCGGCTGAGTCGCTCGGGGCGGACCCGGTGGCGGTGCACACCGGGTCCGCGAGCCGGGCGGGCGAGGGGGTGCGGCCCGCCCGGGTGGAGCGTGGCTTGTGTCGACGCCGCGATGGCGACAACGTTGTCTATCAGGTCCGTCATGACTGTACCGCCCCAACCGACAACGATGTCAAGCCAGTTGGGATCACCCACCAGAGTGATCCCGGGGCGCGTCGGCGGTGGTGCACACGGTCTTCCGTGGTACTGCCGACGCGCGTTACTGTCCCTGCGGCTTGTGCGACCTGTGATGCGCGACCCGTCCGAAGGAGGAGGGGCCGCGTCATGCGTTTCCGTCCCACATCACTGCTGCTCGCCGCGGTACTCGCGGTGGGCGGCGCCACCCCCGCCCTGGCGGCGACCGCCCAACCGCCCGATCTCGTCAAGGACCCCACCGCATACGTCGATCCGCTGATCGGCACCAAGAACGGCGGCAATGTCTTCCCGGGTGCCGTCGTGCCGTTCGGCATGCTCTCCTGGAGCCCCGAGAACACCAGGGGCGACGCCACCCGCACCTCCGCACCCGGCGGTTACCAGTACGACGCCACCCGCATCCGCGGCTTCAGCCTCACCCATATGTCCGGCACGGGCTGTGCGGGCGGCAGCGGGGACATCCCGTTCTTCCCGTACGCGGGCGAGGTCACCTCGTCCCCGGCGAGCGACACCAAGGACGCCGTCTACGCCTCCGACTTCAGCCACACCGACGAGACCGCCGAACCCGGCCACTACAAGGTGGGTCTCGCCTCCGGCGTCACCGCCGACCTCACCGCGACCGCGCGCACCGGCTCGGCCCGCTTCACCTTCCCGGCGGACAGGCCGGCCTCGCTGCTCGTCCGCACCGCCAACTCCGAGGTGGGGTCGGCCGATTCGACGGTCACGATCGACCCGGCGACCCGCACGATCTCCGGCTCCGTCACCTCCGGCGACTTCTGCGGCTATCTGGACCCGGAGGGCCAACGCGCCTACTACACGCTCTACTTCACCGCCCGTTTCGACCGCGCCTTCACCTCCACCGGCACCTGGCAGGACGACCGGCTGGAGCCGGGAGCCACCACGGCCTCCGGCGGCACGGGCGGCTTCGCCAAGGGCGGGCGGCCCGTCGCGGGCAAGGGCGCGGGCGGGTACGTCGAGTTCGCGCCCGGAACCGGGCCGGTGAACGTCAAGGTCGGTATCTCGTACGTGAGCCGGGCGGGCGCCGAGGCGAACCTCGCGGCCGAGAACCCGTCGTACCGCTCCTTCGACTCGGTCCGGGCCGCGGCCCGGCAGGCCTGGCGCCACCGGCTGGGCGCCATACGGGTCGGCGGCGGCACGGACACCGACCGCACCACCTTCTACACCGCCCTCTACCACTCCCTGCTGCACCCGAACGTGATCAGCGACGCCGACCGCAGATACCGGGGCAGCGACGACGAGGTGCACCGGGTGGGCCGCGGTCACCGGGCCCAGTACGGCACCTTCTCCGGCTGGGACGTCTACCGCGACCAGGTGCAGCTGCTCACCCTCCTCGACCCGCGCACCGGCTCGGACATCGCCCAGTCGCTGTACGAACTCGCCCGGCAGAACGGGGGCGTCTGGGACCGCTGGCTGCACGGCGCGAGCGGCACGCACGTCATGAACGGCGACCCCTCGCCCACCGCCCTGGCCGGTATCCACGCGTTCGGCGGCACCCGCTTCGACCTGCGCGGCGCGCTGGACTCACTGGTGAAGGCGGCGACCGTACCGACCGACAAGGACCTGTCGGCCGCGGGCAAGCCGGTGCTGTCGGTCGGGCAGCGCCCGTCCCTGGACAAGTACCTCTCCCACCACTACATGCCGTCCGTGTCCAACGCCTGGGGCGGCGCGGCCGAGACCCTGGAGATGTCCACCGCCGACTTCTCGCTCTCCGGGCTCGCCGCGGCGGCGGGGGAGAAGGACACGGCGGCGGCCTTCGCCCGGCGCGCCCAGTGGTGGCAGAACAACTTCAACATCGCCGCGGACCCCACCGGCGGATACATCGCCAACCGCAAGGCCGACGGCAGCTGGGTCACCGGCTTCACCCCGGACACCGGCAACGGGTTCGTCGAGGGCACGGCCGCCCAGTACACCTGGATGGTCCAGCACAACCCGGCCGGCCTGTTCGCGGTGATGGGCGGCACGGACAAGGCGCTGGCCCGGCTAGACGACTTCTTCCACAACGCGGACGGCAGCTGGGCCTTCACCGGCAGCGGCGGCGCCAAGTCCGAGCTGGACAACGAGCCGTCCCTCAACGTCCCCTACCTGTACGACTACGCGGGCGCCCCGTACAAGACGCAGGAGACGGTCCGCGCGGCGATGAGGCAGCTCTGGTCGACCCGGCCCGGCGGCATCCCCGGCAACGACGACCTCGGCGCCATGTCGTCCTGGTACGTCTTCTCCGCGCTCGGCATGTACCCACAGGTCCCCTCCCGCGCCGAACTCGTCCTCACGTCACCGCTGTTCGAGCGCGTCGAGATCGACCGCCCGCAGGGGAACGACATCTCGATCCGCGCGAGGGGAGCGGCCGCCGACGCACCGTACGTCCAGTCCCTGAGGGTCAACGGCCGTACCAGTGACAGGCCTTGGCTCCCGGCCTCCTTCGTGCGTGACGGCGGCCGACTGGACTACACGCTCTCAGCCGCCCCGGACCGGGCCTGGGGCACCTCCGCCCCGCCCCCTTCCTTCCGGGAGGGCGAGCAGCCGTACCAGATCGGCGTCGGCCCGACCGCGGCGACCGTCGCCCCCGGCGGCAGCACGAAGCTCGGCATCCGCGCCCTGTCGCTGAGCGGCGGCACCGGCCCCGAGGTCCGCTTCCGCGTCGAGACCCCGGACGGCGTCACGGCCACGCCCGCCGAGGGCACGGTCACCGACGGCTCACAGGAGATCACCCTCTTGGCGGCCGACGGCGCCCGCCAGGGCTTCTACGACGTCAAGGTCACGGTGACCTCGGGCGACACCTCGTACGGGCAGCCGGTCGCCCTGACCGTGGCCGCCCCCGGCACCCTCCTCGCCGCCTACGACAACACCGGCGTCTCGGACGACGAGGGCGATCACGACGAGGCCGACTACGACGGCGGCGGCTGGAGCTACTCCCGCCAGGCCCTCGCGGCGGCGGGCCTGACCCCCGGCGGGCAGGGCACGGTGGACGGGCTCACCTTCACCTGGCCGAGCTCGCCCACCGGCCGCCCGGACAACGCCGCCGCGGACGGCCAGACCATCGAACTGCCCATCCCGGCCGCCAAGTTGTCCTTCATCGGCAGCGGGGTCAACGGCAACCAGCAGAAGAAGGCGACCGTCACCTACACCGACGGCACCACCGAGGCCGTCGACCTCTCCTTCACCGACTGGACCGTCGGCGGAGGCGGCGGAAGCGTCCAGTACGGCAACGAGGTCGTCGCCAAGAGCGCGTACCGCAATGTCGCGGGCGCGGACAAGGACCCGGTGGCGACGTACGTCTTCGCGACGAAGCCGTTCGAGGCGCCGTCCGGGAAGACCATCAGGAGCGTGAAGCTCCCGGACGACACGGATCTGCACGTCTTCACGCTCGCGGTGGGCTGAGCATCCCGCCGACCGCCCCGGAGCAAGAGACCCCGCCCCGCGGAGCAAGAGGCCGCCCCCGGTTCCCCGGGGGCGGCCTCCTCTCGTCCGAGCCGTGAACGACGGGTCAGGCCAGCAGCTCCACCTCCGCCAGCGTCGCCTCACCGTCCAGGATCAGGCGATACTTCGTGTACGAGCCCGGTGTGGTGACCGTGAAGGCCCGGGTCTGCCGGTCCCAGGCGAACGACTCTCCCGTGCGCCGGTCCAGGGTCTGCCAGGTCGTGCCGTCCGCCGAGCCCTGCAACGTCCAGCCGGCCGGTGCCTTGCCGCGGTCCGCGGAGGACGTCAGCGTGTACTGGACGGCCTTGGCTGCGCCGCCCACCGGCAGGTCCACCGAGGTGACCGTGGCGTCCGTCGCCGACGTGTTGTCGAACAGGGCGCCGTCGCCCTTCAGCACGTCCGCGCGCGGCGTCGGGACCTTGTCGCTCCGGGTGATGGAGACCGGCGCCGCGTTCTTGCCGGTGCCCCAGGCCGAGGGCTTGGCTCCCATGCGGAAGTCCAGCACCCCGCCCTTGGCGAGCAGCGAGTGGGGGAGCGAAGTCGACGTCCAGGGACGGCCGTTGAAGGTCACACCCTGTACGTACACGTTCTTCGCACTGTTCCCGGGTGCCCTGATCACCAGGTCCCGGCCGTTCTCCAGGTGCACGGTCGCTTTCGTGAACAGCGGGGAGCCGATGGCGTACTCACCGCTGCCCATGACCAGCGGGTAGAAGCCGAGCGAGGAGAAGAGGTACCAGGCCGACTGCTCGCCGTTGTCCTCGTCGCCGTGGTAGCCCTGCCCTATCTTGCTGCCCGTGTAGAGGCGGGAGAGCGCCTCGCGGACGTACCGCTGCGCCTTCCAGGGCTCGCCGGCCGCGTCGTACATGTAGATCACGTGGTGCGCGACCTGGTTGGAGTGGCCGTACATGCCCATCCGCACGTCCCGTGCCTCGGTCATCTCGTGGATGACGCCGCCGTAGGAGCCGACGAAGTCGGGGGAGGCGGTCTCCGGGGTGGAGAAGTACTCGTCGAGCTTGTCGCCCAGGGCGCCGCGGCCGCCGTAGAGGTTGGCGAGGCCCCTGCTGTCCTGCGGGGCGGTGAAGGCATAGCCCCAGCCGTTGGTCTCCGTGTAGTCGTAGCCCCACACGCGCGGGTCGTACTTCGACGAGTCCAGGCGCCAGTTCCCCTTGGCGTCGCGGCCCTGGAAGAAGCCCGCCTTGGAATCGAAGAGGTCGACGTAGTCCTGGGCGCGGTTGAGGAAGTACTCGGACTCGTCCTTGTAGTGCTTCTCCTTGGTCTTCTCGTAGAGGGCCTCGCCCATCTTCGCGATGCCGTAGTCGTTGACGTAGCCCTCCATCGCCCACGACAGGCCCTCGTGCGTGTCGGTGCTGGTGTAGCCGAGGAAGGGCGAGGTGCTCATGCCCTTGCGGCCCACGCCCGAGGCCGGCGGGACGACGGTGGCGTTCTTCAGGGCCGCGTCGTACGCCGCCTTCGCGTCGAAGCGGACGCCCTTGACGTATGCGTCCGCGAACGCGACGTCGGAGGAGGTGCCGGTCATCAGGTCGGCGTAGCCGGGGGAGGACCAGCGGGAGGTCCAGCCGCCGTCCTTGTACTGCTGAACGAACCCGTCGACCATGTCACCGGCCTGACCGGGGGTCAGGAACGAGTAGGCCGGCCAGGTCGTCCGATAGGTGTCCCAGAAGCCGTTGTTGACGTACACCCTGCCGTCCACGATCTTCGCGCCGGTGTGCGTCGGTGTGTCCGGGCCCGGCATGGGGGAGAACGGGGAGGCGTACTGGTCCTTGCCGGCCACCTTCTCGAAGCCGGAGTTGGGGTACAGGTACAGCCGGTACATGCTGGAGTAGAGCGTGGTCAGCTGGTCCGGGGTGGCACCCTCGACCTCGACCTTGCCGAGCAGCCGGTCCCAGGTCCGCTGGGCGCGTGCCTTCACCGTGTCGAAGGAGGTGCCGTCGGGGATCTCCTGGCGCAGATTGTCCTTCGCCTGGTCGATACTGATCAGCGAGGTCGCCAGGCGCAGGGTGACGGTGCGGTCCGCGCCCGCGTCGAACCTCAGATAGCCCTTGACGCCACTGGAGCCGCCGTCCGTCACCGGCTTGTCGAACTGCCCGTACACGAAGAGCCGGGTCGCTCCCGTGGACAGGCCCGACTTCACGTCGGAGTAGCCGGCGACGATCCCGTGGTCCTTGTCGAGGGTGAGACCCGCCTGCTCGGTGACGTTGTCGAAGAGCACGCTCGCGTCGTCGCCGGGGTAGCTGAAGCGCAGCGCGGCGGCGTGGTCGGTCGGGGTCATCTCGGCCCTGAGCCCGTTCTCGAACCGTACGCCGTAGTAGTACGGCCGTGCCGTCTCGTTCTCGTGCCGGAAGGCCAGCGCCCGTGCCGAGCGGCCGGTGTCCGGGGTGCCGGCGGCGGCCGACGGCATCAGCTGGAAGGTCTGCCGGTCGCCCATCCAGGGGCTGGGCTCATGACTGGCGCTGAACGCCTGGATGGTCGGCAGGTTGGCGTCGTTGTTGGCGCGCGCGTACTCGTAGAGCCAGCTCAGCGAGGACGCGTTGGTCACCGGCGTCCAGAAGTTGAAGCCGTGCGGCAGGGCGGTCGCCGGGAAGTTGTTGCCGCGCGAGAAGCTGCCGCTGGAGTTGGTGCCGCGGGTGGTCAGCGCGTAGTCGGACAGATGCGCCCTGGGCGGCTCCGGGACGACCGGCCGGATGGCCACGTCGTCGATCCAGCCGCGGAACTTGGCGGGACCGTCCGGGGAGTCGTAGGCCAGCAGGATCCGGTCGACCGTCCTGCCCGCGGCGACCGAGCCGATGCGCGAGGCCACGTCGTTCCACTGGTTGACGTACAGCGCCTTGGCCGCGCCCTGGCCCCGGGGGGAGAGCGGGAAGCCGTGCTGGTCCATCGCGCCGAGGTCGCTCAGATAGGTGCCGTCGGTGAAGGCCAGGTCGACCGAGACGTTCGTGGCGTCGTAGTCGCGGTCGCCGTCGGCCATCGACGGGAAGATCCGGTACGCCAGCTGTGTGTCCCGGCCGACCTTCACGTTCACGTCGAAGACCTTGTTGTACGAGTACGCGTGGCCGGCCCCCGTGTGCCGCCCGGCGTACCGCAGGGCCCGGGTGCCCGTGAAGCCGGCGCGGGCCTTGGCGGTCGGCGAGCCGCTCGGGCCGTGGTCGACGAGGGAGAGCATGTCCTGCGGGACCGGCCCTGTGCTGCCACCCGTCGAGAACTGGACATCGGCGAGCTGCACTATGCCGGAGGCGCCGTTGTTCTTCGTGATGTCGAGCCGGAAGTGCTGGTACTCGGCCGGCTGGGCGAGGTCGTACGACTTGGTCTGGAACCGTTCGGAGAAGGTCTCGCCGGAGCGGGTGTCGAGGGTCTTCCAGTCCTTGCCGTCCGTCGAGCCCTGAAGGGTCCAGTCCTTGGGGTCGCGCTCGTCGTAGTCATTGGCCGAAGTGAGAGCGTACGTCATGAGTTTGATGGGTTTGTCCAGGTCGAACTCGACCCAGCCGGTGGGCTCGAAGGCCAGCCACTTCGTGCCCGGTTCGCCGTCGACGAGGTTCTCCTTCACCTCGCCCGCGCCCGTGTTCTCGGCGCTCGCCCGTACGTCGGTGACATGGTCGGTCACATTGCCCGGGATGCCGGTGCTGTAGCCGCCGTCGACGCCCGAGGCGCGCTTGCTGCCGTCCGGCTCCGTGTCGACGGTGTTCAGCCAGTCCGGCGCCGGGTCATCAGCTTCGAACGAGGATGCGAACTCCCGGTCGGCGGCGGGAGCCTGGGCCGGCCGGGCGACCGCGGCTCCCTGCGAGGCCACCGCCATGGCGAAGGCGGCCGTGAGCACGGCCGCCGTACCGAATCTGTGCCGAGTTCTCCGCTGCAACAAAACGGGTTCCCTCCCTGCGCGGGCTTCAGACAACGTTGTCAAGTTCGTGCGCAGGATCCAGTAGGTGGCCAAGTGGCCATTGATGTCAAGGGTGTTGGGGGAGGCATTCAGGGGCCTATGTCACGGACTTTTCCGGCGGCGCGGTCACAGGCGGCTCATATTTCCGTGAGGTCTCAACTCGGAAAAGACCCATGGCCAACCTTGCGCTCGATCTTGCTCCGTCGGCCGGAAGTGGACTATACCTGTCGGCGTTTCCTGCACGACCCAGCGCTACCCGACCGCGGTGCCGGGGAGGATCCGGTTCACCGCCTGAGTCCTGGAGAAGGCGAGGACTTGAGCATGGGATCCCAATCCGCAGCGAACCACGGTGTTGACGGTGTGGGCCGCCGTGATCTGATCAAGCGGTCCGCCGCACTCGGTCTGCTCACCATTCCGACGGCGGGCTTCCTGTCCGCCTGCGCGAGCGGTGGCGGCGACAGTTCCAACGACGGCGGCGACCAGGGCAAGACGTCCAAGTCGAACCCGTTCGGCGTGAAGAAGGGCGGCAAGCTCGACGTCGTCATCTTCAAGGGCGGTTACGGCGACGACTACGCCAAGGCGTGGGAGTCGGACTACCAGAAGAAGCTCGGCATCACCTCCACCCACACCGGCACCCAGGAGATCACGGGTAAGCTCCAGCCGCGCTTCAACGCCGGCAACCCGCCGGACATCGTGGACGACTCCGGCGCCCAGCAGATCAAGGTCGACGTCCTCTACAAGAACGGCCAGCTGCTCGACCTCGCCGCGGTGCTCGACGCCCCGTCGGTCGACGACCCGGCCAAGAAGGTCCGGGACATGATCATCCCCGGCACCCTGGACGCGGGCATGCAGGAGGGCAAGATCGTCGCCCTCAACTACATCTACACGGTGTGGGGTCTGTGGTACTCCGGCAAGCTCTTCAAGGAGAAGGGCTGGGAGGAGCCCAAGACCTGGGCCGACTTCCTCACCATCTGTCAGGACGCCAAGAAGCAGGGCATCGGCGGCCTGGCCCACCAGGGCAAGTACCCGTACTACATCAACGTCGCCATCATGGACCTGATCGCCAAGACCGGCGGTCTGGACGCGATGAAGGCGATCGACAACCTCGACCCCAAGGCGTTCGTCGGCTCGGACGCGGCCAAGGCCGGTGTCGAGGCGATCTACGAGGTCGTCGAAAAGGGCCTGCTGATGCCCGGCACCAACGGCCTGACCCACACCGAGTCCCAGACCCGCTGGAACCAGTACAAGGCCGCCTTCATCACCTGCGGCTCCTGGCTGGAGAACGAGCAGCTCAAGCAGACGCCCGCGGACTTCGACATGAAGTTCATGCCGATGCCGCTGCTGCCCGGCAGCAAGCTGCCGTTCGAGGCGATCCGGGCCGGCTCCGGCGAGCCTTTCATCATCCCGGCGAAGGCGAAGAACCTGCCCGGGGCGAAGGAGTTCATGCGGCACATGCTCTCCAAGGAGTGGTCGACGCTGTTCGCCAAGGAGGCCAACTCGCTCACCATCCTCAAGGACGGCGTCGACCCCAGCGTCAAGCTCCGGCCGGGCACCCAGTCCACGGTCGAGGCGTCCAAGGCGGCCGGTGACAACACCTTCCGTTTCCTCTACACGGAGTGGTACAGCGAGATGGGCGCCGCCATCGAGGCCGCGTCCAACGAGCTGATGGCCAAGCGCATCCAGCCGAAGGAGTGGCTGAAGCGGTGCCAGGCCGCGGTCGACAAGCAGGCGAAGGACCCGGCCTCCAAGAAGAACCACCGGGACTGACCGCACGCCGTATCCCGGGCCGGAGCGATCCGGCCCGGGGGAGGACACCAGGAGCAGGTAGGCCAATGCGCAAAGGGCAGTACAGATTCGTCGCGGGATTTCTCTTCGTGCCCGTGGCGCTTTATGTGATCTTCGTGATCTGGCCGTACATCCAGACGTTCGGCTATTCGCTGACCGACTGGAAGGGCCAGTCGCAGACCTTCAAGTTCGTCGGACTGGACAACTACAAGGCGCTGTTCCAGGACGACGTCTTCATGCAGGCCATCTGGCACAACATCCTGTTCCTGATCTTCATCCCGGTGATCACCATTCTGCTCGCCCTGTTCTTCGCCTTCATGGTGAACGCGGGCGGCCGCAGCAGGGCGGGCGGAGTGCAGGGCGTCGCCGGATCCCGGTTCTACAAAATCGTCTACTTCTTCCCTCAGGTGCTGTCGCTGGCGATCGTCGCGGTGCTGTTCAACGCGGTGTACCGCAGTGACGGCGGCGGCCTTCTCAACGGCTTCCTGATCAAACTCGGACTGGTCGACACCGACAATCCCGTGGAATGGCTCAACGAGCCCAACCTGGTGCTGTGGATGCTGATCGCCGCCGTGGTCTGGCACGGCGTCGGCTTCTATCTGGTGCTGTTCTCGGCCGCCATGCAGTCCATTCCGAAGGACATCTACGAGGCCGCCCTCATCGACGGCGCCGGTCGCAATCAGTCCTTCTTCCGCATCACCCTGCCTCTGCTGTGGGACACCGTGCAGACCGCGTGGGTCTATCTGGGCATCGTCGCGATGGACATGTTCGTCCTGGTTTCCTCCATGACCCAGAACATGGGCGCGTACGGTGGCGGCCCCGATCACCACAGCGACGTGATGTCGACGGTGATGATGCGCAACTTCCAATACTTCGGGAAGAGCGGCTACGCCTGCGCCATGGGCGTGGTCATGCTGGTGCTCACCCTGGTCCTGTCCGTGGTCATGCTGCGCGCCACCCGCCGCGAGCGCGTCGAGTTCTGAGCGGGAGATACGACGACATGAGCGCACCTTCGAAGGAGACCGAGGCCGTTCCCGCGGAGCGGCCCGTCGACAAGGTTTCCGTACGCCCCGGCGAGCAGCGCGGCGAGGGCATCGTCCTGAACGTCTTCTCGCACGGCTTCCTCGCCCTGTGGGCCCTGCTGATCGTGCTGCCGCTGCTCTGGCTGGTGATCAGCTCCTTCAAGACCGACGCGCAGATCGGCGGCTCGGCCTTCGGCTGGCCGCACAACTGGTCCTTCGACGTCTTCCACCGGGCCTGGAACAAGGGCATCGGCGACTACTTCCTGAACACGGTCATCGTGCTGGTGTTCAGCGTGCCGCTGACGATGCTCTTCGGCTCGATGGCCGCGTACGTCCTGGCCCGCTACCAGTTCTGGGGCAACCGGCTCCTCTACTACTTCTTCGTCGCCGGCGCGATGTTCCCGGTGTTCCTGGCCCTGGTCCCGCTGTTCTTCATGGTCAAGCGGCTGGACATGCTGAACACCTACCAGGGCCTGATCCTCGTCTACATCGCCTACTCGATGCCGTTCACCGTGTTCTTCATGCACGCCTTCTTCCGGACCCTGCCCACGGCGGTCTTCGAGGCGGCGATCCTGGACGGGGCCTCGCACACCCGGACCTTCTTCCAGGTGATGCTTCCGATGGCGAAGCCGGGCCTGATCAGCGTCGGGATCTTCAACACTTTGGGCCAGTGGAACCAGTTCATCCTGCCGACGGTCCTCATGCAGCCGCAGAGCGGCTCGGACCCCGAGCGCTATGTCCTCACCCAGGGGCTCATCCAGCTCCAGCAACAGCAGGGATATGCCTCTGACCTGCCCGTTCTCTTCGCGGGCGTGACGATCGCCATGATCCCGATGCTGGTCGTGTACCTCTCCTTCCAGCGTCAGGTGCAGGCCGGACTGACCTCGGCGACCCTGAAGTAGCGCCTTTCAGGGGCGCTGGGCGTAGCGCTTCGAAACGGTCCGTACGCGCGCCGTTCCCGGCTTCGGGGGCGGCGCGCGGTCGTGTGGGCAAGACCCCGGAAACAGTTCAACCTCTTGACGGGAGCCGACCCGAACGGCTCAGCTTAGAGTTCACTAGTTGGACATAGACGGGACCTCGCCGAGGCGGTCCCGTGCGCAGGAGGTCGTCGTGGAGACTCCGGGGTCGCAGTCGTCACTGCACCGAGCCAACCTGGAGAGGGTCGTGCGCGCCGTACGACTCGCCGGGTCGCTCACGCAGGCGGAGATCGCAAGGACCACGGGTCTGTCCGCAGCAACGGTCTCCAACATCGTGCGGGAGCTGAAAGACGGCGGAACGGTCGAGGTCACGCCCACGTCGGCGGGTGGCCGCAGGGCCCGCAGCGTCTCCCTGAGCGGGGACGCGGGCATTGTGATCGGTGTCGATTTCGGCCATACGCATCTGCGGGTCGCGGTCGGCAACCTGGCCCACCAGGTGCTTGCCGAGGAGTCCGAGCCGCTGGATGTGGACGCCTCCGCGGCACAGGGCTTCGACCGGGCGGAACAGCTGGTCAACCGGCTGATCGGGGCAACGGGAGTGGATCGCTCCAAGATCGCCGGCGTGGGTCTTGGCGTACCCGGCCCGATCGATCTGGAGTCCGGCACGCTCGGCTCGTCCGCGATCCTGCCGGGCTGGAGCGGCACCAGACCCGCCGAGGAGCTGCGGGGGCGGCTCGGCGTGCCGGTGCACGTGGACAACGACGCCAACCTGGGCGCCCTGGGCGAGCTGGTCTGGGGCAGCGGCCGGGGGGTTCGTGATCTTGCCTACATCAAGGTCGCGAGCGGTGTCGGCGCCGGTCTGGTGATCGAGGGGAAGATCTATCGCGGTCCGGGCGGCACGGCGGGTGAAATCGGGCATATTACCCTGGATGAGTCCGGCCCGGTCTGTCGCTGCGGCAACCGCGGCTGCCTGGAGACGTTCGCGGCCGCGCGTTATGTGCTCCCGTTGCTCCAGTCCAGTCATGGCACCGACCTGACCATGGAAGGCGTCGTACGGCTGGCCAGGGACGGCGATCCGGGCTGCCGTCGGGTGATCGCCGACGTCGGCCGCCACATCGGCAGCGGAGTGGCCAATCTCTGCAATCTGCTGAACCCGAGCCGGGTGGTCCTCGGCGGTGATCTCGCGGAGGCCGGAGAGCTGGTTCTGGGGCCCATCAGGGAGTCCGTGAGCCGCTATGCGATCCCCAGCGCCGCCCGTCGGCTCTCCGTGCTCCCAGGGGCGCTCGGAGGTCGCGCGGAGGTGCTCGGCGCGCTCGCTCTCGCCCTCAGCGAGATGGGCGATTCGACCCTTTTGGACGGAAGTCTGACCGCCGCGGCACCTGCCTTCACTTAGAGAACGCATGACGCCGTTGCCATCTCGTTAAGTATTTACTTCTTGACGTCGAACTTGCGGCCGAGTTGACTTCGAGCCACCTCGGCCGCAGCGTTGCGGCCCTGTCAGGGAGGCACCCCCAAATGAACGCAACGATGCGCAGAGTCGTCATCGGTACGGCCGCGGTTTCGATGGCACTGTCCATGGCCGCTTGTGGCAAGGCCGGCGACAAGAAGGACGACTCGTCGAGCAGCAACAGCTCCTCCGGCGGCAAGACCATCGGTCTGCTGCTCCCCGACAGCGTGACCGCGCGCTACGAGAAGTTCGACCACCCGCTCTTCGAGGCGAAGGTCAAGGAGCTCTGCTCGGACTGCAAGGTCGAGTACGCGAACGCCGCCGGTGACGCGGCCAAGCAGGCCCAGCAGGTCAGCAGCATGATCACCAAGGGCGTCAAGGTCCTCGTGATCAGCGCCCAGGACTCGGCCGCCATCAAGTCCTCCATCCAGACCGCCGTCGACAAGGGCATCAAGGTCGTCGCGTACGACCGCCTCGCCCAGGGCCCGGTCTCCGCGTACGTCTCCTTCGACAACGTCAAGGTCGGCGAGCTCCAGGGCCAGGCGCTGCTCGACTCGCTCGGCTCCAAGGCCGACAAGAAGTCGAAGGTCGTCATGATCAACGGTGACGACGCCGACCCGAACGCCGGTCAGTTCAAGAAGGGTGCCCACAACATCCTCGACGGCAAGGTCGACATCGCCTACGAGCAGTCCGGCCTGTGGAAGGACACCGTCGCCGCGCAGAAGATGAAGGCGGCCATCACCCAGCTGGGCGCCAAGAAGATCGCGGGCGTCTACGCCGCCAACGACGGCATGGCCGGCGGTATCGCCACCACGCTGAAGGGCGCCGGCATCAGCGGCATCCCGCTGACCGGTCAGGACGCGGAGCTCGCGGGCATCCAGCGCATCGTCGCCGGCACCCAGTCCTCCACCGTCTACAAGGCCTTCAAGCCGGAGGCGGACGCCGCCGCCCAGCTCGCGGTCGACCTGCTGCAGGGCAAGGACATCAAGTCCCTCGCCAACCAGGAGCTGACCAGCGGCTCCGGCGACAAGGTGCCCTCCCAGCTGCTGACCCCGGTGTCGGTCACCAAGGCCAACATCAAGGACACGGTGATCAAGGACAAGCTGTACACCGTCCAGGACATCTGCACCGCCGAGTTCGCGAAGGCCTGCAAGGCCGCCGGCCTCGAGTAATCACTCGGCTCAAGCCCGGTGAGGCGCGTACGAGCCTCACCGGGCCCCGACCGCTCACAGCGGTCCCGCGAAACCCCTCCGACGCCCGCCCCGGCCTCCATACCCCGCTGCCGGGACGGGCGTCGGACGGAACCGTTGCCAAGGGCAGCGGATTCGCGCATGTTCATCTTGTAAACCTCGTGCTTCGTGCACGTCCCTCCGCGCCAGTCCAAGCGCGGCATCCCCGCCGGTCAGGCGGCGAAGGAGATGGTTCACGTGTCCGCTACGCCCGTGCTGGCGTTGCGCGGAGTCTCCAAGCGATTCGGTGCGGTCCAGGCCCTCACCGACGTAGAGCTGGAGGTCCACGCCGGAGAAGTGGTCGCCCTGGTGGGCGACAACGGCGCAGGAAAGTCGACCCTGGTCAAGACGATCGCGGGTGTCCACCCCATCGATGAGGGCGTCATCGAGTGGGACGGCAAGCCGGTCAGCATCAACAAGCCGCACGACGCCCAGGGACTCGGTGTCGCGACGGTCTACCAGGACCTCGCGCTGTGCGACAACCTCGACGTGGTCGGCAACCTCTTCCTCGGTCGCGAGCTGCTGCACCGGGGAGCCATCGACGAGGTGTCGATGGAGAAGCAGGCACGTGAGCTGCTGAGCACGCTCTCGATCCGCATCCCCAGCGTGCGCATCCCGATCGCGAGCCTCTCCGGCGGTCAGCGCCAGGTCGTCGCCATCGCCCGCGCCCTGATCGGTGACCCGAAGGTCGTCATCCTCGACGAGCCCACCGCCGCGCTCGGTGTCGAGCAGACCGCGCAGGTCCTCGACCTGGTCGAGCGGCTGCGCGAGCGCAACCTCGGCGTCATTCTCATCAGCCACAACATGGCGGACGTGAAGGCTGTCGCGGACACCGTCGCCGTCCTGCGCCTGGGCAAGAACAACGGCTCCTTCCCCGTGAAGAGCACCAGCCACGAAGAGATCATCGCCGCGATCACGGGAGCCACGGACAACGCCGTGACTCGTCGTGCGGAGCGTCGCACCACGGAGGCGGCAAAGTGAGTGACACGTCCAAGGCCGAGAAGGTAGAGAAGGCCGCCCCCGCTCCCGAGGTCCAGGACACCGTGGCCCCCGCCGACGACCCCACGGCCGCGCCGGTCGCCGTCGTCGACCCCCGCCTGCTGGTCCGCGAAGAGGGCTTCAAGGGCTACATCACCGAGTTCAAGCGCAAGATCAAGGGCGGCGAGCTCGGTTCGCTGCCGGTCTTCGTCGGTCTGGTCGTCATCTGGACGATCTTCCAGCTGAAGAACGACCTCTTCCTCAGCGCCGACAACCTGTCGAGCATCAGCTACTTCCTCGCGGCCACCGGCATGCTCGCCATCGGCCTGGTGTTCGTGCTGCTGCTGGGCGAGATCGACCTCTCCGTCGGTTCGGTCAGCGGTCTGGCGTCCACCGTGTTCGCGGTCTTCGTCGTCAACCACGGCATGAACGGCTGGCTGGCGCTGGTCCTCGCCGTCGTGACCGGTATCGCCATCGGCGCGCTGCAGGGCTGGTTCTTCGCCAAGATCGGCGTACCGGCGTTCGTCGTGACCCTGGCCGGCTTCCTCGGCTGGAACGGTCTGATGCTGTGGCTCCTCGGCGACAGCGGCACCATCAACATCCCGGCCGAGTCCGGCCCGGTGCACCTGCTCGGTCAGAGCTCCTTCTTCATGGACCAGGCCATCGTCGGCGCCTATCTGCTCGCGGGCCTCGGTGTCGTCCTGATGGCCGTCGGCTCCTTCAACGAGCAGCGCCGCCGTCGCGCCGCCGGTGTGCCCTTCCGGCCCACCAGCGAGATCCTGATCCGGGTCGTCCTGCTCGCCATCGCGTCCTTCGCCGCCGCGGCCGTGCTGAACAACGCCTCCGGTGTCTCCAACGCCCTGGTGATCTTCCTCGCCGCGCTGGTGATCGTCGACTTCGTGCTGCGTCGTACGACCTACGGCCGGAAGGTCTTTGCGGTCGGTGGTGGCATCGAGGCCGCGCGCCGTGCCGGTATCAGCGTGCCGATGGTCCGGATCACCGTGTTCGCCATCTCCGGCGGCTTCGCGGCGATCGGCGGTATGTTCTTCGCCGGCCAGACCGCGAGCGCCACGCTCAACGCCGGTGGCGGCAACACCCTGATGCTCGCCATCGCGGCGGCCGTCATCGGTGGTACGAGCCTCTTCGGCGGCCGCGGCTCCGTCTGGTCCGCCCTGCTGGGCATGCTGGTCATCCAGTCCATCCAGACCGGTCTCGACCTGCTCAACATGAACACCTCGATCCAGTACATGATCACCGGTGGAGTGCTGCTGGGCGCCGTCGTCATCGACTCGGTCTCCCGCAAGAGCCAGAAGGCGGCGGGCCGCGCATAACGCGCAAATCCCTCGCCGTAGCTCACATCAGAACGCTGTGCCCGGCACCAACGGCGGTGCCGGGCACAGCTGTGTCCCGGGAACCCTTCTGGTGGGTACGGCCGTTCGCGTGACGTACGACGCACAGCCCGGGCGTCGGTCGCAAAGGCGGAACATTAGACTCGACAGGCCCGGCAACAGCTCGATCAGCTCTACTGCAAGGAGGCACGGGTGCCGCTGCTGACCCGCATCAGGGGACCGCGCGATCTGGACCGGCTCAGTCTGGAGGAGCTGGACCAGCTGGCAGAGGAGATCCGGACCTTCCTCGTCGACGCCGTCTCCAAGACAGGCGGACATCTCGGACCCAACCTGGGCGTGGTCGAGCTCACCATCGCCCTGCACCGTGTCTTCGAGTCCCCGAAGGACAAGGTGCTGTGGGACACGGGCCACCAGTCCTACGTGCACAAGCTGCTCACCGGCCGGCAGGACTTCTCCCGGCTGAAGATGAAGGGCGGTCTGTCCGGCTACCCCTCGCAGGCCGAGTCCGAGCACGACATCATCGAGAACTCGCACGCCTCGACGGTCCTCGGCTGGGCTGACGGTCTGGCAAAAGCCAATCAACTGCGCAAAAAGGACAGTCATGTCGTCGCCGTCATCGGCGACGGCGCCCTCACCGGCGGCATGGCCTGGGAGGCGCTCAACAACATCGCCGACGCCAAGGACCGCCCGCTGGTCATCGTCGTCAACGACAACGAGCGCTCCTACGCGCCGACCATCGGCGGCCTCGCCAACCACCTCGCGACGCTGCGCACCACCGACGGCTACGAGCGCTTCCTGGCCCGCACCAAGGAGGTGCTTGAGCGCACCCCGGTCGTCGGCAAGCCGCTCTACGAGACCCTGCACGGCGCGAAGAAGGGCCTGAAGGACTTCATCGCCCCACAGGGCATGTTCGAGGACCTCGGCCTGAAGTACGTCGGCCCGATCGACGGCCACGACATCGAGGCCCTGGAGTCGGCGCTGGCCCGCGCCAAGCGGTTCGGCGGCCCGGTCATCGTCCACTGCCTCACCGAGAAGGGCCGCGGCTACCAGCCCGCCCTCCAGGACGAGGCCGACCGCTTCCACGCCGTCGGCAAGATCCACCCCGACACGGGCCTGCCCATCGCCAGCTCCGGCGCCGACTGGACCTCCGTCTTCGGCGACGAGATGGTGAAGCTGGGTCACGAGCGGGAGGACGTCGTCGCCATCACCGCCGCGATGCTCCAGCCGGTCGGACTCGACCGGTTCGCCAAGGCTTTCCCCGAGCGGGTGTACGACGTCGGCATCGCCGAGCAGCACGGCGCCGTCTCCGCCGCGGGCCTCGCGACGGGCGGGGTGCACCCCGTCTTCGCCGTGTACGCCACCTTCCTCAACCGCGCCTTCGACCAGGTGCTGATGGACGTGGCCCTGCACAGGTGCGGTGTGACCTTCGTGCTGGACCGGGCGGGCATCACCGGCACCGACGGCGCCTCCCACAACGGCATGTGGGACATGTCGATCCTTCAGGTCGTGCCGGGGCTCAGGCTGGCCGCGCCGCGCGACGCCGACCAGGTGCGCGCGCAGCTGCGCGAGGCCGTCGAGGTGAAGGACGCGCCGACCGTCGTGCGCTTCTCGAAGGGCGCGGTCGGTCCCGCCGTACCGGCCCTGGGCCGCGTCGGCGGCATGGACGTGCTGCGCGAGCCGGGCACCGACACCCCGGACGTGCTGCTGGTCTCCGTGGGCGCCCTCGCCCCGATGTGCCTGGAGATCGCCGGCCTGCTTGACCGGCAGGGCATCACCACCACCGTCGTTGACCCGCGCTGGGTCAAGCCCGTCGACGAGGCCATGGCCCCGCTCGCCGAGCGGCACCGCGTGGTCGTCACCGTCGAGGACAACTCCCGTGTCGGCGGCGTCGGCTCGGCCGTCGCCCAGGCCCTGCGCGACGCCGGGGTCGACGTCCCGCTGCGTGACTTCGGCATCCCGCCGCGCTTCCTCGACCACGCCTCCCGCGCGGAGGTCATGGCCGAGATCGGGCTGACCGCCCCCGACATCGCCCGCCAGGTCACCGGTCTGGTCTCCAAGCTGGACGGCCGTTTCGACCGCCCGACGAGCGAGGTCGACTCGGTGGAGCCCGCGCGCGACTAGGTCCTGTCGTCAAACTCGCGTCGTCCGCCCGAAGGGCGGGCCTCGCGGCGCCCTTCCGGGCCGGTTTTGCCACTGTCAAGAGTGGTGAAACCGGCCCATTTGCGTGAATGAGCACGCCTCGGGGCATACGTACCACGCCCCCTCTCGATCATGTCGAGGACGACAAGCGTGGGAGGTACCCCGTGAGCAGTTCCCTCTTCCGGACGAAAAAGGTGGAGCAGTCCATCCTCGATACCGAGGAGCCAGAGCACGCGCTCAAGAAATCCTTGTCCGCGCTGGATCTGACCGTCTTCGGCGTCGGCGTCATCATCGGCACCGGCATCTTCGTCCTGACCGGCAAGGTCGCCAAGGAGAATGCGGGCCCCGCGGTCTCCCTGGCCTTCGTCGCGGCCGGCGTCGTCTGCGCCCTCGCCGCGCTCTGCTACGCGGAGTTCGCCTCCACGGTCCCGGTGGCCGGATCCGCGTACACCTTCTCGTACGCGTCCCTCGGAGAACTGCCCGCCTGGATCATCGGCTGGGACCTCGTCCTGGAGTTCGCGCTCGGCACGGCGGTGGTCGCCGTCGGCTGGTCCGGCTACATGCGCTCGCTCCTGGACAACGCGGGCTGGCACCTGCCCGACTACCTCGCCGGCCGGGACGGAGCCCACGGCTTCGGCTTCGACATCCTCGCCGCCGCGCTGGTCCTGGTGCTCACCGCCATCCTCGTGATCGGCATGAAACTGTCCGCGCGGGTCACCGAAGTGGTCGTCGCCATCAAGGTGACGGTCGTTCTGATCGTGATCGTCGCCGGTGCCTTCTTCATCACCAGCGCCAACTACAAGCCGTTCATCCCCAAGGCCCAGCCGGTGCCGGCCGGGGGCAGTCTCAAGGCGCCGCTCATCCAGCTGCTGGCCGGCTGGGCGCCGTCCAACTTCGGCGTGATGGGCATCTTCACCGCCGCCTCCGTCGTCTTCTTCGCCTTCATCGGCTTCGACGTCGTGGCCACCGCCGCCGAGGAGACCAAGAACCCGCAGCGGGACATGCCGCGCGGCATCCTCGGCTCCCTGTTCATCTGCACGGTGCTGTACGTGGCGGTGTCCATCGTCGTCACCGGCATGCAGCACTACACCGCTCTCTCCGTGGACGCCCCGCTCGCCGACGCCTTCAAGGCCCTCGGCCACCCCTGGTACGCGGGCGCGATCAGCTTCGGCGCCGTCGTCGGCCTGACCACCGTCTGCATGATCCTGCTGCTCGGTCAGACCCGGGTGTTCTTCGCGATGAGCCGTGACGGGCTGCTGCCCCGCTTCTTCTCCATCGTCCACCCCCGGTTCCGGACCCCGCACCGGCCGACCATCCTGCTCGGTGTGCTCATCGCGGTCATCGCGGGCTTCACCAGCCTGAGCGAACTCGCCGAACTGGTGAACATCGGCACGCTGTTCGCCTTCGTGGTCGTCGCGCTCGGCGTGATGATCCTCCGCCGCACCCGCCCGGACCTGCACCGCGCCTTCCGCACCCCGTGGGTGCCCTTCATCCCGGTCCTGTCCGTCGCCGCCACGCTCTGGCTGATGCTGAACCTGCCCGCCGAGACCTGGCTCCGGTTCGCCATCTGGATGGTGATCGGCTTCGTCGTGTACTTCGCGTACGGCCGCTCGCACAGCCGCCTCGGACGGCACGAGGAGACGACGGTCGGCGAGGTGTTCAAGCACAAGCGGGGCGGCGCACCCGAATAGGAGAACATGAACGCACGGTAGTCAAACAGCTTGCCGCCCCGGCCCCGTATGTCCTGTTTCAGTGGAGACCGCGGGGCCGGATAGCGTGCTCCCCATGTCCGCCGTGTCGCTCGCCCCACCACGTTCCGTAGTCGCAGGGAAGGCGTACTGGACGCGGCTGCTGCCGCTGCTGGCGGCCCTGGCCTGTGTGACCCGTGTGCCGTCCTTCGCGCGGCCGTTGTGGAACCCCGACGAGGGCTTTCTCGCCGTGCAGGCCCGGATGCTGGCACACGGCGGGCAGTTGTACGAGACGGTGGTGGACCGCAAGCCGCCCATCGTGCCCTGGCTGTACCAGGCCGCGTTCGCGCTGGGCGGCTCCGGATCGCTCACACCGGTGCGGATCCTCGCCGTGCTGGCACAGCTGCTCACCGCCGTCCTGCTGTCCTCACTCGCCCGGCGCCGGTGGGGCGACACCGCGGGCCGGACGGCCGGGGTGCTGTATCTGCTGGTCTCCGTGGGGCTCAACCCCGAGGACGCGCAGGCCGCCACGTTCGAGGTGTTCATGCTGCCCTGCACGGCCGCCGCGATGTGGTGCGCGGACCGCCGCCGCTGGGGCACGGCCGGCGCGGCCGTCGCCTGCGCCCTGCTCACCAAGCAAACCGGCGGGGCGGTGCTGGTGCCGGTGCTGTGGCTCGCACACCGGTACGGCGCCCCGCGCGGCGCGGTGCTGCGGCTGGCCGCGGGGGTGGCCCTGCCGGTGCTGGGCGCGGCCCTGGTCACCGATCCGGCAGGCTTCGTCTTCTGGACGGTCACCGGATCGGGGGCGTACGCCTCCTTCACCGGGTCCGAACTGCACGCCCTGGTCCGGGCGCTGACCAACACGGCGATCCTGGCCGTGGCCTGCGCGGGCCTGATCCCGCCGGTGGTACGGGTACTGCGACTGGCCCGCACGGGGGCGGCCGACCTGTGGCTGTGGCTCGCCTCCTCGGCCCTGGCCGTGCTCCTCGGCCTCCACTTCTTCGGCCACTACTACCTGCAACTCATCCCGCCGCTCGCCCTGCTGGCGACGGCCGCGCTGCAGATCCTGCCCCGGCAGCGGCTCACGGCGGCGGTCCTCACTTCGGCCTGCTGCTGCGTCCTCTTCCTGGCCTGGGGTCTGCTGGCGCCCCGCCCCGAACTCACCCACGCCCAGCGCCTGGCCTCCGCCGTGGCCCACCGCACGGCGCTCACCGACCGGGTCCTCGTGTGGGGGATACATCCGGAGACGTACTGGCTGTCCCGGCGCACCCCCGCCAGCCGCTATCTCACCGCCGGGCTCCTCACCAACTTCAGCGGCGGCCGCGGCAGCCCCCAGGTCGGTGAGAAGTACGCCGTCCAGGGCACCTGGCCCGTCTTCCGCGAGGAAATGACCACCCACGCACCCGCTTTGGTGGTCGACGACTCCAGGGGCAAGCCGTACGCCCCCGAACGCGTCCCAGGCCTGCGCCGACTCCTCGCGGCACGGTACGAGCCGGTGGGGGAGGTGGACGGGGCGGTGCTGTACGCACGGGTGACACGGGACTAGGGGGTGTCGTTTGGATCATCCCGGCGTCGCGGGGTCTGGCACGCACTCCCCCAAGCTCTTCGAGCAGGGGGGACCCCCAGGCGTTGTCGTCACTCTCCCCCAAGCTCTCGGCTTCGCTCGACCAGGGGGCACCCCCATGACCCCGCTCGGGTCGGCCGGCCCGCACCGTTGGTCACAGCCGACCTGATCCAAACGACACCCCCTAGGGCATGCCGCCGAGCACCGCCCGTGGGCCCGTCACCTCCGCGTCCAACTCCGTCACCCTGCGCCGCAGTTCGCGGTCGGCCGTGATGACCAGGGTGGGGCGGCCGCGGTTCTCCTCGACCAGCTCGACGATGCGGTCGTCGCCGCTGCCCCGCGCCGACTCCACCCGCAGTCCGGGCGCGGACTCCACGCCGCGCGCCGCGCCCTCGACGACCAGCACGATCTCCACGGGGTTCGGATGACCGGGCAGCCCCTCCGACGCCAGCCGGTCCCGCAGCCGCTCGGCGGCTCCCCTCCGGTCCCGCCACCATCCGTCGGGCACCGACCCGACCACGTTCGCGGCATCGACGATCACGAGCAGCGGCGCATCCTCGTCCATACGCCAAGCGTCCCACGGCGATGCGCCCCGAACAGCGACAGAACACCGGCGCGGCCGCCGACGCAGGGCATCCGGTGCGGTGACCGGCAGGGGCGGGCACCGGTCGATCGTGCGTCCGGCATAGAGTGATGCGGTGAACGGCGACTGGCTCATACGCGGCCGTGACGGCCGGCTCAGTGTCTATCTGCCGTCGGGTGAAGCCGTCCTGTGCCGGGCGGAGCGCGGTCCCGGTGGTTCCTGGGGCGCCCCGCGGAAGGTCGGCGGCGACCAGCGGCTGCACCCCGTGCTCGGCGTCGGTCAGGGCGCCGACGGATACGCCCATCTGGTCTCCTGGCGGCCCACGGCGGTCGGTGAGTCGGGCCTGGTGCACTCCACCCACTTCCGGCCGCATCTCGCCGCCCTGGACTGGGCTCCGGTCGGACACCCCGACAAGAAGGGCGACCGCACCGGCACCCCGGCGGTCGCCGTGGACGCACAGGGCCGGGCCCATGTCTTCGTACGCAACAAGGGCGGCGGAGTGAGCCTGCTGGCCCAGAAGGAGAAGGGCGGCTGGGATCCCTGGCGCGACCTGAAGGGCCGGGACGTCCAGGAGGAACTCGCGGCGGTGACGGGGGAGTCCGGCCGGGTCGAGCTCTACGCGGCCGTCCCCGGCGCCGTACTGCACTGGCGCCAGGAGGAGGCGGGCGCCGAGCCGGTCCTGGAGGAGGCGCTGGAGGCACCGGCCCGCCCCGGAACCCTGCACGCCCTGGCCACCTCCCCCGACAGCACCACCCTCTTCTACACCGCCGACTCGGGCGACATCTGCGCCTGGCGCCCCGGCGGCAAGCCCGTCGCCCTGCTCCCCGCGGCCGGCGACGGCCCGGTCGCGGCGGTCCGCTGCGAACTGGACGGCCACGACTGCACCCTCCTCGCCCAGCGTTCGTCGAGCGGCCGCGTGGCCTTCGCCGCGTATCCGACCCAGGACGAGACGGCGGGCGCCTGGTGGACCGAGTCGGGCCCCCAGCTCCCCGCGGACGCCGTGGTGGCCCTCGCGCTGGACGAGAACGGCCGCGTGACGGCGGCAACGTTGTCCCCGTCGACCGGCCGACTCCTGGTCACCCGCCGCAAGGACGAGCCGGGACTGGCGCTGGAGGCGTGGCGGCAGGTGTGAGGGGGGGGCGTGCACACGATCGTCACACCGCGTTCGCCGAACGTTCGACCTATGATGAGGCGCGCTCGGCCTCCCCGTGCAACAGGTGTTCGGGAGTCGGCAGGTCAACCAAGCCGGGCGGCAGGGAAGGGGGAGGTCACGTCATGCGGACCGGATCCGGGCGCGGCACCGCCCGGCGCAGAGCCGGCGACCGCGTCGTCGCACGCACGGAGACGACGGAGCAGTACACCGCCGAGGCTGTGGCGGGCCGCTGGCTCGTACTCGGCAAGGACGGCAGGCTGACCGCCTACGCCCGCACCCGCGCCGGTCTGCTCCGCTGGACCGAGACCCGGCCGGGCGGCCCGCACTGGACGGGCCCCGACTTCTTCCCCGTGCCGGATCTGACCCACCTGTCGGTGACCCAGGGCGCCGACACCTACGTCCACTTCGTCGGCCGACGCGAGGTCCGCAAGGGTGACGGCCCGCCCGCCGTCGACATCGTGCACGCCATCCAGTACCAGACCGGCCGCCCGGTGACCGAGTGGCGGTCGCTGGGCAACCCGCACAAGGACCGGGAGAAGGCCGCCCGCTTCGGCGTCCCGGTGGCCGCGGTCAGCGCCTCGGGGCGGGTGCACGTCTTCGCGCGCAACGCGGGCCGCGGGCTGATGCTGCGCCGTGAGGGGCCCACCGGGAAGTGGGAGCCGTGGCAGGACCTCAAGGGCAGCCGGGTGCACGACGGACTGGCCGCCGTCGCCCACGCCTCGGGACGCATCGAGGTGCTGGCGGGCGGCGACCAGGACGTCATGTGGTGGCGGCAGGCCGAGGCCGACGGCGACTTCCGGCAGGAGCCCAACATTCCGGTGCGGGTGGCTCCGGGCACGGTGTCGGCGCTGGAGACGGCGCCGGACCGGGCGTCGTACTACTGGGCCGACCCCGACAGCGGTGGCCTCGTCGCCCACCGCCCCGGCGGCTGGGTGATCCCCCTCGGCGGCGCACCGGCGGGGGACCCCGTCTCGCTGCTGCGTGCGGTGCTCGACGGGTACGACTGCACTGTGCTGGCCCACCGGGACATGGACGGGCAGGTCGTGCTCGCCGCGTCCGGCGTGGAGAACGAGCAGGCCGGCCTGTGGTGGTCACCGACCGGCGAGCACTGCGTCGGCGCTCCGGCGCTCGCCCTCGATGCGTACGGCCGGATCGTGCTCGCCGTGATCGCACCGGACGGAGCGCTCCACATCGCCCGCCAGGCCGGCGGCCCCGGCCTGGCGCTGTCCCCGTCGGTCCGCGTCTGACGCCCGTCCGCGACAGGCCCTGGGTCAGGACGCCGAACCCCCCGTCGCCGGCGACTTCTTCGCCGACGCGGGGATCTCCTGGTCCTTGCGCAGCGCCTGCCACAACCGGCCGGCCTGCGGCTGGGCGGCCACGACGCGGTTGGGGTCCTGGGTGTCGTACCGCACCGGCAGCATGATCGTCTCCATCGTGGACGGGTCGACGCCGTTCATGCTGCGCCCGAACTCCGCGAGCTTGGTCAGGGAGGCGAGGCCCGAGTCGGTGGTGAGCGACTCGGTGAGCCGGTCGGCGATCCGGTAGGCCTTGGTGGGGCTGCCGAGCAGGTCCTGCTTCTTGATCTCGCTCAGCAGGGCGATCAGGAACTGCTGCTGGAGCCCGATGCGCCCGAGGTCGCTGCCGTCGCCGATGCCGTGCCGTGTGCGGACGAACTGCAGGGACTGCGTGCCGTCGAGCCGGTGGGTGCCGGCGGTCAGGTCCAGGCCGCTGGACTTGTCGTGGATGTCCTGGTCGACGGTGACGCTGACCCCGCCTATCGCGTCCACCAGCCCCTTGAAGCCCGCGAAGTCGATCTCCACGAAGTGGTCCATCCGCACCCCGGACATCTGCTCGACGGTCTTGACCACACAGGCCGGACCGGCGAGCGAGTAGACCGAGTTGAACATCACACGCTTCGCGGAGGGAAGCGCCGAGCCGCCCTTCGCGGTGCACTCGGGCCGGGTCACCAGGGTGTCGCGCGGGATGCTCACGGCGACGGCCCTGCTGCGGCCCTCGGGTATGTGGATCACCAGCGCGGTGTCGGAGCGTGCGCCGGCGACCTTGCCGGTGCCGAGCGACGCGTTGGCGCCGGACCGCGAGTCGGAGCCGAGGACCAGGAGGTTCTGCCCCGAGGTGGGCAGCTTGTGGGGCCGGTCGTCGCCGATGGCCTTCTCGAGGTCGACGCCCTTGATGTTGCCGTTCAGGTCGCTGTAGAGCCAGTAGCCGACCCCGCCCGCGGCCAGCACGAGCAGGACGAGACTCAGCGCGATCCAGCGCCACACGCGACGGCGCCGCCGGGGCGGCTTGGCCCGGCGGCCGGCCGGCGCCCGCCGCGATCCCGGTGAGCCCGTCTCCGTCTGGGCGTGCGTCATTGCCTCGGTTCCTCTCTCGGGCCGGCTCGATGCCGTGGTCGTCAGGAGCTCAGGGCACGAGTGGGGGGGGAGAGGCCGGGCCCGTCTGCGGTGGTGGACACACATCCACCGGTCATCAGACGTTCAGAGGAACGTAAGGGTTGTATGTGTTTTCTGTCATTTCCGAGTGATGTTGACAGCGAAGTAAGCGCTTGATGATGATGTGCCGGTCATGTGAAGGTTAAATCTTCGTAGTGAAATCCATGGTGGCCCGGTGCCGCCATGGACGGGGTCAAGGGGTGGCTGTGCTGGTGCGTGCGTCGGCCCGTGGGGGGCGAGCGGCGTGACGACCCTCTCCGACCGTGCTGTCGGACAGGCGGAGGGTGTGACGGACCGCACCCCGCGAGGCGCCGAACGGCAGCGTCCCGCGGCGACCGGGCCCACCACGGTCACCGCGGAGCACGGCGACGTCTACGTCGAGCCGGGACTGACACCGCTTGCCGCCCGCGAGGCCAACCGCTCCGCGCTCACCGCGCTGCTCGACTCGGCGGGCGTCGCCCACTTCGCCGTCCGCGGCACCTCCGACCACGGCACCGTCGTCGCCGTGGCCGAGGAGGACCGGGACCGCGTGCTCGGCGTGGTGTTCCGCGGGCTGAGCCAGTACCCGGGGCACCTCAGCGTGATCGATCCGGACGCGCCCCGGCCGGCCAAGCCCGTCTCCTCCCGTGACCCCAAGGCCTGGCGTGACGTCTCCGGCGCGCGGGTCCTGCAGATCAGCTGGTACCGCACCGACCCGGGTCGGCACCTGCTGCTCGGGCACGAGTACGGCTGCGCCATCGAGTTCTGGCAGCGGCAGGGCACGTACCTCCTCGCGCCCCGCGCCAACCGGGCCACCTGGGCCGTCGCCGCCGACGGCGGGAACGTCCTGGGGTCCGCCCGGCTGTTCAGCCGGTTCGTCTCCGACTGGACCCCGCGCCACCTCGCTCCCCCGCTCCCCACGCGCCCCGAGTTCCTGGTGAACTGTGCGGACGACATCGCCTTCCCCGTCGACGCCGTCTACACCTGGGTCGACGGCAACGACCCCGCGTGGCAGCGGCGCAAGGCGCAGGCGAAGGGCGAGGCCTACCACGCGGAGTCCGCGAGCGACGCCCGCTTCATCAGCCGCGACGAGCTGCGCTACTCGGTGCGCTCCCTGCACCTGTTCGCGCCGTGGATCCGCACCGTGTACATCGTGACCGACGACCAGGTCCCGGCCTGGCTGCGCGAGGACGTGCCCGGGGTGCGCATCGCCACCCACCGCGAGATCTTCCGCGACCGCTCGGTGCTGCCCGTCTTCAACTCGCACGCGATCGAGTCGCAGCTGCACCACATCGAGGGCCTGGCCGAGCACTTCCTGTACTTCAACGACGACATGTTCATCGGCCGTCCGGTGGCCCCGCAGGCCTTCTTCACGCCGAGCGGCACGGCGCGCTACTTCCCCTCGCGCAACCGCATTCCGCAGGGCCCGGTCGCCGAGACCGACACTCCGGTCGACGCGGCGTGCAAGAACAACCGCGCCCTGTTGCTGGAACGTTTCGGCAAGGTGATCACCCAGCCGATGGAGCACATCCCGTACGCCCTGCGGCGCTCGGCGATGGAGGAGGCCGAGCGGGACTTCCCCGAGGCCTGGGCGCGCACCGCGGGCAGCAGGTTCCGGGCGATGACCGACCTGTCGCCGACCTCGTCCTTCGCGCTCTACTACGCGGCACTGACCGGCCGGGCCCAACCGGGCTCGATGCCCTTCACCTACCTCCAGCTGGCCGTGCCGGACCTGGCGGACCGGCTGCAACGGCTGCTCGACGGCCGGGACCAGGACTCCTTCTGTCTCAACGACGCCTTCTCCACACCCGAGGACATCGAGGCGCAGACGGAGCTGCTGGACGGCTTCCTCACCTCCTACTTCCCCACCCCCAGCCCCCACGAGCGATGAAACGGAGTTCATGACGTGCCGGACCCGACGTCCATGAGCTCCGCGGTCAACGTCTACAAACGCCTCGTCCCCCAGCCCGTACGCTCCGCCGCCGCGACCACGGTGCCCGTCGGCGTGCGGCGCAAGGTCAAGCGGCGGCTCGCCCGCACCCTGAGCCGCCGCGAGGCCCGGCTGCACCGCAGGGCCCTGCGCCGGGTGCGCAAGGCGGAGTTCGGCCACTCCGAGAGCCGCACCCAGGCACCCGACGGCAGGGTCGGCCATGTGCACACCGGCCTCACCGTCGACCGGGCCCGCCGGCTCGACCACGACCTGGTCACCCACGCCCTGGATGCCGCCGACATCCCCTGGTTCGCGGTCCCGGCCCTCGACGACCGACGGATCTGCCTGGCCGTCGACCAGCAGGACAAGGGCGCCGTCCGCCGGGTGCTCCGCGCGCTGCTGGAGGAACACACCGGCTACGTCGTCTCCGTCTCGCCCTCCCAGAACGACACCCGGGACATCCCGGGCAGCCATGTGAAGGCGTGGAAGCACTACGGCAAGGCCAAGGTGATCCGCCTGACCTGGCTGCGCACCGAGCCCACCGGGAACCTCTGGGTGGGCGAGGACCAGGGCATCGAGATCGAGTTCTGGACCGCCAACACCGACCTGCCCGTCGAGCGGCTGATCGGCCCGCGCCCCAACCGGGTCCAGCGTGCCGTGCCCAGCGACGCGCCCGGCGTGGAGATCGGCCTCGACCGGCTGTCCGGCTACTGCGACATCGACGGCGACATGGAGCCGACGATCACGCTGGAGAACTTCGACGTCCCCCGCCTCGAGGAGATCACCTTCCCCGTGGACGCGGTCCTGCTGTGGCAGCACCCCACCCCGTGGGGCGAGGAACTGCTGCGGGCCGCGCTGCGCTCCCTGCACCAGTACGCCCCCTGGGTCGACGTCGTCCACCTGGTCGCCGAGGCGGAGCCGCCGGCCTGGCTGCAGGCCGACGACCGGCTCACCGTGGTCCGCGCCCGGCCGGGTTCCGAGTGGCATCTGCACCAACTGCCCGACCTCGCCGACCACTTCCTGCTGCTGCGCCCCGGAGCCCTGTTCGGCCGGCCGGTCCGCCCCTTCGACTACTTCACCCCGAACGGTGCGACCCGCCCCCGGCGCGGCCCCTGGAACGCCCAGGAGTCCTTCGCCCCGTGGACGCGCACCGCGTTCTCGGCCAGCGGCCGGGTCACCACCCACGGCTACGCGCACGGCCCGCAGCCGCACCGTGCCGAGACACTGGCCCGGCTCATGGAGTCCGGCGCCGCACCGCTGCCCCTGGACGACGGGCAGTGGCTGCCCGCCGTACCCGGCACGCACCCCCTGGACGGCGTGGTCCACCACGTCGGGCACACCGCGGGAGTGGCCGACCCGTCCGGCGAGGCGTCGGTGGCGCTGCACGCGGCGCTGCCGGGCATCGGCACCCACCTGGAACGCCTCCTGATCCGCCGCGACACCCAGCAGATCCAGTTCTTCGGCCTCGGCACCGAGGAGGCACGCGTCCGCGGCGGCACCAAGGCCGTCGTGCGCTTCCTGCACCGTTACTTCCCCGTCCCCAGTGTCTTCGAGCGCGATCAGACCATCGACCAGCACCACGAGGCGGGGAGCCGGCCGTGAGCATGGGCAACCCCGAGGCATCCGCCGCGGTAGGGGCGTACCGCACCCTGGTCCCCGCGGGCCTCAGACGCCGTGTCGCACGCCGGGTACCGGTGCGCCTGCGCATGGTGCTCAAGCAGTTGCTGCGCCGACTGCACACCGTCAGCCTGGGCGCCCGCATGGTCCGTGGCGCCCGGGCCCGTCGCCGCTGGCCGCATCTGTCCGGCGCGGGCGAGCGGCTCGCCGCACTCACCGGGCACGGCGCCCGGATCGCCCTGGTCCGGCCGACCGTGTCCCCGCTGGGCCTGCGCGAGGCCAACCTCGAACTCGTCGTCACCGCCCTCGAGGAGGCCGGTGTCGACTACTTCGCGGTGCGCGGCGCCTCCGACTTCCGCTCCTGCCTCGCCGTCGCCGAGGCCGACCGCGACCGGGTCGGCGAGGTGCTGGAGCGCTGCGCCGAGGGCAGCCCCGTCTACCTGCGGGCCTGTCGTGGCGAGGCCGCGCAGGGCCGCACCGTGCTGGCGGGATCGCGCGGCGGCCGACAGTTGGCCCGCCAGGCGGCCGTCCTGCGCATCGGGATGGTGTGGAGCGACCCGGCGGGCTCCCTGGTCCTCGGCCTGGAGCACGGCTGCGACATCGAGTTCTGGCAGCCCGAGGACGGACGCCTGCTCGCCCCGCGGCCCAACCGCGTCACCGAGGACGTCGCACCCGACGAGCCCCGCGTCACCGTCCCCATCAGCAGGCTCACCGGCTTCGCCGCCCTGCACACCCGCCGTACCCGCTCGGTGCGCACCATCCGCCCCTGCGCCGAACCCCTGCCCGAGGACGTGCGCTTCCCCGTGGACGTCGTCTACACCTGGGTCGACGGCAGCGACCCCGCCTGGCAGCGGCGGCGCGGCGCCTACGGCGAGGGCGGCTACCACACCGAGTCGGCGAACGCGGCCCGCTACATCAGCCGCGACGAACTGCGCTACTCCCTGCGCGCGCTGGAGCAGAACGCCCCCTGGGTGCGCCACGTCTACCTGGTGACGGACCGTCAGCGCCCGGCCTGGCTCCACGACAGCCACCCGCGCCTCACCGTCGTCGACCACTCGGAGATCTTCGACGACCCGGCCGCGCTGCCGACCTTCAACTCGCACGCCATCGAAAGCCGTCTGCACCACATCAAGGGCCTGTCCGAGCACTTCCTCTACTTCAACGACGACATGTTCCTGGGCAGCCCCGTCACCCCGCAGGACTTCTTCCTGTCCAACGGCATGACCCGCACCTTCTTCTCGCCGTCCCAGGTGCCCCGGTGGGACCGCAGCCCCGTCGACCGCCCGGTCGACGCGGCCGGCAAGAACAACCGGCGCCTGCTGCTGGAGCAGTTCGGCACGGCCATCGTGCAGAAGCTGCGGCACGCCCCCTACGCGCTGCGGCGCAGCGTGCTGCACGAGATCGAGCGCGAGTTCGCCGAGGAGCACTGGAACACCTCGCACAGCAGGTTCCGCAGCGCCACCGACATCTCCATCCCGTCCTCGCTGTACCACTACTACGCCTACTTCACCGGCCGCGCCGTGCCCTCGAACATCACCTTCGCCTACCTCGACCTCGCCAAGCCGGAGATCCAGCGCCGGCTCGGCATCCTGCTGGCCCGCCGCGACCGCCAGGCTTTCTGCATCAACGACACCCTCTCCGACGGCCACGACGTGGACCGCCAGACCCGGATGCTCAACACGTTCCTGCGCGCCTACTACCCGGTGCCGAGCCCCTTCGAGCGCAAGGAGGGCGAGGTCCGGTGAAGATCTCCTTCCTGATCAACAACATCTACGGCATCGGCGGCACCAACCGCACCGTCATCAACCTCGCCGAGGCGCTCTCGGTCCGCCACGAGGTGGAGATCGTCTCGGTCTTCCGGCGTGCCACCGCGACCAAGTTCGAGATCTCCCCGCGCGTCACCGTCCGCGCCCTCGTCGACCTGCGTCCCGGCTCCGCCGACCGGGGCGCCGCCGGCAGCGACGAACCCAGTGAAGTGGTGCCGCGCCAGGAGGAGTTCTACGCCCAGTACAGCAGGTTCACCGACGGCCGCATCATCCGCGAACTGCAGAAGACGTCCGCCGACGTGGTGGTCGGCACCCGGCCCAGCCTCAACCTCTTCGTCGCCGCCCACACCCGCGACGGCGCCCTGCGCGTCGCCCAGGAGCACATGACCCACCTGGCCATCCCGCCCGCGGTACGCGCGGAGATGGCCCGGGTCTACCCGCGACTGGACGCGATCACGACGGTCACGGAGGCCGACGCCCGCTCCTTCATGGAGAACACGCCGATCCCCGGGATCCCCGTGGTCGGCATCCCCAACAGCGTCCCCGAGCCGTCCGTCGAGCCGTCCGACTGCTCGCGCAAGGTCGTCGTCAGCGCGGGCCGCATGCACCAGATCAAGCGGTACGACCTGCTGATCCGCGCCTTCGGCCAACTGGCCGAGGAGTTCCCCGACTGGCAGCTGCGCATCTACGGCGACGGCGGCGAGGCCGGCAAGCTGCGCACCCTGGTCACCGAACTGGGCCTGACCGGGCGGGCGTTGTTCATGGGCGGCTTCTCGCCGATCGAGTCCGAGTGGGCCAAGGGCTCGATCGCGGCCGTCACGTCGAGCGCCGAGTCGTTCGGCATGACGCTGGTCGAGGCGATGCGCTGCGGCCTGCCCGTCGTCTCCACCGACTGCCCCGTCGGCCCCCGGGAGATCCTGGCCGACGGCGAGGACGGCTTCCTCGTGCCCAACGGCGAGGTCGAGGGCATCGCCTGGGGCCTGCGCCGCCTCATGGCCGACGAACCGCTGCGCCGCGTCATGGGCGCCGCCGCGCTGCGCAACGCGGCGCGCTTCGACCCGTCGGCCGTGGCCGACCGCTATCTGGAGCTGTTCGAGGACGCCGCCCGCCGCCGTGCCGCCGCCCACCGCGGCTACCGCGCCCCCGCCGGGCCCCGCCAGACCGGAGCCGAGCAGCTCACGGTGGCGCCGGTCTCGCTCGGCGCGGCCACCGTGGACGTCACCGCCGACGACGCGGGCTGGCTGCGCTTCACCGCCGACGGGCCCGCCGAGGGCCGCCGCCGCTGGCAGTTCGTGCTGCGCCACAAGACCGCCGACGGCGACCGCCGCCCCGACCTCCCGCTGCGCACCTCCCGCACGGACCTGGACAACGGCGGCACCCGCTACACGGCCGTCCTCACGCCGACGGCCCTCGACGACCTCGGGGACGGACGCTGGCAGGTGACGATGAGCGCCCCCAAGTCCTCGCCCGTGCACATGAAGGCCGGCGTCCGCGACACCCGCGCCCTCATCGACGCCCGCGCCCGCCTGGTGGCCCGCCCCCCGACCGGGCCGGTCGGCTGGAACCTGCCCTACGCGCAGCCCAACGGGCGGCTGATGCTGCGCACGGTGTTGCGCGAGGAACACGTCGAGTGCACCGGCGTGGAGGTCGGCGACGGCGCCATCACGCTGCGCGGCGTGCTGACCGGCGGACGCCGGATCGAGCCCGGCGCCCTGTTCATCGTCAGCCGTCGCGGCCGGCACGGGCGGAGCTTCTCGGTGCCCGTGCAGGTCCTGGGCCGCCAGTCGTTCCGCGCCGAGGCGCCGCTGCGTCGGGTCGTCGACCACCGCCTGGAGCGCTGGGAGGACTGGGACTGGTGGCTGCAGCCCGACCCGTTCGACCGCCGCAAGATGCGCGTCTGCCACCTGCTGGAGGACTTTCCCGACGTCAAGGGCGCCTACGTCTACCCGTCCGTCCCACTGGTGGGTGACGAGGCCTCGCAGTACGCCGTGGTTCACCCGGCCCGCCCGGTGTGGGTGCGGCCCTACTGCTCCGCCTCGGGCGCCATGGCCATGAACGTGGTCGACCGATGAGCCCCGCCGACCCCGACGGCCGAGGAGGGCCGATGACCGAACCCACCCGCTCCATCCTGCACATCGTCGCCCACCAGGACGACGACCTGTACTTCATGAACCCGGACCTGGTGCGCTCCCTGCAGGACGGCGACCGGATCACCACGGTCATCGTCACGGCGGGCGAGGCCGACGGCATCAACGTCGACACCAACGAGCCCCAACGCGCGGCGGTGGTACCGGACTTCGTCCGCTACAGCACCGAGCGCGGCTGCGGGCTGCGCTCCGCCTACGCCCGCATGGCCACGGGAAACCGCGACCACCCCTGGCGGCGTGAACCCGTCGACCTCGTGCCCGGGTTCGCGGCGGAGCGGTTCACGCTCGTCGACCACGACTCCGTGTGCCTCTACTTCCTGCAGCTGCACATGGGCGCCCCTACCGAACGCGGCACCCGCACCCGGCTCCACGAACTGTGGGAGGGCGCCGTGCGCACCCAGACCACGCTGCCGGTGCACGGATGCACCGTCGGCGAGGTCCAGCACGTCACCCGCGAGCAGGTGATCGCCGCCCTGACCGCCCTCATGAGCCATGTCCGTCCCACCGCGGTGCGCACCATGGACCCCGACCCGGAACATGACGGCGGCCGCAGCGAGTTCGTCTGCTCCGACCACGTCGACCACACCACGACCTCCCAGTTCGCCCTCGCCGCCCTCACCCGGCACCGGGAGGCGGGCCACAACCCGGTCGTCGAGCACTATCGCGCCTACGCCAACCGCTTCTGGGGCTACAACCTGGACTCGGCCGCGGTCGCGGAGAAGGCCGAGTACCTGGCCACGTACGGCGGCCTCGACGCCCCCACGGTCTGCCCGCACGGCACTTGCCGGACCTGCGGCGACCGGCAGCTGGGGCCGAACCCGTACCGCAGCACGCACATGATGAGCGCCGCCTACCGATACTCCCCGACGACCGACTGGCTGCGCCTGGGGCCGGCCGGGCGACTCAACGCCTTCGGGGTGCTGGCCGGCCGGCTCGCCTTCTGGACGGAGACCGGTCCGGCGGGCGGTGAGTGGAAGGGCCCCTTCGTCCTCGGCGACGGCTGGATCGCGCCCACGCTCGCTGTCACCGGGCTGCCGGGCGGTCCGGCCGAACTCGTGGGCCTGCGCCGTCAGAACGTGGTCGGCAGCGGGGTGACCGTGGACGTCGTGCACACCGCCCAGGACCCCGGCGGCAACGGCTTCAGCGGCTGGCAGACTCTGGAGAACCCCGACTGGGCACACGGTGACGGCCGTCGGCAGCGGGAGGTGGGCGTGCCGTCCGCCGCGGTCGACGCGGCCGGCCGGCTGTACGTCTTCGTCCGCGACTTCGACCAGGGCATCAGCTGCCGCCGCCGTGAGGCCGACGGCACCTGGCTGCCCTGGGAGGCCCTCGGCGGCAGCTTCGTCCAGGACGCCGGGACCGCCCTGGTCACCGAGCGTGGCACGGTGGAGTTGTACGTGCCGGGCAAGAACACCGTGTGGCGCTGGCACCAGGCCGAGCCCGGTGGTCCCTTCCTGCTGGACGAGACCCTGCAGACGGGCCGGCCGGCGACCGGCGGGATCACCGCCGTCGACTCGGGCGGCGGCCGCACCTGCCTCTACTTCCGGGAGGCCGGCACCCAGCAGGTCATGGCCTACCGCCAGCACGCCGACGGCCGCTGGCCCGGCTCCGGCGCGGGACTGGGGGGCCACGGCGGCACGGGCGCCGTCGCCGCGCTGTGGGCCCCCGAACGCGGCGCCCGCGAGGCCTTCCTGGCCCACCGCGGCAGCCGTGGCCGGCTCGTCGTCTCCCTGCCCGACCGGGACAAGGACGTCTCCGGGACGCACTGGCACGAGACGGGGGAGATGATCGCCCACGCTCCGGCCATGGCGTACGACGCGACGGGCGCCCTGGTCGTGGCCGTCATCGGCACCGACGGACAGCTGCGCGTCCGCCGCCAGTTGTCGCCGACCGCGGGAAGCCCGCTGGGGCCCTGGCGGTCGTAGGAACGCGACGACAGAGGGCCTCCGCCGAAGCGGAGGCCCTCTTCACGTGCGTACGACGGTTACGCGGGAACCGACGCCACGCCCGGAGCCAGGAACTTCTTGCCGTTCACCCGCTCCGAGACGCCCTCACGGTCCAGGTACGGCGTGATGCCGCCCAGGTGGAAGGGCCAGCCGGCGCCGGTGATCAGGCACAGGTCGATGTCCTGGGCCTCGGCCACGACACCCTCGTCGAGCATCAGACCGATCTCCTGGGCCACCGCGTCGAGGACGCGGTCCCGGACCTGCTCCTCGGTCAGGACGACATCGCCCTGCTTGAGCAGCGCCGCGACCTCGGGGTCCAGCTCCGGCTTGCCGCTGTCGTAGACGTAGAAGCCGCGCTTGCCCGCCTTGACGACGGCCGCGAGGTTCGGGGAGACCTTGAAGCGGTCCGGGAAGGCCCGGTTGAGGGTCTCCGAGACGTGCAGACCGATCGCGGGGCCGACCAGTTCCAGCAGCACCAGCGGGGACATCGGCAGGCCGAGCGGCTCGATGGCCTTCTCGGCGACCTCGACCGGGGTGCCCTCGTCGATGACGTTCTGGATCTCGCCCATGAAGCGGGTCAGGATGCGGTTCACCACGAACGCCGGGGCGTCCTTGGTGAGGACCGCGGTCTTCTTCAGCTTCTTGGCGACCGCGAAGGCGGTGGCCAGCGAGGCGTCGTCGGTCTGCTCGCCCCGGACGATCTCCAGGAGCGGGAGGACGGCGACCGGGTTGAAGAAGTGGAAGCCCACGACCCGCTCGGGGTTCTTGAGCTTCGACGCCATCTCCGTCACCGACAGGGAGGAGGTGTTGGTCGCGAGGATCGCGTGTGCCGGGGCGACCGCCTCGACCTCCGCGAACACCGTCTGCTTGACGCCGATCTCCTCGAAGACGGCCTCGATGATGAAGTCGGCGTCCGCGAAGCCCTCGGCCTTGTCCAGGACACCGGTGACCAGCGCCTTGAGGCGGTTGGCCTTGTCCTGGTTGATACGGCCCTTGCCCAGCAGCTTCTCGATCTCGGCGTGGACGTAGCCCACACCCTTGTCGACGCGCTCCTGGTCGATGTCCGTGAGGACGACCGGGACCTCCAGGCGGCGCAGGAAGAGCAGGGCGAGCTGGCTGGCCATCAGGCCCGCGCCGACCACGCCGACCTTGGTGACCGGGCGCGCCAGGTTCTTGTCCGGGGCACCGGCCGGGCGCTTGCCGCGCTTCTGCACCAGGTTGAACGCGTAGATGCCGGAGCGCAGTTCGCCACCCATGATCAGGTCGGCGAGCGCCGTGTCCTCGGCGTCGTAGCCCTGCTGCAGGTCGCCGTTCTTGGCGGCCGCGATGATGTCCAGGGCACGGTAGGCGGCCGGGGCCGCGCCGTGCACCTTGGAGTCCGCGATGAAGCGGCCCTTGGCGACGGCCTGGTCCCAGCCCTCACCGCGGTCGATCACCGGGCGCTCGACCTCGATGTCGCCCTTGAGGACGTTCGCGGTCCAGATCAGCGACTGCTCCAGGAAGTCGGCGCCCTCGAAGATGGCGTCGGCGATCCCCAGGTCGAAGACCTGCTGGCCCTTGAGCTGCTTGTTCTGGTTCAGGCTGTTCTCGATGATCACCGAGACGGCCTTGTCGGCGCCGATCAGGTTCGGCAGGATCGTGCAGCCGCCCCAGCCCGGGACCAGACCGAGGAAGACCTCGGGCAGGGAGAACGCCGGGATCGCCTTGGAGACGGTCCGGTAGGCGCAGTGCAGACCGACCTCGACGCCACCGCCCATGGCGGCACCGTTGTAGTACGCGAAGGTCGGGACCGCGAGGCCCGCGAGGCGCTTGAAGACTTCGTGGCCGCCCTTGCCGATGGCGAGCGCGTCGTCGTGCTTCTTCAGCAGCTCGACGCCCTTGAGGTCGGCGCCGACCGCGAAGATGAACGGCTTGCCGGTGATGCCGACACCGACGATGTCGCCGGCCGCGGCCTCCGCCTCGACCTGGTCGATGGCGGTGTCGAGGTTCGCCAGCGAGGCCGGGCCGAAGGTGGTCGGCTTGGTGTGGTCGAAGCCGTTGTCCAGCGTGATGAGCGCGAAGCGCCCGGCACCGAACGGCAGGTCGAGGTGGCGTACGTGCGCGGACGTCACGACCTCGTCGGGGAACAGCTCGGCCGCACCCTTCAGAAGCTCAGCGGTGGTGCTCACTTGTCCCCCTCGAAGTGCGGGTTCTCCCAGATGACCGTCGCGCCCATGCCGAAGCCGACGCACATGGTGTTCAGGCCGTAGCGGACGTGCGGCTGCTCCTCGAACTGGCGGGCCAGCTGCGTCATCAGACGGACACCGGAGGAGGCCAGCGGGTGGCCGTAGGCGATGGCGCCGCCGTACTGGTTGACGCGTGCGTCGTCGTCGGCGATGCCGTAGTGCTCCAGGAAGGCGAGGACCTGGACGGCGAAGGCCTCGTTGATCTCGAAGAGGCCGATGTCGGAGATGGACAGGCCCGCCTGGGCGAGGGCCTTCTCCGTGGCCGGGATCGGGCCGTAGCCCATGACCTCGGGCTCGACGCCCGCGAAGGCGTAGGAGACCAGGCGCATCTTGACCGGCAGGTTGTTCTCGCGGGCGAAGTCCTCGCTCGCGATGATCGAGGCGGTGGCGCCGTCGTTCAGACCGGCCGCGTTACCGGCGGTGACCCGGCCGTGCACGCGGAACGGGGTCTTCAGACCGGCGAGGTTCTCCAGGGTCGTACCCGGGCGCATCGGCTCGTCGGCCGTGACCAGGCCCCAACCGGTCTCGCCGGCCTCGGGGTTGGTACGACGCACCGAGATCGGCACCAGGTCCTGCTGGATCTTGCCGTCGGCGTAGGCCTTGGCGGCCTTCTCCTGCGAGCGCACGGCGTATTCGTCGGCGCGCTGCTTGGTGATGGTCGGGTAGCGGTCGTGCAGGTTCTCGGCGGTCATGCCCATGAACAGGGCGGACTCGTCGACCAGCTTCTCGCTGACGAAGCGCGGGTTGGGGTCCACGCCCTCGCCCATCGGGTGGCGGCCCATGTGCTCGACGCCACCGGCGATGACGGCGTCGTAGGCGCCGAACGCGATCGAACCGGCGGTGGTCGTCACGGCGGTCAGGGCGCCGGCACACATGCGGTCGATCGAGTAGCCCGGGACGGACTGGGGGAGACCGGCGAGGATGCCGGCCGTGCGGCCGAGGGTCAGGCCCTGGTCACCGATCTGCGTGGTCGCGGCGATGGCGACCTCGTCGATCTTCTTCGGGTCGAGGCCGGGGTTGCGGCGCAGCAGCTCCCGGATCGCCTTCACGACGAGGTCGTCGGCGCGGGTCTCGTGGTAGATGCCCTTCGGGCCCGCCTTGCCGAACGGGGTGCGGACGCCGTCGACGAAGACGACATCCCTGACGGTACGAGGCACGATGGCTCTCCTCCAGGGTGCGGGATGGCACTGCTGCGACGCGCAAGAGCTGAGCGCGCGCTCAGGGCCCATGCTACTTGTGGGTAACGTAGCTGCACACCCCTGACGCGGGGAGCGGCGAACGTCACATCGGCGGGGATGCGACCGTCACCGGGAAGCGCGTGGGAGCGAGTGGAAGCGCGTGGACCGGGCCGCCTGGTCGAAGGCGGCCGTCCTTCCTCGTCCGGGGCGTCCCAGGATCTTGGCGTGATCTCGACGCCGCGGTGCGTGACCAACCGCTGTCGCGGTTACGCGTCCTTCACCGACAGCGCGTCGACGAGCGCCGGCGCCACCTGCGCCACCTGCCACGGCCGCGCACCGTACCCGGACAGGGCAGCGCTCACGGAGTCGATGTCGACAGACTTCGGCGGCTCCCAGCAGAGCCGCCGCACGGTGTCCGGGGCGATGAGATTCTCCTGGGGCATGGTGAGCCGCTCGGCCAGCGCCGACACCGCGGCGCGCGCGGCGGAGAGCCGGGCCGCGGCGGCCGGGTCCTTGTCGGCCCAGGCCCGGGGCGGCGGCGGCCCGGCGACGGGCTGCCCCGGCTGCGGCAGCTGCGCCTCCGTCAGGGCCTTGGCCCGGTCCACCGCGGCCTGCCACTGTTCCAGCTGGCGCCGGCCCATCCGGTGCCCGAACCCGTTCAGCCCGGCGAGCGCGTGCACATTGACCGGGAGCGACAGCGCCGCCTCGACGATCGCGGCGTCACCGAGCACCTTTCCGGGCGAGACGTCCCGCCGCTGGGCGATGCGGTCCCGCGTCTCCCACAGCTCGCGCACCACGGCCAGCTGCCGTCGGCGCCGCACCTTGTGCATCCCGGACGTACGGCGCCAGGGATCCCTGCGCGGCTCCGCGGGCGGGGCGCCGGCGATCGAGTCGAACTCCTGGCGGGCCCACTCCAGCTTGCCCTGCCGGTCCAGCTCCTTCTCCAGGGAGTTGCGCAGGTCGACGAGCAGCTCGACGTCCAGGGCCGCGTACCGCAGCCACGGATCGGGCAGCGGCCGGGTCGACCAGTCGACGGCGGAGTGCCCCTTTTCGAGTACGAATCCGAGCACGCCCTCGACCATCGCGCCCAGGCCGACCCGGGGGAACCCGGCGAGCCGGCCGGCCAGCTCGGTGTCGAACAGGCGGCTGGGCACCATGCCTATCTCGCGCAGGCAGGGCAGGTCCTGGGTGGCGGCGTGCAGCACCCACTCCACACCGGACAGGACCTCGCCGAGCCCCGACAGATCGGGGCAGGCGACGGGGTCGATCAGCGCGGTACCGGCGCCCTCGCGGCGCAGCTGCACCAGATAGGCGCGCTGGCCGTAGCGGTAGCCGGAGGCACGCTCGGCGTCCACGGCCACGGGGCCGGAGCCGGCGGCGAAGGCGGCGATCACCTCGGCCAGCGAGGCCTCGTCGGCGATCACCGGCGGAATGCCCTCGCGCGGTTCGAGCAAAGGGATCGGCGCCCCCGCCGCTGACGATCCGCCGTCGTCCGGAGGGGTCCCTCCGGTGGTGCGCAGTGGCATGTCGGCTGCGGTGTCTTGGGCGTCGGTCACCTGTCAAGGGTATCTGTGTGTGGACAGCGCCCGTCGACGGAACGTTCCGTCGACGGGCGTCAGGGGGTCGTAAACCAGTCAGCTCGGTGAAACATCTCGTTCACGTGAGTGAACGAACACGGTAGGTGGGTGCGGGGCCTCCGGCGGGTTCGGCGTACGGTTTCGGCCAGTTCAGTGGATGATCCCGGTGCGCAGGGCCACCGCGACCATTCCGGCCCGGTCACCGGTGCCGAGCTTGCGGGCGATGCGGGCGAGGTGGCTCTTGACGGTCAGTGCGGACAGGCCCATCGAGACGCCGATCGCCTTGTTCGACTGGCCCTCCGCGACCAGTCGCAGCACCTCGACCTCGCGGCCGGACAGCTCGCGGTAGCCACCCGGGTGGCTCGGGGAACCCGGGGGGCGGCGGTGCATACGGGCGGCGGTGGCGCCGATGGGGGAGGTGCCCGGTCTGGTGGGGAGCCCGATGTTGGTCCGGGTCCCGGTGACGACATAGCCCTTGACCCCGCCGGCCAGGGCGTTGCGCACGGCGCCGATGTCGTCGGCGGCGGACAGTGCCAGCCCGTTCGGCCAGCCTGCGGCGCGGGTCTCGGAAAGGAGGGTCAGGCCGGAACCGTCGGGAAGGTGGACGTCGGCGACGCAGATGTCGCGGGGGTTGCCGATGCGGGGACGAGCCTCCGCGATGGACGAGGCCTCGATGACATCACGCACACCGAGCGCCCACAGATGGCGGGTGACGGTGGAGCGGACGCGCGGGTCGGCCACGACCACCATGGCGGTCGGCTTGTTCGGGCGGTAGGCGACCAGGCTTGCGGGCTGCTCAAGAAGAACGGACACCAGGCCTCCTGGAGTGCGGGACGGGGCCGGCTCTGGGGATGAAGCCGGGACGAACCGTGCTTTCAAGGTCACAGCTGTCTTCGGCATCAAACCCGTCCGCCTTTAGAGAATGATCACGATCTAGTGAGTAACAATCCGTGCAATTCGGACACGCGATCGATCACCCGAAGATCGAGTCGGCTCGAGTCGTGGCGATTACGGGACTGAAAGTGGCCGTATCGACAAAGAGATGGTCAACGAGATGATGATCAACCGAAAGCGGGCGGTCAACGGGACTGCGGTCCCCTGCGGCGCTGCGGCAGCGTCACCACCGAGGCGTCGCCCGGGGCGGCCGGCGGCAGACCCGCGACCTGGGCCAGCAGATCGCACCAGGAGGCCAGATGCGCCGCGCTGTCCGGGACTCCGCCCAGGCCCTCACGGGGCGTCCAGGAGGCACGGATCTCGATCTGCGAGGCGGCCGGGCGCTCGGCCAGCCCGCCGAAGTAGTGCGAGCTCGCGCGCGTGACCGTGCCGCTCGGCTCGCCGTACGACAGCCCGCGCGCCTGGAGCGCCCCGGTCAGCCACGACCAGCACACCTCGGGCAGCAGCGGATCCGCCGCCATCTCCGGCTCCAGCTCGGCGCGTACCAGCGTCACCAGCCGGAAGGTGCCGTGCCAGGCCTCGTGCCCGTCCGGCTCGTGCAGCAGCACCAGACGGCCGTCGGCGAGTTCCTGGTCGCCGTCGACCACCGCGGCCTCCAGGGCGTACGCGAACGGGGCGAGCCGCTGCGGCGCCGGCGTCGGCTCCACCTCGACCTGCGGCCGCAGCCGCGCGCTCCTGATCGCCTCGACCGCGGTCCGGAAGGCCGGCGGGGCCGCCTTGTCCTTGTGCCGCTCCGCCTCCCCCGTCTCCTTCGCGTCGTCCATTTCGCCAGCGCCGTCCGACAGTCGTCCCTGAGCCGCAGCCATGCGGGGAAGATTAAGGGGAACGGGGCCTCGGCGCAGGGAGAGACACCCTCAAGGCCGCGGCCACGTCGGCTTGGGGGCCGTGCGAGACTTGCCGTCGTGAGTGCCAACGCAAGCCCCACGGGCCAGCAGCCGACAGCGACGTACGACAGTGCCTTCCTCAAGGCGTGCAGGCGCGAGCCCGTGCCGCACACCCCCGTGTGGTTCATGCGGCAGGCCGGGCGCTCGCTGCCGGAGTACCGCAAGGTGCGCGAGGGCGTTCCGATGCTGGAGTCCTGCACGCGGCCCGAGCTGGTCACCGAGATCACGCTCCAGCCGGTGCGCCGGCACAACGTGGACGCCGCGATCTACTTCAGCGACATCGTCGTACCGCTCAAGGCCATCGGCATCGACCTCGACATCAAGCCCGGCGTCGGCCCGGTCGTCGAGCGCCCGATCCGCACCCGCGCCGATCTGGCCCAGCTGCGCGACCTCGGCCCCGAGGACGTCTCCTACGTCACCGAGGCCATCGGGATGCTCACCCGCGAGCTGGGCTCCACCCCGCTGATCGGCTTCGCCGGTGCTCCTTTCACCCTCGCGAGCTACCTCGTCGAGGGCGGTCCGTCGCGCACGTACGAGAACGCCAAGGCGATGATGTACGGCGACCCCGAACTGTGGGCCGACCTCCTCGACCGGCTCGCCGAGATCACGGCCGCCTTCCTGAAGGTCCAGATCGAGGCGGGCGCGAGCGCGGTCCAGCTGTTCGACTCCTGGGCCGGAGCGCTGGCCCCGGCGGACTACCGCCGCTCGGTGCTGCCCGCCTCCGCCAAGGTCTTCCAGGCCGTCGCCGGGTACGGCGTCCCGCGCATCCACTTCGGTGTCGGCACCGGTGAGCTGCTGAAGCTCATGGGCGAGGCCGGCGCGGACGTCGTCGGCGTCGACTGGCGCGTTCCCCTGGACGAGGCCGCCCGTCGCGTCGGCCCCGGCAAGGCGCTCCAGGGCAACCTCGACCCGACGGTGCTGTTCGCCACCAAGGAGGCCGTCGAGGCCAAGACGCGCGAGGTGCTCGAGACGGCCGCCGGCCTGGAGGGGCACGTCTTCAACCTCGGCCACGGTGTGATGCCCTCCACCGACCCGGACGCCCTGACCCGGCTCGTGGACTACGTCCACACGCGGACCGCCCGCTGACTCACCAGGTGTGCCGGGGCCGGGCCTGCCTGCCGAACAGCAGGTTGCGCGGCTCCGGTGGCGGCGGGGTGCCGGGCTTGAGCGGCCAGGCGAGCAGCATCCCCGCCACGAAGCCGACCACATGCGCCGCGTAGGCCACCGTCCCGGCGCCGGAGACACCGTGGCCCGACGAGTACACCGCCTGGAGCACGAACCAGAAGCCCAGCACCAGCCAGGCGGGCAGCCGTAGCGGCAGGAAGATCAGGAACGGGACCAGGACCCACACCCGCGCCCTGGGATACAGCACCAGATAGGCGCCCAGGACCCCGGCGATCGCCCCGGACGCGCCGATCAGCGGGGCGCCCGAGGAGGCGTTGAGCAGCGCGAAGCCGTAGCCGGCCGCGTAGCCGCAGACGACGTAGAAGAGGAAGTAGCGGATGTGGCCCATCCGGTCCTCGACGTTGTTGCCGAAGATCAGCAGGAAGAGCATGTTGCCCAGCAGGTGCAGCCAGCTGCCGTGCAGGAACATCGACGTGAACACCGACAGCTGAGGCGACTTGGTGTAGTGCGGCGGGGCCACCACGCACCCGGGGCCGTGCGGGCCCACCCCCACCTCGCCCGTCGGGACCAGCCGGGGCAGTTGATGGTGGATCAGTTCCCGGGGCACGGCCGCGTAGTGGTCCATGAACGCCTGGAGATGGCACAGCTGGGCCAGGTCACTGCCGCCGGCCACGGAACCGGCTATGCCGGGCGTGGACACGAAGACGAGGACGTTCGCGGCGATGAGCGCATACGTCACCCAAGGGGTGCGGCGTACCGGGTTCACGTCGTGCACGGGGATGACCACACAGGAGTAGTGCCCCCGATGCGGCCCGCGAATCGATGAACGGGCCCGCCCGTGCACGCGTATCACTGGTCAACCGACGTGAGGATCAGGCGATGAACGAGCGAGTTGCTCCCGCGATGCAGGCTCTGCCCGACGGGGAGGCGGAGCTCTCCCTTGTCGTGAAGCTCCCCTGGGAGGATGTCGCCAGACTCGGCCAGGAGGCCGGGCGGCTGGCCACGCAGATGCAGCGGCCGGTGACGCTGGACGAGGCCGTCAGCAACCGTCTGCGGTCCACCCGCCCGTCCGCCGCGCACGCCAGGCCGGCGGGCGAACAGCCCGCACCGGCGACCTCGACGAACGCGGGCGTGACCGCACTCCCGCGGATCAGCGGGTCGGCCTAGGTCCCGTCGCCCGGGCGCTGTCGCGCACCTTCGCCGTCGCGCACCTTCGCCGCCGCCTTTCTCGCCGCCACCAGGACCGGGTCCCACACCGGCGAGAACGGCGGGGCGTAGCCCAGGTCCAGGGCCGTCATCCCCTCCACCGTCATGCCCGCCGTGAGGGCCACCGCGGCGATGTCGACCCGCTTGGCCGCGCCCTCCCGGCCGACGATCTGCACGCCGAGCAGCCGTCCCGTGCGGCGTTCGGCGAGCATCTTCACCGTCATGGGGGAGGCACCGGGGTAGTAGCCCGCACGGCTGGTCGACTCGACGGTGACCGTCTCGAAGCGCAGACCGACCCGGTGCGCGTCCTTCTCGCGCAGTCCGGTGCGGGCGATCTCCAGGTCGCAGACCTTGCTCACCGCCGTGCCGACCACCCCGGGGAAGGTGGCGTAACCACCGCCCACGTTGGTGCCGATGACCTGGCCGTGCTTGTTGGCGTGGGTGCCCAGCGCGATGTGCCGCTCCTGGCCGGAGACCAGGTCGAGGACCTCCACGCAGTCGCCGCCGGCCCAGATGTTCTCGTGGCCGCGGACCCGCATCGCGAGGTCGGTGAGCAGACCGCGCCGCCCGCCGAGCGGAAGTCCCGCCGCCTCGGCCAGGGCGGTCTCCGGGCGCACGCCGATGCCCAGCACGACCACGTCCGCCGGGTACTCCGCGTCCCGTGTGGCCACCGCGCGCACCCGGCCGTCCGCTCCGGTGGGCATCCCGACGACCTCGGCGTCATTGACCATGGTGATGCCCAGGCCCTCCATCGCCTCGTGCACCAGACGCCCCATGTCCGGGTCGAGCGTGGCCATGGGCTCCTTGCCACGGTTGACCACCGTCACCTCGTAGCCCCGGTTGATGAGGGCCTCGGCCATCTCGACGCCGATGTAGCCCGCGCCGACGACGACCGCCCGCCGTCCGCGTGAGCGTGTCAGTGTGTCGAGGAGGGCCTGGCCGTCGTCGAGGGTCTGCACGCCGTGCACTCCGGGGGCGTTCACGCCCGGCAGGTCGGGGCGGACCGGGCGCGCGCCCGTCGCGATCACGAGCTTGTCGTACGACGTCCAGGACTCGGCGCCCAAATCCACGTCACGCGCGCGTACCCGCTGCCCGGCCACGTCGATCTCGGTGACCTCGGTGCACAGCCGCAGATCGATCCCGCGCGCGCGGTGCTCCTCGGGTGTGCGCGCGATCAGCCGGTCCCGGTCGGGGACGTCGCCGCCCACCCAGTACGGGATCCCGCACGCCGAGTACGAGGTGAAGTGGCCGCGCTCGAACGCCACGATCTCCAGCTCGCCGGGCCCGCGCAGCCGGCGCGCCTGCGACGCCGCGGACATCCCCGCGGCGTCGCCGCCGATCACGACCAGCCGTTCCGTCCCGCCCCGTCCACCGCTCATGCTCATGTGAACACGCTACGGGGACGGGCCATTTCGGGCTCGGTCAGCTCTCCTCACCCTCCTCACCGGGTCCCCGGCCGCTCGCCGGCAGCGGACCAGGACCGGCCGCGGGAGCCGCACGCAGCGGCAGCCGGCGCCGTACGATCCGCAGCCACACCAGCATCAGCAGCGCCACCAGCGCGGCGAACGGCAGCACCGCGCCGAGGGCCAGGGCGATCCAGCGCAGCATCGTGACGAAGACGTGCCAGCCGCCGGACACCGCGTCCACGAAGCCGGGGGAGTCGTCCTTCGCGGCCTTCTTCACCGGCGTCTCGGACAGCGACAGGGTGATGGTGGCCAGGCTCGTGCGGTCCTTCAGGGACGCCTGCCGGGCGAGCAGCGCCTCCAGGTCGGCCTCCCGGTTGCTCAACTCCCCTTCCAGGGTGACCACGTCGCTGAGCTTGGTCGCCCTGTCCATCAGCTCCCGGACCCGGGCCACGCTGGCCCGCTGCGACCGGATGCGGCTGTCGACGTCCACCACCTGGTCGGTGACGTCCTGCGCCTTGGACGTGCGGTCGATCAGCTTGCCCGTGCCCTGGAGTTCGGCGAGGACCTCGTCGTACTTCTCGACGGGGACGCGCAGGATCACTCGGGTGCGCTCGTGACCCCGGGCATCGCGCGTGGTGCTCTCGTTGCCGATGTAGCCGCCCGCGTTCTCGGTGGTGGTACGGGCCTCGTCCAGCGCCTTGGGCACGTCCTTGACCTGCACGGTGAGGGAGGCGGTGCGGATGATGCGGTTCGCGGTGAGGTCGGGTGCCTTCGCCGCGGAGCCCTTCGCGGCGTCGCCGGAGTAGCTCTCGGCGGCGCCCCGTTGGCGCGCGCTTCCCGCGGCGGCCTTGGCGTCGCTCGTGCTGCCGCCGGAGGAGTCCGAGCCGCCGCAGCCCGCGAGCGCGAGCGTGGCGGCGAGCAGGATCCCGGTCAGGGCCCGGGCCGGTCGTACGGAACGTCGTGTGCGCATGTGGCGGTACCCCCGAGGGTCGTGACGATGACGCTCCTTGGACGCCGGGCCGGGCCGGGACGTTTGGCGGGGCGAGTCCCGATGCGGTCACGGTCGGGACTCGGCAGGGCCACATGGCCCTGGCGGGAGTGTCGGCCGGGTCTGAGAGGGTGGAGCCATGAGCGGATCACCTACGGGCACGGATCATGTCGTCGTCATCGGGGCCGGTATCGCGGGGCTGGCCGCCGCGCACCGGCTGCTGGAGCGCGGGGCGCGCGTGACCGTGCTGGAGGCGGGCCGCAGACTCGGCGGCAAACTGTGGTCCGGGGAGATCGAGGGCGTACGGGTTGACCTCGGCGCCGAGTCGATGCTGGCCCGCCGCCCCGAAGCGGTCGGGCTCGCGCGCGAGGTGGGCCTCGGCGACCGGCTCCGGCCGCCCGCCACCGCGGCCGCCTCGATCTGGACCCGCGGCGCCCTGCGCCCCATGCCCAAGGGGCATGTGATGGGCGTGCCCGGTACCGCCTCCGCCCTGTCCGGTGTGCTGTCCGACGAGGGCCTCGCCCGTATCGAGCGCGACGCCGACCTCCCCCGTACGGAGGTCGGGGAGGACGTGGCGGTCGGGGAGTACGTGGCGGCGCGGCTCGGCCGCGAGGTCGTCGACCGCCTCGTCGAACCCCTGCTGGGCGGGGTGTACGCCGGTGACGCCTACCGCATCTCGATGCGTTCGGCGGTCCCGCAGCTCTTCCAGGCCGCCCAGACCCATGACTCCCTGACGGAGGCCGTCCGCGAGATCCAGGCGAAGGCGGCGGCCGGCGGACAGACCGGGCCCGTGTTCATGGGCATCGAGGGCGGTGTCGGCACGCTGCCCCTCGCCGTCGCCGAGTCCGTCACCGCGCGCGGGGGCGAGATCCTCACCTCGCGGCCGGCGACGGAGCTGCGCCGGGACGCCGCCGGCGGCTGGCGTGTGACGGCAGGCGACCGCGTCCTGCACGCCGACGCCGTGGTCGTCGCCGTCCCCGCGCCCGCCGCCGCCGACCTGCTGGCCGCGGAGTCGCCCGGGGCCGCGGCCGAGCTACGGGCCGTCGAGTACGCCTCCATGGCCCTGATCACCCTCGCCTACCGGCGCAGCGAGGCCGCGCTGCCCGACGGCAGCGGCTTCCTCGTCCCGCCCGTGGACGGCCGCACAATCAAGGCGTCGACGTTCGCCTCCCGCAAGTGGGGCTGGATCGCCGAGGAGGACCCCGACGTCGTCGTCCTGCGCACCTCGGTCGGGCGGTACGGCGAGACGGAGATCCTGGAGCACGAGGACGCCCACCTGGTCGACGTGTCCCGGCACGACCTCAGGGCGGCCATCGGCCTCGACGCGACTCCCGTGCGGACGCTCGTGACCCGCTGGACCGACGGCCTGCCTCAGTACCCCGTCGGCCACCACGCGCGCGTGGCCCGCATCCGCGAGCACGTCGCCAAGCTGCAGGGGCTGGCCGTGTGCGGAGCGCAGTACGACGGCGTGGGTATCCCGGCCTGCATCGCGAGCGCGTACGCCGCCGTGGACCGGCTGGGCGGCGATTCGAGCGGTGTGCAGGAGCTCACCGCCAACCCGGTGCAGAGTCTTCATGGCGGAGCGGGAGAATAAGGGACATGAGTGACGACGCACCCACCACCGAGACCGGCAGGATCCCGAACAAGGGCAAGCTGGCCAAGGACCTCAACGAGGTCATCCGCTACACCCTGTGGTCCGTCTTCAAGCTGAAGGACGTGCTGCCCGAGGACCGCGCGGGTTACGCGGACGAGGTCCAGGAGCTGTTCGACCAGCTCGCCGCGAAGGACGTGACCATCCGCGGTACGTACGACCTGTCCGGTCTGCGCGCCGACGCCGACTTGATGATCTGGTGGCACGCCGAGACCAGTGACCAGCTGCAGGAGGCGTACAACCTCTTCCGCCGCACGAAGCTGGGCCGCGCGCTGGAGCCGGTCTGGTCGAACATGGCGCTGCACCGTCCGGCGGAGTTCAACCGCTCGCACATCCCGGCGTTCCTCGCCGACGAGACGCCGCGCAACTATGTCAGCGTGTACCCGTTCGTGCGCTCGTACGACTGGTACCTGCTGGCCGACGAGGACCGCCGCCGCATGCTCGCCGACCACGGCAAGATGGCCCGCGGCTACCCGGACGTCCGCGCCAACACGGTCGCCTCGTTCTCGCTCGGCGACTACGAGTGGATCCTGGCCTTCGAGGCCGACGACCTGCACCGCATCGTCGACCTCATGCGCCACCTCCGCGGCTCGGAGGCCCGCATGCACGTCCGCGAGGAAATCCCGTTCTACACGGGCCGCCGCAAGGAAATCGCCGAGCTGATCGCAGACCTCGCCTGACCGACTGCGGAGTGCTGCGGGCGGGCCCGCGAGAGAGCTCGGTGAGCTGATCGCGGGCTTGCCTGATGGGGCGCGCGGTTTCGTGGGCCCGACGGGGCCGGGGGGCGTCCCCCGACGGGCCCCGTTCGGGCCGCCGCAGGGTGATAGGCGAGTTGATCGTCGGCCTTGCGCATTCGGCCGTGCCGTTTTCCGGGTCGGCCGGGGGCCGGGGGGCTTCTCCCGGCGGGTTCCGTGCCGGCTGCCGCGAGGTGATTGGTGCGTTGATCGCCGGGCTTGCGTGATCGGCCGTGCCGCCCTCCGGGTCGGTCGGGCCGGGGGTCTTCCCCGGCGGGTGTCGTGCGGGCCGTCGCACGTAACCGGCGAGCTGACGCCGGGCTGCCTGACCGGCCGCGGTGTCCTGAGGCTCGGCCCGCGAGAAGCTCGGTGAGCTGACGGGGGCTTGCCTGATGGGGCGCGCGGTTTTCTGGGTCGGCCGGGGGCCGGGGGGCTTCTCCCGGCGGGCTCCGTGCCGGCTGCCGCGAGGTGATTGGTGCGTTGATCGCCGGGCTTGCGTGATCGGCCGTGCCGCCCTCCGGGTCGGCCGGGCCGGGGGTCTTCCCCGGCGGGTGTCGTGCGGGCCGTCGCAAGTAACCGGCGAGCTGACGCCGGGCTGCCTGACCGGCCGCGGTGTCCTGAGGCTCGGCCCGCGAGAAGCTCGGTGAGCTGACGGGGGCTTGCCTGATGGGGCGCGCGGTTTTCTGGGTCGGCCGGGGGCCGGGGGGGCTTCTCCCGGCGGGTTCCGTGCCGGCTGCCGCGAGGTGATTGGTGCGTTGATCGCCGGGCTTGCGTGATCGGCCGTGCCGTTTTCCGGGTCGGTCGGGCCGGGGGTCTTCCCCGGCGGGTGTCGTGCGGGCCGTCGCAAGTAACCGGCGAGCTGACGCCGGGCCGCCTGACCGGCCGCGGTGTCCTGAGGCTCGGCCCGTGAGGGGCTCGGTGAGTTGGTGTGGGCTTGGCCTGTCGGGGCTGTGGGGCTTGGCTGTTGTGTGCGGGGCCGTGAGGGTTCAGTGCTGGTCGGACTTTCCCTTCAGGGCGTCTCGTTGCGACTGGTGCTGGGGCCTTGGTTCCGGGTGGGCGGCGCAGGACGCGTGGCGGTTGGGGAGGCGGCCCTGTAGGAGGTACGCGTCCAGGTGGGCGTTGACACACTGGTTGGGACCGCCCGCGACGCCGTGCGTGCCGGCGTCCCGCTCGGTCACCAGGACCGAGCCGGCCAGCCGCCGGTTCATCTCCAGCGCCCCGTCATAGGGCGCGGCAGCGTCCCGCTCGGCGGCCAGGATCAGCGTCGGCGGCAACTCGTCCGGCCCGGTCCGCACGTCGAGCGGCACCTGCCGGGGCGCCTTCCAGTAGGCGCACGGCAGATTCGCCCACGCGTTGTCCCAGGTCTCGAAGGGCGCCACGCGCGCGAGCCGGGTGTTGTCGCGGTCCCAGACCGCCCAGTCCGTCGGCCAGGGCGCGTCGTTGCACTCGACGGCCGCGTACACCGCGCTCGCGTTCTCGGCCTCGGCGGCCGTCCCCGTCCCAACGGCCGGTGAGGCGATCTTCACCAGTGGCCCGGTGTCGCCCTTCAGATACGCCGACAGCGCCTCGGCGCGGCTCGGCCAGACGTCGTCGTAGTACCCGGCCATCAGGAACGCGCCCTGCAGTTGCCCCGGCCCGACCTTGCCGCCCGCCGGCTTCGCGGCCAGCGCCGCCCGCGCCCGGTCGTAGCTGCGCTGCACCTTCTCGGCCGTGGCACCGAGCCCGTACACGTCGTCGTGCCGGGCGACCCACTCACGGAAGTCGGTCCAGCGGTTCTCGAACGCTGCCGACTGCTCCAGGTTGCTGCGGTACCAGATCTGCGCCGGGTCCGGGTTCACGGCCGCGTCCAGCACCATCCGCCGTACGTGCGAGGGGAACAGCGTCGCGTACACGGCCCCGAAGTAGGTGCCGTACGACGCGCCCATGAAGGTCAGCTTCTCCTCGTCCAGCGCGGCACGCAGGACGTCCAGGTCACGGGCGTTGTTGAGCGAGTTGTAGTACTGCAGCCCGCTTCCGGCGCGCTGGGCGCAGTCGTGCGCGTACGCCGTCGCCTCCGCGATCCGCTCCTTCTTGTACGACTCCGACGGATGCGTCGGCGCCTGCGAGGGCCCCTTGAAGAATCGCTCCGGGGCCTGGCAGGACAGCGGCGCCGACCGGCCCACCCCGCGCGGGGCGTACCCGACGAGGTCGTACGCGGCCGCGATCCGCTGCCACTCGGGCAGTGCGCCGACGAGGGGAAAGGCCATGCCGGAGGCGCCCGGACCGCCCGGGTTGTAGACGAGCGAGCCCTGCCGGGGCACCTTCCGCTTGCTGTTGCGCGGGTCCTTGTGCGTGGCCGCGGTCCGGCTCACGGTCAGTTCGATCTGCTTGCCGTCGGGATGCGCGTAGTCCAGCGGGACGCGCACCGTGCCGCACCGCAAGCTGTCCGGAAGGCCCTCCGCGGCGGGGCACTTCCCGAAGGCGATGCCTTCCGCACGGGCACGCGCGGCGGCGACCACCGTGCCACGCGTCTCGGTCGCCGTACCCGGGACACCCGAAGCACCGGGCGCGCCGCCGGCCGGCGCGGCGGCGAGGGTGGTCAGCAGCAACGACCCGGCGGCCGAGTAGAGGGCGGCAGCTCGCATGGCGTATCCCTTCGGTGCGCCGCAGCACTGACACTGCGTCAACAAAAGGGATATTTCGTTCGGGCGTTGGCGAAGGCAAGCACCACCTGGCCGGTGTCGGCGTCAATACTCCCTGTGCGCCCCCGCGCGGACGCCGTTACTCCCGCCAGGGCTGGTCGCGATGGGCGAACGCCGCGCGCAGCTCCGGTTCGCCGATCGCGCGGATTCCGCGCACGGCGACGGTGGTCAGATAGGTGCGGTCGTCACCGGCCCCGGTCGCGCGCCGGTTCAGCGCGCCGAGCAGCCGCTGCCCGGCCGGGGAGGCCCAGCGCGAGTAAGGGTGCACCTCGACCCGGGCGATGGCCAGGCAGCTCAGGGTCAGGGCGAAGGGAAGCGCGAACCAGGCGGCGACCAGGTCGCGCGGCATGTCGGTCTGAGCCGGCGTCAGCAGCGCGATCGCGCCCAGGACGACGACGGCCAGCGCGGCCACCCGCACCTGACGGACCCCGGACGCCACGGTCGTACGCGTCCCGTCGGGCACCGCGAGCCCCGCCCGGACCAGCCCGTCGGCGATGCTGCGCACGGCGTCGGCCCCGGCCGCGGCGGAGCGCACGGGCTCGATACGGGACTGGCCCTCCGGCCCTATGGCCCCTATGACGGACCGCTCCATCTCGTCCCGGCCCCGCGGGTCGACGACGGTCGCCCAGCCGGTGTGCGCGAGCAGCAGCCGCCGCTGCCGAGCCATGGAGACCATGGTGAGATCGGCGACCCGTGCGGGTCCGCCCGACAGGAACGCCGCCTCGTACAGCGTCAGATCGTGCCCCCGGTCCGCGGTCGTACCCTCCGCGTCGACCGCCGCCGCACGTACGGCGGCCAGGCACAGCCGCGTACACGCCGTGCCCGCGACGGCCCAGGCCAGCAGCAGGAGAAGGACCCAGAACATGACGTTTTTCTATGCCAGGGGCCTGTGAAACACCATGCCCTTTTCACCATCCGGACGGAGTGTTGTCGGTACGTGACGTTCCGCTTCCCGGGTGGATCAGGAGCCGTCGCCCGGCGGCGGGCTGGAGGCGGCCGGCGGAAGCGAGTACGTGGGCGAGGGCGGGGAGGCGATCGGAGTCGCCGAACCGGGCTGGACCACCGGCGGCGACGGCACGGGCGAGGCGGCGGCCGCCAAGTCCCGGGCCAGTGCGGCGAAGTCCACGTACCCGGTCGCCTCCAGCACCTTGATGTGGTCCAGCACGGTGGTGTTGGCGTCGTCGGCGAGATCGCGGATCAGCGAGTTCTGGGTACTGGCCCGGACCTGGGCGACGACGGAGAACACCCTGCCGTGGGCCAGCCGCAGGATGTTGGCGAACTCGCGGTCGAAGTCCTGCCCCTGTGCCGCGCTCAGGGTGGCGAGCCACTGTTGCTGCTGCTCGTTGGGCTGGTTGGGCAGGGGCAGGCCGAGCCGGGTGGCGACGGTGCGGACATGCGCGTCCAGGGACGTGTGCCCGGCGACGAGGTGCTCCCCGGCCGCCCGTACGGCCTCGGTGGTGCCCTTCGTCTCGGCCAGCTGACCGGCCGGCAGCTCCCACAGCCCGGCGAGGCGGACCTTGGTGACGAAGTCCCGGTCCGCCTGGGACAGCGGGCCGTACTGCGTCGTCACGGTCTGGGCGTTCAGCACGTCGGCGCCGGTGCCGGCGATCCCCGTCCGGTCCGCGTACGACCAGACGGGAAACAGCAGCGCCGCCAGCGTCGCGGCCAGGCCCGTGATGATGAGCCCGGTCCCGCTGAAGATGCCTCTGCCCTTGATCGGGGGTCGCGGTCGCATGGTGCCTCCTGCTTGCGGCACCGCACGCCAGTGCGCTCGGGTGGGTGCGAGTTCGCATATTACTGCGGAGTCAGGGCCAACCACCGTGCGGGCGCAGGGACATAGGGTGTGCGAACCCATCAAATGGGATGCCGGTGTTACGGCTGTCACCCCCTGCGCAGCAGCACCCTCCGCGCCGCCCGGGCCGCCCGCACCACCGGCCGTCGCGACCGGGGCACCGGCCCCGACCGCTCCAGCCACCACTCCCGCAGCTCCCGCCGCACCCCCGCGTCCTCGATGCGCCCCGCGAACAGCAACTGCCCCGCGAAGTCCAGCGCGTCCTGCCGGTAACCCCCGGTCATCGGGTGCCCGTGGGCGTAGTCGAGGAACGCCGGCCGGTACTCCGCCCCCAGCATCACCGCCAGCTCCGGCGCGATCTTCGCCACCACGTCCGCCCGCTTCGCGGCGAGCGCCCGCGCCTGCACCCCCATCCGCACCCGGTCGAACCCCTCGGGCACGGGCGTCCCGGCGACCAGCGAGGACAGCACCGCGGTCTGGGCAAGCGCGAGCCGCTCCCGGGTGTCGTCGTCGGCGGCGACCACAGGCGGGGTCACGGCACCGGCCCGCGACGCCGCCCCGGAACCGGAGCGCGTCGCGCGCCCCTCCTCCACCGCTGTCCGAATCGACTCCAACTCCCGCTCCAGCTCTCCGGGTTCGGGGAAGTTCTCGTCCCGCTCCAGCAGCACGCCGGGCGGCGCGACCCGTGAGGCGAGGTCGGTCAGGATGTCGAGCACCGGTCGCGGTACGGGGTGGGCGTGGCTGTCGTGCCAGACGCCGTCCCGCTCGAAGCCGCCCGCGACATGCACATACGCGATGGCCTCCAGCGGCAGCTCGGCGAGCGCCTTGGCCGGGTCCTCGCCCCGGTTGACCTGGTTGGTGTGCAGGTTCGCCACGTCGATGAGCAGCCGCACCCCGGTCCGCTCGGCCAGCTCGTACAGGAACTGGCCCTCGGTCAGCTCCTCGCCCGGCCAGGAGATCAGCGCGGCTATGTTCTCGACGGCGAGCGGCACGGGCAGCGCCTCCTGGGCGATGCGCACGTTCTCGCACAGCACGTCGAGTGCGTCCCGGGTGCGGGGCACGGGCAGCAGATGGCCCGCCTCCAGACGCGGGGAGGCGGTCAGCGGACCGCCCGCGCGCACGAACGCGATGTGCTCGGTGACCAGCGGCGCGCCCAGCGCCGCCACCCGCTCGGCGAGTGCGGTCAGCCGCCCCTCGTCGGGCCGGTCCGCGCCGCCGAGGCCGAGCGAGACACCGTGCGGCACCACGGTCACCCCGCGCTCGCGCAGCCGCAGCAGCGACTCGGGGAGGTGGCCGGGGCAGACGTTCTCCGCCACGACCTCCACCCAGTCGATGCCGGGCATGCGCTCCACGGCGTCCGCGATCTGCGGCCGCCAGCCGATCCCCGTTCCCAGTCGCCGCATGGCCCTTCCCCCTTTTCGCGTGACGGGGGTATCACCCCGGCGCCCGGCTCCGAACCACACCGCCCGCACCTTCAGAGCAACATTTGAGGTTCGCGGCAGAGCGGGATGTGAGCGGCAGAGCGGGATGTGAGGTGGGTGCGCGGCAGAGCGGGCTCCGGGATTCGCGGCCCGGAACACGGCCCGGCACCCGGCCCGGACCCGGCCTACCCGGGCACGCCCCGCGAGTCCACCGGATCCCGCCGCAGCGCCGGATGATCGGCGACCACCGTGCAGGAGCCCGGCGCGATCTCCGTGAAGCCCGCGTCCCGTACCAACGGCAGCCCGCTGTCCGTCAGCCGGCGCCACTCGGCCGGGTCCGCGGTCCGTACCGAGAGCGGGAAGCCCGCGGCACGCCAGGTCGCGCGCTCCTCGTCGGACAGCTCCCACCAGGCGAGTTGGGCGCCGTGCCCGGCCTGGGCCATCGCCTTTCCGGCCGACATGCCGAGTTCGGGATTCATCCAGAGCACGGGCTGAGCACGGTCGGGGCCGGCAGGCGGCTCCGGGTCGTCGAGGTCGGTGCCCGACACCTGGAGCTTGGCCAGGTCCTTGGGCCAGCCGTCCAGCGGGACGGGCGGGAAGACCCGTACCTGCGCCGACCTGCCGGTCACCGTGATCCCGGGCAGCGCCTCCGCCCGCCGCCACTCCGCGCCACGGGCCCGCCGTACGACCTTGCGGATCCGGGCGTCCTGCCAGTCCCGCACGGCCTCGGCCCACTCGCCGTCCCCCAGCGCCCGCTCGTCGGCGAGCAGCACCAGCACGGAACGCGCGGCGGTCTCCAGCGCATCTGTACGGGCGGGCGGCGCACCGCGTTCGATGCGCACGACCAGCGGCAGCACGAACTGCGGCGCCTCGTCGCGCGCACTGCGCTCGGACCGGAAGGGACTGTCACCGGGGGATGTCGAAACGTGGCTCACAACAGCCAACCCTAAAGCCGGACCAAAATGGCCCCATGCGACGTGATCTTCGGCTGGCCCGCGTAGGCCGCCGCTACGGCATACGCGGCCCCTGGGTGTTACGAGGCGTCGACCTCACCGTCAGGCCCGGCTCGCTCATCTGTGTGGAAGGAGCCAACGGCAGCGGCAAGTCCACCCTGCTCCGCATCCTCGCCGGGCTGGACGCGCCCACGGAGGGCCGTATCACCGGCCGCCCCCGCACGGCGTACGTCCCGGAGCGGTTCCCCTCGGCGCTCCCCTTCACCGCCGCGGGCTATCTCACCCACCTCGGCACGGTCCACGGCCTGTCCCGCCGGACGGCGGCCGGCGCCGCCGTCGCATGGCTGGACCGCTTCGGTGCCGCCGCTCATGCCGAAACGCCGATGGCCCAGCTGTCCAAGGGCGGCAGCCAGAAGGTCGCGGTGGCCCAGGCCCTGCTCGCGGAGCCCGAGTTCCTGGTGCTGGACGAGGCCTGGACCGGTCTGGACGCCGCGGCCAGGGCGGAACTGGAGCGGGCCGTCGCCGAGCGTACGGCCGCCGGATGTGCCGTCGTGTTCGTCGACCACGACCCGCGCCGCCTGGCCGGGCCCGACGCGACGTACACCGTCGTCGACGGCGCCCTCAACCGCCGTACGGGGAAGGAGAGTTCACCGGCCGGCCGGCACGCCGTCGTCATCGCGCAGGGTCCCTCGGGCGGACAACTGCCCCCCGACGCGGCACGGGCGGTCACCTCGGCCGAGGAGACCGCGCCCCGCATCCACCGGCTCACCGTCCCCGAGTCCCACTCCGACGTCCTGCTCCGCGCCCTGCTGACGGCCCGCCCGCCCTGGCACGTGGTGAGCGTGAGCCCCGGTACACCCCCCGAGACGCCGCCCGATCCCGAAAGCCGCCCATGACCGCACTCCTGCGTTACCAGGCCGCACTCCTCGTACGCTCCCAGCGCTGGCTGCCGCCCGTCGTCCTGTACGCGGCCTTCCTCGCCGTCGGCGTGCAGAGCGGCCAGCCGGTGCTCGACTCGCTCGGCTACACGGCCGCGGCGCTGCTGCCGGTCGCCGCCTGGCTGGTGCGGATCTGTGTCACCAACGAGCCGCCCGCGGCCCGCGCCTGCGTCGCCGCCGCGGCCGGACAGGCCAGGGCCCACCTCGCCTGTCTCCTGGCCGCTCTCCTCGCGTCGGCGGCACTCGGGACCGTGGCGACCCTGGCCGTCACGCTGATCAGCGACCCGGCGGCCAACGGCCATCGCGCCCACGTCCCACGCATCGAGGCGGGCGCGGCCGGCCTCCTGGCCGCCCTGTCCTGCGCGCTGCTGGGCACGGCCGTCGGCGCGCTCACCAACCGGCCGCTGCTGCGCTCGCCCGGCCGGGCGGTGCCCGCGATGCTGCTGGCCGCGCTGCTGTCGGTGGTCGTCGCGGGCTCACCGGCGCAGGCGGCGGTGAGCGGGCTGGTCACCGGCTCACAGTCGGGCCGGGTCCCGGTGCCGCTGCCGCCACTGGCCGCGGCGGCGCTGCTGACCGCCGCGGCCTTCGCCGTGGCCTGCGCGCTCACCCGCCGCCGGTCACCCTGAGCAGGCCGTGCGCTGCGCCTCCTGCCTCCCCCAAGTTCTCGACTTCGCTCGAACAGGGGGAACCCCCATCACACCGGGCACAGCGTGCGCCCCTGTACGACGCGGGGTACTCCGTCGGCTTCCGGCACAGCACGCACTCCGCGTACGGCGGCCCGTCGGCGGGCTGCGACTCGGTGCTGTCGATGATCGTGCAGTAGTCCTCGTCGCTCATCTCTTCAGGGTAGGCCGGTCACCGGTGGCCACCGGTCTGCCCGATCAGCTCGGACACCTTCACGAACCGGAAGCCCCGCTTTCGCAGTTCCGGTACGACCGTGCGCACCACCTGCTCCGTCGTCGGGGCCGCGCTGCGGGTGCAGTGCATCACGACGACCGAGCCGGGCTTCACCCCGTCCAGCACCTGCCGGGTGACGGCGTCGGCATCGGTCGCGAACGCGTCCCCGCTCACCACGTCCCACTGCACCGCGGTGACGCCGAGGCCGCTCAGCGCGCGCAGCGCCTTCCGGTCGTAGCAGCCGCCGGGGAAGCGGAAGTACGGCATCGGCTGCGCCACCCCGGCCTTGCGGATCGCGGTGTACGCCCGCTCCACGTCCGTCCGCATCTTGTCGTCGCCGACGGTCGGCAGGCCGTAGCAGTCGCCGGTGAAGGCGTAGTGGCTGTAGGAGTGGTTGGCGACCTCGAACAGGGGGTCGTTGCCGAGGGAGCGGGCCTCGGCCGGGTACTGGTCGGCCCATCGGCCGGTCATGAAGACGGTGGCCGGGACCTTCAGGCTGCGCAGCGTGGCGATGAGCGCCGGATTGTCGAAGTGCTCGCCGGAGGCCGCTCGCGGGCCCTGGTCGGCGGTCATGTCGGCGTCGAAGGTGAGGGCGACGGTCTTGCCCTGTGTGCGCGGGCCGTTGGTGAAGACCGGGGTGAGGCCGCCCGGGCCCGGGACGAGGGTGGGCGGTCGTGAGGGGGAAGCGGAAGCAGAGGTGGAGGCGGAGGGCGAGGTGAGGGCCTGGTGGGCGGCGTGCGGGGCGCTCGCGGTGCCGCAGGCGGCGAGGGCGGTGCCCAGGGCACAGAGGGCGGTGACACGGCGTACAAGAGTGAACACCGCATGAAGATATGATCGTAAATATGCTCATTCGACCGACGCGCCCTACCGGTCGTACCGGAGTCACCCGCCCGGGCGCCCCGGCCGCCTCCGCCCGGTCAGCGGCCGTAACGGCCCGTCAGGGTGCCGGTGGCGAGGGTGTGGTCGGTCAGGGCGCGTCGGACGTCGTCGGGCGTCGCGTCGGGGGCGAGGTCCAGGCGCCGGTCGGCGGCATAGACCGTGACGACGTAGTGGTGCGGGCTGTCGCCCCTGGGCGGGCAGGGGCCGCCGTACCCCGTCCTGCCAAAGCCGTTGCGCCCCTGCGTGGCGCCCCGGGGTGCCTGGTCGGCGGCCAGCTCCGTGGTCCGCGGGCCGATGTTCCACACCAGCCAGTGCGTGAACGTGCCGTGCGGGGCGTCGGGGTCCTCCATCATGAGGACCAGTCCGGTCGTGTCCGTGGGCACGCCGGAGAAGGCGAGCGGCGGCGACACGTCCTCGCCGTCGCAGGTGTGGCGGCGCGGGATCGTGCCGCCCTCGGTGAACGCGGTACTCGTCACCGTGATGCGGTGCGCGGCGGTGGGTGTGCGGGCCGGGCTGGGGGCGGACGAGCCGCCGCTGTCGCTGCCGCAGCCCGGGAGCAGGCCCATGGTGGCCACCAACGCGATCAGGAAGCTCCGGCGCATGCCCGGAACGTTAGCTCCGGGGGGCCGCGGAGTCACCGATGCCGGTGGGTTGCTGCGTGCCGTCGACGGCGGCGGACTGCTGTGCGTCGCCGGTGCCGTCCGGCTGTTGCGGTTCGGTCCGTTGCTGCTCGCTCTGTTGCGGTTCGCTCTGCCGCAGGTCGCCGTCGGCGTCCGCCGGGTGCGAGCCGGTGGTTCCGTCCGCCTGGTGCGACTCGGTGAGCGCGGCCGGCTGCTGGCCCCTCTCCAGGAAGCGCAGCAGCTCCACCGGGATGGGCAGTACCAGCGTGGAGTTCTTCTCGGCCGCCACCGCCATCACCGTCTGCAGCAGTCGCAGCTGCAGTGCGGAGGGCGTGTCGGCCATCTGCTGCGCGGCCTCGGCCAGCTTCCTGGAGGCCTGGAGCTCGGCGTCGGCGTTGATGATCCTCGCCCGGCGCTCACGGTCGGCCTCGGCCTGCCGGGCCATGGAGCGCTTCATCGCGTCCGGCAGCGACACGTCCTTGATCTCGACCCGGTCGATCTGCACGCCCCAGCCGATGGCGGGGCTGTCGATCATCAGCTCCAGGCCCTGGTTGAGCTTCTCGCGGTTGGAGAGCAGATCGTCGAGGTCGCTCTTGCCGATGATCGAGCGTAGGGAGGTCTGTGCCATCTGGGAGACGGCGAAGCGGTAGTCCTCGACATTGATGGTCGCGGCCGCCGCGTCCACGACCTTGAAGTACACGACCGCGTCGACCCGCACCGTCACGTTGTCCCGCGTGATGCCCTCCTGGGCGGGCACGGGCATCGTGACGATCTGCATGTTGACCTTGTAGAGCCGGTCCACGACCGGGACGATCAGCGCGAGTCCCGGCGAACGGATCTCGCCCCGCAGCCGGCCGAGCCGGAGGACCACCCCGCGTTCGTACTGCTTGACGACCCGCACCCCCGCGGACGCGTACACCAGTCCGACGGCACCGGCCGCGATGATCGCCCCCAGCAGTTCCTGGAACATGACGACCTCCTCCATAAGAGGCCCTTTGTGTCCACTCCTGCAACGATATGCCCGGTGTCTGGTCTGCGGCCACGCCCCCATGCAGCGGGACTCGGCCCGGGGGTCCGGGCGGGCTACTCGGCCGTCACGAGTGCCTTCGCGTCCCGGGCGAGTGCGGTGAGGCGGGATATCGCGCGGAAGTACTTCTTGCGGTAGCCGCCCTTCAGCATCTCCTCGCTGAACAGCTTGTCGAAGGGCAGCCCCGAGGCCAGCACGGGGACCTCACGGTCGTAGAGCCGGTCCGCGAGGACCACGAGGCGCAGCGCCGTCGACTGGTCCGGCACCGGCCGCACACCGACGAGGCACACCGCCTTCAGATCGTCGGTCAGCGCGCCGTACCGGCTGGGGTGCACCTTGGCCAGGTGGTCCAGCAGATGCGGGAAGTCGTCGAGCGAGGCGCCCGCGGTGGCGTACGCCGCCTTCGTCACCTGCTCGTCCGAGTACGGCGCCGGTGCCTCGGGCAGGCCGCGGTGGCGGTAGTCCTCGCCGTCGATGCGCAGGGCGCGGAAGTGGGCGGACAGGCCCTGGATCTCGCGCAGGAAGTCGGCCGCCGCGAACCGGCCCTCACCGAGCTTGCCCGGCAGGGTGTTGGAGGTGGCGGCGAGTGCGACACCGGCGTCGACGAGCCTGCCGAGCAGGGTGGACACCAGCACGGTGTCGCCCGGGTCGTCGAGCTCGAACTCGTCGATGCACAGCAGCCGGTGACCGGACAGGGTCTGGACGGTCTGCTGGAAGCCGAGGGCGCCGACGAGGTTGGTCAGCTCGACGAAGGTGCCGAACGCCTTGAGCGCGGGCTCGGCCGGGGTGGCGTGCCAGAGGGAGGCGAGGAGGTGGGTCTTGCCGACGCCGTACCCGCCGTCCAGATAGACACCGCGGGGTCCGGCCGGCGCCTTGGGCGCCTTGGCCTTGCCGAACCCGAAGAACCCCCGTCGGCCGGTGCCGATGGCGTGCGCCCCGCCGAGACCGGCCGCGAAGCCGTCGAGGACCTGTACGGCCTCGGTCTGGCTCGGCTGGTCCGGGTCCGGGAGGTACGTGGCGAAGCGGACCGAGTCGAAGCGGGGGGGCGGCACCATCTCGGCGACCAGCCGGTCCGCGGGGACGTGCGGCTCGCGGGCGCACAGGGACAACGGGGTCGCGTCGGCTATCGGGCTGAGGGCGGACGCGGCGGTGGATGACGACACGGTTATCCATGCTAAGCGCCGTGTCACACTGCACGACATGCGACGCCTGTTCCCTGTGACCGACGAAACAGCAGCCCAGCCCTTCGGTGGGGCCGGTGCGACCGGTGAGGCCCTCGGTGACCGGGAGTGGAGTCTTGCCGAGCTGGCGGCCGCATACGCCTACCCCGAGCCGGCGGCCGGCGGGCGGGGGACCTGGCTGCGGGCCAACATGGTGTCCACGCTCGACGGGGCCGCCCAGCACGAGGGCCGCTCGCAGCCCATCTCCAGCGCGGCCGACATGCGGATCTTCGGCACGCTGCGGGCGCTCGCGGACGTCGTCCTCGTGGGCGCGGAAACGGTACGGCAGGAGGCGTACCGCCCCGCACGCGCGCGTGCGGAGTTCGCGGACGCCAGGAAGGCGGCGGGACAGGCCCCGGCCCCGGCGATCGCGGTCGTCACCGCGAGCCTGGACCTGGACTACTCGCTTCCGCTGTTCACCTCCCCCCAGGTGCCCACCCTGGTCCTGACCGGCGCCGCGGCGGCCCCGGACCGTGTCGCCGCCGCCGAGCGGGCGGGCGCGCGGGTGGTGATCGCGGGCGACGGCGCCGGAGTGGACCCGGAGCGGGCCGTGGCGGCCCTCGCCGGCCTCGGTCACACCCGGCTGCTCACCGAGGGCGGCCCCCGGCTGCTGGGCCAGCTGATCGCCGCCGAAGCGCTCGACGAGCTCTGTCTGACCCTCTCCCCGATGCTCACCGCGGGCGACGCGCAGCGCATCGCCGGGGGGCCGTCGGTCGCGGTGCCGCGGCGCTTCGAGCTGGTGTCGCTGCTGGAAGAGGCCGGGTTCCTGTTCGGTCGCTACCGTCGGTCATGAAATCAGCGGAATCTACCGTTCCGCTTGGCTTTCGACGGGCACACTGAATCCGGCAGTACCCGTGCGATCACGGGGCAGGATGGTTTCCGCAGGGCCTGACACGGCCCACGGAGCAGAATGGGGCACTGGTGTTCACAAGCGTATTGATGATCGAGAAGGCCCTGACGTCCGCCGACGTGGAGTTCGTCACCACCTTGCACGGAGACGAGCAGGTCTCCTTCCACGTGCTGCTCCAGCCTCGGGGCGACCAGGCCGACCGTCTCCTGCGGGCCATCGACGACATCGCGCTCGGCGAGCTCGACGAGGCGGCACGCGAACGCGAGACGCCCGAGGGCGCCGCCGCGAAGGAGCCCGCGGAGCAGGCCCTGGAGGTGTCCCTGAAGGCGCTGCGCGCGACGGGCGGCGAGGCCGAGGGCAGGCTGGTGGAGGACCACCCGCTGGACGCCCTGAAGGACCTGGTCGACGAGATCGGCGCCGACGAGGTGATCGTCCTGACCGACCCCCACTACGTGGAGGAGTTCTTCCACCGCGACTGGGCGTCCAGGGCCCGTCACAAGGTCGGCGTACCGGTGCTCAAGCTGTTCTCGCACAGCAAGGCGTGACCGGCGACCGCGGCGGGACGTGACGTGACCGCCGCCCGTAACGGACCTAATAGGTGTTGGGTGCGCCGGGGCCATATGGTGGTGCGCTGAATGTTCGCTTCGCCGCACCACTCCAGGGAGACGCACATGGCCCCGGGCCTTCCTACCGCCATGGACCGACCGCACTTCATCGGCATCGGCGGCGCCGGAATGTCGGGCATCGCGAAAATCCTCGCGCAGCGCGGGGCCAAGGTGGCGGGCAGTGACGCCAAGGAGTCGGCGACCGCCGAGGCGCTGCGCGCGCTGGGCGCGACCGTGCACATCGGACACGCGGCCGAGCACCTCGCCGACGACGCCAGCTGTGTGGTCGTCTCCTCGGCGATCCGCAAGGACAACCCGGAGCTGGCCCGCGCCGCGGAGCTGGGCATCCCCGTGGTCCACCGCTCCGACGCCCTGGCCGCCCTGATGGAGGGCCTGCGTCCGATCGCGGTCGCGGGCACCCACGGCAAGACGACCACCACGTCGATGCTCGCGGTCTCCCTGTCCGAGCTGGGCCTGGACCCCTCCTACGCCATCGGCGGCGACCTGGACGCCCCCGGCTCCAACGCCCTGCACGGCGACGGCGAGATCTTCGTCGCCGAGGCGGACGAATCGGACCGCAGCTTCCACAAGTACGCGCCCGAGGTCGCGATCGTCCTCAACGTCGAGCTCGACCACCACGCCAACTACGCCTCGATCGACGAGATCTACGAGTCCTTCGAGACCTTCGCCGGCCGGATCGTGCCCGGCGGCACCCTGGTGATCTCCGCCGACCACGAGGGCGCCCGGAAGCTGACCGAGCGCCTGGCCGGATCGGTACGGACGGTGACGTACGGCGAGGCGGCGGACGCCGACGTACGCGTCCTGTCCGTCGTCCCGCAGGGCCTGAAGAGCGAGGTCACCGTGGTGCTGGACGGGGCGGAGCTCACCTTCGTGGTCTCCGTCCCCGGCCGTCACTACGCCCACAACGCGGTGGCCGCCCTCGCGGCGGGCGTCGCGCTGGGCGTCCCGGCCGCCGAGCTGGCGCCCGCGCTGGCCGCGTACACCGGTGTGAAGCGGCGTCTGCAGCTGAAGGGCGAGGCGGCCGGCGTCCAGGTCATCGACTCCTACGCCCACCACCCCACGGAGATGACCGCCGACCTGGAGGCGATGCGCGGGGCCGCGGGCGACTCCCGCATCCTCGTCGTCTTCCAGCCGCACCTGTTCTCCCGCACCCAGGAGCTGGGCAAGGAGATGGGCGAGTCCCTGGCCCTCGCGGACGAGTCCGTGGTCCTCGACATCTATCCGGCCCGTGAGGACCCGATCCCCGGCGTGACCAGCGACCTGATCATCGACGCGGCGCGCGCGGCGGGTGCGGTCGTCATGGCCCTGCACGACAAGGCGGAGGTCCCCTCGGTGATCGCGGGAATGGCGAAGCCGGGTGATCTCGTTCTCACCATGGGCGCGGGTGACGTGACCGACCTGGGCCCGCGCATCCTGGATCACCTGTCGCAGCAGTGAGGGGCTGAGGCTCATGTCGTACGACGTCGAGAAGCCGGACGAGCAGTGGCGCGCGGAGCTGACCCCGGCCGAGTACGCCGTCCTGCGCGAGGCCGGCACCGAGCCGGCCTTCGTCGGTGAGTACACGAACACCAAGACCAAGGGCGTCTACTCCTGTCGCGCCTGCGGCGCCGAACTCTTCACCTCCGAGACCAAGTTCGACTCCCACTGCGGCTGGCCGTCCTTCTTCGACCCGAAGGACAGCGACGCCGTCGAACTCCTGGAGGACCGCTCGCACGGCATGGTGCGCACCGAGGTGCGCTGCGCCCGCTGCGGCTCGCACCTCGGCCATGTCTTCGAGGGCGAGGGGTACGCGACCCCGACCGACCAGCGGTACTGCATCAACTCGATCTCCTTGCGGATGACCCCGGACGAGGGCTGAGACGAAACCGTCTGGTGTATTTTCATAAAGTCACCTGATTTGCCCACAGGTGGGAGTGGTCCGGATGGCTCGCGACGGTCGGAGCGATGACGTCACGGCGCGCAGCCGTGAGCGCTTCCTGGCCGGGGGGCCGGTGGTCGCCGGGGTACGCAGCGAGATCCTGTCCTCGTGGAGCCGCTGCCAGTCCCTCGGTCTGCGTCCGAGTCTGGGGACCACCTACCTGGGAGAACCCGACCTGGACACGGAACTCGTCCACGCGGCGGAGCCGGTGCTCGACGAGGTGGCCCGCGCGATCGCCGGAACCTGGTCCACCGTGATCCTCACCGACGGCGAGGGCGTGGTGCTCCGCTGCCTGACCGGCGAGCCGCAGATGACCCGGTATCTCGACACCGCGGGCGGCGGGGCGCCCGGCTTCAGCTTCCACGAGTCCCTCGGCGGTACCACGTCCATCGGCCTCGCGCTCGCGGAGCGGCGCGCCAGCCGCGTCTACGGCCATGAGCACTTCGCCGACGCATGGACCGTGCAGGGCTGCGTGGCCGTGCCCGTGCACGAGCCCCTGAGCGGACGCATCGTCGGCGTGGTGGACCTTGCGACCGAGTCGTCCGAGTTCACTTCGATGCTGGAAACCATGGCGCGCAAAGCGGCTCACGCCATCGAACGAAGGCTGCTGGAGCAGAAGACCGACCGGGAGCGCACCCTGCTGCGGGCCTATATGCGGACCGCTCGCCAGATGCGGGCACCCGAGTTCAGGGACGGACGGCAGATCGTCCTCGGTGCCCCGGCCGAGGACCTGCTGACGGGGTCCGACCGGCTGGTCCTGGAGGAGAAGGCGGCAGGACTGATCGCCTCGGGCCGCAGGGCTGCCATCGAGGTACCCGTGTCCGGTGGACGGGTGGTCACGCTGCTGGCACGCCCGGTGGCGGACGTGTGCGAGGGGGTCGCGGTCGAGGTCATCGTTCCCGCGAGCGGCGCGCTGGTCTCCGCGGGCGGGACGCCCGCTTCCGCGCCGTGCGTGCCGCGCACCGACACGGCCGAAACGGCCCCCGGTGCCTGGCGCGGTCCTCCCACCGCGATTCCGGCCCACACGGCGATTCCGGCCCCCACCGCGGCTCCGTCCGCAACGGCGGGCGAGGGGCAGTGCCATCGATGGCTGCTGGCTGTCGGGGAACCGGGGATCGGCAGGCTCGCCCTCGCGGCGCGGCGCCGTCTGGAGTTGCTGCGTGAGTCCAGCCGTCGTATCGGTACCACGTTGGACGTCGTCCGCACGGCCGAAGAGCTGGCCGAGGTGGTGGTCGAGAACTTCGCCGACGTCGTCACCGTCGACCTGTACCCCGCGGTGCTGCGCGGCGACGAGCCCTCGCTGGCCGGTGTGCTGCCGATGCAGCGCGCCGCGGTGGGCGGGGTGGAGGGCTTCCCCTTCAGCGGGGTGGGCGAGCAGATCGGCTTCGCCCCCACCAGCCTGCAGGCGCAGTGTCTGGCCAGCGGCTCTCCGTCGATGGAGGCGGACCTGAAGACCTCGCGATGCTGGGCCGCCGAGGACCCCGTACGTGCCTCGCAGATCCTCGACCGGGGCATACACTCGCTCATCACCGTGCCGCTGAGCGCCCGCGGCGTGCCCCTGGGGATGGCCGGCTTCTACCGCTCGCGACGATCCGCGCCCTTCGAGGACGACGACGTCTCACTCGCCGCGGAACTGGTCGCCTGCGCCTCGCTCTGCATCGACAACGCGCGCCGCTACACACGCGAGCACGCCACCGCGCTCGCCCTGCAGCGCAGTCTGCTCCCGCACGGACTGCCCGAACAGAACGCGCTGGAGGTCGCCTACCGCTATCTGCCCGCGCACACCGGAGTCAGTGGTGACTGGTTCGATGTGATCCCCCTGTCGGGAGCCCGTATCGCCCTCGTCGTGGGCGATGTGGTCGGCCACGGCGTCCAGGCCGCCGCCACCATGGGGCGGCTGCGCACCGCCGTGGACAACTTCGCCTCCTTCGAGCTCGCCCCCGACGAACTCCTCACGCATCTGGACGACCTGGTCGCCCGGATGGCCCGGGAGGACGGCAGCACGGACGCCTTCATCGGAGCCACCTGCCTGTACGGGGTGTACGACCCGACGACCCGCCGCTGCAGTCTCTCCCGCGCGGGACACCTCCCACCGGCGCTCATCTCCGGCGACGGGACGGTGACCTTCCCCGAGGTACCCGCCGCGCCGCCGCTCGGCCTGGGCGGATTCCCCTTCGAGACGGTCGAGATCGAGCTGCCGGACGACAGCCAGCTGGTGTTCTACACCGACGGCCTCGTCGAGGACCGCGAACGGTGCATCGAGACCGTGCTGGAGGAGCTCCGGCACACTCTGGGCCACCCCGGACGCTCGCCGGAGGAGACCTGCCAGGCCGCCGTGGCAGCCCTGCCGCCGTCCCAGCCGGCCGAGGACGACGTCACCCTGCTCGTCGTCCGCCCCCGCGGTCTGGCCGCCTCGGACATGGCCTGCTGGGACGGCCTTTCGCCGGACCCGGCCATCGTCTCCGAGATACGCGGGGCCGTGGTCCGGCAGCTCGCCGACTGGAACCTGGAAGAGGCCGCCTTCACCACGGAGCTGATCCTCAGCGAACTGCTCACCAACGCCATCCGCCATGCCACCGGCCCCTTCCAGGTACGGCTGCTGCGCGATCGGATGCTCATCTGCGAGGTCGCCGACACCAGCAGTACGTCTCCGCATCTGCGTCAGGCCGACATGACCGACGAAGGCGGCCGCGGCCTCTTCCTCGTGGCCCAGCTCGCCCAGCGCTGGGGAACCCGTTACACACCCCGCGGCAAGGTCATCTGGGCCGAGCAGCCGATGCCCGCGGGCTGACCGGTCCCCACGGCCAGGCAGGAGACCAAGGCCTTGGAAGATCGATACGACTTCGTCATCGTCGGCGGGGGCTCCGCCGGCTGCGCGCTGGCGGCACGGTTCAGTGCCGATCCCGCCAACCGGGTGCTGGTGCTCGAAGCCGGACGCCCCGACTACCCGTGGGACCTCCTCATCAACATGCCCGCCGCCCTGACCTTTCCCATCGGCAGCCGGTTCTACGACTGGAGGTACGAGTCCGAACCGGAACCCTTCCTGCACGGCCGGCGGATCCACCACGCCCGGGGCAAGGTGCTCGGCGGCTCCAGCAGCATCAACGGGATGATCTTCCAGCGGGGGAATCCCCTGGACTACGAACGCTGGAGCGCCGACCCGGGGATGGCGAACTGGGACTACGCCCACTGCCTGCCGTACTTCAAGCGGATGGAGAACTGCCTCGCCGACGCGGAGGGGGAGTTCCGCGGCCACCACGGGCCGCTCGTCCTCGAACGGGGACCGGCCGACAGCCCGCTGTTCACCGCCTTCTTCGAAGCCGTGCAGCAGGCGGGGTACCGGCTGACCGACGATGTCAACGGCTTCCGGCAGGAGGGCTTCGCCCCGTTCGACCGCAACGTGTACCGCGGCCGTCGGCTCAGCGCCGCCCGGGCCTATCTGCACCCGGTGATGAGCCGTCCCAACCTGTCGGTGCGGACCAGGGCGACGGTCACCCGCATCCTGTTCGAGGGCGGGCGGGCGGTGGGCGTGGAGTACCTCGCGCGGGGCCGCGGCGGGCTGCGCCAGTGCCGCGGCGCAAGGGTCGTCCTGTGCGGCGGGGCCGTCAACTCCCCGCAGCTGCTCCAGCTCTCCGGCGTGGGGAACGCGGACGAGCTGGCAGCGCTCGGCATCGAGCCGGTCCTGAACCTGCCGGGCGTCGGCGAGAACCTTCAGGACCACCTGGAGGTGTACGTCCAGCACGGCAGCAGGAGACCGGTGTCGGTGCAGCCCGCGCTCAAGCCGTGGCGGCGGCCCCTCGTCGCCGCCGAGTGGCTGCTCCTGCACCGCGGGCCCGGGGCGACGAACCACTTCGAGGCCGGCGGCTTCGTACGAAGCAACGAGGACGTGGCCTACCCCAACCTGATGTTCCACTTCCTGCCCGCCGCGGTCCGCTACGACGGGTCCTCACCCGCACCCGGGCACGGCTATCAGGTGCATGTCGGGCCCATGTACTCGGACGCGCGGGGATCGGTGAAGATCGTCTCACGCGCCCCCGGCACGCACCCAGCGCTGCGGTTCAACTACCTCTCGACCGACAAGGACCGCAGGGAATGGGTCGAGGCGATCCGCATCACCCGGCACATCCTCGGCCGGCCCGCCTTCGAGGAGTTCAGTACCGGCGAGCTCTCCCCGGGCCCCGGGGTCGAGACCGAGGAGCAGATCCTGGACTGGGTGGCGGCCGACGGCGAGACCGCGCTCCACCCCTCGTGCACCTGCCGGATGGGCATCGACGAGGCATCGGTCGTGGACCCCGGCACCATGGCGGTGCACGGCCTGACGGGGCTGTACGTCGTGGACGCCTCCGTGATGCCGTACGTGACCAACGGCAACATCTACGCCCCGGTGATGATGCTCGCAGAGAAGTCCGCCGACATCATCCTCGGCAACAAGCCCCTGGCGCCCGAACCCGTGGAGTTCTACCGGCACTCCGGCGCCGGACGAGCGCGTGGGCGCACGAGGTAGAGGGCCGCGCCGACGGCTGTGATGACGGCGGGGAAGAACAGGGCCCCCCACCGGTAGTACCAGGCGTCCCCGGGGTACACCGCGGCCCGCGGCCAGGCCACGTTGACGGTCATGGCCATGCCGTACAGCACGGCGACGAGGTTCACGGCCAGGCCCCAGCGGCCGAGGGAGAAGTAGGGCCCGTGGTCGGCACGAGGCCAGGTGCCACGCAGCCGACGCACCAGCATGGGCCCGGTCACCAGCAGGTACGGGACGTAGAACAGCACGATGCCGGCCGAGGTCAGGGTGTAGAACAGGTGCCGGTTGCCGAGGTTGACCACCAGCAGCGCGATGGTCAGCAGGCAGGTGAGGAGGGCCGGCACGACGGGGGTCCTGGAGTGCGGGGAGACCCGGGAGACGGCCCGGCTGAAGGGCAGCCGGCCGTCCCGGGCCATGGAGAACAGAAGCCGGATGGCCGCGGTCTGCACGGCCAGGCAGCAGACGGTGACGGCGATCGCCACGCACACCAGGAAGACGGAGCCGAGCCCGGAGCCCAGCGTGGACTTGACCAGGTAGGGCATGCCCAGGTCGCGCAGTTCCTGGTCCCCGATGTCGCCGACCGCCATCATCGCGACCAGAATCAGCAGCCCGCCGGAGACGAACGCCGCAGTGAGCGCCCGCAGGATGGCACGGGGCGCGTGGCGTCTGGGCTCCCTCGTCTCCTCCGCCAGCGATCCCGCGGTGTCGAAGCCGTAGAAGACGTAGGCGCTCGCGAGAGAGGCGACCAGGAACGCGCCGAGATAGCCGGAGGAGTGGCCGGCCCCGGTGCCCTGCGTCTCCAGGACGACCTGCGGCCCCCGTCTGACGTGCATGCCCAGCATGACGACGAGCAGGGTCACGGCGATCAGCTCGACCACCACACCGAAGTCGTTGATCCTCGCCATCAGCCGGACACCGCACAGGTTGACCACGGTGGTGAAGACCACCAGACCGAGAGCGAGCACGATGGCGTTCTGGGCACCGCCCCGGGTGTCGGTCACGCCCGCGTCGCCGGGGCCGCCGAGGATCTGGAAGGCCGGTGAGATCTGCGGCAGGACGACCTGGTAGGCGACCGCGACGGCGGCCGCGGTCACCACCGCGCCACCGGCCATGATCCAGCCCGACAGCCATGAGGTGAGGGGACGGGCGAGGTGCTTGGACCACTGGTACACCGAGCCGGCCAGCGGGAACTGTCCGACCATCTCGGCGAAGCACAGGGCGACGGCGAGTTGCCCGAGGAACACCAGCGGCCAGGTCCAGATGTACGCCGGGCCGCCGGAGGCGAAGCCGAAGCCGAAGAGCTGGAACACTCCGGTCAGGACCGAGATGTAACTGAAACTCGCGGCGAAACTGGACAGCGGCCCGAGGGAGCGCTTCAGCTCCTGACGGTAGCCGAACCGTGCCAGGTCGTCGCTGTCGTCGCCGGGCACCTCGGGAGGACGGCTCCTCGGGATCCTCACAGTCCCATGATGGCTCCATGGGCATGTGCCGCATCCACAACCGGTGGATGCCCCAAATGCCCTGGTTTGAGATTCTGTGAGGGTGTTGGGTGTCGTGCGGTGGATCCGGTCCCGTCGAAAAACGCGAAAAACGTCGATGCAGGTCGACGCGCGGAGCAGGGAGAACGGACTGAGGGCGCTGCGCGTGGCGGCGGCCGGTATCGGCACGACGCCGGACGAGAGCACGACCTGTGCCGAGCTGGCCCGGGCGGTCGTGCGGCTGGCCGGCGGCTCGGCGGCCGTCATGCACCGGGTCGGCAGAAGCGTCTCCGGGTACGACTCGATCATCGGGGACGCCGACGCCCTGCCCGACGCCCGCTGGGCCGCCGCCGTGGCCCGGGACGCCGCGACCCCGGCGGCCGACGGCCGTGAAGAGCCGTGGACCGAGTACCCGGCCCACGGCGGTGCCCGGCCCGCGATCTGTCTGCCGCTGACCACCGGGGAGCTCCACTACGGCGTCCTCGTCTGCGCACGGGACGGCCCGCCGTTCACCCGCTCCGAGGTCGAACTCCTCGCCCTGCTGACCGAGCGCGCCGCGTCCCACATCCGGCAGGCCCGCGAGTACGACCGGATCAGCAGCACCGCCGCCGACCTGCAGTGCGCCCTGCTCGCCGAGCCCGGCCGGCCGCACCCCAACCTGGACGTCGCCGTCCGCTACCTGCCCGCGGGAACCCGCACGCTGGTCGGCGGCGACTGGTGCGAGACCGTACGGCTGCACTTCGGCCGCACCCTGCTCGTCGTCGGCGACGTCATGGGCCATGGCCTGGAGGCCGCCGTCGACATGAACGCCTACCGCTCCTCCCTGCGCTACATCGCCTCCGCCGACCTGCCCCCGCACCGGGTGCTGCGCCAGATGGACGACATCGCCTCCAACGAGGCGGAGCGCAGACCCGCCACCTGCCTGATCGCACGTGTCGACCCGGCCCGCGGCCAGCTCACCGTGGCCAGCGCGGGCCACCTGCCCGCCGCCCTGATCACGCGCGGCGGCCACACCTCACTGCTGTCCGCCCCGGTCGGCCCACCGCTGGGCACCGGCTTCGGCGGCTACGAGTCGACCACGTCCCGGCTCGACCCCGACCAGACGCTGGTGCTGTTCACCGACGGCCTCGTCGAGCACCGCGGCGAGGACATCGACAGCTCCCTGCAACGCCTGGCCGAGATCCGCTTCGCGGTGGGCGCGGGCGTCCACGAGATCCTGGAGACCATCGTCACCCGCCTCGACGTGAAGAACGCGGAGGACGACGTGGCGGTCATGGCGGCCCGCCCACGGCTGCGCCACGGCGCCCACATCCCGCTGGAGGGCTCTTCCGAGAGGGGGTGGTGAGCCCCACGGCATCCTTGCGCCGTGGCCGCCTCGCCCCGCCCGCTCACGCCCCCGCATGCACCAGTGCCGCCCAGGTCCACGGCAGGTCCGGCCGCTCCGCGCGCAGCGAGCGCACGGTGTGGTGCAGGGCCTGCGCCGCGGGCAGCGGGCCGGGGTGCGGCAGGGACGGGGCCAGCGTGCGGTGGAACCTGGCGGCGGCGTCGGCCGCGAACGCGTCGCCCACCTCCCAGAGCGTGGCCACCGACTGGGCGTATCCGGCCAGCTGGAAGGCGGAGGCGAGATGGACGGCCTCGTCGGCCAGGGCGGGCGCGGCGCTGCCGCGGGCCGTGCCACAAGCCGAGAGATAGGCCAACTCGGCGGATTCCAGGCGCAGTTCGGCGATGTCCTGGAGGAACAGGTCGCCGTCGGCCAGCAGCAGCCGGCCCGCTGCCGGTTCCTCCGGGTCGCTGTCGGCGTGGCAGGCGAAGTGCACCAGGGACGCGGCCGGCACGGCCGCGCGCACCGCGTCCCGGGTGGCGGCCGCTCCGATCAGCGGGACCCCGCCGCCCGCCGCGACCGCCTCGGCGGCCTCGGCGACCGTACGGGCCAGGGGCGCCTGCCCCGCCGTCTCCGGCATGGCCACGGCCAGGGTGCTGCGCCGGCCAGGTGCCGCGCGCCGGCGGGCCCGGCTGAAGAGCAGTGCGCGCAGCGTCGGCGTGTAGGAGGAGGCGACCCGGTCCAGGACCGCCGCGCCGGCCGGCGCGTCCGGGCCGTGGTGCCCGGCGGCGTGCAGCGGGAAGGAGTTGAGCACACCGGACGGCGACCACCACAGCCGGGGCCACGGCGCTCCCGGCTCATGGGGGTTCCCCCTGTCCGGGCGCAGCCGAGAACTCGGGGGACGGCCGGTCAGTCCGAGGGCGTCCAGGACCGGTTCGGCCAGGACGTCCCAGAGCCAGGCCAGGGTGCCCGTGAAGATGTCCCGCGCCTCCTCGAACAGCGGATCGCGCGGTCCGGACGTCAGTGCCTCGACCGCGAGCCGGAACGACTCGGCCTGCGCCGCTAGGTCGGCGGCGTCCAGCTCGGGCAGCGGCACCGTGCGCAGCCCGTCCGCGCACAGCGCCAGGGCGTCGCAGCGGCGGGGATGGACGTTGACGCTCACCACCGGGCCCTCCGCGGCGGCGGGCAGCAGGTCGTCAAGGCCGAGCGGCAGCGGGGTGAGGAAGCGCCGGAAGCCGGGGCGCCGCTGGAGCTCGGCGACGAGCCGGGCGGCGTCCCCGGAGGCGGCACGCACCGCCTCGAACTCGTCCGGGTCGGCCCAGTGGCCGGGCTCCACCCTGCGGCGCAGCGCCCGGACCTCGTCCAGCGCGGCGCGCAGCCGGGCGTGCAGGTCGGCGTCCGCGCCGTGCAGGACCTCCAGTTCGCGACGGGTGTTGAGCGCGGTGGACAACAGGTGCGCCCGGCCGTCCTCCAGGGTCTCCAGCGCGTCCACGGGGTCCCGTTCGTCGAGCGCCCTGGCGGCGCGGTCGGACGCCATCCGGGTGATCCGGCTGAACGACCGGGCGGCCGGTCGGTCCTGCGACCGGGACTGTTCGAGATGTGAGCGGGTGGCCGAGGTCCACTGCGTCAGCAGCATCGCGGTGCGCAGCCCGGGATCGGGTACGGCGGTCAGCTCGCGGGCGAGGGCCACGGCCTCCTCGAAATCCGCCTCCTCGGGCCACAGCGCGTCCCGGAAGAAGAGCGAGACCGCGAGCGACGTCCTGGCCTCGTCGTACTCCGGTGTCCCCGGGGTGAGCCGGGTCAGTCTGCGGCGGGCGCCCCGCACCCCTTCCTCCACGGCCTCCAACTGGTCGAACGGCGACTCGGAGGAGAACATCAACGCCGTGTGCGCGCCGAAGAGTTCGGGAGCGATCCCCAACTGCCGCAGCTGCTCGGGCATGTCGTCGAACATCTCCCGCAGCAGTGGCAGGGACCTGCGCAGGGACCGCAGTCGGGCCGGGCCCTCCTCCGGCTCGTTCATCGACTCGTAGGTGATCTTCTGCAGGCGCAGCAGGTTCCGGCTGCCCTTCAGCAGCCCGTGCTCGCGGGAGCCGGCCGGCAGCAGGCCGAGCAACCGCTCGTGGACGTCCAGGAGTTCGTCGAGGGCGCCGGGGTCCACCGGCCCCTCGACGTCCGGTTCGGACCCGGTGCCCTCACCCGCGAGGAAGTCGGCGAGGGCCTGCTCGCGCTCCGTCTCGGGCAGCCGGGCGATGCGCCGGGCCTGGAGCTCCATGGTCTTGGCGAAGAGGTCGCTCAGGGAGACCTGCTCCGGGTAGCCCAGCACCAGGGCGCCGAGCTCCATCAGCTCCTGGCCGCGGCTGCCGCCCCCCTGCTCCGTGCCCATGCCGATGAGCTGCAGCACCGCGCCCAGTGGATGACCGGCCGGGTCCCCCGACAGCGCGGACCGCATGGCGCTGTCGACGGCCTCCCAGTCCTCCCGCTGCTCCGGTGTGAGGTCCGAGCGGGAGGCCAGCTCCCCCTGGAGCATGGACGCCTGGAAGAGCAGCACCTGCACCTGCTCCGCCCGCTCGGCGTCACCGGCGAACAGCGCACCGGCCTCGGTCAGCAGCCCGACGGCCTCCCGCGGCCGCTGGGCCACGACCAGGTTCGCGGCCAGCCGCAGCAGGAGCTCACCGCGCTCCGGGTGCCCGTCGGGAGTGAGTCCGAGCAGTCGCCGCAGGGCCCCGGCGGCCTGCGAGGCCTGTGCGGCGGCGCCTGGCCGGTCGTCGTCCGGGATCCCGATCAGCTCGGCGTCGGCGAGCCGGCCGAGCCGTTCGCGCAGCTGCTCCGGCTGCCCGTCGTCGGTCAGGTCCAGCGAGCGCCGCAGCGCGGTCACGGCCTCCTCCCGCAGCTCCGGACCCACCGCCTCGCCGTCCTCCGCGCCGCGGGCGAGGACGACGAGGGCGTAGCCGAGGTCGGAGTACATCTGCGCCCTGTTCTGATCGCCCTCGGTGGCGGCCCGGGTCGCCGTGCGCAGCATCTCGACGGCCTCGGGCACCGGGGCGCGGTCCTGGCGCCGCTCCGCCGAGGCGAGCAGTGCCAGACCCAGCCCGTTGGCGCAGCGGGCGTGGTTGGGATGGCCCGGGGGAGTCGCGCTGAACGCGGTGCGCAGGACGTCGACGGCCTCGCTGAGCCGCTCGGGTCCGCTGTCGCCGTGGACGGCGCTCAGCAGCAGCGCGTATCCGAGGTTGCAGCCGGCCAGCGCGCGGTCGGGGCCTTCCGGCGACAGATACGGAAGGGAGTCCCGGGTCAGCCCGGCCGCGAGTTCGAAGGCCTCCGGATACGGCAGCGCGACGGCCAGCTCCATCACCAGCATCGCCAGATTGGTCAGGGCCTCGGCGTGCCGCTGGACGAGCTCCGCCGGCTCCTCGGGCCGCCCGGCGTCGGGGCCCGCCATCCCGTCGAGCGCTGCACGCAGGTCGGGGGGCAGGACGTCCTCCTGTCCCGGCAGATGGAAGTAGAAGGGGGCGAGCAGCGTCAGGCCGTACCGGCTCTCCCGTTCGGCGGTGGGGGCGTCCGGCCGGTCGTGCGCGCGGAACAGATACGTCACGCCCAGGACGTACACTACCTCCGGGTCGAGTCCGAAGCCGCCGTCCGGGGCGGGGCCCATCAGGTGCCACAGCAGCCGTCCGGTCTCGCCGTGCGCCTCCTCGGTGTGCAGACGCGCGTTGCCGGCGGGAGTGCCGGTCCCCTCCAGCCGCTCCCGTACGGCCGCAAGCAGCCGCGCGCGCTCGGCCGGCCGGTCGGAGTCCCCGGGCCGCCGGCCCGGATCCGTCGTGTCCGTCGTCATGTTCCGTACCCCTGATCCGAGTCGTCCCCGATGCCGGTCACGTCACAGTCGCCGCGGCCCCGCCCCCTTCCGGAACCGTTCGGTGAGCGCGGGTCCCAGGCTCGCCCGGACCGGACGGGTCTCCTCGTCGAACCGCTCGGACAGCTCCGGGAGATGGACGTCGACCGCCGACTCCACCAACTCCGCGTACACATCGGCCCGTTCACGGCCCCGTCGCCAGGCCACCAGTGCCGCGCACGCCCCGGCCGCGGCGCTCGGCCACCACACCGCGCCCAGCAGCAGATACAGCCCCGCCCAGCCGCCGAGCCGCAGTGTCTCGTCCAGCCGCTGCCGGGCCTCGGCGAGCGGCGTGCGCGTGGAGTCGGGCAGGACGAGCCACAACCGGGGCCAGGCGTCGGCGAGTTCGAGCCGGTACTCCAGGCGGATCCGCACCGCGGCGGCACGCAGCCGGTCCCCGGTCCAGGTGGGGCACTCCGGCGGGACCAGCGCCACCTGGTTGCGCCGCACCTCCAGCTCGCCCACCCGGACGCCGTCCTCGCCCTCGTCCCGGGCCCGTCGGCAGGCCTCGTCCCGCTCCCGCCAGATCCGGCGCCGCCGCCGCGTGAGCGCGTCGGCCGCCCCGGCCAGGGGCCGGGGCCAACTCCCCAGCAGGGCACGCTCGTACGGTCCCGAGAGCGCGCCGGCCAGCAGCCCGGCGGCGAAGGAGGCGGCGAGTGCGCCGAGGAGCAGCACGGCCGTACTGGTCGAGCCCGAACCGGAACTCAGCCCGGTCAGCCGGTGCCGCAGCAACCCCACGTCGGACCAGTGGTCCTGGCGCAACATCGTGCCTGTCGCCAGAGCGCAGGTGAACAGCAGCCCGGGCAGCACCACCGCCCCCGCCCAGCGCTCGGCCAGCTTCCGTCCTACGTCGGTGACGAATCCGGTGAGCATGCCCGTCCGCTCAGCCCTCGGCCTCGAAGCGCAGCGCCAGGTCGAAGACCTCGCACACCGGCCGCTGCGCACCGGCCGACCGCTGTTCCCGCCGCGCGCAGACCCCGCGCGGGCAGACGTGGTCGCCGAGCAGGGCGCGCGGCGCGGCGTCCGCGACCCGGGGCGGCAGGGTCGAGCGCGCTTCGTCCTCCGGCGCATCCGGTGCCGTACGTCCGTGCGGCAGCCCCAGGGCGGCCAGATGCTCCGCGATCGGCTCACCGGCCCGCGCCGCTGTCACCGCGCGGTCGACCGCCAGCCGTCTCGCCGCGCCCACCGGCCCCCGGTACATCCGCCGCAGCCGCGGCAACTGCTGGCAGAACAGAGCCAGTTGATGATCGTGGTCCTCGTGTGACGACACGTCACCCATGCTAGTCGGATCGTCCGCCGAGCGTGATCGTCCCTTCGTGCGCCGCCACCAGCACCGGCGTGCCGTTGGCTGGGAGCGGTGCCGAAACCCTCGCGGTCTAGACTCGTCCCGCAACGGCCTGCGCAAGGACAACCGTGGCCGAAAGTGGGCAGTTTCTGCCAAACCCGAAGGGTATTCGGCGTTTTGATACGGATAGATTCAGTCACCAAGCGGTACCCGGACGGCACGGTCGCGGTCGACCGGCTGTCGTTGGAGATACCGGACCGCTCGATCACCGTCCTGGTCGGGCCCTCGGGCTGCGGAAAGACGACGACCCTGCGGATGATCAACCGGATGGTCGAACCCAGCGAGGGCACCATCCTCCTCGACGGTGTCGACATCCAGCAGCAGCCGGTGAACACGCTGCGGCGGTCCATGGGATACGTCATCCAGAACGCCGGTCTCTTCCAGCACCGCACGATCGTCGACAACATCGCCACCGTGCCCCGCCTGCTGGGCTGGAGCAAGCAGAAGGCCCGCGCCCGGGCCGCGGAACTGATGGAGCGGGTCGGGCTCGACTCCGCCCTCGCCAAGCGGTACCCGTACCAGCTGTCCGGCGGCCAGCAGCAGCGCGTCGGCGTGGCGCGGGCGCTCGCCGCGGATCCACCGGTGCTGCTGATGGACGAGCCGTTCTCCGCCGTCGACCCCGTGGTGCGCAAGGGGCTGCAGGACGAACTCCTCCGCATCCAGGAGGAGCTGGGCAAGACCATCGTCTTCGTCACGCACGACATCGACGAGGCCATCAAGCTGGGCACCATGGTCGCCGTGATGCGCACCGGCGGCAGGCTCGCCCAGTACGCGCCGCCCGCCGAACTGCTGACCTCGCCCGCGGACCCGTTCGTCGAGGACTTCCTCGGCACCGACCGCGGCATCCGGCGGCTGTCCTTCTTCCCCTCCGGGCAACTGGAGTTGCTGACCGCTCCGATCGTCGCCGTGGACGCCGACGCCGAGAAGATCGCCGCGCGCGGCTCGGCGGAAGTGCCCCATCTCCTCGTGACGGACCTGGACGGCAAGCCCCTCGGCTGGGGCGAACCCCAGGACCTCACGGCGGGCGAGATCGTGCCCGAGCGGCTGCTGCCCCACGGGCGGCCCTTCGTGCACGGCAAGGACTCGCTGCGGGCCGCGCTCGACTGCGCGGTGCTGTCGCCCACCGGTTGGGCCGTCGGCGTGGACGGCACCGGGCGGGTCGTCGGGGTCGTGTCGCAGCAGACGATCGCCGAGGCCATTCGCCACGCCCACGCCGACGCCCACCCCGACGGCCGCGTCGACGAGGTGAAGGCCGCCGGATGAACGGCTTCTTCGACATCCCCAGCGACCTCCAGCACAGCTACGCCGGCCTGATCGGACTGCATCTGCGGGAGGCGCTGCTGCCGGTCCTCGCGGGCCTGATCGTCTCGCTGCCCGTCGCCCAGCTCTGTGTGCGCTTCCGCTGGCTGTACCCGCCCGTGCTCGGCGTGACCACCGTGCTCTACGCCATCCCGTCGCTGGCCTTCTTCGTCGTCCTCATCGACTACACCGGCCAGAGCGAGACCACGGTGATGATCCCGCTGGCCGTGTACAGCCTGGTGGTGCTCGTCCCCGCGATCGTGGACGGGGTGCGCTCGGTGCCGCAGGAGACCCTGGCGGCCGCCACCGCCATGGGCTTTGGCCCCGTACGCCGCTATGTCCAGGTGCAGTTGCCGATCGCCGTGCCCGCGATCATCGCCGGCCTGCGGGTGGCCACCGTGTCCAGCATCAGCCTGGTCAGCGTCGGCATGCTGATCGGCAACCAGGGCGCGCTGGGCAACCTGCTGCACGACGCGCAGATCTACAACCGGCCCGTGCTCGCGGTGAACTCCGTCGTGACGACCGCCGTGCTGGCGACCCTGGTCGACGCGGCCCTGGTCGCCGTGCGCATGCTGCTGACCCCCTGGATGCCGAAGGAGAGCGCGGCCCGGTGAACGTACTGAACTTCATCCACGCCTTCTTCAGCGACAGCTCCCACTGGCAGGGCTACGACGGCATCCCCACCCGGATCACCGAACACATCCAGTACTCCCTGGAAGCGCTCGCCCTCGCCGCCGTGATCGGACTGCCGGTCGGCCTGGTCACCGGGCACTACGGGCGCGGCGGCAACGCCCTCGCGCTGATCGCCACCGCCGGCCGGGCGCTGCCCACCTTCGGCCTGCTGGTGCTGGTGGTCACCTGGCTGGGCTTCGGCATCGGGATCGTGATGATCCCGCTGGTCGTCCTCGCCGTACCGCCGATCCTCGTCACCACCTACGAGGCGGTGCGCTCCGTCGACCCGTCCCCGGTGGACGCCGCCCGGGGCATGGGCATGCACGAGTCACGGATCCTCTTCCAGGTGGAACTCCCGGTGGCGCTCCCGCTGATCCTGGGCGGGCTGCGCTCGGCGGCCATCCAGATCGTGTCCACCGCCACCATCGCCGCGTACGTCAGCCTCGGCGGCCTCGGCCGCTACATCATCGACGGCCTCTACCAGAAGAACTACGAGAAGGTCGTCGGCGGCGCCACCCTGGTCGCCGCGATGGCCCTGGCCACGATCGCGGTGTTCTGGGCGGTGGGCCGGATCGCGGTGTCACCGGGGGTACGGCGCGGCGGCTGACGCTCACGCCTCGGCGCGGGCCAGTGCCAGCTCCAGTACGACGAGCAGCGCGTCCCGCACCGAGCCGCGTTCCCGGGCGTCGAAGACGACGAGCGGGGTGCCCTCGGCGACGTCGAGGGCCCAGCGGACCTCGTCCAGGGTGTGCTCCACCTTCCCGTCGAAGGCGTTGATGGCCACCGCGAACGGGATGCCCTTGTGCTCGAAGTAGTCGACGGCCGCGTAGCAGTCGTCCAGCCGGCGGGTGTCGACGATGACGAGCCCGCCGACCGCGCCCTCGACGATGTCGTCCCACATGAACCCGAACCGCTCCTGTCCGGGCGTGCCGAACAGATACAGCTTCAGCGTCGGGTCGATGGTGATGCAGCCGAAGTCCATCGCCACCGTGGTCGTGGTCTTGCACGGGGTGTGCGTGAGGTCGTCCACGCCCGCCGCGACCTCGGTGATGGCCGCCTCGGTGGTCAGCGGCTCGATCTCGGAGATGGAGCCGACGGCCGTGGTCTTGCCGACGCCGAAGCCGCCCGCGATCACCATCTTGACCGGCAGCGGTGGCCGTACGGCGGCCTGCGTGCCGCGGACCAGCGGTTCAGTCGGTGTCACGGAGTTCCCCTCGGGAGTCGGGGACGGCCCGGAGGCCGTCGATAACCCTGCGCAGGACGGATGCGTCGTGGGTGGCTTCGACGTCGGGCAGGTACACCGCCAACTGCCCGGCGTCACGCAGGTCCTCGGCCAGCACGCGCACCACGTTGAGATGCAGCCGCAGCCGGGCCGCCAGCTCCGCGATCGACTGCGGCAGCCGGCAGGCGGCGACGATGTCGTGCCGCTCGAAGGAGAGCCGGCCGAGCGCCGCGAGCCCCGCGGTGGTGGCCACCACCTGGGTCTCGACCGGCATCGCCCGGCCGGGGGCGTTGTCCGCCACCCGGCCGGCGGTGACCAGGAACGGCCGTACGGCGGGGGCGGGGCCGACCGGGTCGGGGCCCGGTGGCGGGGAGCCGTCCGCCATGGCTGGGTCGCTTCCTTTCTCGACCGGGCGTCCGGTCAGCGCGCCGAGACCGAACCGACGGTGTTCTTCAGTTCGAGCACGAGCTGCGGGCTGAGCGCGGCACCGGCACGGTTGGCGAACACGGTCATCTCGTAGGCGATGTTGCCGAGCTTGGCCTCCTTGTCGGCGACCACACCGAGCACGGCGCCGTTGCCGATCGCGGAGACGATGACATGGCCGCCCTCCAGATCGATGATGACCTTGTTCAGACCGCCCAGGCCGTAGTTGCCGGAGGCCCCGGCGGCCAGGCTGGTGATGCCGGAGACGATCGCGGCCAGCCGCTCGGAGTGCGCGCGTTCACGCAGTTCGGACACCGCGATCAGCAGGCCGTCGGACGACACCGCGATGGCGTCGACGACGCCTGCGGTCTCGGTCGCGAAACGGTTCAGCAGCCAGTTGAAGTCGGCCGCGGCGGCCTGCAGGTCGGTCGGTGTGGCGCCGCCCGTCGGGGTGTCACCTGTCGACGTGCTCACTGCTCGGCTCCTTCCGGAAGGTGGTTCTGGTCCTGCGGGGGGTTCGTGGTCCGCGATGCGCCCGCCGGACCGGCCTCGTTGCCGGGGCGGGCGAAGTTCCCGGTGTCGCTGTCGCGCTGGGCGCGCTCGACCGCCGCCTCGAACTCCTCCAGCGCGCTGCGCACGGCCTCCGCGTCCCGCTCCCGCGCCTCTTGCGGAAGCACCTGCGCGGCACCGGCGGTGGTGCGCAGGGTGGCCCCGCGGACCCGGCGGCGCAGGGGACGGGAGGTGTCCTCGGCGGGTGGCGTCCCGGTGCGCGGGGCGGGGACGAGCGGGGTCTTCCCGTCGGTCACCGGCGACTCGCGGCGGGGGACCCGGCGGGGGAGGGTGGTGGAGTGGTCCGGGTCCGCGTCCGGGGCCGCGGCACGGTCCTCGACGGTGGCGGAGGGTACGGGCCCGGAGACGGCCGGGGAAGGCTCGACCTTCGCTTCCGAGGCCACGAGCGCGGGTTTCGCCTCCGCGGCCACGGGCACGATCTTCGCTTCCGAGGCCATGGATGCGTGCTTCGCTTCCGCGGCCACGGACCCGGGCTTCGCTTCCGGGGCCGGCGCCGCACCCGAGGCATCCGCCTGCACCGGACTCGTCGTCAGCAGCAGTGCCGCGGGAAGCTTCACCTCGGCCGTCACACCGCCGCCCGGGGTGCGGGTCAGTTCGACCCCGATGTCCCAGCGGCGGGCCAGGGCGCCGACCACGAAGAGGCCGAGGACCTTGGTGGGCACCACGTCCAGGCGCTCGCGGCGGATCAGCCGGGCGTTCTCCTCGGCCAGGCGCGCGGCGCTCATACCGAGTCCGTGGTCGGTGATCACGACGTACGCGGCCTCGTCGCCGGAGCGGACGGTGACCTCGACCGGGCTGCCCTCGGGCGAGAACGACACCGCGTTCTCCAGGAGTTCGGCCACCATGAGGGTCAGGTCGCCGATGATGTCCGGCTCGACCACGGCGTCCGTCCCGGCGTACAGCCGTACCCGCTGATAGCCCTCGATCTGCCCGAGCGCGGCCCGCACGACATTGGTCAGGGCCGTGGGCTCCGCGTCCAGCGCCGCCTCACGGATGCCGGCCAGCAGCATCAGGCTGTCGGCGTTGCGCCGCAGGCGTACGGCGATGTGGTCGATGGAGTAGAGACGTTCCAGCAGGGCGGGGTCGGTCTCGCCCCGCTCGACGGCGTCGATCAGGGCCAGCTGGCGGGTCGTCAGATTGCTGACACGGCGGCCCACGTTGCCGAACATCTCCGCGACATTGCGCCGGCTGTGCACCTGACGCTCCAGCAGCGCCCCCGCGGTCGTCTGCACATTGTTGAAGGCCTCGGCCAGGTCACCGATCTCGTCGCGCGCAGTCACGGGCATGTCGCGCAGCCGGGGCGGCCCGTCGTCCTCGGCGTCGTCGTCGGCCACCCGGGCCAGTTCCCGGCCGGCCACGTCGGCGACCTCCCGCGCGGCGCCCGTGAGGGACTGCACGGGGCGGATGACCGAGCGGCGGACCAGCACGGAGAAGGCGATCCACAGCGCGAAGCCGACCAGCGTGCCGCTCACCAGCAGAAGGGCACGCCACTGTGCCTCGTTGGAGGCCTCGTCGGCCCGTGCGGCGATGTCGTCGATCAGCGAGGTGGTGATCTTCAGCCGGGCGGCGGCCTGGTCCGGATAGGCGGGGTACTCGCTCAGCGCGTCCTGCACCGCCTTGCGGATCTCGTCCTGTGTCCCGGCCTCCAGCTGCGTGGGGTCGATCTGCAACTCGGCGAAGGACTCCGCGATGCGCTGCTGCGCGGGGGTGTGCTCGATCCCCGCCAGCTTGCGCGCCTGGTCCTGTGTGGCGAACCGGTTGAATCGGTCGGCCTGGTGGGAGTAGAGGTCGTACGCGCCGACCGCGTTGGTGAACTCGATCAGTGCGTTGGTGTCCCCGGTCGTCGCCGAGAACACGCTGGTCTCGAAGGAGCCGTGGGCGGCGTCCGCACGCAGCAGGGAGTCCAGCAGGTTGCCGGTGAAGGTGGAGGCGAGCGAGGTGGTGCGGTCCAGTCCGAGGCCGTCGATCACGCCCTTGGCCGCGGAGGTGTAGGCCGGGTCGATGTTGTCGGCCGGCAGATAGCCACGCTCCACGCTCTGCCGCAGGCTGGACAGACCCTCGACCTCCCTGAGCGCCTGCGTCTCGGTGTCCGGCAGCCGGTCGCCGAAGGTGTCGCGCACCGTCTCGACCTGGTCGTCCACCGCCTGCTGGGCCGTGCGGTAGGCGGCCAGGAAAGGCCTGGAGTAGCCGGACTCGAAGCGCGCGGAGAGCAGGATGGCCTGCTGGTGCTCCGCCTCGATGCGGTCCACCAGCCGGGCCACCGTGGCGCTGTCGCGGACGACACGCGCCGCCGACTCCGTGGTGTCCGACTCGTCGATCAACCCGCTGACGAGGTAGGACAGCATGACGGCGATCACGGCGAGCGGCACGCCGACGAGCAGATTGAGTTTGCGCCGGAAGGGCCAGCGGTCGGCGAAGCCTCGTGCTCCGGCCCGCTCCGGGCGGGCAGGCCGAGCGGGCGCGTCCACCTCGTTCGTGGACACCGGGCCTCCTTGGTCGGGGTGTCTCCACCCGAACTGATGCGTAACGGCACGGAAGCGGGCCCCGTGCACCGCTGTGACCGATATCAACTGCCGCGAGACTACAGCGTCCTTGAAGGTCCAACCGGCTCGCCTTTTATCAAGAATCCGTTACAAAGGAACCCCTCTCCATCCACAACTTGCCACGGATCGAATCCAATCGGTGACCAAGAGGCACTTGACTGACCGAGAACCGGCTGGATTGGATCAGTGAGTGCTGTTCCCAGCGCTGCGTCCAGCGCTGTTCCCCCCACCCCACCACCTCTGAGTCCGGAACGGGAATCGTGACTGCCACCACCCACACCAGCAGGTTCATCCGGAGAAACCGAGGCGCGGCTGCCGTCGCGCTCGCCGCGGTTACGGCCCTGCTGGCGGGCTGTTCCTCCTCCGACGACAAGTCCGGCGACCCGCTCAAGGAAGACGGCGGCAAGGCGAGCGGCGACACCGTCGTCGTCGGCTCCAACAACTTCGCCGAGAGCATCCTTCTCGCCGACATCTACGGCGAGGCCCTGAAGGCCAAGGGAATCAAGGTCAGTTACAAGCCGAACATCGGCAGCCGGGAGACCACCTACGGCCTGCTCAAGAACGGCTCCATCTCGGTGCTGCCCGAGTACAACGGCGCCCTGCTGGCCTACCTCGACCCGAAGGCCGCCCCGAAGACCATCGAGGCGACCACCTCGGCCATCGAGACCAAGCTCGACTCCAAGCTGACGCTGCTCCAGCCGGCACCGGCGCAGGACAAGGACTCGGTCACGGTCAACGCGGCCACCGCGAAGAAGTACAACCTGACCGACAAGTCCTCCATCTCCGACCTCAAGAGCGTCGCCAAGGACCTGGCCATCGGCGCCTCGCCGGAGTTCCAGACCCGCCAGCAGGGCCTGGTCGGCCTGAAGTCCGTGTACGGCCTGGAGTTCAAGTCCTTCAAGGCACTGGACGCGGGCGGCCCGCTCACCAAGGCGGCGCTGAAGAAGAACACCGTGCAGGCCGCGGACATCTTCACCACGGACGCGGACATCTCCAAGGAGAAGTTCGTCGTCCTGCAGGACACGGAGAACCTGTTCGGGTTCGAGAACGTCCAGCCGCTCGTCTACAAGAGCGCGCTCCCCCAGAAGGGCGTCGACGCGCTCAACGCCGTGTCGGCCAAGCTCGACACGGCGACCCTGCTGGACCTGGACACCCAGGTGCAGTCGCAGAACAAGGACCCGCTGGACGTCGCCAAGGCCTGGCTGAAGTCCGCCGGCCTCGACTGACGTTCAGCGGGTGGGCACGACCCACGACGGCTCGACGCGGGTGCCCCCGGACGCCGGGGACACCCGCGTGGTGCTCGACGGCCGTGGACTCGACGTGCCCGGACTCGTCCGGCTCGCCGACGCGGCCGCCGAACCCGTCGTACCGCCCGAGGCCCTCGACCGGGTCCGCCGGGCCCGGGAGACCGCCGACCGCCTCGCCGGCACCGGTCGACTCTACGGCCGCGGCACCGGCGTGGGCGCCCACCGCTCGGTCCCGGTCGACCCGGCCGACGAGACCGGCCACGGTCTGCGGCTCCTGCGCAGCCACGCGGGCGGCGCCGGACGGCTCGTCCCGCCCCGCCAGGCCCGCGCGATGCTCGCCGTCCGCGCCAACCAGCTCCTGGCCGGCGGCTCCGGCATCCACCCCTCCTGGGTGACCGCCCTCACCGAGGCACTGCGCCTCGGCGTCCACCCCGCGATCAACGAGTACGGGGGTCTCGGCACCGGCGACCTGACGGCGTTGGCCCAGACCGGTCTGACCCTGCTCGGCGAACGCCCCTGGCTGGCCGCCGTACCGGAGGACACCGCGGGCATGCCCGCGCCCGTGACCCTGCGCCCCGGTGACGCCCTGGCACTGCTCAGCAGCAACGCCCTGGCCCTTGCCGGTGCCGCGCTCGCCACTCACGAGACCGACGTCCTGCTGCGGGCCACGCACGCAGTCGCCGCGCTCTCCCTCGCCGCCGTCTCCGGCTCCCCGGAGGCGTACGCCGCCCCCGTGCACGCCCTGCGTCCCTACCCGGGACCGGCCCGTGCGGCGGCCGAGGTACGGCGGCTGCTCGGTCTGCCCGACCGGCCCCTCACCGGCGGCCGCCGGATACAGGACCCGTACGGCTTCCGCGCCTTCCCACAGGTGCACGGCGCCGCCCTCGACGCCTGCGCCGCACTGCGCCGGATCGTCGAGGTGGAGGTCAACTGCCCCACCGAGAACCCCGTCCTGACCCCGGACGGCCACGCCTACCACCACGGCGGCTTCTTCGCGGCGCCGCTGGGCCTGGCCCTGGACGGCCTCAACCTGGCGGTGCTCCAGACCGCCCAGCTCTCCGCCGCCCGCCTGACCGCCCTGGGCCGCTTTGACCTCACCGGCCTGCCCGCCTACCTCACCGCCGGACCCGCGAGCAGCTCCGGCACGATGATCCTGGAGTACACCGCCAACTCCGCTCTCGCCGACCTGCGTTCATGCGCCGTACCCGCCTCCGCCGGGCACGCCGTCGTCTCCCAGGGCCTGGAGGAGGCCGCCAGCTTCGCCGGCCAGGCCGCCCGCCAGACCCAGCGCGCCACGGCCGCCCACGCCACGGTCCTGGCCTGCGAACTGGTCACCGCCGTACGGGCGTTGCGCCTGAGCCGAACGCCCCCGACGGTCCCCGCCTTCACCGTCGCGGCCGCCGCCCTCCCACCGGACACCGAGGACCGCCCGCTCACGGGCGACGTGACCACGGCGATCGACCTCCTGCCCGTACTCGCCGAATTGTGAGGGGGAACGGATCGGGGCCCGCCCCCCGCCCGGCGACCTAGACTGATGCGGCCCGCACAAGCGGTGGAGGGCGTTCCGTACGGGAGGGCGACGACGGTGGTGCCGGTCGGCAGTGGCTTCGAGGATCCCTCCGCCGAGGTGCTCGCGGACGCGGCCGCGGCCTTCGGTCTGCTGGCCTCGTCCGCCCGGCTGCACATCGTGTGGGCACTGGCGCAGGGCGAGAGCGATGTCACCGGGCTCGCCGAGCGGGTCGGCGGCGCCCTGCCCGCGGTCAGCCAGCACCTGACCAAGCTCAAGCTGGCCGGACTGGTCCGCTCCCGCCGTGAGGGCCGCCGCCAGGTCTACTTCGTCGACGATCCGGACGTGGTGGACGTCGTACGACTCCTGATCGGCCGCCTCGCCGACCGCGCCACCCCGGCCGGGACCCCGTCGCGCCGCGTCCGCGGACTCTGAGACCACCGCCACGGCGCCGCGCCGTGATCGGGCTCAGCCGTAGGTCAGGTTCGCGCACGGGTTGTCGTCCGCCGAGCGGGCTCCGCTCGCCACCGCGGACGGGACCGCGGTGGGGGTCGGAGAGGCGGTGGGGGAGGGGGACGTGGCGTACGACTGGCCCAGGACCACGTTGATCCCCGCACCTGCGATCGGTTCCAACTGGGCGCCCGGGAACACCTGGGCCACGGTCCGTGCCTGTGCCGTGCGGCCGGGGCCGTACTCGACGACCGTGGTGGCGTGGTCCTGGGCGGTGGCCGTGGCGGTGCCGGTGACCGTGAAGCCGTCCGCGGTGAGGTCGGCGGCGCCCCGGGCGGCGAGGCCGGGCACGGTGGTGCCGTTGTAGACGGCGACGTCGATGCCGGAGCCCGAGACCTGGGCGGGGGAGGGGGAGGTGGATGCGGCGGCTCGGGCGCTCCTCCTTCCGCCGGCGTTCCTGCCGTCGATCGTGCGGTCGGCCTTGAGCGCGGCCCACAGCGCGTTCGCGTCCGGCTCCACGACGGCGACGCGTGATCCCTCGTACCGCCAGGGGACGGTCACGAACTTGGTGTCGTGCAGGTCGATGTCCTTCAGTGACATCGCGAAGGAGATGAGCTTGTCGGCGGTGCCGAGCCCGGTGTCCACCGTCAGTGACCTGGTCGCGGCGTCGGCCAGCGGCAGCAGCTTGGTGGGGGTCAGCCCCTTGCTCTTGACCTCCTTCAACAGGCTTGCCACGAAGGCCTGCTGGCGCTTGATACGGCCTATGTCGGAGCCGTCGCCGATCCCGTGCCGGATGCGTACATAGTCCAGGGCCCGCTGCCCGGAGACGGTCTGCTCGCCCTTTTTGAACAGCAGCTTCCCGCGGATGGCGCGGTGGGGGTTGAGGTCGTTCTCGTACACGTCGCCCGGCACGCACACCTTGACCCCGCCCACCACCTCGGTCAGGGCCGCGAAACCCTTGAAGTCGACGACGACGGTGTGGTCGACACGCAGTCCGGTCAGCTTCTCGACGGTGTTCTGGGTGCAGGCGGGGTTGCCCTTGTCGGTCCCGCCCACGGAGAAGGCCGCGTTGAACATCGTGTCGGCCCGGGTCTTCGTCCAGGTGCCGTCGGGGAGTTTGCACGGCGGGACGGTGACCAGGGTGTCGCGGGGGATGGAGACCGCGAGGGCGTGCTTGTGGTCGGCATATATGTGCAGCAGGAAGGTCGTGTCGGAGCGGCCTATGTCGTCCTTGTTGCCGCCGCCCAGGGCCGCGTTGCCGTCGGTCCGCGCGTCGGAGCCGATGACCAGCACGTTCTCGCCCCTGGACGAGCCCGCCGCGGGACGGTTGTCGGAGAGGCCGCCCGAGTCGAACGTGTTGATGTTCCCGTTCAGCTTCAGATACAGCCAGCCGGCCCCGCCCGCGACGAGCACCAGCAGGGACAGACAGACGGCGAGCGCGATCCGTATCCGGCCGCCGGGGCGGCGGCGCCGCTCCCTGCTCCTGCTGGCGATGGTCATCGACGCCCTCTCACGGTCTCAACCCCGGGTTGTACAGTTGCGCAATGTAGCAACCAACGGTGAGTGGGAAACGTAAGAAAGAGGAGGGCGCGGTCATGCTCCGCAACGGACTGGAACCCTGGCACCTGCTGATCGTCGCGGTCGTGTTCATCGTGCTGTTCGGCTCCCGGAAGCTGCCCGACACCGCGCGGGCCCTGGGCAAGTCGATGCGCATCCTCAAGAGCGAGGCCAAGGCGATGAAGGACGAGAACCCGGTGCCGGCCACCGACACCGCGGAGCCGCCGGCCGCCGCGGGCTGACGGCGGCGGTTCCGCTAGCATCCGCACCGTGCCGGCCTGTGAACCCACCATCCTCGCCACCTCGGGCGGCCACCGCGCGGGTGGCCGGACCATGGTCGAGTTCGACGCGCTGGTCCATCACGCGGTGGACCTCTCGGGCGTCCACGGCCGGCCGCCGCGCGTGATGTACGTCGGTACGGCGATAGGCGACGCCGAGCACTTCACCGCCCGTATGGCGGAGGCGGCGCGGGTGGCGGGGTTCGACCTGACCCCGCTGCACCTCTTCCCGATGCCCAACCTGGACGACGTCGAGGGCGCGGTCCTCGCGCAGGACGTCGTCTGGGTCATGGGCGGCTCGGTGGCCAATCTGCTGGCCGTATGGCGGGTGCACGGCCTGGACCGGATCATGCGCCGGGCCTGGGAGTCGGGTGTCGTGCTCAGCGGGGTCAGCGCCGGTTCCCTGTGCTGGTTCCAGGGCGGCACCACCGACTCCTTCGGCCCCGAACTCCGCCCGCTCACCGACGCGCTCGGCTTCCTGCCGTACGGCAACGGCGTCCACTACGACACCGACACGGGCCGCCGCCCCCTGATCCACCGGCTGGTCGCCGACGGCACCCTGCCCACCAGCCACTGCACGGACGACGGCGTCGGCCTGGTCTACCGGGGCACGGAACTCACCGAGGCGGTCACCGAGATCCCGGGCAAGGGCGCGTACGTAGTCCTGCGGGACGGCGACACAGCGGTGGAGGAACGCCTGGAACCCCGGCTGCTGCCGGGGGTGTGAGCCCGTCGCCGCGGGCTCACACCGGTTCGCCCGTGCCCTCCGCAAGGGCGGGGGCCGTCGCCCGGGCCGCCTCCTGCTCGCGCAGGCGGCGGCGCTGGCGCCGGCTCACCCGGGGCTTCTGGTCCGGCAGCCAGCCGAAGGTGAGGCAGCTGCCGACGATGCCGAGGAGCAGGCCGACGAAGAAGCCGCCGAGGTTGGAGGTGAGCCAGGTTCCGAGGGAGGCCATGACACCGATGAGGGAGTAGAAGATCCGCTGGGCGGGGCTGAACAGGGTCAGCAGGCCGCACAGCAGCATCACGATCGGCAGCAGATAGCCCGCCAGGCCCTGCATGCCGACGTGCATGACGACCTTCATCGACGCCTTCATGGTGAGCAGGACCTCCGCCCCGCCCAGGGCGAACAGCAGCCCGCCCCAGAACGGACGGCGGGCCCGCCAGCGCCGAAAGGCGGGCCGCATCCCCTGCGGTGACCGGTCGGTCATCAGCAGGCCGAGTCGCTGAAGCCGAGTTTCAGCCCCGGCAGCTTGAACACGCCTGCGGTGGTGGCGTAGTTGGTCTGCCGCAGGTTGGCGATGTGCACGGTGTCGGCCTGCTGGCTGAAGACGCCGATGGGCCCCTTCACCCCGGCCTTCGTCAGCGTGCTGGCGTCGTTGCCGATCTCGATGTTGTCGAATGCGGCGTCGCCCGACAACTCGGTGGAGTCGGTGGTCAGGTCGGTCGCCGACACCTTGTCCTTGCCGCCGCCAGCGGTGATCTTCAGATTGATGCCACCGAGGTCGACGCTCTGGCACAGCTTGGTGAGCGTGGCGTTCTTGATCGCGGAGGTGACCACCAGCACCTGACCGCCGGTGTCACCCGTGTTCGGGCTTCCCTCGGCCATGTTGTCGAGGTTGCCGAACTGCTCGAAGCCGGTGCCGTCGAGGTTGGTCGCCGTGACCGTGAACGGCATGCCGGAGATGGCGAACTGGACGCCCAGCGCGCCCTCCGCGGTGAGGACCGCGAGGCCCGCGGCGACCAGGGTGGCCGGCACGGCCAGTACGGCGGCACGGCGCAGCCGGACCCGGCCACGTCTGTCAGTACCTTCGGTGAGTTCCCCGGAACCGCTTTCCGGGTTCTCGGGGATGTTGTCGGCGGACGAGGCCATCTCTGCTCCCATGGGCAAAATCAAAGCGGGTTGGGCTTCAGTGGCACGTTGTCCTGGCGCGGACAGCGGCTGCCGCGCACGTCTCCTCGCAACTCCCGGCGATTGCAAGGGCTTTCTCGTTACGCGTCAGTAGCCGACGAGGAAGTTACCGGGGGTTACATTTCACGGTCAAGAGAGTTGTGAAAAAAGAGTGTCGAATGTGCGCCAGCTGTGGCTCCGACCTTGAACTCCCTTGATCGGCCTTGACGTTGACGGACACTCAGGTCTACAACTCTCCCTGGTTTCCCTTGGATCCGTGGCGCCGGATCCGCCGCCGCGGCATCGCCCGCGTCCCGGCCCGAACCCCCCCTCCCCCCTCCCCCCCTTCACCGCTCCGCATCAGCGCGGCAACGGCCACGGTCGCTTCCCCCCTCGGTCCGTGCCCGGCCGCCCCCCACCCGGCCCGGCCGGAGGCTTCTCCCCCCGAAGTCTCCGGCCGGTGTCCGGCCGGCTGCCGTTGCCGGTCCGTCACGTACGGAGAAGGCGTAACGGGTCGGCAACGGCTGGCGCCGCACGCGCCCGACCACCCCCCACCCCACCTCACACAGCCCCCCACCCAAGGAAAGAGGCACCTCCATGCGTACGCGATCCCTCCTCGCCCTGGCCGGAACCGTCGTCGCCCTCACGGCCGCGGCCACCGTCCCCGCCTCCGCGGACGGCGCCGTGCTCACCACGGGCAGCGCCGGCGGCACCGCCGTTGCGGTCGGCGACGTGCTCAGCGCGCCGCTGGCCAGTGGCACCAGCGCGACGCTCTACTCCAGCGCGACCGGTACCAGCGGAGTCAAGTGCACGTCCTCGACGTTCACCGCCACCGTCACCGACAACCCCGCCGCCCCCGGCACGGCCACCGAGGCGGTCGACGCGCAGACCTTCGACAGCAGCAGCTGCACCAGCAACGTCCTCGGTGTCACCGGCGTCACCAGCATCACGGTCGACAACCTGCCGTACACCACCTCGGTCGCCTCCGACGGCACCCTCACCGTCACCCCGGCCAGCGGCTCCACCATCCAGACCACGGTCAAGCTGAAGACCCTGCTGGGCAGCATCACCTGCGTGTACCAGGCCGCCAGCCTGACCGGCAAGGCGGACAACGCCGACAACAGCATCTCCTTCACCAACCAGCAGTTCACCAAGAGCTCCGGCTCCTCGCTCTGCTTCGCCAGCGGCTTCTTCACCGCGAAGTACGCCCCCGTCACCGACGCGGGCGCGGCCGTCTACGTGAACTGACGCTCCTAGGCCCGGCGTTCAGCGCCGGCGCAGTCGCAGTACGAGGGCGGCGCCCCCGGTGAGCATCAGCACCGCGGCGGCGCCGCCCGCCATCAGCGGTGCGGACGGACCCGAGCCGGTCGCGGTGTCGGAGGCGACCGGCGTGCTGTCGGTGGTGGTGCCGACGGCCGACTGCGGGGCGTCCGCCGCGGGGGCCGACGGGGTCGACGCGCTCTTCGAGGACGTCGAGGGGCTCGGCTTCGCACTCCTCGACGGACTCGCGCTCTCCCGCTTCTTCGCCGGAGCGCCCGCCCCGCCCGAGGTCCCGGCCGACTTCGAGAACACCACGTCGGAGCACGAGTAGTAGGTGTCCGGCGTACTGCTGTTCTGCCAGATGGTGTACAGCACCTGACGCCCCGTCCGGTCCGACGGCAGCTTCGCGGTGATGTGGTACGCCCCGTTCGTCAGGGCCGGGTCGGTGACCTGGGCGAAGGGCTGCGCGGGCAGGTCGGACCACTTCAGCGGCCTGGCCGGATCGTAGCCGGGCTTGGTCAGATAGAGCTTGAACGTTCCCGTGTGCGCGATCGTCGAGGCGTACGTCATGGTCAGCCGCCCGCCCGGCGTCAGCCGCGTCGACGGCCAGTCCGCGCGGGCCAGGTCGAGGCCCTTGTAGGCGGACAGCCCCCCGCTGCACAGCCTGCCGTCCGGAATCAGCTGCCGGTCCCGGCCGTCGACTCCCGCCACCCGCAGGTTGTCCCACGCCACGAAGGACGTGCCGTTCGCGGCGATCGCCGCCCGGCAGGCCGCGGTCGAGGCGCTGCCGCCGCTGGGGGAGCAGGCGTACACCCGGCTGACCGGATCCGTCGGCGCACCGTGCGCCAGGGCGGGCCCCGCCGCCCACAGGGAGAGCAGGGCCGAGGCCGCGACGGCGGCCCCCGTGACCCTGAGGTGTGAGGTCATCCGAGTCATCCGAGTCATCCGGGACGTCTCCTCGGCCGGCGCTGGAACGGTCTGCTCCGTGAAGTACGGAGATCACACCCATCCCGTTCACCTCACGGCCGCATCTCACGGCCGCACCCCACGGGCGATCCTCGCGAAGGCGACCAAGAGTCAACGACCGACCGTTCCGTCTGTTTTGAGGCTCCGTCAAGGGCCCATTGAGAACGGGCCGCCCGCCTCGTATCGTGGCGATCACCGGTGCGGCGACCCGCCGCCCGCCTAAGCCTCCGGAAATACGGGAGATGTCGAGGGAGGGACGTACTTTGACTTCGTCCGTTTGTCGGGGCTCGATGGCGATGACGGCCGTCCACACATCAGTTACACGTGTCGACCACCCGCCCTACATACCCGGCTCCCGTTCTCGCAGGGTGAGCTATCGTATGCGAGGGGTAAAAAACAAACGGCACGTCCCGTTCGTTTCTGACCGCAAGGAGTGTCCAGTCGATGGCGAGGCAGTTACGCGCCGAGCAGACCCGATCAACGATCATCACAGCCGCAGCCGACCTGTTCGACCGTCATGGCTATGAATCCACCAGCCTGAGCGACATCGTCGAACACGCCCAGGTCACCAAGGGGGCGCTGTACTTCCACTTCGCCGCCAAGGAGGACCTGGCGCACGCCATCATGGAGCTCCAGTCCAGGGCGTCGCGGCAGGTGCTGAAGGAAGTGGAGAGCCGGGGCTGCTCCTCGCTGGAGTCCCTGATGCGCACCACGTTCGGGATCGCCCGGCTCGCCGTCGAGGGCCCCATCCCCCGGGCGGGGCTCCGCCTCGCCACCGCGGACGTCACCGTACGGCCGCCGCTGCGGCATCCCTTCGCCGAGTGGTTGGAGCTGGCCACCCGCAAACTCCTCGGGGCCGTCAGGGAGTCCGATGTGCACCCGGACATAGACATCGATGCCGTCGCTCACTCACTCGTGTACTTCTTCGTCGGCACCCGGGTCGCCGGCCGCTCCCTCGAACCCGTCGCCCGACTGCCGCGCAGGGTCGCCGAGATGTGGCACCTCATGATCCGCAGCCTGGTCCCGGTGCCCCGCCGCGCCCGCTATCTGACGCTCGCCTCGCAGCTGGAGCGGGAGATCAGAACCGTCTGACGCGCGCGGTACGGTGACGCGCATGCCCGACACCTCCGCCGCACCCGTGATCCTCGGCGACGAACCCGGTTCGTTCCCCCACAGCGTGCTGGCCGAACGGCACCCCGCCATCATCCGGCAGGTACGGGACGCCTTTCCGTACGGCCCCGAGCAGCACCGCGCGCTCGACGCGCTGCACAAGAGCTGCACCGAGGGCGTGATCGAGCCGCTCCCCGCCGACGCGCCCGACCGGGACCGATGGCGGGAGTGGGGCATGGACGCGTACACCGGCCGGTCCTGGTTCGACGTCCCCTGGCTGTGGTCCGAGAGCCACTTCTACCGCAGGCTCCTCGACGCGGTCGGTTTCTTCGACCCGGGCGCCTGGCGGGGCATCGACCCCTTCCGCCCCTTCAAACTGGCCGAACTCGACGCCGAGGAGACGGACGAGGAACTGGCCGCGCTCGACGCCCTGGAGGACGGCCCGGCCGACGCGAGGACGCGGGCGCTGCTGCACGGCTCGCTCTGGGGCAACCGCGCCGACCTCGGCTTCCGGCTGTCCGACGCCGGTGCCGAGGCCAAGGAGGCCGTGCCCGCCCTGGTCGCCGACGACAGCGAGACCCTGTGGTCCCTGCTCCCGCCCTCCGGCACGGGCACCCTGTGCCTGGTCGCGGACAACGCGGGCCGCGAACTCGTCCCGGACCTGCTGCTGATCGCCCGCCTCCTCGCCGAGGGGCGCGTCGGACGGGCCGTGCTGCACGTCAAGCCGTACCCGTACTACGTCTCCGACGCCACGACCGCCGACGTGGTCGACGCCCTGCGCCGGCTCGTCTCGGCGCCTGGCGCGGCGGCCGCGTACGGGCGGCGCCTGTGGGCGGCCATGGCCGACGGCCGCCTGGCCGTACGCGCCCACCCCTTCTCCTGCGCCCCGCTTCCGTACTCGGACATGCCCGGTGACCTCCGCGCGGAGTTCGCCGCGGCCGCCCTGACGCTCTTCAAGGGCGACCTCAACTACCGGCGCCTGGTGGGCGACCGGCTGTGGCCCCCGACCACGCCCTTCGGGGACGTCACCGCCTACTTCCCCGGCCCGGTCGCCGCGCTGCGCACGCTCAAGTCCGATGTGATCACCGGCCTGGACAGCCGCACCGAGGCGGCCCTGGTCGCCGCCGAGGGGCAGCGCTGGCGCACCGGTGGCACGCACGCGCTGGTCCAGGTCAATCCACGTACAGCGGAAGCGACTTGAGCCCGTTGATGAAGTTGGACACCAGACGCTCCGCGGGCCCGGCCGGGCGCGGCGCGGGAAGCACCCGCAGCACCTCCTCGTACAGCAGCCGCAGCTGAAGCCGCGCGAAGTGGGCGCCCAGACACACATGCGGACCGTCCCCGAAGGACACGTGCGGATTGGGCGTACGGGCCAGGTCGAGACGGTCCGGGCCGGTGAAGACCCGCTCGTCCCGGTTGGCCGAGGCGTGGAAGACGACCACCTTGTCACCGACCCGGATCTTCCGCCCGGCCAGTTCGGTGTCCTGGGCCGCGGTACGGCGGAAGGTCAGCACGGGCGGATGCCAGCGCAGCAACTCGTCGACAGCGGTGTCGAGTCCGACCTCTTCCTCGCGGAGCGCCCGGTACGCCTCCGGATGCTCCGCCAGCGCCAGCAGCCCGCCCGGAGCGGCGCTGCGCACCGTGTCGTTGCCCGCGACGGTGAGCAGGAAGAAGAACATCTCCAGTTCCGCGCCGGTGAGTTCGGCGTCGTGCGCGAGTGTGGTCATCACGTCGTCGGCGGGGTAGCGCCGCTTGTACGCCGCCAGTTGCCGGGCGTAGTCGAACATGTCCCGCAGCATCGCGGGCGACCGCGGATTGACCGGCTTGCCCTCACCGTCCAGCACCGGGGGACCGGCCTCGTCCGGGTCCTGATAGCCGATCACCCGCTGAGTCCAGCGCAGCAGCAGCCTCCGGTCGCTCTCCGGGACACCCAGCAGGTCGGCGAGGTTGAGCAGCGCGTACTCGTCGGTGACGGCCGTGACCAGGTCGACCGTGCCGTCCGACGCGCGGGCCGCCTTCAGGGCGCCGGCCAGCAGCGCACGTGCCCGCTCCTGCGCGACGTCCGCGAACCGGTCGACCCGCCCGGGAGTGAACGCCCGGCTCACCAGCCGCCTCAGCCGACCGTGCTGCGGCGGGTCCTGATTGAGCATCATGCTCCGGATGAACGGCAGATCCTCCGGGTCCGGATCCCGGATCTGGGTCGCCCCGATGTACGACGAATACGTCGCCGCGTCCTTCAGTACCCGCACCACGTCCGCGTGCCGGGTCACCGCCCAGAACCCGGGCCCGGCGGGCCAGCCCAGCACCTCGGGCTCGTCCTGCCGGGCCACGGGGTGGTGGTCGCGCAGGACGCGGTAGTCGTCGTAGGGCACACCGGACGCGTAGCGGCGCGGATCGAAGACGTCCGGAACGGGTGGAGCCGGGCGCACGCTCACGCCGTCCCGCCCGTGCCGGGCCCGTCCTCGCGCAGGAAGTCCTCGACCACCCTGATCAGCTCCAGCGGGGTCTCGTCCATGGCATAGTGCCCGGCGCTCGGCAGCCGGCACAGCTCCGCGCGCGGGTAGCAGGACATCCAGGTCTCCTGGACCAGCCCGGGTGACAGGGCCGGGTCGAGTTCCCCGGCCACGGCGAGCGCGGGTACGTCCGAGCCCTCGACGTCGGCGCGGAAGTCGTCGCCCGCCCATGAGTCGAGCCAGGCGCGGAACGCCTTGGCGTCGCTCCGCTCCAGCGAGGTGTCGACCATCCGGTCCAGCCAGGCCGCGGGACGGCGGCCGCCGGTGGTGAAGTCGATGATCGCGCGCCGGTTCTCCGGCCGGTGCGCCGCGTCCGCGAACAGCTCCCACTGCTCGCCGGGCAGCGGCAGCCCCGAGGCGGGCACGGGGGAGACGCCGACGATACGGCGCAGCCGGTGCGGGGCCACGGCCAGCAGCCGCTGGGCCACCGCGCCACCCATCGAGTGCCCCACCACCGAGAACCGCTCCCAGCCGAGGCGGTCGGCCAGCTCCACCAGGTCCAGCGCCGCCTCGGCGGTGGTGTAAGCGCCCACGGCGTCCTTGGCCCGCCCGTAACCGCGCAGATCGACCAGCGCGTAGGTGAACGTCTCTCGGTCCAGGTCCGGCAGGACGGCCGCGTAGGCGGACCGGTCGGCGAACCAGCCGTGCACGGCGAACACCTTGTGGGCGCCGTCGCCGTGCACCTCATGGGGCAGCACGAAGGAGGTCATGCGACCACCGTGACCGGTCGACGGGGGCTCGGCAAGAGCGCGGACGGTGCTTGCGCACGGGGCGAGTTGGCGGGTTTCCGTCCGGTTCACGCGATGGTGTGATCATGTGTCGCCCGGCGGATGGTTGCCGGGGGCCACGGGTAGGGCCCCGGCCATGACGCAGCCGTTCGAACTCCCGCACTTCTACATGCCGTACCCCGCGCGGCTGAACCCGCATGTCGAGGAGGCGCGTGCCCACTCGACGGCGTGGGCGCGCGAGATGGGCATGCTGGAGGGCTCCGGGGTCTGGGAGCAGGCAGACCTGGAGGCGCACGACTACGGGCTCCTGTGCGCCTACACCCACCCCGACTGCGACGGACCCGCACTCTCGCTGATCACCGACTGGTACGTGTGGGTGTTCTTCTTCGACGACCACTTCCTGGAGCGGTACAAGCGCACCCAGGACCGCGCGGCCGGCAAGGCCCACCTCGACCGGCTGCCGCTGTTCATGCCGCTGGACCTGGCGACTGCCGTACCGGAGCCGGAGAACCCCGTCGAGGCGGGGCTCGCCGACCTGTGGGCGCGTACCGTGCCGTCGATGTCCGCCGACTGGCGCGCGCGGTTCGCGGTGGCCACCGAGCACCTGCTCAACGAGTCGATGTGGGAGCTGTCCAACATCAACGAGGGGCGGATCGCCAATCCTGTCGAGTACATCGAGATGCGCCGCAAGGTGGGCGGCGCCCCCTGGTCGGCGGGGCTCGTCGAGTACGCGAGCGCCGAGGTGCCCGCCCGCGTCGCCGGATCCAGGCCGCTCAGGGTGCTGATGGAGACCTTCGCCGACGCCGTGCACCTGCGCAACGACCTGTTCTCCTACCAGCGGGAGGTGGAGGACGAGGGGGAGAACAGCAATGGCGTGCTGGTCCTGGAGACCTTCTTCGGCTGCACCACCCAGGAGGCCGCCGACACCGTCAACGACATCCTCACCTCGCGCCTGCACCAGTTCGAGCACACCGCGCTGACCGAAGTGCCCGTGCTCGCCCTGGAGAAGGGCCTCACCCCCGACCAGGTCGCGGCGGTCGCGGCCTACACGAAGGGACTCCAGGACTGGCAGTCGGGCGGCCACGAATGGCACCTGCGCTCCAGCCGGTACATGAACGAGGGTGCCGTCTCCGTCTCCCCGTGGCACGGCCTGACCGGCCCGGGCGCCTCCGCCGCCGACATCGGCGCCCTGCTCGCCTCGGCCGCCGCAGAACGTCTGCGCGCCTACTCCCATGTGCCCTTCCAGAAGGTCGGCCCGTCCCTGCTGCCCGACTTCTGCATGCCTTTCCCGCTGGAGCTCTCCCCGCACCTGGACGGCGCCCGCGAGCGGCTGACCGGCTGGACGCACCGGATGGGCATGCTCCGGGAGGGGGTCTGGGACGAGGACAAGCTGACCGCTTACGACCTTGCGCTCTGCTCGGCCGGCCTCGACCCGGACGCGACCCCCGAGGCGCTCGACCTAAGCGCGCACTGGCTCGCCTGGGGCACCTACGGCGACGACTACTACCCCCTCGTCTTCGGACACCGCCGTGACCTGGCCGCCGCCCGGCTGACCACACAACGGCTGTCCGCGTGCATGCCCCTCGACGACGAGGCGGTCCCCGTCCCGGTCAACGGCATGGAACGCGCACTGATCGACCTGTGGGCCCGTACGACGGCCGAGATGCCGCCCGGCGAACGCACCGCCCTGAAGCAGTCGGTCGACGCGATGACCGAGAGCTGGGTGTGGGAACTCTCCAACCAGTTGCAGAACCGCATCCCCGACCCGGTCGACTATCTGGAGATGCGGCGCGCCACCTTCGGCTCCGACCTCACCCTGAGCCTGTGCCGCATGGGCCGGGGCCCCGCCATCCCGCCGGAGGTCTACCGCAGCGGGCCGGTGCGCTCGCTGGAGAACGCCGCCATGGACTACGGGTGCCTCCTCAACGACGTCTTCTCCTACCAGAAGGAGATCGAGTACGAGGGCGAGATCCACAACGGCATCCTCGTCGTCCAGAACTTCTTCGGCATCGACTACCCGACCGCGCTCGGCGTCGTGCACGACCTGATGACCCAGCGCATGCGCCAGTTCGAGCACGTCGTGGCGAACGAACTGCCGGTCGTGTATGACGACTTCGACCTCCCCGAGGAGGCACGCGAGGCCGTCCGGGGCTATGTCCTCGACCTGCAGAACTGGCTGGCCGGAGTCCTGCACTGGCACCAACGGGTCGACCGCTACAAGGCCTCCTACCTCGCCCGCCGCACCCACGGCTTCCGCCCGGACACGCGCCCCGTGCCCGCGCTGCCGGTCAGCTGAGCTCGCGTATCCGCGCCGACGTCCGGGCGGCGAGCTCTCGTACGGCCCGCCCGGCGGCCTGAGACAGCTCGCCGTGTATCGCCTCCCCGGCGGCCAGCACCGCGCGGGCCTGCTCGGGGCGGCCCGCGTCGGCCAGCGCACCGGCGAGGGTGTAGTGCTCCTCGGCGATGAACGAGCCGAGGTTCACGCCCCGCCAGTGCTTCAGCAAGTCGTCGGTGGGGCCGGCCAGGACATCGCGCAGGGTGGCCAGGGCGACCGCCGCCCCGTCCAGCTGGCCGCTCTCGCGCTCCAGGCGTGCCTGGGTCAGCCGGGCGGACACACGGTCCGAGGCGGTCTCCTGGAGTGCCGCGTACAACCGCTGGGCGCGCAGTGCCTGGGTCACATCGCCCAGGCACTCAAACTCATGGGCGAGGGAGTACAGGGGTGAGGTGTCGAGCTTCGTGGGTGACCCGGGCCGCCGCAACGCGCTCTGGTCCATGACGATCTCGTCCAGCCTGCGGATCAGGGCGACCCGGGCGAGCTCGGTCAGGCCCTGGTCCGCGGCCAGGCCGGTCCAGGTCGTCAGCGGCTCGTCGGCCGGATCCGTACCGAACAGGGAGTCGTCCGACGCGCGGGCCCACCGGCGCAGTTCCTCCCCGTCGGCGTCCGGCTCCGGTATGCCGCCCAGGCCGCACCAGGTGTCGAAGTCCCTGTCGCGCACCTCGTGCAGCAGCGGCAGGTCCGCGCTGTCCCCGTGCAGCCCCACCAGGACGGCGGCGAGCCGCAGTTCGTCGGTCATCGACGACTCCGCCTCCCGTCGCAGCAGGGTGCGCAGGAAGGGGAGGTCGCCGTCCGAGCGGTCGAACTGTGCGGCCCGCAGGGCGAGTCGGCGCCGTACGGGATCGTCGGCGACGGTGGCGCGCAGGTCGGCGTCCCCCGCGCGCAGCCCGGCGAGGTCGGCCCGCCCCTGTGCCAGCACCGGCTCCCACAGCGGCGGGCGTGCGGGCCGGCCGAGCGGCTCGTAGGCGCCTCCCTCCTCCGCGTTGAGCAGCACGAAGTCCGGCTCGGTGCGTGACAGGGCCGTGTGCAGCATCCCGATCAGCTCGACCGGGGACCGCGCGGGCAGGCCGAGCGCGGCGCGCAGTTCGGCGCGCTCCTCGTCGATGCCGTGGTACTCGCGGATCTCCTCCTCCGTCTCGGCGACGCGGGCCAGGATCGTCTCCTCGCCGTCCGCCGGTGACAGGTCCAGGTGGTCGTGCCAGCCCGGCAGACCGATCAGCACTTCCAGCGCCTCGTCGACGGACGAGCCGATGATCCCGGCCGAGCCCTCGGAGTCGGCGTACAGCACGGAGCCGTCCGCGCACACGAAATACGTACCCCCGGTGTCGTCCCCCGCCACCACCTCCAGCGGGCCGCCCGAGGCGAGGCGGACCGCCTCGACGTGGCCGTGGGCGGCACGGGCCAGGTCGAAGTCGAAGGGGAACGCGGCCAGTTCGGCCAGGCGGTCGTGCTGCCGGAGCAGCCGCAGGGCGAGATCGGTCATGTCACAGAACGTAACAGCCCCCACTGACAACGCGACTCCGCCGCCGGGCCCGGCCGCCTCACCTCTCGCGTGCGGCGTGTTCCGCGGCGGCTCGCGCCAGCGCCCGTACCACCGGGTGCGGGCGCGGGCCCTCGTCGGACAGCTCAGGCTGGAAGAGCGTGGCGAGGAAGAAGGGATGGCCGGGCAGTTCGGCGACGCGCACCTGGCCGTCCTCGTCGTGGCCGGAGAAGCGCAGGCCGTGCGCGCGCAGTGTGTCGAGGTGACGGGAGGGGCCGTACGCGCAGAAGTACCGCTCCACCGTCTTCGCCGAGCCGATCACCGACTCGGCCAGCGAGCCCGGTTCGATCGTCACCGACGCCTCGTGACCCACCAGGGAGCAGGCCAGCGGTTCGATCAGCGGGTCCTCGGCGCCGGGTTCGTTCTCGGCGTGCGCCACCCGGGTCAGGCCGCACACGTTGCGGGCGTGTTCGAGGAGCGCGTGCTGGAACCCGCCACAGGTGCCCAGGAAGGGGATGCCCTCCTCGCGGGCGGTGCGGATGGCCGTGAGTACGCCCGCCTCACTGCGGTAGGGGCTGCCCGGCAGCACCCACACGGCGTCGAAACCGCGCACCGCGTCCGCGGCCACGGCGTCCTCGGACGGGATCCAGTACGCGTCCAGGACGAGCCGGTCGTGCTCGGCCAGCGCGTCGAGCAGGCGTGGAATCCGGGTGTGCGAGACGACGTTGGGGGAGCGGTCCCCGACCAGGGCGATGGTGGCGGTGTGCGCGGCGTTGTCCGTCATGGCCCTCATCCTGGGCGTCGGTCCAGGTTCACGTCCAACGATGATCCGTGCACGGTCGATAAGCATCACTGATGCGGTGGGATGCTGTCCGGCATGGACCCGCACCTGCTGCGTACGTACGTCACCGTCGCGCGCCTCGCCTCCTTCTCGCAGGCCGCCCGCGCGTTGGGTTACACCCAGTCCGCGGTGTCCCAGCACATCGCCGCGCTCGAACAGGACCTGGGCACCGCGCTGCTCACCCGCCGCCCCGTCGTGCCCACCGCATCCGGTGAACGCCTCCTGGACCATGCGCACCCGCTGCTGCTGCGCCTGGACGCGGCCCGCGCGGACGTCCTGCGGCTGGCCGCCGCGCCCGCCCACGGACTGACCCTCGCCGCGACGGCGACCGCCCTGGGACCCCGCGTCCTCGCCGCGCTCCCCGTCGCGGGGCTGACCCTGCGTGTCCTCGCCCGGGACGAGATCCCGGCCGCCGTCGCCACCGGTGCCGCCGATCTGGGCCTGGTCGACGGACTCGCCGCGCCCAGCGACCCGCTGCGGCTGCCCGACGTCGCGCCGCTGACCGCGCACGGCGTCGCCGAGGAGCCCGTCAGCGTCCTGCTGCCCGCCACGCACCCGCTCGCCGCCCGCCACGGCACCGCGGGGCTGCGCCTCGGCGACCTCGCCGACGCTCGCTGGCTCGACGCTCCCGACGCGGGACTGCCCCTCTCCCAGTTGCGCGCGGCCAACGGTGGCGGTGCCTTCCGTACGGCCCTGCGCTACGAGGGAACCGACGTCCACGCCCTCACCGCCCTCGCCGCCGCGGGCCATGGCCTGACCCTGCTGCCCGACTCGGCGGCCGACGGGGTACGCGGGGCGGTCGCCGTTCCGCTCGCCGCGCCACGGATCGTGCACCGCACGGAACTGCTGTACGGCGGGACACCGGGCGGAGCCGCGGCCGACCTCGTGCGGCGGCTGACCGACGGGAGCTGACCGACGGGAGCCGACCCCGGCGAACACGGCTCGTTCCGTGCCGTGCCGCTCATGACTTCCCGGTGCTGACCCCGGGGCAGTCTCACTCGTTCGTGGCTCGTCGCGCCCGCGCACGCCGGGTAGAGCACCAGCCGGAGGCGATCCATGGAAGAGACTGCACTGCGTCCCAAGCCGATGCCCGGTCAGGAGCGGCGGGACGGCGGCACACCCGGCACCCCCGGCACCCCCCACACCGCCGGCACCGCACAGCGCCCGCACGCCGCACGCCGGCGCGGAAGGCGGCTCAGGACCCTGCTGCTCAGCCTGTTCGTCGGGACGGTCCTGGTGCTGTCCGGAGTCGGGCTCGGCACGGTCGGAGCGACGGTGATCGGCATGAGCCGACTCGCCCAGCTGCGCCATCAGGCGCCGCCGCCGGCCGCGACCGCAACCCGCTCGGCCGCGCCGTCACCGGCCGGCGCGAGCCTGGGCGTGGAGGCCGTGGACGCCGAGAAGTCGGGGGCGCTGGTCGTCGGTGTCCACGAGCCCGGCCCCGCCCACATCGCGGGCCTGGTCGTCGGCGACGTACTCCTGCGCTTCGGCACGACACGCGTCGACACGGCCGCCGACCTCGCGCGGGCCGTCTCCGGCGCCCGCCCCGGAGCCGAGGTCACCCTCACGGTGCGGCACCGCAGCGGCGGCTACCAGCGGCTGACGGCCGTCCCCGGCGTCGTCACATGACCTCCCGTACGTACCCGCGGCCGACGCCACCGTGGCCGCGGGACCCGGTAACCGGCTCGCGCGGCCCTCCGTGTCCGGGCAGGATGCTGCCCGTAATCCTTTGCCCCGCCCCCAGACGTCCCCGGAGGCCCGGATGACCGGTAGCACGCCCGCGCCCTTCACGGCCGACGACTACAGGGCCCGCATGGAGCGCGCCGCGCGCTCGGCCGACGAGGCCGGGCTGGCGGGCCTGCTCGTGGCGCCGGGACCGGACATGGTGTGGCTCACCGGCTACGCGCCCACCGCGGTCACCGAACGGCTCACCGTGCTCGTCCTGGCCGCCGGACGCGACCCCGTGCTGGTCGTACCGACCCTGGAGGCCCCGGACGCCGAGAAGGCGTCCGGCGCGCCCGCCCTGACCCTGCGCGGCTGGACCGACGGCACGGACCCCTACGCCGTCACCGCAGCCCTCCTCGACGCCGGCGGCCGCTTCGTGATCAGCGACAACGCCTGGGCGATGCATCTGCTCGGCCTGCAGAAGATCCTGCCCGGCACCTCCTATGCCGCCCTGACCGACGCGCTGCCGATGCTGCGCGCCGTGAAGGACGCGGCGGAACTGGAACTGCTCGCGGCCGCAGGAGCCGCCGCCGACGCCGCGTTCGAGGAGATCCGGAAGGTGCCCTTCGCCGGCCGGCGCGAGTCCGACGTCGGCCACGACCTCGCCGACCTGCTGCTGCGCTTCGGGCACTCACAGGTCGACTTCACCATCGTCGGCTCCGGTCCCAACGGGGCCAACCCGCACCACGAGGTCGGCGACCGCGTCATCCGCCCCGGCGACATGGTCGTCCTCGACTTCGGCGGCCTCAAGGACGGCTACGGCTCCGACACCAGCCGCACCGTGCACGTGGGCGAGCCCACGGACGAGGAGCGCAAGGTCCACGACATCGTCCGCGCGGCCCAGGAGGCGGGCTTCCGGGCGGTGCGCCCGGGCGTCGCCTGCCAGGAGGTCGACCGGGCCGCCCGGGCGGTGATCGCCGGCGCCGGGTACGGCGAGTACTTCATCCACCGCACCGGCCACGGCATCGGCGTCACCACCCACGAGCCGCCGTACATGATCGAGGGCGAGGCACAGCCCCTCGTGCCCGGCATGTGCTTCTCCGTGGAGCCCGGCATCTATCTGCCCGGCCGCTTCGGAGTGCGCATCGAGGACATCGTCACGGTGACCGCGGACGGCGGCCGTCGCCTCAACAACACGACTCGTGACATGGTCATAGTGGACTGACCGGGCGGCCCCGGACACCAGGAGACCCACGCACCCTCGACGACACCACCCCGAACGGCAACGGCGCGACATGACCCAGGCACCGACACCCACCGCGGACACCGTCCGCAGACTGGTTCGTACGCTGCTCAAGGAGAGCGCGGACAGCACCTCGGGGCCGGATGTCCGGCCCGTCGCGGAGGGCGGTGAGCACTCCACATGGTGGGTCGGCACCCGCCATGTGCTGCGCCTGGCCCCCGACCGCGACGCCGCCGCCCGTCAGCGCCGTGAACTGCGCCTGCGCGACCTCGTCCGGCCGCACATCCCTGTCACCGTCCCCGTCAGCGTGGCGCACGGCGAGTGGGCCCCGGGGCTGACCTACACGCTCGACACCAAGGTGCCCGGCGGCACGGGGGAGGAGCACGACGTCTCCGCCATCGGCGAGGCCGATCTGTCCGGCCTGCTCACGGGGCTGCGCCAGGTACCCGTACGGCAGGCGGAGACGCTCGGCGTGCCACGCGTCGCCCCGCGCTCCCTGGAGGCGCTGCGCCGGATGGCCGTGCGGGCCGCGGAACGTCTCGGCGCCGCCGACGAGTTCGATTCCGCCCTGATCCTGCAGCTCACCCCGGCCGGAGCCGCCCAGCTGGCCGCACAGCCCGGCACGGCGGTCCTGGTGCACCACAACCTCAGGGGCGAGCACCTCGTGGTGAGCGCCGACGGCCGGGTGCGCGGCATCCTCGACTGGACCGGCGTGGTCGTCGGCGACCCCGCCGAGGACATCGCCGGGCTCGTCCTCGCCGTCGGCTCCGGCGCGGCCGTGCGCGCCGCCACCCTCGCCGGCTACGGCGCCCGCCCCTGCCTGCGCGGTCTGTGGCTGGCCCGCTGCGACACCCTCGTCCGGCTCATGAACCGCCTGGACGGCCATGACACCGGCCCGCTCCCGCTGCTGCGCACCCAGCTGCGGCGCGCCTGGGAGGCGATCCTGCTGGAGCGGGCGACCGAGTTCCGCGACGAGGAGACGGGCGAGGAACTCTAGGGGGCGTCGTTCGGATCATGCCGGCGCCGCCCCGCCGGTTCAGTCCTGCGTCAGTACCACGCACGACTCCCCGGGCACCAGCAGCAGCCCGTCGGCGCCCGTCGCCTCCACCGGGTCCCAGGCGGCGAGGACCCGTACCTTCCCGGCGCCCAGGGGGATCGGAGCCGGCTCCTTGCCCAGGTTCACGGCCACCCGGACGTCCCCGCGCCGGAAGGCCAGCCAGCGGGCCCGCTCGTCGTACGCCACCTTGGTGTCGGCGAGGTCGGGGTCGGTGAGGTCCGGCTCCTCCCGGCGCAGGGCGACCAGCCGGCGGTACCAGGCCAGCACGCGCGCGTGGGGCTCGCGTTCCGGCTCCGACCAGTCCAGGCAGGAGCGCTCGCGGGTCGCCGGGTCCTGCGGGTCGGGAACGTCCTCCTCGGCCCAGCCGTGCGCCGCGAACTCCCGCCGCCTGCCCTGCCGTACGGCCTGGGCCAGCTCCGGGTCCGTGTGGTCGGTGAAGAACTGCCACGGGGTGCCCGCGGCCCACTCCTCGCCCATGAACAGCATCGGCGTGAACGGCGCGGTCAGCGTCAGCGCGGCGGCACAGGCCAGCAGACCGGGGGACAGGGACCGCGAAAGGCGGTCGCCCTGGGCGCGGTTGCCGATCTGGTCATGGGTCTGGGAGTAGCCGAGGAGCCGGTGCCCGGCCACCGTCGCGCGGTCCAGCGGGCGGCCGTGGTGGCGGCCCCGGAAGCCGGAGTAGGAGCCGTCGTGGAAGAAGCCGCCGGCGAGGGTCTTGGCGAGGGCGGCGAACGGGGCGCGGGCGAAGTCGGCGTAGTAGCCCTGGGACTCGCCGGTCAGCGCGGTGTGCAGGGCGTGGTGGAAGTCGTCGTTCCACTGCGCGTGCAGGCCGAGGCCGTGCTCCGCGCGCGGGGTGATCAGCCGGGGGTCGTTGAGGTCGGACTCGGCGATCAGGAACAGCGGTCTGCCCAGCTCGGCGGAGAGAGCGTCCACGGCGGCCGACAGCTCCTCCAGGAAGTGGCACGCGCGCGTGTCCCGCAGCGCGTGCACGGCGTCCAGCCGCAGCCCGTCGATCCGGTAGTCGCGCAGCCAGGCCAGCGCGCTGCCCACGAGATACGCGCGCACCTCGTCCGAACCGGGCGCGTCCAGGTTGACCGCGGCCCCCCAGGGAGTGTGGTGCGTCTCGGTGAAGTACGGCCCGAACGCGGGCAGATGGTTGCCGGACGGCCCCAGGTGGTTGTGCACGACGTCCAGGACCACGCCCAGACCGAGTTCGTGCGCCCGGTCCACGAACCGCTTCAGCGCCTCCGGGCCGCCGTACGGCTCGTGCACCGCCCACAGCGAGACTCCCTCGTACCCCCATCCGTGCTGCCCCGGGAAGGGGCACAGCGGCATCAACTCCACGTGCGTGACGCCCAGTTCCACCAGATGCCCGAGCCGCTCGGCGGCCGCGTCCAGGGTGCCCTCGCGGGTGTACGTCCCCACGTGCAGCTCGTAGAGGACCGCCCCCGGCAGCGGGCGCCCCGCCCACTCGGCACGCCACGCGTACCGCTCCTGGTCCACGACCGCGCTCGGACCGTCCGGGCCGTCCGGCTGGCGGCGCGAGCGCGGGTCGGGCAGCACGGGACCGTCGTCCAGCGCGAACCCGTACCGCGTCCCGTCCTGCGCCTCCGACTCCCCGGACCACCACCCCGCCCGCTCGGGATCGCGCTCCAACGCGCGCGTGGCGCCCTCGCAATGGAGCGTCACACGGTCTGCCTGCGGTGCCCACACCTCGAACTGCACGGACGGTTCCCCTTCGTCTGTTCACCGTGATGTAGCCCGTCCATCGTGCCGTGACCGGGACGGACGCGCCTTGAATCCTTCCTTTCCCCGCGGGTGTCGCCAGGAGTACGCGCGCGTGGTGGTCGTTTCCCCGTTTTCTGGACACCCGGGGTTCACTGACCGACAATCACGAGCGTGACGTCGTCCTTCGAGTTCAACACGTACCCCGCGCGGCTCTCGGACGCGGAGCGCGACAAGGCGCTGCAGGTGCTCCGGGACGGCGTCGCGATGGGCCGTCTGTCGCACGACACGTTCGTGCGCCGCATGGAACTCGCCCTGGCCGCGCGCCGGGCCGACGAACTCGCCGCGCTGACCGCCGACCTGCCCAGGGAGAATCGCCTCTCGCGGGTCCTTTTCGGCACCGTCGAGGCGGTCTCCGGCTTCACGGTACGGCTGCGCACCGCCTGGCAGGCCGAGCGGCTGCCCAAGCTGATGCTGCCGCACGCCGGCAACGGTCATCCGCTGCGCATAGGCCGCGACCCCGCCAACGGACTGCGGCTGAACCACGAGACCGTCTCCCGTGTGCACGCCGAACTTCGCAGTCAGGGCGGGATGTGGGTCCTCAGGGACCTCGGCTCGACCAACGGCACCACCGTCAACGGGCGCCGGGTGATCGGCGCCGCCGTGGTCCGCGACGGCGACCAGGTGGGTTTCGGACGGATGGCCTTCCGGCTCTCCTCGAACTGAGCGGGGCCCGGCATCGGACACGGTGGCCGAAAACGAGTTGTCCGCCGCGGTGTTGACGTACCCCTGAACTCGTGACTGACTGTGCGTACACCATGCACACCAGGTGAAACGACGGCACCACATTGTGGAGGTGTGCCCTGCCGCTCCTCCGCTATCCGACCGTGGACGAGCTGGGTGCCCGCGCGGCCGCGCTCGTCGCCCGCCGCCCCGAGGACGCCCGGCTGCGCCGTATCGGCACCTCCCGCGCGGGTGCGCCCCTGTGGCTGCTTTCCGTCGGTCACGGCAGCCGGAACGCCCTCGTCGTGGCCGGGCCGCACGCCAACGAGCCGGTGGGCGGCGCCACCGTCCTGCGGCTGGCCGAGCGCACGCTCGCCGACCCCCGGCTCACCGAGGCCGCCGACACCACCTGGAACCTGCTGCTGTGCCTCGACCCCGACGGCTCGCGCCGCAACGAGGGCTGGCTGTCCGGGCCGTACACCCTGGACCACTACTTCCGGAACTTCTTCCGGCCCGGCTTCCTGGAGCAGCCCGAATGGCTGCCCGACGGCGCGGCCGCCGCCGTGCTGCCCGAGACGCGCGCCCTGCTCCGGCTCCAGGACGAGCTGCGGCCCTTCCTCCAGTGCTCCCTGCACGGAGTCGACGTCGGCGGCGGCTTCGTGGAGCTCACCCGCGACCTGCCCGGCCTGGCCCGGCGCGTCGCGCACTCCGCGGCCCGCCTCGGCATCCCGCGTGAACTCGGCGCGTACGACACCCTGTACTGGCCCAGCGTGGGCCCCGCCGTCTACCGGATCCCGCCGCCGCGCCGGGGCGACCTGGCCGCGGCCATCACCGAGGCCGCCGTCGAGTCGACCTGGTTCCATCCGCACCGGTACGGCACGGTGACCGCGATCGTCGAGGCGCCGATGTGGGGCGTGGCCGCCGTGGAGGACGGCTCGCCGCCCGCCGACCGGGACGCGGTGCTGCGCACCGTCAGCGGCACCCTGCGCCACGACACCCGGCTCCTGGACGGTGTCCTCGCCCGGATCCGGCCCCAGCTGGCCGCCGTGCCCGACGCCGGCAGCCTGCTCGCCCCGGTCGACGACTATTTACTGGTCTGCCCCGGCCTGGCCGACTCCTGGGACCCCGACACCGACGACGGCAGCGCCCGCCGGCTGCCCGCGCTCAACACCGCCCACCTGGCCGCCCTGCGCATCTCCGGGCGCCGGCTCGCCCTGCGCACCGCCGGGCTGCTGCGCCGGCTCGTGCTCAGCACCGGGCACGATCCGGCCGGCGTCCTGCCGGACCTGGACCGGCTGATCGACGAGTGGTGCGCGGACTACCGCGACGGCTGCGGGGCGCGCTGGATCCCGGTGGCCCGCCAGGCCGAGTACCAGGCGCGTGTCGTGCTGAGCGCGTTCGAACTGGCGCGGCGGCACGCGCGCGTGCCGTCCCGTTCGGGTGAGTCGGGCTGGGGTGCCGAGGCCGCCGTGCCGATGCACCGGGAATGACGTACTTCACGCAAGCGACCGCCGTACGCGGCGCCCTGCTGGCGGCGGCCGCCCTCGTCGCCGCCTGCCCCGCCCCGGCCGCCCAGGCGGCGGCCCGGGACACCCACTCCGGCAACTGGCTCTACCTCACCGTCACCCGGGGCGACACCCGGTCCGGCGACATGCGCGGCACCCTGCTGCTGTGCGACCCGCCCCTGGGCCACGCCCACGCGGCCGAGGCCTGCGCCGAACTGGAGGCGGCGGACGGCGACATCGGCAGCCTCCAGGCCAAGGCGGACGCCGTCTGCCCGATGATCTACGCCCCGGTCACCGTCCGCGTGTTCGGGCAGTGGCACGGCCGGACCGTCGAGAACGAGAAGACGTTCTCCAACGCGTGCGCGATGGAAGCGGGGACGGGAGAGGTGTTCCGGCTGGACGACTGAGGCCGGGCAGCGCGGGCACGCGTGCGTGGGACGTGACGGTGTCCCACGCACGCGTGCCGTCCCGCCGTTCTCGCCGTGCCTCACGCCCCCCTCTCGCGCGCGTACTGGGCCGCCACGAGGACCGTGCGGGACTGGTGCTCCACCTGGTGCTCCAAAGGCACCCAGCGGGCCGCGAAACGCTCGGCGAAGGCGTCGCACCAGGAGGCGACGAGCTGTTCGAGCTCGGGAGCGGCGCGGTCGTCGGCCTCCTGGAGGACCCGTAGCAGCATCGCCGCCGCCCGCAGCGGCAGCCGCCGTCCGAAGGCGTCCACGCTGCCCACGTACGCCCTGGTGGTGTCGACGGGCGGGGTGTGGATCCAGTCCTCGGCCAGGCCCGGGATCAGCTCCAGCGCCCACTTCGCGGCCCGCAGCAGCGGTCCCTCGGCGCCGTCCAGCCGTGGCAGGGCCTCGGCCAGCACCCGCTCCACCTCCAGCGCGTCCCGCTGGAGGCGACGGGCCAGGTGCCGCATCGCCGCCGCGGGGGCGGGGTGCGGAGCCGGGTCGTCCACCAGGTCGCTGGCCCACATCGGCACCTCCACCACCGCGGTCAGGCCGCCGTACCGGTGGGCGTGGTACCAGGTGCTGTGCCGTGCGTCGTCCGGCATGCTCGGATAGGGCACGCCCGACTCCGGTCCGGGCATCACATGCACGCCCGGTCCGGAGGCGGGCCAGCCCGCGGCGTCCGAGGCGCCCGTCTCCACCGGGATGCGCAGCTCCGCCGCCGACTTGGCGAACGGCTCGGCGAGTCCTGGCACGTCCTTGGTCAGCTGCACCCAGCTGCCGCCCAGATCGGTCCCGTGCAGGGTCACCTGGAGGAAGGGGCGCAGCTCGTCGATCACGCCGGTCAGGGTCCGGGTCTCGGGCGGCAGCCGGTCGGGCGGCAGCACCGACGGCGACCACTCCGGCTGCTCGGGGCCGGCCGGCCGGTAGAAGCCCAGGTGGTAGTCGAGCAGGCTGCGCGGCGCCGGGGTCACATGCAGGCTGGCCCCGTCCGGGTCCGCGCACAGCAGGAAGTGCCAGGAGGTGTCGGCGCGCAGCTCCGGGGCGCGTACGACCCGTTCGGCGAGCGCGAGGAGGGTGCCACCCCCGGTCGGCTCGTTGGCGTGGGCGCCCGCCACCACCAGGACGGCCGGTCTGGCGTGGCCCACGGACAGCAGGTGCAGGGGTCTTCCCGCGCGTGAGACTCCCACCTGCCGCAACGTGCACAGGCTCGGCCGGTGTGCGGCCAATGCCCGGGCGGTTGCGACCAGTTCGGGAACACTGGGGTAACGCGGCTCCGGCAGGAGACTCACCCCCGTCTTGTCTGCCCGGCTTCGCAATCCCCAGTGCCGCACGGCATGGGTGGACTGTCAAGCACAGCGCGGGGGAGCGTCCAGGGGGCGCCCAGATGCATTCGAGGTCGAGACCACGGCGACGACCGTCGTCTCCCGCGAGCAGCACACCTCACCCCGCGCTCCCGGCCCGCTCCAGCAACACCACCGGCATCGGCCCGAACAGCTCGGCCACGCGCGCGTGCCCCGTGAACTCCCGTTCCGGTGCCAGTACGTCCCTCCAGCGTCCCGGGGGCAGCGGCAGCAGGGTGTCGCGCCAGCCGCCCGCCTCCGCCAGCCGCAGCGACAGCCGGGTCACGGCGGTCACGACTTCCCCGGAGCGCGCGAAGGCCACGCAGTGGGCCGCGGACGGGCCCCGCGCGTCCAGTGGTGTGTACGTGGCCGTGTCGCCGAAGGCATCCGGGCGGCGGGCGCGCAGCCGGAGGGCCGCCGCTGTCAGCGCGGCCTTCTCCCCGGACGCGCCGGCCTGCTGCGCGGGCGGGAACCGCACCGGGCGCCGGTTGTCCGGGTCCACCAGTGCCCGGTACTCGTCCTCCGTGCCCTGGTAGAGGTCCGGCACCCCGGGCATCGTGAGATGGACCAGGGCGGTGCCCAGCACGTTCGCCCGGATGTGGGCCTCCAGGGAGCCGCGGAAGGCGGCCACGCGCTCACCGGGCGCCCCGCACGGCCCCTCCGCGACGAACGCGGCCACCGCCTCCTCGTAGGGCGTTTCCTGCTCCGTCCAGCTCGTGTACAGGCCGGCCTCGCGGACGTGCTTCAGCAGGGCCTCGCCGACCCGTTCCCCGTTCGCCGGGCCGAGCCCGAACACCGTCTGCCAGGCGGCCCAGGCCAGCTGTGCGTCGGGCACGCCCTCGCCGTCCCGGGTCACCTCGGCGAGCAGGTCCGCCCAGCGCCCCGGGCACTCGGTCAGCACGGACAGCGCCGCGCGCACGTCGGCGCTGCGCTTGGTGTCGTGCGTCGACACCACGGTCCCGGTGACCGGCCAGTCGCGCTGCACGCGCGCGCAGTACGCGTGGAACTCCGCCGGGGTCACCCCCGGGCGGCCCGGGTCGCCGCCCACCTCGGTCGCCGACAGCAGCGGCACGTAGCGGTAGAACGCCGTGTCCTCCACGGACTTGGCGCGCAGGGCCGACGACGTCTGCGCGAACCGCGCCCGGAACTCCGCGAGCCCGGGACCGTCACCCCCCGCCCCGACCAGCAGACCGCGCACCACGTCGACCGCCCGGCCCTCCTCGGGCACGACAAAGGCACGGCGGGCCTCCTCGGCGGCCTCCTCGGTGACGACGGCGGCCGCGTCACCGCAGGCGTACGGCCGGTAGACCCGCAGCCGGACCAGCAGCTCCTGCAGCGCGGTGCGCAGCGCCCAGGGGGCCCGGTCGCGCAGCGCCGGGTCCGGCGAGCCGGCGCACAGACGGTTCGCCACCCGGGTCAGCCGGTCCGTCTCGGCGGCCAGCTCATGCGTGAGCACCTTGTACGCCGCCCGCCGTACCGTCGCCTCCCAGTCGCCGCCCCGGTCCGTCTGCGGGGCCGCGAACCTCCGGTACTGGCCCAGCAGTTCACCGGCCCCCACCGGGTCCGTGAACAGGCCGTCGACGTGCCGGAGGGCGTCGTAGCCGGTGGTGCCCGCGACGGGCCAGGAGGCGGGCAGGGGCTCCCCGTCGGCGAGGATCTTCTCGACGACGGTCCAGCGCCCGCCGGTCGCCTCGTGCAGCCGCCCCAGGTAGCCGTCGGGGTCGGCGAGCCCGTCGGGATGGTCGATGCGCAGCCCGTCCACCACGCCCTCGCGCAGCAGCTGAAGAATCTTGGCGTGCGTGGCCTCGAAGACCTCCGGGTCCTCCACCCGCACCCCGATCAGCTCCGAGATGCTGAAGAACCGCCGGTAGTTGAGCTCCGTGCGGGCCAGTCGCCACCACACCGGGCGGTACCACTGCGCGTCCAGGAGCTGCGGCAGCGCAAGTTCCTCGGTGCCCTCCCGGAGCGGGAACACATGGTCGTGGTAGCGCAGCACGTCGCCGTCGACCACCAGCTGCCCGAGCTCCGCGCCGAGGGGCCCGCCGAGCACCGGCAGCAGCACTTGCCCGCCCTGCGCGTCCCAGTCGATGTCGAACCAGCGCGCGTACGGCGACTTGGGGCCCTCCCGCAGCAGCTCCCACAGGGCGCGGTTGTGGCGCGGGGCCATGGCCATGTGGTTGGGCACGATGTCCACGACCAGGCCGAGTCCGTGCTCCCGCGCGGTGCGCGACAGCGCGCGCAGGCCCTCCTCGCCGCCGAGTTCGCCCCGCACGCGCGCGTGGTCCACCACGTCGTAGCCGTGCGTGGAGCCCGGGACGGACTCCAGGACGGGGGACAGATGCAGATGGGAGACGCCGAGCGACGCCAGGTAGGGGACGGCCGCCGCCGCGGCCGCGAACGGGAACTCGGGCTGCAGCTGCAAGCGGTAGGTGGCCGTCGGCACCACCGGGTCGGGTCGCTCAGATGTCATGCAGACCTACGTACCCATCCCGCCGCTTTTCGTGTCACGGCACCCGGCACGTGGCCCACGCGCGCGACCGGCATTCGAGCGAAGCCCCTGCCCTAGGCGGGCCGCTGAAGCACGGTCAGGCTCCGGTCCACCAGGGTCAGCCGCTCCCCGGCCCCCACCTTCGGACCCGTGCCCGGCGGTACCCCGTCGACGCGGGCGGTGTCGACCACGACCTGCCACTGCCGGCCGTGGTCGACGGGCACCACGAAGTCCAGGGACTTCGGCGAGGCGTTGAACATCAGCAGGAACGAGTCGTCGCCGATGCGCTCCCCGCGTGAGCCGGGCTCGGAGATCGCGTTGCCGTTGAGGAAGACCGTGAGCGCCGACGCCTGCGCCGAGTCCCAGTCCCGCTGGGTCATCTCCCGGCCCTCCGGGGTGAACCAGGCGATGTCGGACAGCTCGTCGTGCGTGCCCTCCACCGGACGGCCGTGGAAGAAGCGCCGCCTGCGGAAGACCGGGTGGTCCTTGCGCAGCCACACCATCGCGCGCACGAAGTCCACCAGTTCACCGCCGCGCCCGCCGCCGGACTCGTCGCCGGGCTCGTCCGCACCGGGCCAGCGCAGCCAGGACAGCTCGTTGTCCTGGCAGTAGGCGTTGTTGTTGCCGCGCTGCGTGCGCGCGAACTCGTCCCCGTGGCTGATCATCGGCACGCCCTGGGACAGCATCAGCGTCGCGACGAAGTTCCGCATCTGGCGGCCCCGCAGCTCCCGTACGTCCGGGTCGTCGGTGTCGCCCTCCACACCGCAGTTCCAGGACCGGTTGTGGCTCTCGCCGTCCCGGTCGTCCTCGCCGTTGGCGCGGTTGTGCTTGTGGTTGTACGACACCAGGTCGTGCAGGGTGAACCCGTCGTGGCAGGTCACGAAGTTGATCGAGGCCAGCGGGCGCCGGCCGTCGTCCTGGTAGAGGTCGGACGAGCCGGTCAGCCGGGAGGCGAACTCCGCGAGCGCCCGCGGCTCGCCCCGCCACAGGTCCCGTACGGTGTCGCGGTACTTGCCGTTCCACTCGGTCCACAGCGGCGGGAAGTTGCCCACCTGGTAGCCGCCCTCGCCCACGTCCCACGGCTCGGCGATCAGCTTGACCTGGGAGACCACCGGGTCCTGCTGCACCAGGTCGAAGAACGACGACAGCCGGTCCACCTCGTGGAACTGCCGGGCCAGGGTTGCCGCGAGGTCGAAGCGGAAGCCGTCGACGTGCATCTCGGTGACCCAGTAGCGCAGCGAGTCCATGATCAGCTGCAGCACGTGCGGGGAGCGCATGAGCAGCGAGTTGCCGGTGCCCGTGGTGTCCATGTAGTAGCGCGGGTCGTTCGCCAGGCGGTAGTACGACGCGTTGTCCAGGCCCCGGAAGGACAGGGTCGGGCCCAGATGGTTGCCCTCGGCGGTGTGGTTGTAGACCACGTCCAGGATGACTTCGATCCCGGCCTCGTGCAGCGCGCGGACCGCCGACTTGAATTCGAGGACCTGCTGGCCGCGGTCGCCCCAGGAGGCGTACGCGTTGTGCGGGGCGAAGAACCCGAGGGTGTTGTAGCCCCAGTAGTTGTTCAGGCCCATGTCGACCAGGCGATGGTCGTTCACGAACTGGTGTACGGGCATCAGCTCCAGGGCCGTGACGCCGAGTTCGGTCAGGTGTTCGATGACGGCGGGGTGGGCCAGCGCCGCGTAGGTGCCGCGTAGTTCCTCGGGCAGCCCCGGGTGGCGCATGGTGAGGCCCTTCACATGGGCCTCGTAGATCACGGTGTGGTGGTACTCCGTGCGCGGACGCCGGTCGTCGCCCCAGTCGAAGTACGGGTTGACCACGACGGACGTCATCGTGTGCGGCGCCGAGTCCAGGTCGTTGCGCTTCTCGGGCGCCTCGAAGTGATAGCCGTAGACCTCCTCGCCCCACCGGACCGACCCGCTGATCGCCTTCGCGTACGGGTCGAGCAGCAGCTTCGCCGAGTTGCAGCGCAGCCCGCGCCCCGGGTCGTACGGTCCGTGCACCCGGAACCCGTACCGCTGCCCCGGCATGACACCCGGCAGATACGCGTGCCGCACGAACGCGTCGCTCTCGCGCAGTTCCACCGCCGTCTCCGAGCCGTCCTCGTGCAGCAGACACAGCTCTACTCGGTCCGCGGCCTCCGTGAAGACCGCGAAGTTGGTGCCGGCGCCGTCGTACGTGGCGCCGAGCGGATACGCCTCTCCAGGCCAGACCTGCATGGAAACGACTCTTCCAGGTGTCCCGCACCGCTGGGGGTGCCTTGGCCACGAGTCTGCCCGAAAGTGATGGAACCCCCTGTGACTTACGTCCCTCTTACCGGTCGACCGGTGCATACGAGGTATGCCGAATCCAGTGGGGCCGACACGTACTCCCGGGGACACAGGGGGAGTAGGGGGAAGATGTGCGCACGATAGTGCACCGCCATCTGGGCAAGGTGGTGGCCGGTGCGGCCATAGCGGTGGCGGGTACCGCCGTGATGGTCGGGATCACCCTGCCGGGGACGGCAGGGGCCGACGAGACAGGAGGAACCAAGGGGAATTCGCAGTCCGCCCAGCAGGCCGGGCAGGACTCCGGCGCCGTGCAGCCGGGCGTCGTCGAGCAGGCGCCGGCCGAGGGTACGAAGGGCAAGGGCCGCGACCCGCTGACCGACGACGAGATCAAGCGGGTCGAGCAGATCGCCGTGAACCGGCAGCTGCTCAACACGAGCGAGGACGTCGACGGGGGCCACGGTCCGCAGCGCCTCAGCGTCGACCTGGCGGACCCGGACTCCGACGAGGTGGACGACCCCGACGCGCCGCGGCGGGCCGACGTCACCTTCTACGACTACAAGACCGACACCCTCGTCACCAAGACCGTCAACCTGGCGACGGGCAAGGTCGAGCAGACCAGCAGCCAGCACGGCGTCCAGCCGCCGCTGAGCCGTGCCGAGAACGCCGAGGCGGCCAGGATCCTGATCGCCGACCCGCTGGGCGCGGGCCTCAAGGCCGACTACAAGGACGCCACCGGGCATGAGCTCACCTCGCCGGACCAGCTGCTGTTCAACGGCGCGGTCTACCGGGCCACTCCGGGTGCCCAGCCCGCCGTGCTCGACAAGTGCGGCGAGCACCGGTGCGTGCGGCTGTTCCCGAAGGTCAAGAACGGCCCGTGGATCGATGCCAGGTCGCTGATCATCGACCTGAGCGCCCGCAAGGTCGCAAGGCTCGACCGCGGCTGATCGGACGTCCGGCCGAGCGGCCGTGCGTCCCTTTCACCTTTCCCATCTGCTTCTCCTGCAAGGGAGTCATTTCTTCATGCGCGCGAACAGAATCAGCCGTGCCCGCAGGCGGGCGGCCGTGGGCCTGTCCGTGGCCGCGCTGGCCGCCGGTGCGACGACCGGCGCGGGACCGGCCGCCGCCCAGCCGAAGACCGCCGGGGCGGCGGCCGCCGACTGCAGTGCCGCCTACACGATCGAGCAGAAGCTCGCCACCGGCACGACCTGGCGGATGTGCTGGCGCTACGACAGCAAGGCCGGACTGGTCCTGGAGAACGTCTCGTACCAGCCCAAGGGCGAGACCAAGCCGATCAAGGTCCTCAACAGCGCCCGGCTGGCCCAGATCGACGTCCCCTACGACGACGGAAGCGTCGAGTACGACGACCTGACGGGCTTCGGCTTCGCCCAGGGGCTGGTGAACCTGGCGCCGGGCGAGTGCCCCGGCGGCACCATCAAGACCATCCGGGTCCCGGACTCCTGGGACCCGCAGCACGCCGACGTCAAGGGCCTGTGCACCACCACCCGCTCCCGCGGCCACGCCTACCGCATGCAGGGCAACAGCGCGAACAAGGTCTACCAGACCCAGGGCAAGGACCTGCTCGTCTACACCGTGAACCAGGTCGGCTGGTACGAGTACATGACCGAGTGGCGCTTCCAGGACGACGGTACGGTCAACATGAACGTCGGCGCCACCGGCAGCCTCTCCTACGAGGACTACGACGCCGGCGACGGCCGCGGCTGGCCCATCGGCAAGGGCGCCAAGGCCTACGCCACCAGCCACAGCCACAACGTCTTCTGGCGGCTGGACTTCGGCCTGGACGGCTCCTCCAAGACGAAGGTCGAGCAGTACGACTCGGCGGTCACCGCGCCGGCCCGCGGCCAGGAGGCCCCCACCAACAAGACCACCCGCACCAACGTCACCAAGGAACTCGCGGGCGACGCCAAGACCTACCGCTGGTGGCGGGTGGTCAGCGCCACCGGCAAGAACAAGGACGGGCACGCCCGTTCGTACGAGATCGTCCCCGGCCCGACCACCAGGTACCCGGGACGCAGCTTCACCAAGCACGACGTCTACTTCACCGAGTACAACAAGTGCGAGCAGTTCGCCAGCAACAACCCGGGCAACTGCCCCGCCGGCGCGGGCAAGTCGGTCGACAAGTGGGTCAACGGCCAGACGCTCACCCACCCGATCGTCTGGATGAACGTCGGCTTCCACCACATCGCACGGGACGAGGACCAGCAGCCCATGCCGGTCCACTGGCAGGGCTTCGCCATCGCTCCGCGCGACGTCACGGCTATGAATCCGCTCACTCCCGACGAGCTGGCATGGCAGAACGGCCACTGGCAGCCGCGTAGTTGAGAAAAGGACCCGTCCATCCGGCTGCACCGCCGACCGGTCCCGGAGTACCCTTCCTTGATCGTTGGCACGGGGAGAGCTCGGGGGAGCGGAAGGCGGTGCGCGGGTGGGCTCGGGAGGGCTGGAGCTGCCCCCTGGTGACGAGAGTCACGAGGGGAACTCCACAGAGGTCCCGCCCGGCGTGGTGTCCCTGGCACGGCCCATGGACGCCGGTGCCATCGGGCCGGAGCTGGACTGGGGCGCCGACGCCTGGCTGGAGGTGCGTACGCGCGCCCAGCGGGCCGGCCGGGCCTACATCTGGCTGAACCTCGTCGAACAGCGGCTGCGCGCGGTCGTGGCCGCTGTTCTGCGCCCCATCTACGAACCCGTCCACGGCGACGAATGGGTGGTCGCCGCGGCCGGCCCCGCCGGACAGGAATGGGTCCAGCGCGCCGTCGCCGTACGCGAAGTCAGCCGCCGCAAGGGCTACTTGCTCGACCCGGCGGACGACAACGTCCTCAGCTTCCTCACCCTGCCCCAGCTGCGCGAGCTCATGGTGCAGCACTGGCCGTGCTTCGAGCCCTACTTCGACGAGCGCCGGGACGTCGAACTCGCCCTGGACGAGCTCGAAGTCACCCGCAATGTCGTCTCCCGTAACCGGGCCCTGTCCGAGGCCGTGCTCAACCAGGCCGAACGCGCCTCCGCCCGGCTGCTGGAGATGCTCGGCGCGGGCGGCGACGTACCGTCCTCGCGCCGGCTGCCCGTCGACGCCGTCGAGGACCTGGTCGGAGACCGGTACGCGGACGTGGTCGCCGTGCACCCCGACCGGGTGCGGCTGCTGCGCCAGTTCCCCGCCGAGGACATCTTCGGCGGCGCGCGCCGTCTCGACGCCATAGGCATCGGGCTCAACCTGCTCGTGCAGAACTTCTCCGGGCGGCGGCTGGTGCGCCTGGCCGAGGCGGGCTGCCGGGTGCGGCTGCTCTTTCTGAACCCGGCCTCCAGCGCGGTGAAGCGACGCGAACGCGAACTCGGGATGAAACGGGGCGAACTGAGCCGCGCGGTCGAGATGAACATCCTGCACATGCGCAGGGTGCGCTCCCGCCTCAGGGATCCGGGCGCCTTCGAGATCCAGGTGTACGACGAGACACCGCGCTTCACGGCCTACCTCGTGGACGGTGACAACGCGGACGGTGTCGCCGTGGTGCAGTCCTATCTGCGCGGGGCGCGCGGGATGGAGGTGCCGGTGCTGGTGCTGCGCAACGGAAGCCGCTTGGTCAAGTCGGGCGATGTGGAGGAAGGTGGTCTCTTTCCGACATACCGCGAGGAGTTCGAGCTGACCTGGGCGGACGCACGGCCCGTGTCCTGAGCCGTCCTCGGAGGGTGAAGCGGAATGCGGTCCTCTGATTGTCAGTGGCGCATGCGATGGTGGAGATCACTGGGGGAAAGCACCACCAAGAAGGGGGGCCGCCGATGGGCTGGCACCGGGAGCTGCTGATCGGCTTCGACCTGGAGACGACCGGGACCGATCCGCGTGAGGCGCGTATCGTCACGGGGGCCGTGATAGAGGTCAGGGCCGGACAGCCCGTGGGACGCCGGGAGTGGCTGGCGGACCCGGGCGTGGAGATCCCGGCCGACGCGGTGGCCGTGCACGGCATCAGCAACGAGCGTGCGGCGGCCGAGGGCCGGCCGGCCGACCAGGTCGCGGACGCCATCGCGGACGTCCTCACCGGCTACTGGAAGACGGGCGTGCCCGTCGTCGCCTACAACGCCGCCTTCGACCTCACCCTGCTCTCCGCCGAACTGCGGCGCCACGAACTGCCGTCGCTCTCCGACCGCCTCGGCGGCATCGACCCGGCGCCGGTCATCGACCCGTACACCATCGACCGCCGGGTCGACCGCTACCGCCGCGGCAAGCGCAACCTCGAAGCCGTCTGCGCGGAGTACGGCATCACCCTCGACACCGCCCACGACGCCTCCGCCGACGCCCTGGCCGCGGCCCGCCTGGCCGGCGCGATAGCCGACCGCCACCCCAAGATCGCATCCCTCGGCCCGGCGGAACTGCACCGCCGTCAGATCGGCTGGTACGCCGAATGGGCGGCGGACTTCCAGAACTTCCTGCGGCGCAAGGGGGACGCGACAGCGGTGGTGGACGGCGTGTGGCCGCTGCGCGACCTGGCAGACCTGACGGACGAAAAGGTTTGAGCAGAGCGGTCACGCGGACGCGGGGCTCGCGATGCGGGCCACCCGGGGCCCGGCGAGCCTCGCGTAGTCGGTGCCGGCGAGACACAGCGAGCGGTCGAGCCGGGCGGCGTTGAAGTACAGCCGCGGCTGGGCGACGACGTCCGGGTCGGCGACGAGTTCGAGCTCGGCGTCGAAGCTGAACGGCAGCACCGTGCCGGGCACCGAGCGGGCGAGCCGCTCGGCGGTTCCGGCGTCGCTGAAGCCGACATAGCGTGCCTCGAACAGCGTCCGCACGGCGTCCAGATCCACCCGCCGGTCTCCGGGGACCACCGCGAGGACGTGGCGCGTGGTGCGGCGGTCGACCTTGACCCGCAGCACGATGCACTTCGCGGCCTGCTCCACCGGATGGCCGCGCAGCGCGCTGACGGTCGCGGTGGCGCCCTCGGGTGCGTGGTCGATGAGCCGGTACTCGACGCGGGAGGCGTCGAGCAGGGAGATCAGGTGCTGGTAAGTGCCGTGGTTCGGCATGCGGTGTCCTCTCCGGTCTTCTCGGGATGTGCTGCGGGCGTGGACGCCGCGGCTGTCCGGTGGGCGCGTTCCACGGACTGGCCCCAGTACGTGCCGGTGACCATCAGGGTCGCGCCCAGGGCGGTGAGCGGGGTGAGGTGTTCGCCGCCGAGGGCGATGCCCAGCGCCACCGCCCAGACCGGCTCGGTGCCGAGCAGCAGACTGGCCCGACTGGCGGACGTGCGCTGCACCGCCCAGGTCTGGACGAGGAAGGCGAACACACTGCAGAACAGGGCGAGATAGCCGAGCTGCGCCCAGGTCGCCGCATCGGCTCGGGCCAGCAACGGAAGGTCGCGGGCGGCGGGGGCGAGGAACAGTCCCGCGCCGACCAGGGTCTGGATCGCCGTCAGGTGCAGCGGGCGGATCGTCCGGTCGGCGGTGAGCCGGCCGACCAGGGCCACGTGCACCGCCCGGACACCGGCCGCGGCGAGCATCAGCAGGTCCCCGAGGCGCGGTGCCTGGAAGCCGTTGCCGGACATCAGCAGACCGACGGCCAGGACGCACACGCCGGCCGCGGCGAAGAACGCGGGAGGCGGACCGCCCCGGCGGCCGGTGCGGTCGAGGAGCGGGGTGAGCACGATGGTGAGGCTGATGATCAGACCCGCGTTGGCGGCCGTGGTGTGGGCGACGCCGTACGTCTCCACGACCAGGACCGCGGCCTGGGTGAGACCGAGCGGCACCCCGGCGCGGACCTCGTCGCGGGTCCAGCGCAGTCCGCCCCGGGCGGCGACGAGGCCGAGACAGGGGAACGCGGCGAGGGCGTAGCGCGCGAACAGGACGAGGAGGACGGGCAGCGCGGCCACGGCCGTCTGGGCGGACAGATAGCTGGAACCCCAGACGAGCGCGACCAGGAGGAGTACCGCGTCGGTACGGCGGGCGTCGGTCACCCGCCCACGGTGCACCGTCGACGTACCTGAAGCCCAGAACCACTTTCTTAAACGATCTTTTAGTAGACCTACATGGTCGCCCTACACTGACGGGGTGGACGAACGGCAGCTGAGGATCCTGCGGGAGCTGGGTGAGCTGGGCAGCGTCACCGCGGTCGCCGAGGCACTGCTGGTGACGCCGTCGGCGATCTCGCAGCAGTTGCGGCTGCTCCAGCGTTCGATCCCGGTGCCGCTGACCGAACGGCACGGGCGGCGCCTGGTGCTCACCGACGCCGGACAGGCGCTGGCGGACGCGGCCGTCGAGGTCGAGTCGGCGCTGGCCCGGGCCCGGCACGCGGTCGAGGAGTTCGTCGGCAGGCCGGACGGCGAGGTGTCGTTGGCGGCGTTCCACAGCGCGGGCGCGGCCTTCTTCCCGCTGTTGCTGCGCGCCCTCGCCGGGCCGGACGCGCCGACGGTCGCGCTCGCCGACGAGGACGTACCGCAGGAGGACTTCCCGAGGCTGACCAGCGCCTACGACCTCGTCCTCGCCCACCGCCTGGACCACGCCCCGCCCTGGCCGCGCACGGTGACCGTGACCACCCTGCTGCACGAGCCGCTCGACGTGGCGATGCCGGCCGGGCATCCGCTCGCCGCCAAGCGCCGGGTGACGCCGCGCGACGTCGCCGACCAGTCGTGGATCACCGTGCACGACGGGTTCCCGGTCATGGCCACCATCGAGGCCATCGCCGCGGCGGCCGGCCGGCGGCTCCATCTGGCCCATCGCATCAATGAGTTCGCGGTGGTCGCCGAGGCCGTCGCCGCGGGCGGCGGGATCGCGCTGATGCCGCGCTGGACCGTGCGCCCGCATCCGGCGCTGGTCCTGCGGCCGCTCAGCGGCGTCCGGGCCACGCGGCACATCGACGTCCTGTGCCGCCCCGAGCGCACGGCGAGAAAGGCGGTCCGCGCGGTCCTGACGGAACTGAGGCGAGCGGCACGCACCGTCCGGGGCGAGACGACCTACTGAGGGGCGCGGGGTTCAAGAACCGCTCAGAACGGATACCACCGCACGGTCTCGTCCCCGTCCCGCAGTGACGCCACCCGGCGCCGGAACTCGGCCAGCGCCCTGGGGTTGGCCGGGGCGTGCTGGGCGACCCAGGCGCAACTGGCCGTCTCGCGGGCGCCGCGCAGCACCGAGCAGCCCTCCCACGCCCGTACGTCCCAGCCGTAGGCCTCGGTGAAGGAGTCGTAGGCCTCGGCGGGCAGGCCGTACCGGTCGAGGGACAGGGCCATGACCACCAGGTCGTGTTCGCGCAGATCGGCGGAGAAGGTCTCCAGGTCGACCAGGACCGGCCCGTCGGGGCCGATGTGCACATTGCGGGGCAGCGCGTCGCCGTGGATCGGTCCCGGCGGCAGCTGGGGCGTCAGCGCGGCCGCGGCCGCCGCGAAACCGTCGCGGCGCTCACGCAGAAAGGCGGCGTCCCCCGGGTCGATCGCGTCGCCCGCGAGCCGCAGCCAGCGCTCCACACCGCCCAGCAGCTCGCGGGGCGGCAGCGCGAAGGAGGGCGAGGGGAGGGCGTGCACCGGCCGTAGCAGTTCGGCCAGATCCCGGGGTTCGGCGGGCCGTACGGGCTCGGGCAGCCGGTGCCACACGGTCACCGGGTGTCCCTCCACCAGCAGCGGCTCGGACCCGGCCGCCCGCACCGCAGGCACACCCGCGTCGGCCAGCCAGCCGGCGATCTCCAGCTCGCGCCGGGCCCGGTCCAGCAGCTCGGCGTCGCGGCCCACCTTGACGACCAGGTCATCGGCGGCGAACACCGCGTTCTCACCGAGGGCGAGGAGCCGCGCGTCGCGTGCCGGACCCGGCAGCACCCCTGCCGTGGCCAGTACGTCCCGCGCCCGTGCCTCGTCCATCGCCCGCCTCCGTGTCCGGCCTCGTGACGGCGTCAGGATCTCGCCGTCCGACCGTCAGTCTCGCATCCGTACAGGTCGGACCGGGGCGCGACCATTATTGAATTGAACGAGACGTATCGTCTCGCCTACGCTCGATGCCATGACCACTCCCGCCCACATCGCCATGTTCTCCATCGCCGCACACGGCCATGTGAACCCGAGTCTGGAGGTGATCCGCGAACTCGTCGCACGGGGACACCGGGTGACGTACGCGATCCCGCCGGTGTTCGCCGAGAAGGTGGCGGCGACCGGTGCGCGACCCGTGCCGTACGACTCGACGCTGCCCGGTCCCGACGCCGACCCGGAGGCCTGGGGGAGCACCCTGCTCGACAACGTGGAGCCCTTCCTGGCGGATGCCGTCCAGGCGCTTCCGCAACTGCTCGCGGCCTACGAGGGGGACGAGCCCGACCTCGTCCTGCACGACATCACCTCCTACCCGGCCCGCGTCCTCGCCCACCGCTGGGGCGTCCCCGCCATCTCGCTCTCGCCGAACCTCGTCGCCTGGGAGGGCTACGAGGAGGAGGTCGCCGAGCCGATGTGGGCGGGGCCGAGGAGGACCGAGCGGGGCCGGGCCTACTACGCCCGCTTCCACGCCTGGCTGGAGGAGAACGGGATCAGCCAGCACCCGGACCCCTTCGTGGGCCGCCCCGCCCGCTCCCTGGTGTTGATCCCACGGGTGCTGCAGCCCCATGCCGACCGTGTCGACGAGCGCGTCCACTCCTTCGTCGGTGCCTGCCGGGGCGACCGCGCCGAGCAGAGCGACTGGCAGCGTCCGCCGGGCGCCGAGAAGGTCGTGCTGGTGTCGCTCGGCTCGGCCTTCACCAAGCAGCCCGCCTTCTACCGGGAGTGCGTGCGGGCCTTCGGGGACCTGCCCGGCTGGCACCTGGTGCTCCAGATCGGCAGGCATGTCGACCCCGCCGAGCTGGGTGACGTACCCGCGACCGTGGAAGTGCGCGACTGGGTACCGCAGTTGGCGATCCTCGCGCAGGCCGACCTGTTCGTCACGCACGCCGGGGCGGGAGGCAGCCAGGAGGGGCTGGCCACCGGCACACCGATGATCGCGGTGCCGCAGGCCGTGGACCAGTTCGGCAATGCCGAGCTGCTCCAGGCGCTGGGCGTCGCCCGGCACGTACCCACGCCGGAGGCGACCGCTGACACCCTCCGCGCGGCCGCCCTCGCCCTGGTCGACGACCCCGACGTCGCCCGGCGGCTGAAGGAGATCCGGGCCGGGATGGAGCTGGAGGGCGGCACCCGGCGGGCGGCCGATCGCATCGAGGCCGAACTGCCCGCGCGTCGGGCATGAGCGAGGGCCCGTCGGTTCCCTGGGGGAGACCAACGGGCCCTCGTGTCACAGCGGTTCGGCCAAGAGTCAGACCCGGACCGGTTCACCCTCCTCCGGCACCGCCGGTGCCACCGCCTCCGGCGACTCGTCGTGGGTGAGGTCGGGCATCCGGTGCAGCCACTTCGGCAGGTACCAGTTGCGCTCGCCGAGCAGTGCCATCACCGCGGGAAGGAGCACACCGCGGATGATCGTCGCGTCGATCAGCACCGCGGCCGCCAGGCCCACGCCCATCTGCTTCATGGACTGCATGGACAGCGTGCCGAAGATCGCGAACACGGCGACCATGATGACCGCGGCGCTGGTGACGACACCGGCCGTGGTGACCACACCGTGCTGGATCGCGTCCTTCGTCGTACGGCCGCGCAGCCGGGCCTCACGGATCCGGGAGACCACGAACACGTGGTAGTCCATCGACAGGCCGAACAGGATCACGAAGAGGAACAGCGGCAGCCAGGTCACGATGGCGCCGACGCCCTCCGCGCCCACCAGCGAGGCGCCCCAGCCGTGCTGGAAGACGGCGACGAGGATGCCGTAGGCCGCGCCCACCGACAGCAGGTTCAGCACGATGGACGTGATCGCGACGGTCAGCGAGCGGAACGACAGCAGCATCAGCAGGAACGCGAAGACCACCACGAAGGCGAAGACCGGGACCACGGAACCGAGCAGCTGGTCGTTGAAGTCGTGGTTGCCCGCGACCTGTCCGGTGACCGGCGCCTGCACGCCGTCGACCTTGCCGAGCGTGGCGGGCCGCACCTCGTCGCGCAGCTTCTCCAGGCTCTCGGTCGCCCTGCCCATGTCGGAGCCGCCGACGAGCGGCACGGACACCAGGGCCACGTTCTGCGCGTCGTGCAGCTTGATGTCGATCGGGCCCTGCGAGGCGCCCGACTCGATCGCCTGCTTCTTGAAGTCGGCCAGCGCCTGACGCACCTCGGGCGCGTTGATGTCCTTCGCCTTGACGACCACCGAGGCCGGCTCGGAGCCGCCCGGGAAGGCGTCGTTGAGCCGGTCGTACGTCTGCACGATCGGCAGCGAGTTGCCGAACTCCTGGTCCAGTGTGAGCTGCGAGGTCTTCATCCCGAGGGCGGGAGCCGCGACCGCGAGCAGGGCGCCCGTCGCGACGACGACCGAGACCAGGGGCTTGGCGAGCACACCCCGCAGGACGGCGGTCCAGAACCGGCTCTCCGAGCCGCCGCCGCGCCGCTTGCGGCGGCCCAGGAACGGGATCCGGCCCTTCTCGACGCGCTCGCCCAGCAGGGACAGCAGCGCGGGCAGGACGGTCACGGAACCGACCATGGCGACCGCCACGACCATCAGCGAGGCCAGGCCCATCGCCTCGAACTCGGGGAGCCCGGTGAACAGCATGCCCGCCATCGCCACGCACACCGTGACACCGGAGACGATGATGGCGCGGCCGCTGGTGGCGGCGGCGATCCGCAGCGCGGCCCCCGCGTCCCGACCGGCCTCCCGCTCCTCACGCTCCCGGCGCAGGTAGAACAGGCAGTAGTCGACGCCGACCGCCATGCCGACCAGCAGCATCACGGAGTTCGCGGTGTCGCTCATCGGCTGCAGATGGCTGACGATGCCCATCAGACCCATCGTCGCCATGATCGCGGTGACCGCCAGCGCCACCGGCAGCAGCGCGGCCACCAGCGCGCCGAAGGCGATGAGCAGAATGCCGAGCGCCACCGGCACGGCGGAGAGCTCCGCCTTCTTGAAGTCGTCCCCGAAGGCGTCCTTGTACTGCTTCTGCATGCTGGCGGAGCCGATCTCCTCGACCCGCACCGTCTCGTGGTTCTTCTGCACGCCCGCGACGGCCTTCAGCACCGGCTCGACCCGGTCGGCCGCGGTGTCCGTGTCGCCGCGCATGTCGAACTGCACCAGCGCGCTGTGGCCGTCCTTCGAGATGCTCCGGGTGTCGTACGGCGAGGTGACGCCGGTGACCTTGCCGGTGCCCTCGACGGCCTTGACGACGTCGGCGACGGTGGCCCGGAACTCGGCGTCCGTGGCCTTGACGGATCCGTCCTTCGACTGGACCAGGACCGTCTCGCTCGCCGGGTTCTTGATGCCCGCGTCATCGATGATCTTCGCGGCAGTGTGGGTCTCGCCCGACAGCTGGTCGGACTCGTCGACGTCGACGCGGCCCGCCGCCGAACCGAGTCCCATGGCCAGGACGACGAACAGCACCCAGATGCCGACGGCCGCCCAGCGGTGCCGGGCACTCCATCCGCCGGCCCGGGCGGCCAGGCCCCGCACCCGTATGTCTCCGTTCCCCATGACGGGATTGCCCCCTCGTGTGCGGTGACGGCCCCCGCCGCCACGTCTTTGCTGCGTTCGATTCGAAGGTATGGGGCGGATAAGAAGGTCTCGTCGTGCTGTCCGGTGAAGTGCGCAGCCTTGTTCTCATCGCTGAGGAGGATGCCGGGCCCTTACATCTATCGGTGCTTCTCGGGGGTGCCGATCAGGGCTGTCCGTTCCGTCGGCAGAGATCCACTTTGTGATTGCGAAACCTTGTTGAACAAGTCACAGCCGCGTGTAGTGGTTGATTCGCACCCACCTGATCGGCCAGAGTTTCGCGCAGCCCGGCCACGGGCGAGCGGCTGTCGTGCCCACCCCCACGGGGCACGACGGCCGCTCATCACGACGGCCGCTCTATGGTGTCGGGATGAAGACGTATGCGGCGCTGCTGCGCGGGATCAACGTGGGCGGCACGAGGAAGCTCCCGATGGCCGAGCTCCGGCAGCTCATGGAGGGACTCGGCCACCAGGGCGTACGCACCCATCTGCAGAGCGGGCAGGCCGTCTTCGGCGCCGTCCGCGGCGACGAGGAGTCCCTGGCCGCGGAACTCACCGAGGCGATCGAGAAGCACTTCGGATTCACCGTCGACGTGATCGTGCGCGACCACGACTATCTGGCGGCGGTGGCCGGTGCCTGCCCCTTCCCGGCGGCCGAGTTGCAGGGCAAGGAGCTCCACGTCACCTACTTCTCCGCGCCGGTCACCGCCGAGCGCTTCGCGGACATCGACGCGGTCGCCCACCTCCCCGAGGAGTTCCGGCTCGGCGACCGCGCGCTGTACCTGTACGTCCCGGCGGGCCTCGGCCAGTCCAGGCTGGCGGCGGTCCTGTCCCGGCCGCGGATCACCAAGGGGCTGATCGCCACGACCCGGAACTGGAACACCGTCGTGAAGCTGGTGGAGCTCACCGCCGCGCAGGAGTGACCGTGCGCGGGCCCAGGAAGGGCGACAGGGAAAGGATCTCGCGGGGCACGGCCGGCCGCGGGTCCTCGTGGAGGCGCCGGAACTCCTCCGTCGCACCGGCCGCGGCCACGGCGACGATCAGGGCGAAGTCGTCCTCAGCGGGCGCCGCGCAGCTCTCCCGGCCCGCGAGCACCCTGAGGGGCCGCGAGGTCCAGGACGACGGAGCTGAACACGAGCCACATGCCCCGCAGTCCGGGTAGAAGTCGGCGGACACCTGTGGGTCGGCCAACCTCCAGGTGCCGTCCGGCAGTTGGTTCTGCCGCGACCACGCGCTGCTGCTGTGCTCACTGCCGCGGGCGACCGGCACCCCGGCCCGCGTCCGGGGCGGCTACGTCGCGCGGCGGGTCACTCACGCCGCTGGTGTGCGCGCGGAACGGGGTGGAGTCCGGACGGCTCGCCCTGCGCCGGTTCCGGCAGCTGTACGGCGTCCGCGCCTGGCTGCCCTCGGCCCTCGTCGAACCCGGAGTCGTCTCCGCCGCCGGCACCCCGCTCACCGGCATCCTGCGGACGACGCTGTCGCGTTTGTTCAAGAAGGCTGGGCCGTGCCTTCCTAGCGTGAGGGGCATGACGTACGACGACATGCACCCGTACATGATCGAATGTGCCGCCGAGGCGGCGCGCGTCGCGCGCGGTGTCGCCGCGGCGCAGCTCGATCAGAAGAGCCACTGCACCGACTGGGACGTCCGCGCCCTGGTCAACCACTGGGTCCTGTACACCTCGCACGGCCTGGAGCACCGTGCCCTGCGCAAGCAGCTCCCCGAGGAGCTGACCGCCCGCGACTTCACCGCCGACCCCGACTGGGCCGAGGCGTACGCCGCCCAGCTGGACCGTGCGGTCGCCGCCTAGGCGGACCCGAAGGTGTGGGAGGGCGAGGTCGACCTCGGCATGGCCAGGATGCCGGCCGCCGAACTCGCCTCGATGATCATCGAGGAGCTGGCGGTGCACGGCTGGGACGTCGCGACCGCCACCGGCCAGGAGTACCGCGTCTCCGAAGGCGCGGCCCGGCTCGTCCTCGACGTGGTCGAGACCCACGGTGAGCTCTACCGCCAGTACGACGGCTTCGCCGACCCGGTGCCGGTGCCGGACGATGCGCCCGTCTTCGAGCGGGCCCTGGCGCAGAGCGGACGGGACCCCCGACGGTAGTGCCATTGGGCTAGTGAAAGCGTGCGGGATTGGGCCGAGACCCTGTGCCATTCGCGGACTAGCGTCATCGGCATGACGTACTCCGCCATGACGAAATCCGCGCCCACCCGGATTGACTTCCACTTCGACCCCGCCTGCCCCTTCGCCTGGATCACCTCCCGCTGGCTGCTGGAGGTCGAGCGCGAACGCCCGCTCGACCTCCAGTTCCATGTGATGAGCTTGTACCTGCACAACACCGGCAACGAACTCCCCGACTGGTACCGGGACTTGGTGGACCGGTCGATCGGTCCGGTGCGGGTCGCCGTGGCCGCGGCCGAACGGCACGGCGAGCAGGTGCTGCGCGATCTGTACACCGCGCTCGGTACGCGGATCCACGACCGCGGGATCAAGGACTTCGACGCGGTCGTCGCCGAGTCGCTCGCCGAACTCGGCTTTCCGGCCGGCCTCGCGGCCGCCGCGCACGACCCGTCGTACGACGACGCGGTGCGCCGCAGCCATGACTCCGGAGCCGAACCGGAGACCGGCGCCTATGTGGGCACGCCCACCCTGCGCGTCGACGGGACGGTGTGGTTCGGCCCGGTGCTGCGCGCCATTCCGCGCGGGGCCACGGCAGTCGAACTGTTCGACAGCTTCCGGGTCCTGGCCGCCCACCCGGACTTCTTCGAGCTCAAGCGCACCCGCACGGGAGCACTCCGCTTCGACTGATCGGATGAATCTGCGGGAGGGTAGAGGATACGCGTCAATTTCCGTCCCTTTCATTGACTGTCACATCCAAGTGCTCCTACCTTTCCCCGCGTTGGGTACAGGCTGATCCCACGGGAGGGGTATATGCCCACGCACCGAAGAGCCGCCCTCGTCACCCTCGCCTCCGCCGCCCTCGTCCTCGGGGTGGTGGCCGGTCCCTCGGCCCTCGCCGCGCCGCCGCGGGCCGCCTCCATGGACGTCCATGTCTCACCCGTCGGCGACGACCACGCCGACGGCACCCTCCGACATCCCGTCCGCACCCTGGAGCGCGCCCGCGACCTGGTCCGCGCCAGGGCCGGGAAACTGAGCGCCGACCTCACGGTCCACCTGGCGGCCGGGACCTACCGCCGCACGAAGCCGCTCGTCCTCGACGCCCGGGACTCGGGCACGAACGGCCATCGAGTGATCTGGCAGGGCACCGGTGACACCGTCATCAGCGGCGGCCGCCGGGTCTCCGGCTGGCACCGGGTGCCGGGACGGCCGGGACTGTGGTCCGCACCGGCACCCCAAGGGCTCACCGGCACCCGGCAGTTGTACGTCGACGGAGTGCGCGCCCAGCGGGCCCGCGGGGCCGTGCCGGTCTCCCTCACCCAGACCGCCACCGGCTACACCGCGTCCTCCGACACCCTCGCCCACTGGAAGCGCCCCGCCGACGCCGAGTTCGTCTACACCAGCGGCGAGGCCCTGTGGAACGTCGAGCGCAACGGCCTCGGCCAGTGGACCGAACCCCGCTGCCCGGTCGCCTCCGCCGAGGGCACCACCATCACCATGGCCCAGCCCTGCTGGGACAACTCCAACAAGCGGGTCGAGTTCCCCGACATCCCCGGCCGCACGGTCAGCATGGTCGGCCCGGGACATCTCACCAACGGCGGCAGACCGTCGTACGTCGAGAACGCCTACGAACTCCTCGACCAGCCGGGCGAGTGGTACCTCGACATGGGGTCCCGCACCGTCTACTACCTGCCCCGCACGGGCGAGGACCTCGCCCGCGCCGACGTCGAGGCGGCGGCCGCCGAGAAGCTGCTCGACGCACGGGGCACCGCCGGTGCCCCCGTCCACGACATCGCCTTCCGCGGGCTCCGGTTCGGCTATGCGACCTGGCTGACCCCCTCCACCCCCGAGGGCTTCTCCGAGATCCAGGCCGGCTACACCGTCACCGGTGACAAGGGATGGGCCACCCAGGGGCTGTGCCAGTACGTCGAGGGCGGCACCTGCCCCTTCGCGTCCTGGACGAAGATGCCGGGCAACGTGTCCGTCACCCACGGGCGGCACATCGAGTTCGCCGACGACGTCTTCGCCCACCTCGGCGCGTCCGGACTGGAGTTGGGGACCGGCAGCGAGGACACCTCCGTCAGCGGCAGCATCTTCACCGACATCTCCGGCAACGGCCTGGAGATCGGCGGTGTGGACGGCCGAACCCCGGCGTCCGGCGTGACGGTGACGAACAATCACCTCTACGGTCTGCCCCGGGAATATCACGGTGCGGTCGCCGTCCTCAACGGCTACACCCACGACAACACCATCGCCCACAACCAGATCGACCACGTCGGCTACTCCGCGATCTCCATGGGCTGGGGCGGCTGGCCCGACAAGATCGGCGACCCCGCCACCCCCAACCCGAGCCACGACAACGCCGTACGCGACAACCTGATCTTCGACTACATGCAGCTGCTCGACGACGGCGGCGGCATCTACACCCAGGGACTGACCGGCACCTCGATGGCCGACGGCGAGAAGGTCACCGGCAACGTCGTCCACGACCAGTGGGGCCTCGGCAAGAACGTCTACACCGACAACGGCTGCACCTACGAGACGGTCCAGGGCAACGTGCTCTACAACGCCTCGTACGCCAACGTCGCCTCCCGCCACACCGACTACCGTGACGGCCTCGGCAACAACGACCCGACCCTCGTGAAGGACAACTGGTGGGAGGAGGGCACGGCCGACGGCGACAACAAGGGCCTCGTCACCACGGGCAACCGCATCATGGCGTCCCCCTCCGACGTCCCGCCGGAGATCCTGCGCAACGCCGGACTGGAGCAGCCCTACCGCGCCCTGCTGGAGCGCACCGTCGCGGCGCCGTCCGTCCCCGAACCGCCGTCCCGGGTCGGGACGACCACCGCGGGCGCGGACGCCCTGTACGTCACCTTCAACCCCAGCTTCGTCGACGGGGGTTCACCGGTGACCGGGTATACGGCGCGGGCGTACGACACGTCGGGCACGCAGGTTGCCGAACAGGGCGTCTCCGCAACGGATTTCAAGCGGACGGCACTGGTGCGGATCGTCGGACTGCCGCCGTCCGGAGGGCCGTTCACGGTGACGGTCACCGCCGCCAACGCCCACGGCGGCAGCGCCCCGTCCCTCGCCTCCACACCGCTGACACCGACCGCCGCGGGCACACCGCCCGGAGCGCCGGCGAGTCCCAGGCTGCGTACTGCGGCCACCGCGGCCACCCTGGCCTGGACTCCGCCGACCGCCACGGGTGACGCCAAGGTCGTCGGCTACCGGGTGACGGTCTCCGACGGGCGGGACCCGATCGATGTCACCGGCCGGGACGTCCTGGTCACCCAGCCCTCCGCCAAGGGCATGTTCCGGGTGATCGGCGGGCTGCGGCCCGGCACCACCTACACCGTGACCGTCGCGGCGGTGACGGCGGCCGGTACCGGACCCGCGGCCACAGTCACCGCGACGACGCGAGCAACTACCCCATAGAACTGCGTCGTTGGCCGTTCCGGCCCGCCCGCGACGGACAACTCCCCTGATGTGACACGTTCGCCGCCGGAGACGCAGTATCAAAAGCGGGACACGGCAACAGGGCTCGCGCGAGCCGGTAGCCGTGTGCTCCGCCGGCCGTCCGCGGTCCGACGTCACAGGGGAGCGCCGGACCGCGGACGGCCCCTCGGTCCTGTCAGGCCCCGTCAGGCGGGCTCGCCCCGCCAGTCACCGTCCCGTCCGGCCCAGCGCACGGCGGGACGCACCGCGAGACCGGCCGCCGCGAACAGCACGCCCAGCACCGCCCAGCCCACCCTGCCGTGCTGGATCGCCGTCACCGTGACCAGCGCCGGGCCCGCCATCATCCCCGCCGACATCCCGGCGCCGAACACACCCTGATAGACACCGTGGGCGCGGGCGTCGGCGAGTTCGTAACCGAGCGTCCAGCCGCCCGCCGCGGACAGCACCTCGGCGAGGACCTGCACCACCGCGCCCACCGTCAGCGCCAGTACGGCCCACACCGCGGGCAGCCCCGCCGACACGGCGTAGACGGCGCAGGACGCCGTCAGCAGCGGGCCCGCCCAGGTCATCGCCCGCACAGCGGACGGGACTCGGGAGGCGCGCCGGGCCACCCGCACCTGGAGCAGCGCCACCAGCACGCAGTTGACGATCAGCAGCAGGGCCGCCGTCCAGCGCGGTGCCTCGGTGCGCTCGACGATCCACAGTGGCAGGCCGACCTCGATCAGGGTGTACTGCACGCACAGCACCGCGTTCAGCACGGTCACCGCCAGATACGGCAGGTCCCGCACCGCACGCCAGCGGTCGGCGGCCGGTGCGTCGGCCGCGTGCGGCTGACGGTCCCGCGCGTGCGGCGCCAGCGGCAGCCGGCGCACCATCAGGGCGGGCCCGAGGAACGACAGCGCGTTCAGCGCGATCGCCGTCATATACGCGGCCGGTGTGTCGAGTTGGAGCGCCACGGCCCCGAACACACCGCCCACGCCGATGCCCACGTTCGTGACCATCCGCAGATAGGCGCGCGCCTCCACCCGGGTCGCCGCGGGCAGCACGTCCGCGTAGATCGCGCCCTGCACCCCGCGACTGGCCATCTGCAGCCCGGTCGCGCACACCACCGAGAGCAGGAAACCGGCGTAGGAGTCCACCAGGACGTAGGCCGCCGTGGCCACCCCGGTGCCGCCCCACAGCAGCGCCCCCACCTGCCGGGCGCCCCACCGGTCGGCGGCCCGTCCCGCCGGGACGCCCGCCACCACACCGACCAGGCCCGCGACCGTCATGCCGAAGCCGACCGCGGTGGCGTCGAGGCCGACGATGCGCGTGAAGTACAGGACACCCAGCGGGAAGTAAAGTCCGTTGCCGAGGGAGTTGACCGTGGTGAGGAGCGTGGCCCTGCGCAGGCCCGGGTCGGCGGGGAGCAGCCCGCCGGCTCGGGTGGCGCGCTGCGGGCGCGCGTCCGCCACTGGGCCGGAGGCCGGGGAATCCGGTGTCGTCGTCATGGGACCAGCGAACCGCCGGGCCATGGGATGCCGACAATCATTTAGCGTGGCGCTCAATGATTGAGTTCCGCTTCGCCGTCGACGACCTCGCCACCACCTCCTTCGCCTACTCCCCGCTGCAGGAGGCGCTGTTCTCACTGCGCTGTCTGCACGACCCGGCCCGCTATCCCCACCACCGTCCCTGGCTGCGCCGTATCCGCCCCCGCATGGAGTCCCTCGACCGCGAACTGCTCACCGCCCTCGTCGCGCCCTGGCTGTGGCTGCCGGACTTCGTCACCCCGCGCCCCGAGCGGGCCCGCCCCGCCTTCGCCGACGAACTGGACCAGGTCCGCGCCACCCCGGTGGACGTCGTCGTCGCCGACTTCCTGGCCACCTACCGCACCGAGGACGCCCTGCCGCCCGTCGTCGCGCGCGGCCTCGCCGACCCCGCGGCGTTCCTCGCCCGGCTCGCGGACGCGGTCGACGCGTACTGGCGCACCTGTCTCGCCGCCGACTGGTGGCCGCGGGTGCAGACCATCCTGGAGGCCGATCTCGCCCACCAGGCACGGGTGTTGGCCGAACAGGGCGCCGGTGCGTTGTTCTCCGGGCTCGATCCGCGGCTCGTGTGGAGCGACGAGCATCTGTCGCTGACCCGCCCGCCCGACACCGCCCCCTGGCCCTCGGGTCACATCCGCATCGCCGGCCGCGGACTGGTGCTGATGCCGACGATCTTCGCCAAGGGCGCGCAGACGGTGCTCGACCACTCGCTGCCCCCGGTGCTCATCTATCCGGCACGCGGCCGCGCCACCCTCTCCGAGGAACCGCCCCCGGTCACCGACCGCGCCCTGATACGCCTCCTGGGCCGCCCCCGCGCCCGTCTGCTCCTGCTGCTCGCGGAACCGGCGTCCACCACGGAACTCGCCCACCGCCTCGACGTCACCCCGGGCGCGATCAGCCAGCACCTGGCCGTCCTCTACGACGCGGGCCTGCTCACCCGCACCCGCAGCGGCAGGATCGTACGGTACGCACGGACCCCACTGGGCGACGAGCTGTGCCGCTAGGGGGTGTCGTTTGGATCATCCCGGCGTCGCGGGGTCTGGCACGCACTCCCCCAAGCTCTCGGCTTCGCTCGACCAGGGGGCACCCCCCCATGACCCCGCTCGGGTCCGCCAGACCGCACCCTTGGTCACGGCCGGCCTGATCCAAACGACACCCCCTAGGCACCTACGGCGGCCAGGGACATCGGGGCGCGGGCCGTGTCGTAACGTTCCAGGAGGACGCGTGCGACCTCCGGCGCCGGGCCGAGGACGTCGGCCAGGATGTCCGCCTCGGCCGCGCCGCGCGCTATGCGGTCCGGCAGGAAGCCGGGGGCCAGGACGTAGGGGGCGACGGCGACGCGCCGGCAGCCGAGGGCGCGGAGTTCTCGGACCGCGTCCTCGGTGCGAGGAAGGGATGCGGAGGCGAACGCAGGTCGCACGGCGCACCAACCGGTGTGCCGCCACTCCCGCGCGATTGCTGCGATCACTGCGATCGCCTCCGGGTCACTGGACCCCGCCGAGGCCAGTACGACCCCGGTCGAGGACTTGTCGGCGGGCGTCAGGCCCGCCTCGTACAACCGGCGTTCCAGCGCCGACAGCAGCAGCGGGGACGGGCCGAGCACCTCGGCCTGCCGGATCCGCAGCTGCGGCGGGGCGTCCCGCAGGACCGCGGGGATGTCCGCCTTCGCGTGGAACGCGCGGGTCAGCAGGAGGGGAAGGGCCACGACCTCGCGTACGCCCTGCGCCGCCAGCGACTCCAGCACCCCGTGCACGGACGGGATGTTGAAGTCCAGGAAGCCGGTCTCCACGCGCAGCCCCGGCCGCAGCGACCGCACCCGCCGCACCAGGGCGTGCACGGTCGCGGCGTGCCGCGGGTCGCGGCTGCCGTGGGCGATGACCAGAAGGACCGGCTTGTGGGACATGGGTATCAGCTCTTCACCAGCAGGCCGCGGCTGCGCAGCACCCACCGCTCCAGCGGGCTGAAGATCAGCAGGTCGATGGCGATGCCGACGAACAGGATCAGGAAGATGGCCTCGAACACCATCGCCATGGAACTGGCGTTGCGGCCGTTCTCCAGCAGCGCGCCCAGGCCGATGCCCAGGTCGGGGGAGGAGGCGATGATCTCCGCCGCCATCAGCGAGCGCCAGGAGAACGCCCAGCCCTGCTTCAGACCCGCCAGATAGCCCGGCAGCGAGGCCGGCAGGACGATGTGCCAGGCGCCCTTCGCGCCCGTCGCCCCCATCGTGCGGCCCGCCCGCAGGAACAGCGGCGGCACCTGGTCGATGCCGGAGACCAGCCCGTTGGCGATGGACGGGACCGCGCCGAGCAGGATCACCGCGTACATCATCGAGTTGTTCAGACCCAGCCAGATCACCGCGGGCGGCACCCACGCCACCGACGGCAGCGACTGCAGACCGGACAGGACCGGGCCGATCGCCGCGCGCACGAACTTCACCCGCGCCACCAGCAGACCCAGCGGGGTGCCGATGGCCAGCGCGAACAGGAAGCCCAGCAGACCGCGCGAGACACTCGTCCAGATGTAGTCGAGCAGCTTGCCTTCCAGCCAGGCGTCCTTGAACTCGGCACCCACGTCGGCGGGCGACGGCAGCTTCGTCGGATCGTCCACGATCTTGAACGAGATCAGCGCCTGCCACACCACCAGAACCACCGCGGTGGCGACGAGCGGCGGCAGGATCTTGCTGGTGAAGGTCTGCCGGAACGGCGTCCGGCCGGTGACGGCGGTCTCCAGCGCGTCCAGGCCGGCCTCGACGCTTGCCGCGTCCGTGGCGGTCTTCGTCTCAGTGCTGGCCATGACGGCGGATCTCCCCACGCAGTACATCGGTGATTTCGAGGGACAGTTCGGCGACCGGCGCGTCCTCGATACGCCGCGGCTGCGGGATGTCCACCCGCCACTCACGGGCCACCCGGCCCGGACGGGACGACAGCAGCACCACCCGCTGCGCGAGCCGCACCGCCTCGCGCACGTTGTGCGTGACGAACAGGACGGACAGCCCCGTCTCCTCCCAGATCCGGGTCAGTTCGTCGTGCAGCAGGTCCCGGGTGATCGCGTCGAGCGCCGCGAACGGCTCGTCCATCAGCAGCAGCCGGCTGTCCTGGGCGAGCGCACGGGCCATGGCCACGCGCTGGCGCATACCGCCCGACAGCTCGTGCACCCGCTTGCCGTACGAGCCCTTCAGCCGTACGAGTTCGAGCAGCTCCTCGGCCCGGCCGCGCCGCTCGCCCTTCGGAACTCCCCCCAGCTTGAGGGCGAGTTCGATGTTCTTGCCCGCGCTCAGCCACGGGAACAGGGCGTGCTCCTGGAACATCAGGGCCGGGCGCCCATGGGTCGCGATGCTGCCGGCGGAGGGCTTGTCCAGCCCCGCCACCAGGTTCAGCAAGGTCGACTTGCCGCAGCCCGAGGCCCCCAGGAGGGTGACGAACTCGCCCGGCGCGACATCCAGCGTGATGTCGTCGAGGACGAGTTGCTGCCCGGCGGGGCCGGCGAAGGACTTCGAGACGTGCTCGATGCGGGCGGCGTACTCGACCACCTCGACGTCATCGGCCTTGGCGAGGGCGGTTGCCATGATCGTCACCTCCTGGGAACTCTCGGATCCGGACTTACTTGACGCCGAGACCGGCGTCGTCGACGGTGCTGGCGCCCTCGGCCTTGAGGACCTTGTTCAGCGGGACGAGGTCATAGATGCCGGCCAGCTTCGGGTTCTCCAGCAGACCCGCCTTGACCGCGTGCCGCGCCTCGGTGTCGAGCGTGGCGGCCAGCGGGTCGTCCGTGAACCGGATGGACTTCCACGCCGGGTCCAGGACGTCGGCCGGCAGCTCCTTGCCGGAGTCGATCCCCAGCCGCTTGTTGGCCGCGGCCTTCGCCTCGTCCGGGTTGGCGTTGATCCACTTGTTGGTCTCGACCGACGCCTTCAGGACCGCCTCGACGGCCTTCGGGTGCTCCGTGAGGAACTTCTGCGACACGATGATGTTCGTGATCACGAACTTCCTGTCCGGCCACAGCGCCGACTCGTCCAGGAGTACCTTGGCGCCCTCGGCGACCAGCTTGGACGCGGTCGGCTCCGGCACCCAGGCGCCGTCGACGGAGCCGGACCTGTAGGCGTCAGGGGTCACCTTGTTGTCGGTGCGGACCACCGACACATCGCCCTGGCCGCTCTCCGGGTCGACCTTCCAGCCCTGCTCCGCGACCCAGTTCAGGAACGCCACGTCCTGTGTGTTGCCGAGCTGCGGGGTCGCGATCCTCTTGCCCTTGACGTCCTTCAGGGACTTGATCTTCTCGGGGTTGACCACGAGCTTCACACCGCCGGACGCCGAACCGCCGATGATGCGCAGGTTCTTGCCGTCCGACTTGGTGTAGCCGTTGATCGCGGGGGAGGGGCCGATCCAGCCGATGTCGAGGGAGCCCGAGTTGAGGGCCTCGATCTCGGACGGGCCCGCGTTGAAGACCTGGTACTTGGCCCGGGTGGCGCCCAGCTCCTTCTGGAAGAAGCCCTTCTGGTTGCCGACCAGCGCGGTGGCGTGGGTGAGGTTGCCGAAGTAGCCGATCCTGACGGAGTCGAGACCGTCGATCTTCTCGGCTCCGGCGGCGACCTTCGCGTCGGCGCTGTCGTCAGCGGCCTTGGAGCCGTAGCCACAGGCGGCGAGGGTGAGCAGGGGAAGCGCGGCCATGACCGCGAAGGTGCGGCGAAGGGCGGTACTGGCAGGCACGGGAGGTGTTCCTCTCGTTGGCCCGGCGGTCACGGTCTCTCAGGTCGTGGCCGGGAGCTCGGCAGGTCTTCGTTTGCGCAGGCAGTGGGGGGTGAGGGCGCGCGGGCAGTGCGCGTACGTCACCGCGCACATCGCGCCACTCCGCCCTGCCCGCTGCCGAGGGCGCCGCTGCCGACGCGGCCGCCCTCCTTCGCGAACATCGAGAAGAAATCGGGGGTCTTCATGCTCAGAAGTCCCAACCGTCTTCGTCGGCCTCGTCCTTGACCGGCTCCGGGGAGGCGAACGACTCGCCGACCATGCCCGCGGTGAGCGTGGTGCCGTCGCTCGGGTCGATCAGGATGAAGGAACCCGTGCGGCGCGAGTCGGCGTAGGAGTCGACCGGCAGCGGCTCGGCGGTACGGATCTTCACCCGGCCGATGTCGTTGGCGACGAGCTGTCCCGGGTGCGGGTGCAGGGACAGATCGTCGAGCGTGAGACGGGACGGGATGTCCTTGACGATCGCCTTGACCGTGCGGGTGCCGTGCTTGAGCAGTACCCGGTGCCCGACGGTCAGCGGCTGGTCGGCCACGTGGCAGACCGTCGCCTCCACGTCCTGGGTGGTCGGCGGGGCGTCCTTGCTGGGCACGATCAGATCGCCGCGCGAGACGTCGATGTCGTCCTCCAGCAGGACGGTCACCGACTGCGTCGTCCAGGCCACGTCGACCGGCTTGCCCAGCAGGTCGATACCGGAGATCCGGGTCCCCCGGCCGGACGGCAGGATCGTCACCTGCTCGCCCACGTGGAAGCTGCCGGCGGCGATCTGGCCCGCGTAGCCCCGGTAGTCCGGGTGCTCGGCGGTCTGCGGCCGGATCACGTACTGCACGGGCAGACGCGCGTGGCAGTGCGCCAGGTCGTGGCTGACCGGGACGGTCTCCAGGTGCTCCAGCACGGTCGGGCCGCCGTACCAGTCCATGTTCGCGGACGGCTCCACGACGTTGTCACCGGCGAGCGCCGAGATCGGGATCGCGGTGACCTCCGGGACGCCCAGCTCGGTCGCGTACGCCGTGAACTCCTCGGCGATCGCGGCGAACACCGGCTCCTGGTAGTCGACGAGGTCCATCTTGTTGACCGCGAGGACCACGTGCGGGACGCGCAGGAGGGCGGCGATGGCGGCGTGCCGGCGGGTCTGCTCGACGACGCCGTTGCGGGCGTCGACCAGGATCACCGTGAGCTCGGCGGTGGAGGCGCCGGTGACCATGTTGCGGGTGTACTGCACATGGCCGGGGGTGTCGGCGAGGATGAAGCGTCGGCGGGGCGTGGCGAAGTAGCGGTAGGCCACGTCGATGGTGATGCCCTGCTCGCGTTCGGCGCGCAGGCCGTCGGTGAGCAGCGCGAGGTCGGGGGCGTCCTGGCCGCGGTTGCGGGAGGCGTGCTCGACGGCCTCCAGCTGGTCGGCGAGGACCGACTTGGAGTCGTGCAGCAGCCGGCCGACGAGGGTGGACTTGCCGTCGTCGACGGAGCCCGCGGTGGCGAACCGCAGCAGGGTGGTGGCCGAGAGTTCCTCGGTCGTCGTGGTGCTCATGCTTAGAAGTACCCCTCGCGCTTGCGGTCTTCCATCGCGGCCTCGGAGAGCTTGTCGTCGGCGCGGGTGGCGCCGCGCTCGGTGAGCCGGGAGGCGGCGATCTCGGCGATCACGGCGTCCAGCGTCGTGGCGTCGGAGTCCACGGCGCCGGTGCAGGACATGTCGCCGACGGTGCGGTAGCGGATCTGCCGCTTCTCGACGGTCTCGTTCTCGCGCGGGCCGCCCCACTCGCCCGCCGTCAGCCACATCCCGGCCCGCTGGAACACCTCGCGCTCGTGCGCGAAGTAGATCTCGGGCAGCTCGATGCCCTCGCGGGCGATGTACTGCCAGACGTCCAGCTCGGTCCAGTTGCTGAGCGGGAAGACGCGGACGTGCTCGCCGGGGGCGTGCCGGCCGTTGTAGAGGTTCCACAGCTCGGGCCGCTGGCGGCGCGGGTCCCACTGGGAGAACTCGTCGCGGAGGGAGAAGACGCGTTCCTTGGCCCGTGCCTTCTCCTCGTCACGGCGTCCGCCGCCGAAGACGGCGTCGAACCGCTCGCTCTGGATCTTCTCGGTGAGCGGGACGGTCTGGAGCGGGTTACGAGTCCCGTCGGGGCGTTCCTTGAGCACACCGCGGTCGATGTAGTCCTGTACGGAGGCCACATGGAGGCGCAGCCCATGTGCGGCGACCACACGGTCCCGGTACTCCAGCACCTCGGGGAAGTTGTGTCCGGTGTCCACATGCAGCAGCGTGAAGGGCACGGCCGCCGGGGCGAACGCCTTCAGCGCCAAGTGCAGCATGACGATGGAGTCCTTGCCGCCGGAGAACAGGATCACCGGCCGCTCGAACTCACCCGCCACCTCACGGAAGATATGGACCGCCTCGGACTCCAGGGAGTCCAGGTGGGAGAGGGCGTACGGCGTGCCCGTGCCCTCCTCGGCCGTCGCGACGATCGCCGTCATGCCAGTCCCCTCTCGCTGAGCAGGGCGTGCACCGACGCCGCGGACTCCTGCACGGTCTGGTTCTGCGACTCGATCCGCAGATCGGGCGTCTCGGGCGCCTCGTACGGGTCGTCGACCCCGGTGAGCCCCGACAGCTCGCCCGCGGCCTGCTTGGCGTACAGACCCTTCACATCGCGTACGGAGCACACGTCGACCGGGGTGGCCACGTGCACCTCCAGGTACGTCGTCCCGTTCTCGTGGTGGCGCTTGCGCACCGCATCACGGCTGTCGGCGTAGGGCGCGATGACCGGGACGAGCGCCTTGACGCCGTTACGGGCCAGCAGTTCGGCCAGGAAGCCGATGCGCTGCACGTTGGTGTGCCGGTCCTCGCGGCTGAAGCCGAGGCCCGCCGAGATGAACTCGCGGATCTCGTCGCCGTCGAGCACCTCGACGAGGTGGCCCTCCTCGCGCAGCCGGCCGGCCAGCTCGTACGCGATGGTGGTCTTGCCGGCGCTCGGCAGACCCGTGAGCCAGACGGTGGCTCCGGTCGTCACGTCGTTCTCCAATGTCGTAGAAGGCACGGTCATGTCAGCCGTGCAGCCCGCACTCGGTCTTGGCCCGGCCCGCCCAGCGGCCGGCCCGCGCGTCCTCGCCCTCCAGGACGCGGCGGGTGCAGGGGGCGCAGCCCACGGAGGCGTAGCCGTCCATCAGCAGGGGGTTGGTCAGTACGCCGTGTTCGGCGACGTACGCGTCCACGTCCTCCTGTGTCCAGCGGGCGATGGGGGAGATCTTGACCTTCCGGCGCTTCTCGTCCCAGCCGACGACCGGGGTGTTCGCCCGGGTCGGGGACTCGTCGCGGCGCAGGCCGGTCGCCCAGGCCTGGTAGTCCTTCAGGCCCTCCTCCAGCGGCTGGACCTTGCGCAGCCTGCAGCACAGGTCCGGGTCGCGGTCGTGCAGCTTCGGGCCGTACTCCGCGTCCTGCTCGGCCACCGTCTGACGCGGCGTGAGCGTGATGACGTTGACGTCCATCACGGCCTCGACCGCGTCACGGGTGCCGATGGTCTCGGGGAAGTGGTAGCCGGTGTCGAGGAAGACTACGTCGACAAGGCTGTCGCCCTTCATCGCGCGGGAGGCGAGATGCGCGACCACCGCGTCCTCCATGGAGGAGGTCACGCAGAAGCGCTTGCCGAAGGTGTCCGCCGCCCACTGGAGGATCTCCAGCGCGGAGGCGTCCTCCAGCTCGCGCCCGGCCCGCTCGGCCAGCGCCTTCAACTCCTCGGCCGTGCGCTCTTCCTGAGCCGTCGTCATGTCCGATCCCCTCCGTTGTCGGCTCGCTGAACCCCCCGGGCCAGCAGCCCGAGGAACTTCAGCTGGAATGCGCGGTTGCAGGCCGCGCATTCCCAGGCGCCGTGGCCCTGCTCGCCGGGACGCAGGTCCTCGTCGCCGCAGTAGGGGCAGTAGAAGGGTGCGGCCCGCTCGCTCACGACAGGGCCTCCTCTGAAGCGCGCGCGGCCCAGGTGGCGAACCGCTCGTCTTCCTCGCGCTCGGCCTGGAAGCGCTTCAGCACCCGCTCGATGTAGTCGGGCAGTTCGTCCGAGGTGACCTTCAGACCGCGGACCTTGCGGCCGAACCCGGCCTCCAGTCCCAGCGCGCCACCGAGGTGCACCTGGTAGCCCTCGACCTGCTCGCCCTGGTCGTTCACGACGAGCTGGCCCTTGAGACCGATGTCCGCCACCTGGATACGGGCACAGGCGTTCGGGCAGCCGTTGAGGTTGATGGTGAGGGGCTCGTCGAAGTCCGGCAGTCGGCGCTCCAGTTCGTCGATCAGCTGCGCGCCGCGCTGCTTGGTCTCGACGATGGCGAGCTTGCAGAACTCGATGCCGGTGCAGGCCATCGTGCCGCGCCGGAACGAGGACGGCCGGGCGGTGAGGTCCAGCGCCTCCAGGCCCTCGACGAGCGAGTCGACCTGCCCCTCCTCGACATCGAGGACGATCATCTTCTGCTCGACGGTGGTGCGCACCCGGCCCGAACCGTGGGCCTCGGCCAGGTCGGCGATCTTCGTGAGCGTGGCGCCGTCGACGCGGCCGACCCGCGGGGCGAAGCCGACGTAGTACCGGCCGTCCTGCTGCCGGTGCACACCGATGTGGTCGCGCCACTGCTGGACGGGCTGCTCGGGAGCGGGTCCGTCGATCAGCTTGCGTCCGCCGAGGTACTCGTCCTCCAGCACCTGCCGGAACTTCTCCGCGCCCCAGTCGGCGACGAGGAACTTCAGCCGGGCCCGGTTGCGCAGTCGGCGGTAGCCGTGGTCACGGAAGATCGAGATGACGCCCTCGTAGACGTCCGGCACCTCGTCGATGGGCACCCAGGCGCCGAGCCGAACGCCCAGCTTGGGGTTGGTGGACAGACCGCCGCCGACCCATACGTCGAAACCCGGTCCGTGCTCGGGGTGACGCACACCGACGAACGCGACGTCGTTGATCTCGTGCACCACGTCCAGCAGCGGCGACCCCGAGATGGCCGTCTTGAACTTGCGGGGGAGGTTGGAGTACGCCTTGTTGTTCAGGACGCGGCGCTTCATCTCCTCCAGTGCGGGCGTGGCGTCGATGATCTCGTCCTCGGCGATGCCCGCGACCGGCGAGCCGATCATCACACGCGGTGTGTCGCCGCAGGCGGTGACGGTGGACAGGCCCACGCCCTCCAGCCGCTCCCAGATCGCGGGGACGTCCTCGATCCGGATCCAGTGGTACTGCACGTTCTGCCGGTCGGTGATGTCCGCGGTGCCGCGCGCGAACTCCTGGGAGACCTCACCGATGACCCGCAGCTGCCGGGTGGTCAGCGCACCGCCGTCGATCCGCACCCGCAGCATGAAGTACTCGTCGTCCAGCTCCTCCGGCTCCAGGATCGCGGTCTTGCCGCCGTCGATCCCGGGGCGCCGCTGGGTGTACAGCCCCCACCAGCGCATACGCCCGCGCAGATCGCTGGGGTCGATGGAGTCGAAGCCACGCTTGGAGTAGATCGTCTCAATGCGTGTCCGCACATTGAGACCGTCGTCGTCCTTCTTGACCTGTTCGTTGCCGTTGAGCGGGGTGAAGTGACCCGCGGCCCACTGACCCTCGCCGCGGTGACGGCTCACCTTGCGGCGGGGCGCGGAGGCGGCAGGGTTCTGTGGCGTGGCGGCCATGGTTCTACGTCCTTCGGGACAGGCGGAAAGCGGCTCTGACCTGCGCGTATGGGCACATGCGGGCATACGTGCGCGGCGCTGCGCAGGAGGCGGGGAATGTCAGGGAACTCGGCGGTGCTGGGGCTGTCAGCTCGCCGGACAGATGGCGCTGGACATGCGGCCGAGGTCGACGTGCCGCCGACTCACCAAGGCAATTCCAGTTCCAGACATGACGGAAGCGTGGCATGGCAATCTGGACTCAGTCCAGCTTCGTCCGTCATGTGGACACCCTTGTCTCGGTATGCGAGACAAGGGTGTCGTCGATCACATGGCTGGTGCGGGGTCTTGTCGATGCAGGTCAGACCGGGTATGCGCCGAGCCAGGGACCCGGGGTGGGCTGCTCCTGCTCCGGCTCGACCTTGGTGTCGAACAGCTTGAAGCCCCGCCGCTGGTAGTTGTCCATCGCGAACTCGCCGTCCTTGCTGCAGGTGTGCAGCCACACCCGCTTGGTCGGGACGCGCTGCGGCCAGCGCTCCGCCAGGTCCCAGGCCCGGGCCGCCCCGTACGAGAGCAGATGGCCGCCGATGCGCCGGCCCCGGAACGCGGGGATGAGACCGAAGTAGACGATCTCCACGGCGCCGTCGTCCTGGGGGTCGAGCTCGACGTAGCCGGCGGGGGTGCCGCGGTCGTGGGCCACCCAGGTCTCCACGCCCGGCCGGTCCAGGTGCTCCTGCCACTGGGCGTAGCTCCAGCCGAGACGGTCGGTCCAGAGGATGTCGCCGCCGACCGAGGCGTAGAGGAAGCGGCTGAACTCGGGGGAGGGCACCTCGGAGCGGACGATCCGGACGTCGCCGTCGGGAGCGGCGGCGGGGAGGAGGTCGGCCGGGGACGTCTGTTCCAGGGACCAGGTGGTCACGGTGATGCTGCTCATGCAGGCCAGGGAACCATCTACCCCAGCGAACTGTCGATCGAGCTCAGTGGGACGGAGAAGAGCATCCGGTGCGACAGCGACCACACCTCGCCGGTCTCCTGCCAGTAGGAGAGCGCGCCCGCGCCCTCGGTCCAGCAGTGGTGTGTGGCGTCCGAGCCGCAGTGGGCGGCCTTCGCTCCCGAGGTGTCCTGGCGCCACAGGCTGCCGCGGCCGTCCGGGGAATCGGCCGGGCGTCCGACGTACCAGGAGGTCCGTGTCGTCCCGGGCGGGTGGTAGGCCAGTACGCCCCGGATCCCGGCCGCCCGGGTCTCGAAGGCCTCGACCGCATCCACCCGCCCCGCGGGGTCCGCGGCGAGCAGACCGCCGCGGGCGGGGTCGCCGCTGAAGGCGTAGCGCCACAGCCGGGCGTGCCGGTCGCCGTGGGGCGGGGTCCACTCGCTCAGCGCGAGACTGTCGGGCGCCGATCCGCGGTCCAGGGAGAGACCGCCGGGGCAGGGCGGCCCGTCCGTGCCGCAGCGTCCGGCGGGGAAGCGGTACGTGCCCACCGCGGGCATCACATACCGGTAGCCGTCGGCCGACCAGCCGCCCGCCACCCGGCCGATCGACGGACCGTCGACGGTGGTGCGCTGGATGCGGTCCAGGTCGTAGACATAGAGCGCCTCGGACCTCCCCGTACCGGCTGTGACCAGCAGTTTGTCCTGGTACCAGACCATGCCGGAGACAGTCGAGGCCAGGCCCCGGTAGTCGCGGCCGTCGGCGGTGGGGACCACGAGCAGGACCCAGCTGTAGGCGAGGCGGGCGGGGTCGTCGGCGTCGACGAAGGCGACCCGGGCCAGTCCCCGCTCGGTGGCGGGGCCGGTCCTTACGCTGTGCGTCCAGCCGGACAGGATCACCCGCTTCTCGCCCCAGACGCCGTCGTCGTCGGCGTCCCCGGAGGTGGTCACCGAGGCCGGACGCCAGTCCGGGTCGGCGGTGTCGGAGGGGTCCCAGCAGTACGCGTGCGCGGCCCGCGGCGCGACCGGCAGCGACTCCCGTGCGGCGGAGGTGCAGTCGGCGGCGTCGAGCAGGGCACGGTCGGCGCCCTTCAGTACGGCGGAGACGCCGACCGGGCGGCCCATCGAGCCGGCCAGCCGGTCGAGCGTGCCCTGCGGCACCAGTTGCTCCTGGAGCCGCAGCGGCCGGGTCTCGGCGGAGGAGGTTATCGGCTTGAGCGCGCCCGGGCTGTCGGCGACCGTGGCCTGCGAGGCGCTGATCATGGTGGCGGCCGCGGTGAGCGCGAGGGCGGTTCCGGTCAGGAACGCGCGCAGGGCGCGGCCCCGCCTGCGCCGGCGATGTCTGCCGCGTTGCTTCATGCTTCCTCCTCGGCGAGCCAACTGCGCCTGGTGGTCCGTACGTTGACCGAGGAGCAGGTGGGGAGGCCCGTAGAGGGGATGCTACGGCAGCAAGGTGCGACAGAGGCAGAAGACCCTGCAAATATGCGGAAGATGCCCCCCGGATGTGCCGAATCGGTACACGGCATATGCCCCCGGCGGTACCCTCTTACGGCGTGTGCGTGGCCGCCCACCGCTGTGTGACCGCCGGTGCCGTCGAGTGCGGCAACAGGTCACGGGGGTCCTCGGGCAGCAGCACCTCGACTTCGGCGCCCTCGCAGAAACGATACGGCCGGTGTTCCAGGAACGCCCCCAGATACCGCCGGATCCGCGACATCTCCGCACGTACCGTCACCGTACGGGACGGGTCACCGAACATGTCCTCGGCCAGCCCCGCCGCACTGCGCCCCGAGCGGCGCATCGCCAGCAGATAGAGCAACTCGGCGTGCCGGGGGCTGAGTTCACGGGACCAGGTGCCCGCACCGCCGGAGACGGACACCGACCAGCGGCGCGGCTGCGTCAGATCCAGCACGACCCGGGAGGCGTCCGACGCCGGCGGCTCGTCCACCGCGCGCACCAGCCAGCCCCCGGCCAGCGGTTCCACCGCGCACAGACCGAACGCCGGCAGCCACCGGCGGCCCGCCGACATCGACTTGGGCAGCGCGAGGCGCCGTACGTACGGCATCCCCGTGACCGCCGCCGTCCAGCCGTCCCGGTCCACCGCCAGCGCCTGCCCGGCCAGCCGCGCCAGCACCGGCGCCGCCACCGCGCGCAGCCGCTCCAGCGAGGTCAGATGCTGCTCCCGAAGCCGCGCCTCGGCGAGTTTCGCCACCGAGTCGACCCAGGCGAGGGTGGCCGGATGCATCGTCTCCAGCGCGCCGCTGATGTCGACCACACCGAGCAGCCTGCCGTCCCGGGGGTCGGTGATCGGGGCGCCCGCACAGGTCCAGGAGGTGTGCGACCGGGCGAAGTGCTCGGCGGCGAAGACCTGGACGGGCTTGCGCACCACGGCCGCGGTGCCCACGCCGTTGGTGCCGACGACGTCCTCCCGCCAGTCCGCGCCCAGTTCGAAACCGATCCCGTCCGCCTTGCGCAGCACGGGCGAACTGCCCTCGCGCCACAGCACCCTGCCGTCCGCGTCGGCGACCACCATGATGTGGTGGGCGATGTCGGCGACCGAAAGCAGACCCTCCCGCAGCACCGGCAGGACATGCCGCAGCGGTGACTCCTCCCGTCTGCGCCGCACCTCCTCGGGACCGAGCAGCCCCGATCTGACGTCATGGTCCGGATCCACCCCGTTGCGCAGCATCCGCCCCCACGACTGCCCGATCACGGGGCGGGGTGCCATCCGCGCACGTTGACCGGCGAGTGCGGCCTCGCGCACCTCGCTGAGCAACCGAGCCGTCTGTGCCACGTCGACGGCCGCGAGCTGTGCCACGTTCATCGGCGGGTTCGCCACTGGGATCCTCCCGGGAGCACTTGCGAACACATGAGTGTCAAGCCGTCCGGGCGGCGGTTTCCGGTCCGACTACTGGTCTCATAGTGCCGTTTCGGGCGCGGTGGAGGGGAATGCTCCGCGCATATATGCCAACAAGTTGCAACCCCTTGCAACCCTGGTGAACGGGCCGAGGGTGTCTGAAACTTGAGCAGCGCCGTCCCGAGCGGCGTTCGTGGCCTCGAACGGGGGCCGTGAAGCGGGGGTGGTGCCGTGTCGGCGCAGCATCACCCCCGCGACCCGTTCCCGCAGCTCAGCCCACTGGCCGGGCCCGGTTCACCACCGACGCCAGATCCAGCGAGTACGGCAGCGTCCCGAACGACGCGCCCCAGTCGCCGCCCAGCCGGGACGCACAGAACGCGTCGGCGACCTCCGGCGGCGCGTACCGCACCAGCAGCGACCCCTGCAGCACCAGCGCCATGCGCTCCACCAGCCGCCGGGCCCGCCCCTCGACGCCCTCCAGGTCGCCCAGTTCGGCCAGCAGATTCTTCACGGCCGCGTCGAGACGGTGGTCGGCGCCGCGCGCCCGGCCCACCTCCAGGAGATAGGCGTTGAAGGCATCCGGCTCCCGCTGGAGCGCCCGCAGCACATCCAGTGCCTGGACGTTTCCGGCGCCCTCCCAGATGGAGTTGAGCGGCGACTCGCGCACCAGCCGGGGCATCCCGCTCTCCTCGACGTAGCCGTTGCCGCCCAGGCACTCGGCCGCCTCCACCGCCACCGGAGCACAGCGCTTGGTCACCCAGTACTTGGCGGCCGGCACCGCCAGCCGCAGGAACGCCCGTTCCTGCTCGCCCCCGTCGTCGTAGGCGGCCGCCAGCCGCAGCCCGAGGGCCGTCGCCGCCTCCGACTCCAGCGCCAGGTCCGCCAGGACGTTGCGCATCAGCGGCTTGTCCACCAGCTTCCCGCCGAACGCCGCGCGGTGCGTGCAGTGGTGCACCGCCTGCGCCACCGCCTGCCGCATCAGCCCCGCCGAGCCGAGCACACAGTCCAGCCGGGTCGCCGCCACCATCCCGATGATGGTCCGCACCCCGCGCCCCTCCTCGCCCACCCGGCGCGCCCAGGTCCCGTCGAACTCGACCTCCGCGGAGGCGTTGGACCGGTTGCCCAGCTTGTCCTTGAGCCGCTGGATGAGGAACGTGTTGCGCGTGCCGTCCGCCAGCACCCGCGGCACGAGGAAACAGGTCGGCCCGCCGGGCGCCTGCGCGAGCACCAGGAAGCCGTCCGACATCGGCGCCGAGCAGAACCACTTGTGCCCGGTCAGCTCGTACGTCCCGGCCTCGGCCAGCGGCCGCGCGGCGGTCGTGTTCGCGCGAACGTCACTGCCGCCCTGCTTCTCGGTCATGCCCATCCCGAACACCACCCCGGCCTTCTGCCGGGCCGGCCGCAGCTCGCGCTCGTACAGGGTGGAGGTCAGCAGCGGCTCCCATTCGGCGGCCAGCTCCGGGTCGGTGCGCAGCGCGGGCACCGCCGCGTGTGTCATCGACAGCGGGCAGCCGTTGCCCGCCTCGGCCTGCGTCCAGACCAGGAACCCGGCGGCCCGGCGCACATGCCCGGCCGGACGCACCCAGGCGGCGGTCAGCCCGGCCGCGAGTCCCTTGCCGAGCAGCCGGTGCCAGGCCGGGTGGAAGTCGACCTCGTCTATCCGGTTGCCGTACCGGTCGTGCGTGCGCAGCCGGGGCGGGTTCTCGTTCGCCTGCACCCCCCACTCCTGCACCTGCGCCGAGCCCGAGCTCCTGCCCAGCGCGGACAGCTCGTCGAGCACCTCGTCCAGCACGGCGGCGTCGGTGTGCCGCTCGACGGCCTCCACCAGGGCGCGGTCGGCGCCGAAGACGTCGTATCCGACCAGCGGCGGAGCCTGGTTCGTCACGGTGTGGGTGGTGGTGCGTGCCATGTCTGCGAACCTACCCCGGGGACGACGGCGGTGGTCACCAGACTGACACAGTGGCCGGACCGGACGCGTCCGCTCCGGCCACTGCCCGCCGGAGCTGTGCGGTGATCACCCCGGAAGGTGAGGACGGTGCGGCACGACGGATACCTTTAGGTCGTGCAGCCAGCAAGCGAACCCCCCGAGCAGCCGGCCGGTCGGCTCCACCGGGCCCGAGCCCTCTACCGGAACGTCTCCAAGCGCAGGACCGCCTGGCTGCTGCTGAAGGACACGGTGGACTCGTGCATGGAGTACCGCATCCTCGGCCTCGCCGCCGAGGCGGCGTTCTTCACGCTGCTGTCCGTGCCGCCCCTGCTGCTCAGCCTGATCGGGCTGCTCGGTTACGTCGACGCCTGGACCGGCGCCGACACCATCGCCAGCCTGGAGAACAACCTCCTGGAGGCGTCGCGCACCGTGCTGTCCGACAAGGGCGTGCGGGAGATCGCGGAGCCGATCCTGCACGACGTGATGAAGGGCGGCCGGCCCGACGTCATCTCCATCGGCTTCCTGTTCGCCCTGTGGTCGGGCTCGCGCGCGGTGAACGTCTTCATCGACACGATCACCGTGATGTACGGGCTCGACGGCGTCCGGGGCATCGTCAAGACCCGGATCATGGCGTTCCTGCTGTTCATCGTGGCGCTGCTGATCGGCTCGGTGGCGCTGCCGCTGATGGTGGCGGGGCCGGACGCGGTGGTGCGGATCGTGCCGTGGTCGGAGACGGTCGTACAGGTCCTGTACTGGCCCGTCGTGATCATCCTGTCGATCGTCTTCCTGACGACGCTGTACCACGTGTCCGTGCCGGTCCGCTCCCCGTGGATCGAGGACGTGCCCGGCGCGCTGGTCGCCCTCGCGATGTGGGTCCTGGGCAGCTTCCTGCTGCGCATCTACCTCACGAACACCATCGAGGGCGCCACGATCTACGGCTCCCTCGCCGCGGCGGTCGCCGTGCTCCTGTGGATCGGTGTGTCCGCGTTCGCGGTGCTGGTCGGCGCCGCGATGAACGCCGCTATCGACCGCGTCTGGCCGGCCGCCGCCACGGCGGCGGCCCGCGCCGCGAACGAACGCCTCCGGGAGGCGGAGGTCGCCGAGTACGTGGCCCGCGTGGCCGCGGCCCGCGAGGCCGACCCCGACGACCCCGACATGCCGTCGGAGTTCCCGGAACGCTGGTCCCGTTTCCTCCCTCCGGAGGACGTGACGGCCCGCCTCCGCACCCACGTGAAGAGCACCCACCACACACACAAACCGAACAGGGACGGCTCACACCAGGACAGGTGACGCCTTCGAGGGGTCGGCTCCGGGGCTCCCGCCCGGGGTGGCGGTGGGCGCAGCCGTTCGTCACCGCTTCCATGCGCCCGCCGCCGCGGCCTCCCTGGCGAAGTCCGTGAAGTCTCGCGGGCTGCGGCCCAGTACCTCGCGTACGCCGTCCGTGAGGTAGGCGTTGCGGCCGTCGAGCAGGGAATCGAACAGGTCTACCAGGAAGTCGACCTCCTCGGGCGGTACGCCGAAGCCTGCCAGGTGTTCGCCGTACTCGCGGGGCCGCACCGGGCGGTAGGTCAGCTCGCGGCCCGTTGCCGCCGAGATCTCCGCGATCGCCTCGCCGAAGGTCAGCAGGCGGGGGCCGGTGACGGCCAGGGCTTGGCCGACGTAGCGGTCGTCGGGTGCGCTAAGCACCGCCACCACCACGTCCGCGACGTCCCGTACGTCGACGAAGGGCTCATGCACCTCGCCGCCCGGGAAGATCAGCTCGCCGGTCTCCCGCAGCCCCTCCACCAGCGGCCCCTCGCTGAAGTTCTGTGCGAACCACGCGGACCGTACGACCGTCCAGTCCGCCCCCGACTCCCGCAGCGCCTCCTCGGTCGGCCGCGCCATCTCCTCGCCCCGTGACGACAGCAGGACCAGCCGCCGTACCCCGAGGGAGACCGCCTCGTGCGCGAGCAGTCCCACCGCCAGGGCCGCTTCCGGAGAGCCCACGTCCGACGGGTACACCAGATACGCCCCGTCGGCGTCCCGCAGCGTGTCCGCCCAGGTCGACCGGTCCTGCCAGTCGAAGCCCCGCGCCCGCGTGGCCTCCCGCACGGTCAGCCCCACCGCCCGCGCGGCATCCGCCACCCGGCGCCCGGTACGACCCGACGCGCCCGTCACCACCACGGTCATGTCCTGTGTCTGCTTCCGTGCCCGCGATGCGTTCTGTGTCATGCCGTCGAGTCAACTCCCGCCCACCCCGGGCAGCCATCGCTGAACGGCTCATTCCCATAAGCGCCCGTCTACGCTGACCCCATGGACGCTCTCGCGGGCCTGCTGGAGGGCCCACGCGCACGTGGCGCCTTCATGATCCGGGCGTGCTTCGACCCGCCCTGGGCCGTACGGGTGGAGGACCGCGCCCCGCTCACGATCATGCTCATGGTCCGCGGCGACTCCTGGGTCCTGCCCGACGCCGGCGGCGAGCCGGTGCGGCTGAGGAGCGGCGACCTGGCCATAACGCGCGGCCCGGACCCGTACACCTGCGCCGACGCCCCGGACACCGCTCCCCAGGCGCTGATCCTGCCGGGCGGCGAGTGCCGCTACCCCGACGGAACCTCCCTGCAGGGCTCTATGGACCTGGGCGTACGAACCTGGGGCGACCGACTCGACGGCTCCACGGTCATGCTCATCGGCACGTACCTCATGCAGGGCGAGATCAGCGGCCGTCTGCTGGACGCGCTCCCGCCGCTGCTCTCCCTCACCACCGACGTGTGGCAGTGCCCGCTCACCCCGCTCCTCATGGAGGAGATCGTGCGCGACGAACCGGGCCAGGAGGTCGTCCTCGACCGCCTTCTCGACCTGCTGGTCATCGCCGCGCTGCGGGCCTGGTTCTCCCGCCCGGAGGCGGCGGCCCCCGCCTGGTACCGGGCGCTCGCGGATCCGGTGGTCGGCCGGGTGCTGAGGCTGCTGCAGAACGACCCGGCGCACCCCTGGACCGTGGCGTCCCTCGCCGCCAAGGCCGGAGTCTCCCGCGCGGCGCTCGCCCGACGCTTCACCGAACTGGTCGGCGAACCCCCAATGTCCTACCTCACCGGCTGGCGCCTCGCGCTCGCCGCCGACCGCCTGCGCGACAGCGAGGACACCATCGGCGCCATCGCCCGCGAGGTCGGCTACGGCAGCGCGTTCGCCCTCTCCAGCGCGTTCAAACGGGTGTACGGCGTCAGCCCGCAGGAGCACCGGACACGGGCGGCGTAGCCTGGCGTACGTGTACGAGGAGCGGGCGTCCCGGCTGACCGGCGCCGTGGTGTGGCGCCGCACCCTGGAGGACCCCGCCGTCCTGCCGGTCCTGCCCGACGGCTGCATGGACCTGCTGTGGAGCGAGGGACGGCTGCTGGTCTCGGGCCCGGACACCCGCGCGTACGTCCCCGAAGGCCCCGCCGCGCGCTGGGTGGGCCTGCGCTTCCACCCCGGCACCGCGCCCGCCTTCCTGGGCGTACCGGCCGCCGAACTCCGCGACCGCCGCGTGGAGTTGGCCGACCTGTGGCCGGCCCGGGAGGTACGACGCCTGCGCGCCCGGATCGACGCGGCGGCGGACCCGGCGACGGCCCTGGAGGAGAGCGCGCTGGAGCGGGCGGCGGACCTGGACCCGCCCGACCCCCTGCTGCGGAGGCTGGTCACGGCTCTGGACGCGGGCCGCCCGGTGGCCACGACCGCCGACGAACTCGGCCTGGGCGCACGCCAGTTGCACCGCCGCTGCCTGGCCGCCTTCGGCTACGGCCCCAAGACCCTGGCCCGGATCCTGCGATTGCAGCGGGCGCTCGCGCTGGCCCGCTCCGGTGTGCCGTTCGCGGAGACCGCGGTCCGTGCCGGTTACGCGGACCAGCCCCATCTGGCGCGGGACGTGAAGGAGTTGGCGGGTGTGCCGTTGGGGCGGCTAGTCGGCGGTCGGTAGCGGTGCGAAGAGGTCGACGCCATTGCCGTCGGGGTCGTGAACGGTGGCGTACCGCTGGCCCCAGAAGGCGTCCCACGGCTTGAGTTCGCCGTGGTGACCGGCGCCCACCAGGTCCTCGTACACGCTGTCGACCTCGGCGGGTGACCCGCACCGGAAGGCGAGCCCCACCCGGCCCCCGCCCGCCGGTGGCTGCCATGCGGGGTGGAAGGAACGGACGGTTGCCTCGGTGTCCAGGGCAAGGGTGAGCCCACCGGGCAGTTCGGCCTCGACATGCGGCTGGTCCTCGGCGCCCTCGGGGAAGACGAGCCCGAGACGGCGGTAGAAGGCGAGCGAGGCGGCCAGGTCGGAGGCCACCACGCCGATCACGGCGAATCGTGGAGTCATACGGTCACCGTAGGCGGGGTGGCGGTGCGTGGTCTTGAAGGAATCGGACGCGAGGGGCCCGCGGCCGGCGCGATGGGTCGGGCCGTGCTCGCGCGTCATTCCTCGCGCGACATTCCTTACACGTCATTCCTTGCGCTTCATTCCTCGTGCCATCGCGAACAGCAACAGCCCGCAGCCTGCGACCAGGATCCAGCCGGGACGGGAGGCGTGGGCGAGCCCCGCCGGGGCGGTGCCCGCGACCAGGCCGCCTGCCAGGGCGATGCCGAGCGCGGAGCCGAACTGGCGGGCGGTGGAGGTGATTGCCCCGGCGACGCCGGCCCGGCTCGGCGGCAGCCCGCTCACCGCGGTGTTGGTGATGGGGGCGTTGGCGAAACCGAAACCGACGCCGATGAGGGCGTAGGCCGACAGGAGGAGGAACACACTCGTGTTCCGGCCGAGCCCGACCAGGCACAGGCCGCCCGCCGTGAGGAAGGCGCCGGCCAGGACGAGCGGGAGCCGTGGCCCGACGCGGCCGACCAGACGTCCGGACAGAGGCGCGCAGACAGTTGCCGCGATCGCCATCGGCAAGGTCGCCGTCCCCGCGGCCAAGGGTGTCCACCCCCTGGCCTGCTGCAGATAGAGGGTGTTGAGCAGCAGCGTCACGTTCAGGGCGACGAAGACCGCGACGGCGCCGAGGACCGCGCCGGTGAACGCCGGATGCCGGAACAGCGCCAGATCCATCAGTGGCTCGGGCCGGCGGGATTCGACCCGTATGAACAGCAGCGTCGCCAGGGCGGCGAGCGCGTACGCGGTCAGCGCCACGGGCGACGTCCAGCCGATGTGCGGCCCCTCGATGAGCACACCGACCGAGACGCCGATGACCACGGTCAGCAGAGCCTGACCCGGGACGTCGAGCCGCCGCACCCGCTGCGCCGCCCGGGACTCCGGTACGAATACCGCACTGAGCACGAGGGTGGCCACCACGACCGGCGCGTTGATCCAGAACAGCGACCGCCAGCCGAACCCCGCCAGGAGAGCGCCGCCCGTGACGGGACCGGCGGCCATGCTCAGCCCGAAGACCGAGGCCCAGACGCCGATCGCCTGCGCTCGCTCCCTCGGGTCCGGCATCGCGTTCACCACGATCGCCAGAGCCACGGGACTCAGCATCGAGGCGCCGATCCCCTGCACGGCACGGGCCGCGATGAGCGCGCCCGCCGTGGGTGCCACCGCGCAGACCAGCGAGGCCGTGCCGAACACGACCAGCCCGCTCTGGAACACCCGCCGGCGTCCGAACCGGTCCGCCAGTGCGCCCGAGGAGATCAGCAGACCGGCCAGGACGAGGGTGTAGGCGTCCACGGTCCACTCCAGACCGCGTGTCCCGACGTCCAGGCCGCGCCCGATGGCGGGCAGACCCACGTTCACGATGGTGGTGTCCAGACCCACCAGGAACATGCTCAAACAGCAGACGGCCAGCACCGTCCAGCGTCTGCGCGCGCTCAGAAGGGGCGGCTGAACAGGATGTGTCGTCGTGGTCACGGTCTGCCTCTCACGTCCGGGAGCATCAGCCCGGCAAGCGTCCGACCGGACCACCACCACGGCCCAGCGTTCTTGCGAAGGCTGCAAAACTGGACTCCGTGGACGCGGAAGTGGAACAGATAATCGACGGCATCGGCCCCCGGCTGCGCACCCTCCGCCGCGACCGCGGACTCACGCTGGAGGACCTCGCGGCGACGACCGGGATCTCCGTCAGCACGCTGTCCCGGCTCGAATCCGGCAGACGGCGCCCGACCCTCGACCTGCTCATCCCGCTCGCGCGTGCGCACCGTGTCGCACTCGACCAACTGGTGGCCGCACCCGCCACCGGCGACCCGCGCGTGCACCTCAAGCCCCAGCGTCACGGCCGGGGCAGCGTCCTGGTGCCGCTGACCCAGTACCCGGGCCGGGTGCAGGTGTTCAAGCAGGTCCTGTCGCCCCGCGAACCGAAGCTGGTGACCCACGACGGCTACGAGTGGCTCTACGTCCTCGCGGGCGAGTTGCGTATCGTCCTCGGGGAACGCGACTTCACGCTGCGCCCCGGCGAAGTGGCCGAGTTCGACACCAGGGAGCCGCACTGGTTCGGCCCGGCGGGCCCGAACGCCGTGGAGATCCTGCACCTGTTCGGGCCCCGGGGAGACCAGGCGGTGATCCGCGCGAGCCCGTCCGGCTAGTCGAAGGTCACGGGTCCCTTGGGCGTCTTCACGGTGAAGGCGATCCCCACCGGCCCCTCGCTGAGGCGGAGTTCGGTGCCCAGGGCGGTCAACGGGGCACGGATCTCGTCCGGGTCAGGGGCGGTGGCCGAGACCTCCACCAGGGGCGTGACGGGCAGCCCCGACGCGGACGGGTGGACGGAACGACCCCAGTCGATCAGGAACGGCACCAGCCCCGAGGGGTGCGCGGTGTAGGTCAGCCGCCACTCCAACAGGGTCCCGCCGGGGGCGCGGCGGCTCATCGGGTACGTGGGACCTGGGTCGAACCCCCGCTCCCGGGCCGTCGCGATCGCCGCGTCCAGGTCGGGCGGGCTGATCGCCCAGGTCACCGTGCGCGGTCCGGTCAGCCCGTCGACCCCGAAGGCGTGCAGGTCCGACGGGGTCTCCTGCTCCGGGTCCGGCCCGATGATCTCCAGATAGCTGGAACTGCCCAGCGACACCAGGTAGTTACGGGTGCCGAGCTCGACGTGCACACCACCGGGAGCGGGTACCACACCGGTCCGCTCGGTGAACTCGGCGACCGTCGCCGCGAGGTCGGGCGTTGCCAGGACGAGGTGGTCCAGGAGTGGGGGGATGGCATTCATTCCGGCTGAGGCTAGGGGCGCCGCTGCCCCCGTTCAAGAGAGCCACCCCAAGTGAAATGCCGCCTTCCTGTGGAACATTCGTACGCCACTTCTGATTGAGGATCGCCACCTTGTCCGGATCCGCGATGAGTCCCGGGGCTGCGGCGCAACAGGATCGCCACGGCGACGGCGGTGACGGCGGCGGCGAGCAGGGCGGTGCGCAGGCCGGTGATGAACGCGGTCTGAGCCTGGTGCAGGACCGTGCCGCCCGCGGCGGCGCCCGCCAGCGACGACTCGGCCGCTTCGGCGACCCGCGGCGGGACGCCGGTCGGGTGGAGGTCGCTGCGGTAGGCGGCGGTCAGAAGGCTGCCGAGCACGGCGATACCCAGGGCGCCGCCGAGTTCGCCTGCCAGGTCGTTGACGGCGGAGCCGACATTCTGCAGTTCCTTGGGCAGGGCGTCGGTGATGGCGGTGGTCGCCGGGGGCATCGCCAGCCCCAGACCGGCGCCCAGCGGAGTCAGACCGGCGGCGAGGCGCCCGTACGTGCTGGTGCCGTCCAGGTGGGACAGGACGGTCAGACCGGCGCCGAGCATCAGCAGCCCCGCGACCCACGGCCGCGCACCCCCAGACGCCGGGTGAGCAGCGGGCTCAGCCGGGAGGCGGGGATCACCCCGAGGGGCATGTGTGCGCAGCGGGGCCCCCTGCGCGGCGCGCGTCCGCTCGGGGCCCGCTCGCCGGGGAGTGACTCCGGAGAGGTCTGCCGTGCTCGACGTCGGACCGTCCGCCTCGTCGACGCCGAGTCGAGTGGGTGACGGGACCGGGTCATGCGCCCGTCCCCGTGGGCCGCGCGGCCGTGCTCGCCCGTCGGACCAGGCGGGTCGACAGTTCCGTACGCGTCCCCTCCGGGCGCTCGCCCTGCATCATCCGCACCAGCAGGCGCAGGCCCGCCGCCGCCATCTCCGACAGCGGCTGGCGGATCGTGGTCAGCGCCGGGGTGACCCAGCGGGCCTCGGGCAGGTCGTCGAAACCGACCACGCTGATGTCGTCCGGCACCCGCAGCCCCCGTTCGGCCAGCGCCGTGTACACCCCGAGGGCCATCCGGTCCGAGCAGACGAACACGGCCGTCGGGGGCTCGGACAGGTCCAGCAGTTCCAGCATGCGCAGCCGGGCGGTGGCCTCGTCGAAGCCCGCGTGCCGCACGTACTCCGCATGCGGCCGCACCCCGGCCGAGGCGAGCGCGGACCGGTAGCCGGCCACCCGGGCGCTGCCGCACATCGTGCGCCGGTGCCCGGTGATCACCGCGACCTGCTCGTGTCCCAGCGTCAGCAGGTGCTCGGTCGCGGTCACCCCGCCCTGCCAGTTCGCCGCGCCGACCGACACCGCGCCCGGCGGCGGTTCGTGCGCCGGGTCGATCATCACGTACGGGATGCGATGGTGGTCGAGCCAGGCGTACTGCGCCGGGGACAGCTCGGCCAGGTTGAACAGCACCCCCGACGAGCCGCGTGCCGTCAGCTTGTCCAGCCAGCCGCGCTCCGGGCGGCCCGCCCGGGTCCGGGTGAGCCCGGCCGAGACCACGACCTCAAGGCCCGCCTCGTGCGCCGCCTCCTCCACCCCGTGCAGCACGGCGCCCGACCAGGAACTGTCCAGCGAGTGCACGACGAGGTCGACCAGCCCCGGTGCCTTTGCCGTGTCGAAGCGGGGTCTGCGCACATAACCCAGCCGGTCCAGTGCCTCGGTGACCCGGCGACGGGTCTCCGGCGCCACGTCCTCGCGGCCGTTGACGACCTTCGACGCCGTCGGCACCGACACCCCGGCCTCGCGGGCCACCACGGCCAGCGTCGGACCGGCCGTCACGCTCGCACCCCCCGCACGTGCCGTCGCCGAACCCGCCACCGCTGAACCCGCCATCGCCGAATCCGCCTCTCCGGCCCGCACGGGGACCATCGAAAGTTGCGACCACAGAAAGCGCTTCCTACGATAAGTGCGGCTCAACTCGGCGTGAAGACATGGGAATTCACGGAATCGCGGTCGGTGGGACTTTCGAAACTTCGAACGAGGGATCGGCGCCCGTCCGATTGGCTCCGCAGCCGTGCACGCGTGTGCGGGCAGAGCGTCCGTCACCCGAACGGCCTCCCGTTCGCCCCGTGTACAGGAATACCCGGAGCCGATGTGATGCTCTGCATTTACCGGTGTGCGAACGCGAGCGCGGGAGGAGCTGGTGGGCGGATGGCGGAGGACCGGGCGGACCCCGTGGTCAGAACCCCCTACGGGGCGGTCCGCGGCAGGTACGAGCGTGAGGTCGCGGTGTTCCGCGGCATCCCGTACGCCGCCCCGCCCTTCGGGCCCCGCCGCTTCCTGCCGCCCGAGCCGCCCGAGCCCTGGGACGGTGTGCGCGACGCGGGCGCCTTCGGGCCGACCGCGCCGAAACCGCCGTACTCCGAGGTGTTCGCCCACTACCTCTCCGATCCCTTCGTGGGCGGCGAGGACTGTCTCAATCTGAACGTCTGGACCCCGCAGCCCGGCCCCGCGGCCCGGCTCCCCGTCCTGGTGTGGCTGCATGGCGGCGCCCTGACCAGGGGATCGTCGTCCGTGCCGGTGTACGACGGCCATGGCTTCGCCCGCGACGGCGTCGTCCTCGTCTCGGTCAACTACCGGCTCGGCGTCGAGGGCTACGGACTGTTCCCCGACTCGCCCCCCAACCCCGGCCTCCGTGACCAGCTGGCCGCGCTCGAATGGGTGTACGAGTCGATCGCGGCCTTCGGCGGCGACCCGGGCCGGATCACCCTGGCCGGACAGTCGGCCGGGGCCATCAGCATCGGTGCGCTGATAGCCGCGCCGGGCGCCCAGGGCCTCGTCCGCCGTGCCGTGCTGCAGAGCGGACCGCCGGAGGCCGCGGAACGCGACAAGGTACGGCGGATGGTCCGCCGTATGGCGGCCCGGCTCAAGGTCCCCGCCACCGCCGAGGCCTTCGCCGCCGTCGACCGCGACCTGCTGCTGCGCACCCAGGCCGAGGTGGGACGGCGCAGCAGCCCGGTCCTGGGCGGTCCCGCGTTCGGGATCGTCGTCGACGGCGACATCGTCCCGCGCGATCCGCTGGAGGCCCTGGTGGAGGGCCGGGCCGCGGCCGGCGTCGACCTGCTCATGGGCTGGACCCGCGACGAGTACCGGCTGTGGCTGGTGCCGGGCGGTCTCATGGACCATGTGGACCGGCTCGGGCCGGTGGCGCTCGCCGGGGCCATGGCCCGCTGCCACTGCGGCCACGAGGTGCCGCGCGGCTACCGCGCGCTGCATCCCGAGGCCGGCACCGCCGAGATCGTCGGCCAGATGGTCACGGACCATCTGTTGCGCCGCCCGCTGCACCGGCTGGCGGACGCGCGTCCCGGATCGTCGTACGTCTACGAGTTCGCCTGGCCCTCCAACCTGCCCGGCCTCGGGGCCTGCCACGCCCTGGAACTCGGGTTCGTCTTCGACACGGGGCACGTCCCGGACTCGGCGAAGCTCGCCGGCGAGGGCGCGCCCGAGGAGCTGTGCGACGCCATGCACGGGGCCTGGGTGCGGTTCGCCGACACGGGGGATCCGGGTTGGCGGCCGTGGGACTCCCAACATCCCGTCCAAATCTTCGGCGAGGGTGAACCGCACCTCGCATTCGGCCCGCGGGACGCCGAACTCGCCCTGTGGGCCGTGGCGGCGACCGACACCGACACCCCGGAGCCGAGCACCGTCAACGGCACACCGACCCCCGCGCGCGCCGCGGAACTGGCCTCCGCGGTACGCCGCCTGCGCCGCTCGGTGGGGACCCGCAAGCACTGATCCGTCGACCGCCGGTCACCGGCTCCCGCCGCGACCGGGGCGCTGGCAGCGGGCGGACGGCAGGTCGGGTCAGGCCATGGCCAGCGTGCGCGCGATCGACGTGATCGCCCGGGGGCCCACCCGGCAGCAGCCGCCGATCAGGTGGGCGCCCGCGTCGTGCCATGCCTTGACCTGTTCGGTGGTGAACGTGGCGCGGCCGGTCCAGGTGCGGGCCTCGGCGTCCCAGGTCTCGCCGCTGTTGGGGTAGACGACGACCGGTTTGCCGGTCACGCGGGCCGCGGCCTGGATCGCTCCGTCCACGTCCCCGGGAGCACAGCAGTTGACGCCCACCGCGACGACCTCGTCCGCGCCGGCGGCCAGGGCGAACGCCTCGTCCAGGGGCTGACCTGCGCGGGTGCGGTCCCCGTCGATCGTGTACGACAGCCAGGCGGGCACACCGAGTCCGCGCACCGCCCGCAGCAGTGCCGTCGCCTCGTCGGTGTCCGGGACCGTCTCCAGGGCCAGGACGTCGGGCGCGGCCGCCGCCAGCACCTCCAGACGCGGGCGGTGGAAGCGCTCCAGCGCGTCGACGCTCAGCCCGTACCGGCCCCGGTACTCCGAGCCGTCGGCGAGCATCGCCCCGTACGGACCGACCGAGGCCGCCACCCACAGCGGGCGCACGACCCCCTCGTCGTGGGCCCGCCATGCCGCCTCCCGGGCCAGTTCCACGCTGAGCGCGAGCAGCCGGGCCGCCTCCGCACGATCGATCCCGCGCCGGGCGAAGCCCTCGAAGGTGGCCTGGTAGCTCGCGGTGATCGCCACGTCGGCGCCCGCCGTGAAGTAGGCGAGATGCGCCTCGGTGACCGCCTCGGGCTGCTCGGCGAGCAGCCGCGCCGACCACAGCTCGTCGCTCAGATCGTGCCCGGCGGACGCCAGCTGGTTGGACATGCCGCCGTCGAGCACGACGGTCCCGGTGGCGAGGGCTTCGACGAGGCCGCAGGACGCTGCGGGGGTGTTGCCGGTCATGTCACGACGCTAGTCGAAACGGGCGTCGGCGGTCACCGGCCGCCGGTGTCAGCCCTGTGCCGCATGCCGCCCGCCCCTCCTTCGCCCCCTGTCACGGGCGCGCAGGCCCGCCGGGAACACCAGGGCGCCCAGGAGGCCGGCCGCCAGGACGTACGGCCACCAGCCGAAGGCGTCGGCCGCGGTGTTCGTGCTCCTGGTGTCCATCGCCTTCGTGTCGGACTCGGCCCGGGTGGGCGGGTTCGCGGCGGCGCCGTCGCCGCCGCCGTCGGCGGTGAGGACGACGTCGTTGCCGTCGCCGCCCCGGTAGCTGATCCGGTAGACGGTGTCCATGAGCTTGAACCGGGCGCCCTCGCGCAGGCCGTCGAAGGCGCCGGTGGTCCGGGAGCGGCCGGTGTGGTCGATGACGGTGATCTCGTGGGCGGGATCCTTCCCGGCGGCGGCCATGTCGAAGGACCCGGCCAGCCGGACCGCGCCCGTCACCTTCAACGGCTCGCCCCGCAGGACCAGTTGGCCCTTCGCGCGCTGGACGTAGTCCCCGGTCACCGTCAGCCCGCCCGCCACGAGGCCGTCGTTCGTCACCGCACCCCGCACCGTGCCCTTGCCGGTGAGCGTCGTGGTGACCCGCAGCCCCGAGGAGCCCGCGTCCAGCCGCGCCCCCGCCGAGGTGAGCCGGATCGCCCTGCTGTGGGCGAGCGTTGCTCCGGAGCGCAGGGCGAGCGTGCCTCTCGTGACGGTCGTCGTCCCGGTGTAGGTCACCGTGTCGCCCGTGAGCGTGGTCGTGGCGGCGCCCGACTGCACCAGGGCGCCGCTCCCGCCGAGGTGGCTCAGCCGCACGAGAGTCGTCGTGTTCCGCAGGAACAGGGTCCCGTCGTTCACGATCCGGCGCCGCGCGGTCCCCGTCAGCAGGGAACCGTCGCCGCCCTTCGCGCCGGACCCCAGCCGCAGCACGGCACCCTCACGGACGGTCGTCGAGCCGTCGTAGTACTGCGCGGCCGCGAAGGTCACGTCGTTCCCGTGGGTCCCCGCGATCACGATGTCCCCGGCGCCGGGCGCGGCCAGGGTGTCGTGGTATCTGCCGCCGCCGATCGGGGCGCCCAGGGTGACCGGGCCGTCGTAGTCGAAGGTGAGGCGGGAGCGCCGACCGCTCGCGATGTGCAGGTTGATGTACACGGTGTCCCGCGTGCCCGGCATGAAGATCCGGTGCGTGGTCCCGTCCCCCCACTGCACGTCGGCGCCCTCGATGTTGGTCCCACGCTTGTTCAACTGGTGGGGAATCGCCCGCCAGTTGAGGTCCGGGTCGCTGAGTGAGGGGTGGGTGTCGCCGCCCCGGTCGCTGTAGCTGTACTGCCCGGTCAGCACGACCTTGCTGCCGGGCCGTGTGTGCACGTTGACGTCGCTGCCGTAGGCGCGCTGGTAGAAGTCCTGCCGCAGGGTGATCGTCCGGTTCAGCGGGGTGTCGATGATCCACGAGCCCTGGTTGAGGATCGCGCGGGCGGCGGGCAGGGCCACCGGGAACTCCGGGCGGCCCACGGCCATTCCGGTTCCGTTGTCGATGACCCCGGAGAAGGGGTGGGTCCCGGCGAGGTCGAGCGTGCCCCACATGTTGCGCGGCTGGGTGACCAGACCCGAGCCGCTGATGGTGCCGATGTTGAAGGTGCGGGTCAGGGACAGACGGAGGGTGCCGTCGACCCGGATGTTGAGCTGGTTCAGCCGGTAGCCGGGGGTGTCGTAGGGGAAGTGGCCGATCAGGCCGGTGCCGCCGCCCGTGCCGTACTGGAGCGTCGCACCGCGTTCCACGGTGATGGCGGGCGGATCGGGGTTGGTCACGGTGGTGTACGGGTGGTTGCCGCCCTGGGTGCGCACCACCTGCCGCTGCCGGGACCCGGGCAGGGTGAAGTCGCTGTCACTGGTGAGGACCAGTGTGCCGCCGCCGCGCACGGTGAGCGTGCCCCGGCCGTGCAACACGCCGTCGTACGTGGTCGTTCCGGACGGCACGGTGACCACCGAGTCGCCGGTCAGCGTCACGTCCCGGTTCGCGAGCACGTCGGCGGTGATGTCCCGGGTGCCGGCGGCTGCCGCCGGGGGAGCGGTGACCAGCAGGGCGGCGACCGCGGCGAGGGCGCCGGCGGCGGCTGTCGTGGTGTGGAGATGGCTGCGCACATGTGGGAGACGGGCCGGGACGAAGTCGATAACAGAAAATCGGGCATTGCTTGAAAGGGCTTTCCCTCCGTCCCGTCGGACCCGTTGACCTCCTCGTGGCACGCCCTTACCTTTTCGGCGATCCCAACGTTCGCCATGACAAATGCTGTTCGCAGCCTCGAACATTGCCGGAGTGTGTGAGATGAGACGTGCGTACGCGATCCTGCTCGCCCTCTGTCTGGCGCTGATCGGCGCCCTGGCCACCGCCTCACCCGCCGCGGCCGCGGCCGGGACCGTCACCAACGGCTCCCAGTTCACCGACACTTCGGGCGCCATCGTGCACGCGCACGGCGGCGGGGTGATCAAGGTCGGCGGCTACTACTACTGGTTCGGCGAGGACCGTAACGCCGACAACACCTTCCGGTCGGTGGACGCGTACCGCTCCACCGACCTCAGGACCTGGGAGTTCCGCAACCGCGTTCTGACGCAGTCCAGCGCCTCCGAGCTGGGCACCGCCTACATCGAGCGGCCGAAGGTCATCTACAACGCGGCCACCGGCAAGTTCGTCATGTGGATGCACAAGGAGAACGGCGTCGACTACAGCCAGGCCCGTGCCGCCGTGGCCGTCTCCGACACCGTCGACGGGACCTACACCTACCGGGGCAGCTTCCGGCCGCTCGGCCAGTACATGTCCCGTGACCTCACGGCCTATGTGGACACCGACGGCACCGCGTACCTGGTCTCGGCCGCCAACGAGAACTACGACCTGCACATCTACCGGCTCACCGCCGACTACACCGCCATCGCCGCCCTGGTCGCCAACCCCTGGCCGGGCGGCCATCGCGAGGCCCCGGCGCTGTTCAAGCGGGGCGGCGTCTACTTCATGCTGACGTCGGGCGCGACCGGCTGGAACGCCAACCAGCAGCAGTACGCCACCGCCACCTCCCCCTCCGGCCCCTGGACGGCCTGGACGAACATCGGCGACTCCACGGCGTACAACTCGCAGACCGCGTACGTCCTTCCGGTCACCGGGACTTCGGGCACCTCGTACCTCTACATGGGCGACCGCTGGGGCAACTCCTTCGGCGGCACGGTCAACGACTCCCGTTACGTCTGGCTGCCGTTGACCTTCCCGACGTCCACCTCGATGTCCATGTCCTGGTATCCGGAAGTCTCCGTCGACACGTCCGCCGGGACGGTCACGGGCACGAGCGCCACGTACAACACGCTGATCGCCCGGCACAGCGCCAAGTGCGCGGACGTACCGAGCCAGTCGCTCTGGCAGGGCGTCGCCATCAGCCAGTACACCTGCAACGGCGGCGCCAACCAGAAGTGGTGGTTCAAGGACCTGGGCACCGGATACTACGAGCTGATGGGCCGGGGCAGCTCCCAGTGCCTCCGAGAGAACTCCACCGACGTCACCCAGGAGAACTGCACCGGCGCCACCACCCAGCAGTGGTCGCTGGTCACCTCCGGCTCCTATGTGAACATCAAGGCCAGGACCACCGGCAAGTGCCTGGACGTCTCCGGCGCGGCCACCGCCAACTCCGCCGTGATCATCACCTACACCTGCAACGGCGGCACCAATCAGCAGTGGACCCGCGGCACCTGACCCTGGGCACGGCGCGTCAAGCCAGGAGATCCAGCGCGTCGACCGACGTCCCCGCGCTGAGGAAGCCCGTCGTCCCCGAACCGCTCACCACGTTGATCTTCAGCACGTTGTACTGGCCGGTGTCCGTGCGCCAGGCGCTCGCCGGGATGCTGTAGGTGTAGGTGTGGTTGTTGCCCCGGTACGAGCCCACGGTCAGTGACCGCGTGCTCGGCTGGGTGGGCGGGGAGGGGACCGACGACGTCCAGGTGTCGTTGACGACGACCTGGGGCCGGCCGTTGGCGTACGCGGTCGTCACCCCGATCCGCAGGGTGTGCGAGGCGGCGGCCTGGGCGGCGGTGAGCCTGAAGTACACCAGCAGACCGCTGTTGACGTCCTTCCAGAGGTAGCAGGGGAACGCGGAGGTCTCCGTGCCGCTGCCGATCACCACGTTGCCCGTCCAGGACGCGGCACGGACGTCGGACGGATGCGCGTACGTCATCAGGTCCGCGTTCTTGAAGCCGCCCGGCGTTCCGTTCCAGTCGCCGATCCGCCAGATCGCGGTCGCGTTGCCCGGGTCGTTCGTCGACGGGACGGTGATCGTGTCGAGCGTGGTGGTCGTGCCCGCGGACACCGTCACCGATGTGCTGTAAACGGCCAGCTCGCCCTTGTGGACGGTCAGTGTGTATGTCCCCGGCAGCACACCGGCCACGGAGAAGTAGCCGTCCGAGGAGCGCGCCGAACCCCAGTACTGCGCCGCCGAGTTGGCCAGCCCGACCGTGTAGGCGTACGCCCTGTTCCGCCCGGCGATGCCCACGCCCGCCACCCGGCCCCGGCCGCTCGCGGGGACGTATCCCGAGATGCCCAGCCCGTCCGCCCACGGGGTCGTCAGCGTGCCCGGGTACAGCGACGAGGAGGGCGCGCCGCCGTCCGTGAAGGCGATGACGTACGGGCCCTGGAGGCCGTAGCGCTCGGGCTCCGTCTGGTTCTCGCCGTAGTACAGGATCTCGTACAGCCCGCCTCCGTCCGCGCTCTGGTGCCGCAGCAGCGAGCGGTAGAACGGGCCGCCGGAGGCCTTCTCGTGGTTGCTGCGCACGATCCACAGGCCGACGCTTCCGGTGCTCCAGCCGAGATAGGCGTAGTCCATTACCCGCAGCTTCGAGTAGTGCTTCGAGCGGGTCTGGCCGTCGGACTTCTGGAACACGTCCGAGGCCTCGATGGTGGTGGGCGCGTACGTGTACGAGTCGGGCTCGTCGTTGAGGAACAGACCCGCCCTGACGCGCACGATGTACCGGGTGGCGCTGACGGACGAGTCCGCCTTGTCGGTCCACAGATAGACGTTGTTCTCACCGCTGCGGGCCGCGTAGTAGTGCTTGAGCGTGCCGTGCGTGACGGAGATCAGGATCGTCGAGCCGGACTGGGCGATGGTCACCGTGGAGGTGCCGAGGCCCGATTCGATGTGTGAGTTCTTGCCGCCGTAGCCCTGGTACTCGGTGCCCCGGTGGACCAGCGAGGTCAGGTCGCCGTTGGCCTTGCCGACCTTGAAGACGAGGCCCGCGCCGGTGTCGACGACGTAGTTCGAGCCGTCGTCGCTCCAGCCGAAGCCCGCGGCGGACGCGCTGCCCGCGAGCGGTCCGACGAGGGCCGCCGAGCCGGCGGCGGCCAGGGTGCCGGCCACGAAGGTGCGGCGTCCGATCGGTCTGTTCGGTGATCCGGACATGGGGGTGCCTCCTTCGGGAGGTGTGGGGGTGCCGGTGCTTCGCAGAGTGACAGTTGAATCGGTTTTGCGAAAGGGCTTTCGTTGGCTTGGAGTTGGCAGTCTCGGGGAAATGGTCCAAGGTCTAGAAAGCGCTTGTCGATGCGGTACGGTCCAGCCGCCAGGCCTTGTCGCCGTGACGGAGGAGCCACGAGTGAGACGATTCAGCGCCCTGCGCGTCGCCGTGCCGGCGGCGGTCATCCTGAGCACAGCCCTCGTGGCGGCCCCCGCCCGGGCCCATGACCGGCAGCCACCGCTCGGCATCGCCGACTGCACCGCCACCGCCTGCCACTTCGACGTCCCACCCGGCACCTACGACGTACGGGTCCGCCTCGGCGGCGAGGCCGCCGCCAGCACGAGCATCAGCGGCGAGACCCGGCGCTCCCTCCTCCCCGAGACGCCCGCGGACGCGGGCCGGCACGTCACCCGCAGCTTCACCGTCGACGTCCGTACCCCCGAGGGCGAACCGACCGGCGCCGACGGAACTCCCGGCCTGGACCTGGCCATCGGTGGCAGGGCACCCGCACTGGCCGACATCCGCGTGACCCCGGCTCCCCACTCCCGCCGGATCGTCCTCATCGGCGACTCCACCGTCTGCTACCAGGCCGGCGACCCCTACTCCGGCTGGGGCCAGCAACTCCCGCAGTACCTCCGCAGGGGCGTCTCCGTCGCCAACTACGCGGATTCCGGGGAGAGTACGGTCACCTATCTCCAGGACCCCCGGCTGTGGGCGACCGTCCAGCCGCTGATCCGCCCCGGCGACCTGGTCCTGATCCAACTGGCCCACAATGACAAGACGACGGACGAGGCGACGTACCGGGCGAATCTGGAGACACTGGTGGCGGGTGTACGGGTCAGGGGCGGGGAGCCGGTCCTCGTCACGCCGATCGTGCGCCGCTGGTTCAACGCGGACGGCACGCTGAACAACAACACCGCCCTCCTGGTCAACGGCCTCGGAGTCGACCACCCGGCCGTCGTCCGCTCCGTGGCCGCCGCCGAGGAGGTCCCGCTGATCGACCTCACCGCGAAGACGAAGTCGCTGGTGGAGTCCCTGGGCGTGGAGGGCTCCAAGGCGCTGTACCTCTACAACGAGAAGCGGGACAACACGCACACCTCCGTACGCGGCGCCACGGCCTACGCGAGCCTGGTCCGCGAGGAACTTCTCGCCCTGCATCTGGTGCCGAAGGGCAAGGTGAGGGTGGGATGAAACCCTGGGGCGTCCCGACCGGAACCGGGGCGCCCCAGGCCGGCCCCGCTGGAAGGACACACACCGCCGATGCACCTGCCCCAGCCCGACCGCACCCTGAGCCCGCGCACCGGCTGCACCCGCGCCCACTGGGAGGCCGCCGCCGACGCCCTGCTCGCCGCGGTGGAGCCGTATGCCACCGGGGACCGCGCCCTCTACCACCTCCCCGGCGACCACGAGAGCTGGTCGGGCCGCCTCTCCGACGGCCTGGAGGGATACGCCCGTACGCTGCTGCTGGCCGCCTTCCGCCGCGACGAGAACACCCTCGGACGCTACGCGGACGGCCTCGCCGCCGGGGCCTCGGGCGTCTGGCCGCGCATCGAGGACCGCAGCCAGCCCCTGGTCGAGGCGGCCTCGATCGCCCTCGCCCTGCGGCTGACGCGGCCCCTGCTGTGGGACCGGCTGGACGAGCCCGTGCGCGAGCGGGCGGCGGCCTGGCTGGCGGACGCGCTCACCGCCGAACCCTGGCCCTGCAACTGGGAGTTGTTCCCGGTCACGGTCGGCGGATTTCTCCAGGAGATCGGGTACGAGGCCGACGCCTCCCGCAAGGCCGTCGAGCGGGGCCTGGAGCGCATCGAGCAGTGGTACGTCGGTGACGGCTGGTACAGCGACGGCCCCGGTCGCGCCTTCGACTACTACAACGGCTGGGCCATGCACCTGTATCCGGTGCTGCACGCGTGGCTGGCGGGCGACGCCGCGCTCCTCGACCTGTACGGCGCCCGGCTCGAACGTCATCTCGCCGACTACGCCCGGCTCTTCGGCGGCGACGGCGCCCCGATGCTCCAGGGCCGCTCCCTCACCTACCGGTTCGCGACGACGGCCCCGCTGTGGCTGGGCGCGCTCACGGGACGTACGCCCCTGGCCCCGGGGGAGACCCGCCGGCTGGCCTCCGGCGCGCTGAAGTACTTCCTGGACCGCGAGGCGGTCGACGAGCACGGTCTGCTCACCCTCGGCTGGCACGGCCCCGACGAGACGCTCCTGCAGGGCTATTCGGGACCGGCCTCCCCCTACTGGGCGAGCAAGGGCTTCCTCGGGCTGCTCCTGCCCGCGGACCACGCGGTGTGGACGGCGGCCGAGGAACCGGGACCGGCCGAGCGGACCGACGCGGTGACCCCCATCTCGGGACCCAACTGGCTGCTCCAGTCGACGAGTTCGGACGGTGTGGTCCGGCTGCACAACCACGGCAGCGAGGACGTCCGCTACGACCCCTACTACACGCGGTTCGCCTACTCGACGGTCACCCGGCCGCTCGGTTCGCCGCCCGACAACGTCGTGACGGTGGGCGGGGACGCGGACCGCACCGGCATCGTCCCGCTGGGCGTGGGGGAGGGCTGGGCGGCCTCCCGGTACACCGCGGGGGGTGCCGGCGGCGGGACCGAGGTCACCAGCCTCGTGGTGGCCGAGGGCGCCGCGGAGGTGCGCGCCCATCTGGTGACCGGCGCGGCACCCGGGACCGATGTCCGTATCACCGGCTGGGTGCCGTGGCAGGACGAGCACGCCGAACTGGTGCCGGTCCACGGCCTGTCCGGCGACCTCGCCCTCTCCGGTACGACGGGTGACGGCCCGACCCTGTTCGTGGCCCTGGCCCGTCTCACCGGCGAACCGGACCCCCTGCCCCTCGGGGAGCTGGTCTCCGTCGAGGTGCGGGGGCCGTACGAGCTGGGCGTGAGCTGGGCCGGGGGCCCGGTCCGTCATTTCCGGTTCACGGCGTCAGACGGGCGATCCGCAGGGTCTTCGTGGTCGGTGACGCCCCGCTGAGCTTGGTGGCGTACGACGGGGTGACAGGAGCGTAGGCCCAGGTCAGGGAGCCGTCCTTGGCCACGGCGAGGTCACCGGTGATACGGGCGCTCACCACCTTGTCCGCGCCGACGAGCCGGCCGTTCCAGTCGACGAGCCGCAGATGGGTGCCCGTGAAGGTGCCGGTGCAGGTGCCCGCGGCGCACTTGGCGTTCTTCAGGGACTCCCAGGACAGCAGCAGCTTGTCCTTGCCGTACGGGGCGAGATGCACGTTGACGTGCTCGGTGCCCTTGGTGTCCGACAGGTAGATCGCCTTGCCGGGGCCGGAGTTGGGGTTCTTGAGGAAGGCGATCGCCACCTGGTGGGTGCTGGTCCTCGGCGTGACCGTCCAGCCGCGGCCGCTGGAGTCGGCCGGGTTCGTCTTGGCGGAGGCGGCACCGCGGGAGGCGAACGCGGTCGCGTATCTTCCGGTGGCCGACTTCACCAGGTCACCGGTGCGGCTGGGGAAGGTACCACCGCAGTACCCCGCCCAGCACTGCTCCCGCTGTACGACCGGGGCCACGTCCGGGGCGCCGATCCCGGTGGAGACGAACAGGCCCGAACGCCAGTCGTCGAAGCACAGCGAGGTGAAGGCGCCGGACTTCTCGGCGTGCAGGGCGATGCCCTCGTTGTGGCTGCACCCCCAGCCCCAACCGCCGCCGAGCTTGGCTCCCTTGGGGCTCACGTACGACAGCTTGTCGCCGTAGTGCCCGTCGGCGAAGCCGCCCGCGCCGTGCACGACGAAGTAGGCGCCGTACTTGCTGCCGTTCCAGGTGAGCTGTCCGTCCAGCGTCGGGGCGGTGTCGTGGGAGGCGGTGCCGGTGAGCTTGGTGCTCCAGGTCTTCGTGCCGTTCGTGTAGCGGACGATCGCGGCCGCCGTCTCCTTCCACTTGTTGCTGTCGGAGACGCGAGTGAGCAGCGCGAAGCCGTTGTCGTGCGCGACCAGGCCGCCGACCTCCTTGGCGCCCTTGACGACCGTGTCCGCACCCGAGCGCTTCCCGGCCGGAGTCAGTGGGGTGACGTGGACGCCGTCCGAGGCGGGCCAGGCCACGCGCAGGGTGCCGTTGGGAGCCACCGCGGTGGCCGTACGGTTCCACTCGCGGACGTTGTTGTAACCCGCCGACAGATAGGGGTACTTGGCGGGCAGAGCGACCGACGTACTGGTGACCGCGAGCGGGGCGGTGGTAGCGGCCCCGGCGGTGGCGTACCACGCCCCGGCGAGCAGGCCGGCGGCCGCGAGGGCGCCTATGGCGGGCTTGCGCGCCACCCGGACGCGGCGGTGGCGTGTCGTGCGTTGTGCAGAAGTCATGCCTTCCGGTCGCCACCGACCCCGGAAAGGTTGCCGAACCCGGTGCCGATCTCATTGGCGAATTCGTTTTCCCTTTCCCCGCGCACGCACCAGAATCCGACCCATGACTTCCAAGATCCGGCACGTGACGATCGACTGCGCCGACGCCTATGCCCTCGCCGCCTTCTGGTCCCAGGTCCTGGGCGAGCCTCTGCACGAGGACGACCATCCCGGCGACCCGGAGGCACTGATCGAGGCCGCGGGCCTGCTCTTCGTCACCGTGCCCGACCCCAAGACCGTCAAGAACCGCGTCCACATGGACCTCCAGCCCCAGGACCACACCCGCGACGAGGAGGTCAAACGCCTGCTCGCCCTAGGTGCCACACTCGTCGACGACCGACGCCGGGAGGACGGCACGGGCTGGGCGGTACTGGCCGACCCGGAGGGCAACGAGTTCTGTGTGGAGCGTGGGGTGGTGGAGCGGGGGGAGTAGGCCGCTAATACGTACCAGCGGGTAACTGCTGTCCTGGATGCATGAGCCCTGACACACCAAGCCGCCCGCCACAGTTCGAACTCCGCTTCGGTGGTCTGCACTTGACGATTCAGCGCATCCCCCGCTGGTTCTTGACCGCTCTCGCCACGACCACGGGAAGCGGGCTTGCCGCATGGCTCACGTCTCGGTGATGGTTCTTGTGGGACCTGGTCCGGACGTGCGGGACAGTTCGGCGGGCGCCGAAGTGACCGGGGCCTAGCGTCTTCGTATGAGTGCCGACATCGCAACGGAGACACCCGCCGAGGTCATCATCGCCATGGTCGACCATGTGCTGGAGCTGGCCGCCACCTGGACCGCCTGGGACGGTACGCCTGCACGCATCGACGACCGCGTCTACACCCCGCACAAGGCGATCCGTCGTACCGCGGACCATCTCATCGACCACCTGGCCGAGCTGGAGGCCCGGCTGGCGGGGCAGGCACCCCAGCCGGACCACTGGCACGCCTCCGCGATCACGACCGCGGCGGACCTCGCGCCCTTCACTTCCGAGGATCTCGACGAGGCCCGCAGTCGTCTCGTCCGGCTCGCCCGTATCTGGGCCGACCGCCTGGACGCGTTGACCGACGAACAGCTCGACGACTCGCCCGGTGCGGGCTGGAGTTTTCGCGAACTCGCCCACCACCTCGGGGGATCCCGGTACTACGCCGACGCCGTCGGGAGGCTTTCATGACCTCGTTCGGTGGTCTTCATCGCGCGGGCGAGCCCCTGTTCCTGCCCAACGCCTGGGATCATGCCTCCGCGGCCGCCCTCGCCGCGCGCGGCTTCGCCGCCATCGGCACCACGAGTCTCGGTGTCGCCGCGGCCGCCGGTCTGCCCGACGGCGCGGCCGCGACCCGCGAGCACACCCTCCGGCTCGCCCTCACCCTCGGGACGGAACCCTTCTTCCTCTCGGTGGACGCGGAGGGCGGATTCAGCGACGAGCCCGAAGAAGTAGGGGAGTTCGCACGGGAGTTGTGGGCCGTCGGGGCGGTCGGTGTCAATCTCGAAGACGGGCTCGGGTCCGTGGACCTGCACGCCGCGAAGATCGCCGCGGTCAAGTCGGCCGCGCCCGGGCTCTTCGTCAACGCGCGTACCGATACGTACTGGCTGGGCGGGGGAGAGGAGACCTTCCGGCGGCTGGAGGCCTACCAACAGGCCGGCGCCGATGGTGTGTTCGTCCCCGGGCTGACCGACCCCGAGCGCATCGGCGCCCTGGTGCAGCACCTCCACGTCCCCATCAACATCCTCTACTCGCCCGCCGGTCCCACCGTCCCCCACCTCACCGACCTCGGCGTACGGCGGATCAGTCTCGGCTCGCTGCTGTACCGGCGGGCGCTGGGCGCCGCGTTGGACGCGGTGGACGACATCGCGGCCGGTCGGGGCGTCGGCGGTACGACGCCCTCGTACGACGATGTATGGGCCCTTGAGCGCCGGCCCGGGTGAGAGCGAGGTCCGCGGACCGAACCCGCAGGAGTGGCGGTGCCGGCGGTCTGGGTCGCTGCTGCCGGTCACTCGTGTCACTCGACGTATCTCCTCGTCGGCCGAACCGGCCGGATCGACCGAGTCAGCCGGATCAGCCGGACGGTCGCCAGGAGCGACGCGGCCGACAACACGGTCAACAGCCAGGGCACGGCATGGATCCCGGACGCCTCGATGCCCACGCCCAGCAGCGGCGGCGCGCCCACTCCACCGATCATGGAGGCGGCGATCACCCAGGCACCGGCATGCTCGGCCTGCGGAAGCGCCCTGTTCAGCCAGGGCAGGCCGGTCGGGAAGACCGGCGCGATGAACAATCCGACACCCGCGTACGCCACCGGGGCCACTCCTTTTACGAGCGTCAGCAGCAGGCACACGGTCATACCGGCCGCGCACACCGTGAGGATGCGCTCGGGCGAGTGCTTCAGCGTGATCGGTACGACCAGGAAGCGGCCCACCGTCATCATCAGCCAGTACACGGAGGTCGCCGAGGCCGCCACGGTCGCGGTGTAGCCGACGGTCTCCAGATGGGTCGGCTCCCAGCCGCCCACACCCGCCTCGACGGCGACGTTGAGGATGTACAGGACGAGGAAGCCGAGGAGGATGCGGGGGAGGCCCAGGGAGGCGGCCGGTGCGGCTGATGACCGTTCGGGCGGCGCCGTACGCACGCCCCTTGAGCCGAGCGGCACCAGCGCTCCCGCCAGCACCGCGCACCCCCCGAACGCGTACGCGTAGCCGTCCGGGCCCGCCCATGCCACCACCGCCGGGCCGAGGACCGCGCCGATGCCGAAGTGGGCGTTGAGGACGTTGAGCATCGCCGTGGAGCGGTCGCCGAAGCCGACGGCGAACAACTGGTTGAGGCCGTAGTCGGTGCCGCCGAAGCCCAGGCCGCAGAGGAAGGCGGCGGCGAGGGCGAGCTGCCAGTTCGGGGCCAGCGCGAAGCCCGCCGCGCCGGCCGCCATCAGACCGTAACCGGCGGCCAGCAGCGCCCGGTTGCTGATCCGGGAGTGGACGGCGTTGAAGGCGAGGACACCGGCGACCCCGCCCGCGAAGTGCAGGCTGAGGCCGAGTCCGGCGCCCGCGGGGGACAGACCGAACTCCGAGCGCAGCCCGGGCACCGCCGGGCCGTACAGCGCCTGGAGCATGCCGATCAGGACGAAGCCGACGCAGGACGCGACCGCGGCCGGCCGGGTGCAGAGATTTCCGGGGGACGACCCCGGACCCCCGCGCCGGCCGGCCGCGGGGGTCCTGCCGACCGTGTCGGTCAATTGACCTCCGAGAAGACGAAGGAGAACTCGGCGGGCTCGGCCCCCAGGTAGTACTGGGGCAGGGGGCCCGGGCCGCAGGACTGGGAACCGATGCCGTGCTGGCCGTGGTCGAGGTTGACCCAGACCGTGTCGCCCGGGGTGAGGTCGGTGCGGTGGGTGGCGGCGTCCAGCTGCTCGGTGGTCCAGCGGCGGGCGGTGAACCAGAACTCCGGGTCGCCCTCGACGCGCAGACCGCCGATCTCCGCCCAGCGGACGTCGGCGCGGGCGCCGTTCTCCTGCGGACGCACGTAAGGTGTCTGCAGCTCGTCCACCGTCGACCGCCAGCGGCCGACCGCCGACGCCGACCTGGTGTCCGGATACGCCTCCCCCGGACCGCCGCCGAACCACTCCACACGGTCGGCGGCCGACAGCCCGAACCGGATGCCGAGCCGCGGCAGCGGTACCGTCCAGTCGCCCTCGGGGGACACGGACACGGTCAGCCTCAGCCGGTTGCCGTCCGACGTCCAGCGGTACACCGTCGACAGGCCCACCTCCCGGGCGGCGGGCGCCACCCGGGTGCGTACCGTCAGGGCGTCGTCGCCCAGCTCCACGCCGTCGAGCCGGTGCCGCATCCGGTGCAGGCCGAGCTGCCGCCAGAGCAGGCCGTGGCGGACGTCGGTCTGCCAGGCGGCGCCGTCGTCGTTGTCGGTGGTCGCCCGCCACACGTCCAGACGCAGACCGGTGACCGGCACGCCGCCGACGGTTCTGAGCCCGCCCGTCCGGGCGTCGAAGGAGGCCGGGCCGAGCGTGATCAGCCCTTCGCCGAGCGCCGGCCCGTCGGTCGCGACGACGGACGGAGTCTGCCGCGCCGACACGGGGAACTGGCCCCATGCCACCACATGGTCCTCGGGTGCCCACGGGGTGCCGGCGGCCGTCAGCGCCCGTACCGTCCACTGGGTCTCACCGTGCGCTGCCGAGGGCGCCTGAGGCAGCTTCACGTCGGCCGACTCACCGGGTGCCAGGGTGGGCACCTGGAGGCTGCCCGACGCGACCGTCTCGCCGTCCACCTGGTACGACCACGCGAAGGCGAGCGCGGACAGATCGGCGAAGTCCTGCCGGTTGGTGACGCGGACGGTGCCGTCGGCGCCGTCGCCGTCGATACGGACCGGCTCGATCACCTTCTTGTACTCGATCAGCCCGGGAGAGGGCTGCCGGTCCGGGAACAGCAGCCCGTCGCAGACGAAGTTGCCGTCGTGCAGCTCCTCGCCGAAGTCGCCGCCGTACGCGAACCCGTACCGCTCGTCCTTGATGCCGTGGTCGATCCACTCCCAGACGAAGCCGCCCTGGAGCCGGTCGTAGGACTCGAAGATCCGCTGGTAGTCGGCGATGCCGCCGGGGCCGTTGCCCATGGCGTGGCCGTACTCGCAGAGGATGAAGGGGAGTTCGCGGCGTCGGTGGGTGCCGCCGTCCAGGCCGCGGCCGATCCGCTCGACCTCCGCGTGGTCGGCGTACATCCGTGAGTAGACGTCGGTGTCACGGCAGTCGATGTCGCCCTCGTAGTGGACCAGCCGTGAGGAGTCCCGGCCGTGGATCCACTCGGCCATCGCGGTGAGTCCGCGGCCGGTGCCGGCCTCGTTGCCGAGCGACCAGATGACGACCGACGGGTGGTTCTTGTCGCGTTCGACCATGCGGGCGGCGCGGTCGAGCAGGGCCGGGGTCCAGCGTTCGTCGTCGACGGGGTTGTCCCGCCAGCCCTGCTCGGTGAAGCCGTGGGTCTCCAGGTCGCACTCGTCGATCACCCACAGGCCGTACTCGTCGCACAGGGACAGGAAGGCCGGGTGGGGCGGGTAGTGGGAGGTGCGCACGGCGTTGATGTTGTGCCGCTTCATCAGCAGCACGTCCTCGCGCATGGTCTCCAGGTCGAGGGAGCGGCCCTTCTCCGGGTGCCACTCGTGCCGGTTGACGCCCTTGAAGAGGACCGGCCTGCCGTTGACCTTGATCAGGCCGTCGTCGAGCGCGACCGTCCGGAAGCCGATCCTCAGCGGCACCCGCTCGCCCTCGGTGGCCAGCACACCGTCGTACAACTGCGGTGTCTCCGCGGTCCACGGCCGCACCGGGACCGTCACCGGCTCGCCGGTCGCGACGTCGACGCCCAGGTCCGGCACGGTGACCCGGCCGTCCACGTCGGAGTCGACGCGCAGGGTGCCCTCGCCGGTGACATGGTCGTAGGAGGCGTGCACGAAGAAGTCGAGGACGGCACCCGCCGGCCGGTGCAGCAGCGTCACATCACGGAAGATGCCCGGCAGCCACCACTGGTCCTGGTCCTCCAGGTACGATCCCGCCGACCACTGGTGGACCCGGACGGCCAGCACATTGCCTGCGGGCTTCAGCAGTTGGCCGACCGCGAACTCGTGGGGCAGCCGGGAGCCCTTGAACTCGCCGATGTCCGTGCCGTTCAGCCACACGCGGGCGCAGGACTCCACGCCGTCGAAGCGCAGCACCGCGCCCCCGTCCGACGGCCAGTCGGACGGCAGGTCGAAGCTGTGCAGATGGTCGCCGGTGGGGTTCTCGGTCGGTACGTGGGGCGGGTCGACCGGGAAGGGATAGAGATGGTTGGTGTAGATGGGTGAGCCATGGCCCTGGAGGACCCAGTGGCCGGGGACCGAGACCTCCGCCCAGTCGCCGGAGTCGAAGCCCGGCTCGGCGAACGAGTCGTCCTCGGCGTCGGCAGTGGCCGACACGCGGAGACGCCAACTGCCGTTCAGGGAAAGAGATGCGGCGTCCGAGGAGGCGTACCAGGCCCGGGGCGGCAGTGCCCCGGAGCCGGGTGCCACGTCCTCTACGTAGTCGATGGCCGATGGGGAGGTGCGGAAAGACATCGGTCTCCTAGCTCAGCCCTTGATGCCGGTCTGTGCGATCCCCTGGACCAGCCAGCGCTGGAGGAAGAGGAAGACGAACAGCAGGGGCAGGATGGAAATGGCGGTGGCCATGAAGATCAGGTGGTAGTTGACGGTCTGGTTGGTCATGTACGAGGAGAGCGCGACCTGGACCGTCCAGGCGCTGGGGTCCTGGCCGATGACCAGCGGCCACAGGAACGAGTTCCAGCCGTTGATGAAGGTGATCGTGGCGATCGCCGCGAAGAAGTTCAGCGAGTTGGGGACGACGACACGCCAGTACGCGCCCCAGTAGCCGAGCCCGTCCACGCGCGCCGCCTCCTCCAGCTCCTTCGGGAACCCCAGGAAGTACTGCCGGAAGAGGAAGCAGGTGAAACCGCTGAACAGGCCCGGAATGATGAGACCGCGGTAGCTGTCCACCCAGCCGAGGGACGAGACCAGCACGAAGCTGGGCACGAAGGTGACGGCGGCCGGGACCATGAGGGTCACCAGCACCGCGTAGAAGATCTTGTTGGCGTGCCGGTAGGGGATGCGGGCCAGGCCGTAGCCGGCGAGTGAGCACACGAAGAGCGTGCCGAGAGTGTGGAGTATGCCGACGACCAGCGAGTTCACCATCGACTGTCCGAAGTCGACCGTGGGGTCGTCGAACGGCTCGGTGATGTTGCCCCACTGGATGTGGGTGGGGAAGAACTTCCAGTTCTCGCCGGTGATCTCCGGATCGGTGGACAGGGCGTTGCGGATCAGCAGATAGAAGGGGACGAGGAAGAAGAACGCGGCGACGCTGATGGCGATGTACAGGCCGGTGGAGCTCATCACTCCGCCACCGCGCCGGACGCGGCGCTCCGGGATGGTGGTCACTGGGACTGGTCACCCCTTCCGAAGCCCATGATCCTGCCCTGGAACAGGGTCACGACACAGATCAGCAGGGTCAGGAGCACCGCTCCGGCGCTGCCCGCTCCGTAGTTCTGGTTCTGGCCGAGGGCCGTGTAGTAGAGCTCGACGAGCGGCGGACGGCCCCACGTGGTCTTGGACAGCAGGTTGAAGAACTCGTCGAAGGCCTGGTAGGCGGCCACGAGCAGCAGCAGGATCACGGCCGTGGAGGTGGCGCGCAGCTGCGGCAGTGTGATGTGGCGGAAGGTCTGCCAGCCGGGCTTCGCGCCGTCGATCGCGGCGGCCTCGTACAGCTCCCGCGGGATGTTCTGCAGCGCGGCCAGGAACAGGATCATGTAGAAGCCGGACTGCAGCCACAGCCGGGCGGTGAGGATGACCAGCCAGTACCAGGGCGGGTCGGGGTTGGCGAGCCAGGCGACGTTGTCCACGCCGAACCAGCCGATGACGGTGTTGGCCAGGCCGAAGCGTACGCCGTTGAAGATGGACATCTTCCAGATCAGCGAGGCGGCCACATAGCTGCAGGCCGTCGGCAGGAAGAACACCGACCGGTAGAACGCCCGCATGAAGCGCAGCCGGTTCACCAGCAGTGCCAGGCCCAGCGAGACCGCCCAGGTGGTGGGCACGACGAACGCGGCGAAGACGGTGAAGGTGACCAGCGAGCCGGTGAAGTTGCTGTCCGTCAGCATCTGCCGGTAGTTGTCAAGGCCGACGAAGTCGCTGGGCGTCACGGTGAAGCGGGCCTCGAAGAAGCTGAGGTAGACGCTCCAGCCGATGGGGATGTAGACGAAGACGATCAGCCCGATGAGGAACGGGCTGGTGAAGAGCCAGAAGTTGAATGTGCGGCTGCCCCGCAGCCCCCGCCGCGGCCGGGCCTTGTGGGCCTTGGCCGGGGCGGGGCTCGCGAGGCCACGCGTGGTGGTCGTCGACATGTCGTGGTCCGTGTCCGTCCGGCGGTCTATCCGAAGAGCTTCTTGAGCTCGGCGCCGACCGTCTTGTCGCACGCGTCGAGCGCGGCCTCGGGGTCACCGCCCTTGCGGACGCAGTCGGCGAAGACGTTCTCCGTGGCGGTGATCATCGCCTGGGTCCAGCCGATGTTGTCGAAGTGCCCGTACTCGTTGAAGAGCTTCACGCCCTCCGCCGGCAGGCCCGACTTCAGCTTGGCGGCGGACTGCGCGATGGAGGTGCGCGGCGGGATGTGGAAGCCGTACGAGGTCGCCCAGTCCTCCTGGTACTTCTTCTGGTCGATCCACAGCCACTTCACGTACTCCTTGGCCGCGTCGACGTTCTTGCCCTTGGCGTTGACGAACATCGACCAGCCGCCGTTGTAGACGGACGGCTTGCCCGCGTCGGTGACCTTCGGGAACGGCATGATGCCGAGGTCGTCGCCGAGGGTCTGCTGGAACTGCGGCATGGCCCACATGCCGCAGAACTGGATGGCGCACAGGCCCTGGTTGAGCGCGGAGGGGTCCCAGAAGTCGGCGGGGGCGTCGAGCAGCAGATGGCCGCTGGTGAAGAGCTTGCGCATCTTCTTCAGACCCTCGACCACGCCGTCGGTGTGGTAGGCGATCTCGTTCTTGGCGTCGAGGGTGTCGGCGCCGGCCGACCAGATCAGCGGGTTGATGACCGCGTGCAGGTCGTTGCCGAGGAACAGGCCCTTGACCTTGCTCGTGGTGAGCTTGGCGGCGGCCTCGATCAGCTCGTCGAGGGTGGTCGGGGCCTGGATGCCCGCCTTCTCCAGGAGCGACCTGCGGTAGAAGAAGAACTGCGGGTCGTCGATCATGCGGACGCCGTAGATCTTGCCGTCCACCGTGTGCGACGTGATGTCGGCCTGGTTGAAGTCGGACTTGACCGGCTCGATGATGTCGGTCAGATCGGCCACCTGACCGCTCTTGACGAGCTGGAGCTGCGGGTGGAACTCGAACAGGTCCGGCGCCTGGTCGGTGAGCAGCGAGGCGAAGAGCTTGCTCTCGAAGTTGGAGCCGGTGATCCACTGCGTGGTGACACTGGCGCCCTTGTACGCCTTCGCGTACCGCTTGATCGCCTGCTCGGTGCCCGCCTCGCCGTACGCGTGGAAGTACTGCACGAGGTTCTTGCCCGAACCGGAGCCGCCCCCACGGCCGTTGTTGCTGCCGCACGCGGCCAGTGTGCCGGCGGCGGCCATGCCCGCGGCGGCGCGGAACAGTGATCTGCGGGACCAGTTGCTGTTGCTCATTGCCGACATGCTGACGTCCTTGTCTCGAAGTGCGGCTGCAGCTCTACGGCTTGGGCCAGATGGCTCGGATGTGCTGTGCGGAGCGGGACGTTAACCTTCGGCTAAGGCTTCGGCAAGGGGTTGGACGAAGTCTGTTCGAAGCGTTGCATCCGGTTCGGAATCCCGAACGTGTGGGAGTGGCAAGGGAGTTGAGAGCCACCGGGTCAGGGGTGTGGCCGGCGGCCCTCGGTCCAGCGGGGTGTTACTGCCTGGTCCAGGCCTCGTTGGCGCCGCCGTTGCAGCTGTAGAGGATCACGGCGCTGCCGTCGGTGGTCGCCTGTCCGCCCACGTCCAGGCACTCGCCCGTCGCCTCGTTGACGATCTGGCCGTTGGAGTTCAGCAGCCAGCGCTGTGTGGCGTCACCCGTCGCGGCCGCTGTCGTGAGCCCGGAACTCCCGGCCGTCAGATAGCCGTTGAGGCCCTTCAGGGTGCCCTTCGCGTCGTACGACCACGACTGCCCGGCGGTGCCCGTGCAGCCGGTGATGGTGGCGCCGGAGGCGTCGGCCGTCAGGCACTTGCCGGACTGCTTGCCCTGGAGGGCGCCGGTGAGGGCCGTGCTGCCGTGGCCCTGCCGGTCGAGGACATAGGTGGTGACGGAGCGGGCCGCGAGCGTGGCGGACATCGTGCCGCCCCGCACCGCAGGCCTGGCCACGTCGGCCCAGTTCTCCTCCGCCGAGGTCCGCACCGCCTGCGTCGCCCGCAGCGGCGACCTGCTGTTGAAGTGCACATCGAGCGCCGTGTCGGTGGAGTTGTGGTTGTTCACCACGACCACCCACGTGCCGTCCCGGTCGTATGCCGACACCTCGACGCCGTCCGGCGCGCCGGTCACGTTGTGCGCGACCGCACCCGGCTTCACGAACTTGCTGTACTGACCCAGCGCGTAGTAGCGCTTGGTGAAGTACAGGGTCTGGTTGCCGTTCGTCCTGTAGTCCGGGTCGTAGTAGATCAGGCCGTCGTTCCAGCCGTCGCCGTTCTTCGCCAGCGGATCGCTGCCGATCATCTCCGACAGCGCGACCCACCACTGGAATGCCGAGTCGTGCGCGGTCGCGAAGTCCTTGTAGATGATCCGGGAGAGGTTCAGACCGCCGTCGATGGTCGGGTCGTACTCCTGCGCCCAGCCGGTGCCGCCGTTGCCGAAGCAGCAGATCTCCGTGGACCAGGACTGCTTGCCGGCTGCCTTGGACGTTTCGTAGACCTTCGCCCGGTCCCCGTCACCGGGGTTGTCGTAGGTGTGGTGGGCGAGCTTGGCGACGTACTGGGCGGTGTCCGGCTGCGAGATCCACTGCGGGACCTCGGAGTTGAACTTGACCGTACTGGTGGACTCGTCGGCGATGATGCCCGTCCGCTGGTGCCGGGAGCGCTGCTCGGCGCCGAGGGCGCGCACGATGTCGTCGCGCTGGGCGGGATCGACGAGCATGCCCTCCTGACCGCAGGAGTCGAAGCTGTTCGTCGGCTCGTTGAAGGGGCTGATGTAGTCGAGCCGTACGCCCTGGCGGGCGAAGTGGTCGGTGACGTCGGCCACGTACTTGGCGAAGTCCTGCTCGTTGTCCGCCTTCAGATAGCCGCCGCAGCTCTTGCCGTTGGTCTTCCACTCGGCGGGCGCGCTGTTGACGAAGCCGATCAGGTCCTCGACGCCGTACTTCGCGGCGGCGTACAGGAAGTAGCGGCCCGCCTCGTCCTTGCTCCAGTCGTAGGACCCGTCGTCGTTCAGGAAGTCCTCGGGGGCGCGGGGCGCGTAGCTGACGCCGGTGCCGCCACCGCCGATGTTGTAGCGGTACGCGCTGAGGTCCAGGCCCTGCGCGGAGAACAGCAGCCGCGCCACCCGGGCCTGTACCTTCGGGTCGAAGTTCCGCAGGTCGTTGACCCACCAGGCGCCCGAGGCACCGATGTCGTCGATGGTCTGGGCGGCATGGGGAGAGACCTCGGCGGCCGTGGGGGTGGCCGCCGAGGAGGGCGGGGCGGATATCAGGGGGCCGACGACGGCGAGTGCGGCCGCGGCTGCCAGGAGGACCGATCTCCTGGTGCGGGGAGTCGTGGTGCGGGGGTGAGACACGTGCATCCCTTCCGTCGTCATGAAGGCGGTGCGGTACGGCTCCTTACGGGGGTGGTGCGCTTGCTTCCGTTCCTCTGCCCGACGGACTGCAACGCCCCTTCCAGCGCGAACGTCGCCGCGCCGAGGGACACCGGGTCGGTGGGGATCGGGGAGAGGACGATCTCGGTGGCGGCCAGCGGCCGCCGCAGCGCGTGCCGGGCGACGGCCTCGCGCACCTCGCCGAGCAGCGGCTCGCCCAGCCGGGCGGCGACCCAGCTGCTGAGCACGACCACCTCGGGGTTGAGGAGATTGATCAGATCGGAGATGCCGGCGCCGAGGTAACGGGCCGTGTCCCGCACCACCTTGATGGCCACCGGGTCGTTCGCGTCGACCGCGCGCGCCAGCGCGTCGATCGTGGCCGTCTGGTCCTCGGGGTGCAACAGCGCGCTTTGCGGGCTCAGTTCACGCAGGTTCTGCATGATGCCGGGCGCGCCGACATACGTCTCCACACAGCCGTGGTTGCCGCAGTGGCACAGCCGCCCGTCCAGGACGAGCGTGGTGTGCCCCCACTCGCCGGCGCTGTTGCTGACGCCCCGGTGCAGCCCGCCGCCGAGCGCCAGTCCGGCGCCGACTCCGGTCCCGAGGTTCACCACCACGGCGTCCCCGCGCCCGCGCGCCGCCCCGAACCACAGCTCGGCGACCGCGCAGGCGCGCAGCGGGTTGTCCAAGTACAGGGGGTAGGCGATGTGTTCGGAGAGCAGATCGAGCAACGGCACGTCGTGCCAGTCCCAGTTGGGCGCGTACTCGGAGACGCCCGTGTCGCGGTCCACCTGGCCCGGCACGCTCACCCCGACGCCGAGCACCCGCGCAGCCTCCACCCCGGCCTGCGCGACCACCGAGCCGACGGCCGCCGCGACATGGCCGACCACCTGCTCCGGGCGGCTCTCGCCGGGGCGCATGTCCTCGTCGGCGCGGGCCAGGACGTTCAGCGCCAGGTCGAACAGCTCGACATGGACGTACGTCTCCGCGATGTCGACGCCGATCAGCGCGCCCCCCGACGCGTGGACGGCCACGAGACCGCGGGGGCGACCCCCCGCCGAGTCCTCGAAACCGACCTCTGTGATCATACGGAGGTCGAGCAGCTCACCGACGAGCGTGGCGACCGTGGCCAGACTCAGCCCGGTGGCGGACGCCAGCTCCTGCCGTGAGGTGGGCGACGCGGCGATGATCTGGCGCAGCACCTCGTAGCGGTTCGCGGTGCGGATGTCACGTGATGTGCGCTTCACGGAGCTGCCCCTCCCATCCCGTCCAGGCCGGGCCGGGCACAACGGCACCGGCGGCGCAAGGCTATGGGCTGCGAAGGACTTTCGACAAGGGGTTAGGAAAGGGGGTTTATAAAGTCGGCCACAGGGCATCCCGCAGTCAGTCGCCCAGGGCATCCCGTACGAAGGCGTTGGCGAATTTGCCACCGGGATCGAGGGCCCGGGCCAGGGCGCGGAAGTCGGCCATGCGGGGATAGCGGTCACGCACCACCGCGGCCGGGACGGTGAACACCTTGCCCCAGTGCGGACGCGGATCGAAGGCGTCCAGGGCCTCCTCGACCCGGCGGACGACCGGCAGCACCGCCGCCGTGTCCGCGATCCAGGTGAAGTGCAGGGCGACCGAATCACGGCCGTGGGCGGGGCTCAGCCACTGCGGGTCCGTGGCGACCGTACGCACTTCACAGGTCTGCAGCACGGGGGAGACGGTCTCACGCACCGCGTCGAGCGCGTTCAGGGCGTCGACCGCGGCCGACCGCGGCAGCAGGTACTCCGACTGGAGCTCGTCCCCGCTGCTCGGTGTGAACTCGGCCCGGAAGTGCGGCAGCCGCTCGTGCCAGGGCCCCGGCACCCCGAACTGCTCGGTGCAGTTGACCGCGGGCATCCCCGGCACCGGGTGCAGCGCCTCGGTCGCGGGCGCGGCCCACGGGAAGTGCGCGGGCGGCTGGTCGGTGCGCCGCTTGAGCCACACCTGCCGGAAACCCGGCTTCTGCCAGTCGGTGAACAGGCTCACGCTGTACGCCGACGCCGCCACCGTCTCGAAGTCCAGCCCGGCAAGGGGCAGTTCGGTGAAGACATGCTGCTCGACCTCGTACGCAGGCTCCAGGTCGAGGACGAGCGCGGTCACCACGCCGAGCGCGCCGAGGGAGGTCACGGCCCCGTCGAAGCCCTCCTGCCCCCGCGCGATCGACACCGGTGAGCCGTCCGCCGTGACCAGCTCCACCTCGCGTACGGCCGCCGCGAGCGGGCCGTTGCCGACCCCCGAACCATGTGTGCCGGTGGCCACCGAGCCGGCCACCGAGATGTGCGGCAGGGAGGCCATGTTGGGCAGGGCGAGGCCGTGTGCGTGGACCGCGCGGGCCAGCTCCGCGTACCGGACGCCGCCCGAGACCCGTACCGTACGGGCCGTGGTGTCCACGTCGAGCACCGGCGGCAGATCGGCGATCGACAGCAGGACGCCGTCGGCGCCCGGGTCGGCGATCTCGTTGAAGGAATGACCGCTGCCCAGCACCCGCACCCGGAAGCTCCCGCCCACCAGGGCCCTGAGCGCTTCGAGCGAGCCGGGCCGGTGCAGCTCACCGGCCGTGTAGGTGATGTTGCGCGCCCAGTTGGTGACCGTCTCCGTCATCCCTGTCGTCCTCCCGGTGAGTGCCTCCATTGACCCTCTCATCCGCCCCGACCTACCGTAGAGAACGGTTGCTGTCGGTGCCTCACCGAGCCGGAAGGTCCCTTCCTTGCCCGAGCGTCTCCAGGCCATGTTCGCCATGAAGGCCGAGAACGTGTCGCACGTCTTTCCGCCGGAGGTGCTCGCGCGACTGCGTGAGTGCGTGGAAATCGATCCCACCGCGGTGGCCGAGGACTTCACCGACCCACGGCTGCGGGAGGCGCTCGCCCGCACCGAGGTACTCATCACCGGCTGGGGCTGCCCCCGCCTGGACGAAGCGGCGCTGGACACGGCCCCGCGGCTGCGCGCGGTGCTGCACGCGGCCGGCTCGGTCAAGGGTTTCACCACGCCCGAGGTGTGGCGGCGCGGCATCGCGGTCTCCTCGGCGGCCGCGGCCAACGCGCTGCCCGTCGCCGAGTACACCCTCGCGATGATCCTGCTCGCCGGGAAGGGCGTCTTCGCCTTCCGCGACGAGCTCCGCGCCCGGCGCGCCTTCCCCTACGGCGACATCGTCCCCGGCATCGGCAACTACGGCCGCCGCGTCGGCATCGTGGGCGCGTCCCGCATCGGCCGCCGACTGATCGAACTGCTGCGCCCGTACGACCTGCGGGTGAGCCTCGCCGACCCGTACGTCGACGAGGCGGAGGCCGCCCGGTTGGGCGTCCCCCTGCTCCAGCTCGACGACCTGCTGCGCACCGCGGACACCGTCACCGTGCACGCCCCGGAGACCCCGGAGACCCGGCACCTCCTGGGCGCCCGTGAACTGGCCCTGATGCCCACCGGGTCGGTCCTCGTCAACACCGCCCGCGGCTCCCTGGTCGACCACGAGGCCCTTCTGGGGGAACTGCGCACCGGCCGCCTGACCGCGGTCCTCGACGTCACCGACCCCGAGCCCCTGCCCCCCGACTCCCCCCTCTTCGGCCTGCCCAACGCCTTCATCACCCCGCACCTCGCCGGTTCCCAGGGCAACGAACTGGCCCGCCTCGGCCACACGGTCACCGAGGAAGCCGCCCGGCTACTGTCCGGCGAGGCCCTGCGACACGCGGTCGACCACACGGTTCTGGAACGGGCGGCGTGAGCGGCGCGCCGTAGCGGGGGCCGGACAAGTGGGGGAGCGGGAACCGACCGGCGACGAAGCGGGCGCGGCCCGCGGCGAGCGGGGACACCTCGACGGCGCGGGAAGTGGTCGCGCGGGTCCTCGGCGGCGCCTGTCCGGTCGCCGCGGCCATCGGTTCCAGGGCCCTGACGGCGATGCGCGAACTGGACTACGTGGTCAACGCCCACGCCCCTGGACTCGGTGGCGCCACCAACAAGCCCATCGCCGTCGTCGACGACGTGACCACCCCCTTCCGCGCGCACATTGAGCGCGGAGTGGAGGAACAGGCCGCAGCCGAGGGCCGGGCGCCGACGCGGTCGCCGTGGTGGGCGGGTCTGAGGGACGAGCACTACCGGGAGGTGCATGACCCGCGTCGCGCACGGCCTGGACCGGGTGGGCTCCCGGCTGGCCCTGGTGGGCCGGCCGCGGCTCGGCCCTGGCATGCGCGCCACCGTCGTCGACCACCACGGTGAGGGCCAGGTGCCTGCGCTCACCGGCCACCTCGTGTCGGCCGGCCGTCACCGCATCGCCCACCTCGGCCCCGTCCGCAGTTGCGGCAGTGCCCTGGCTTGCTGCGGATTTGTGGTGGGCAGGCCGCCGCTCGGCCTTGGCATGCGCGCCACCGTCGTCGACCACCGCGGTGGGGGCCAGGCGCCTGCGCTCACCGGTCACCTCGTGTCGGCCGGCCGCCACCGCATCGCCCACCTCGGCCCCGTCCGCAGTTGGGACAGCGCCCTGGCATGCTGCGGATTTCGTTGGATGATGTGGAGTGGATTGCTGTAATCAACAGTCATCTAGCCAAGGTGTCGCGATATCGATAGCGTCAGCGTATGGCCTCCGATCCGCTGCCCGCCCTCCTGCCGACTACCGACCTCACCCGCCACCGCCGACTGCGCGAGCAGGGCAGTCAGGACCGGGGCGAGCTGAACGCGATCCTGGACGCCGGTTTCGTCTGTCACCTCGGTGTGGTCGTCGAGGGGCGGCCGCTGGTCGTGCCGACCGTGTACGGGCGTGACGAGCGGGAGCTGTATGTGCACGGCTCCGTGGCCAGCCGCAGTCTCGCGGGGGCTACGCCCGTGTGCGTCACCGTCACCCACGTCGACGGCCTGGTCCTCGCCCGGTCCGTCTTCGAGCACGGGGTCAATTACCGCAGCGCCATGATCCACGGCGAGGCCCGCAAGGTCACCGACCCCGAGGAGAAGCTCGCGGGCCTCGCCCGGCTCACCGAGCACGCGACGCCGGGACAGTGGTCGTACGCACGGCAGCCGAACCGCCGGGAACTCGCCGCCACCACCCTGCTCGCCCTCTCCCTCGAACAGGCCTCCGTCAAGATCCGCACCGGCCCGCCCGACGACGGCGACGGACCCGACGCGGAGCTCGGCCTGTGGGCCGGAACCCTCCCCCTGACCTCGGTCTGGGGAGCCCCGGTGGCCGACCCGGCGCTCCCCCCGGACCTGGCCGTACCAGAACACGTGGCGCGGCGCGAGGGGACCCGGCACGGGTGACGCACACACGGGGGCATACGGTGAGGAGTCGAACGCCTGAGCCGGGAGGAGACACGGGATGGGCAGCCGTACCGCACTGGTCGAGGATCTGATGGAGAGGTTCCCGCACGTACCGCGGGAAGCCGTCTTCAAGGAGGACCTGCTCCGGGGCGGGGTCGCCTTCGACGCGTCGGCCCTCTCCGACAACGAGGGCGGCGAGGTCAAGCCGAAGTCGTACTTCATCTTCTCCTTCGACCACGGCACCCTGCCGGAACTGGGCGAGGCCGCGCTCAGGCGGCCCCCGGAGGAGATCATCCTCACCGGCGGGCCGTACGACCTGCGGCGCACCGTCGTGTCGGTGCGGGTGAACCCGACCTCGCCGTACCGGGTCGCCGCCGACGACGAGGGGCTCCTCGGGCTCTACCTCGACGGCAAGCGGATCGCCGACGTCGGCGTCCCGCCCATGCCCGAGTACTACCGGCACACCCTCTCCAACGGGAAGTCCGTCATGGAGGTGGCCCCGACCATCCAGTGGGGCTATCTGATCTACCTCACCGTCTTCCGGGTGTGCCAGTACTTCGGCGCCAAGGAGGAGTGCCAGTACTGCGACATCAACCACAACTGGCGCCAGCACAAGGCGGCCGGGCGGCCGTACACCGGCGTGAAGGACGTGGAGGAGGTCCTGGAGGCGCTGGAGATCATCGACCGGTACGACACCCAGAAGGCGTCCACCGCCTACACCCTCACCGGTGGCGCGATCACCTCGAAGCTCGCGGGCCGCGACGAGGCCGACTTCTACGGGCACTACGCCAAGGCCATCGAGGAGCGCTTCCCGGGGCGGTGGATCGGCAAGGTGGTTGCCCAGGCGCTGCCGAAGGACGACGTGCAGCGGTTCAAGGACTACGGGGTGCAGATCTACCACCCCAACTACGAGGTCTGGGACCGCCGGCTCTTCGAGCTGTACTGCCCCGGCAAGGAGCGCTACGTCGGCCGCGACGAGTGGCACCGGCGGATCCTCGACTCGGCCGAGATCTTCGGCGCGCGCAATGTCATCCCCAACTTCGTGGCCGGCGTGGAGATGGCGGAGCCCTTCGGCTTCACCACCGTCGACGAGGCCATCGCGTCCACCACCGAGGGCCTGCGCTTCTTCATGTCGCACGGCATCACGCCCCGCTTCACCACCTGGTGCCCGGAGCCCACGACCCCGCTGGGCAAGGCCAACCCGCAGGGCGCGCCGCTGGAGTACCACATCCGGCTCCTCGAGGCCTACCGCGCCACGATGGACGACTTCGGCCTGTCCTCGCCCCCCGGCTACGGCCAGCCCGGGCCCGGCCGCGCGGTCTTCTCGGTGAGTTCCTTCATGGACAGCCTTCCGGCGGCGGACACGGCGGAGGTGTGACCCTGTGGAGCGGAAGGCTCCTCGGTGCCGCCCTCGCAATCCAACTTGCCGGTGAGAACGCTGAGTCGAAACGCGGTCGCGGTGCGTACAAGAGGGTGGAGTGGAGCCCTGGGTGCACGGAGGTGTCGCGGAAGCTGCCGAATTCGGCAGTGAGCGGCGCCGGACGGCCTTCGCCCGGTACCGTGTCCGCGACCTCGACGGGCGTCACCGGATTTGAATAGGCCGCTTGTCAGTTGTGTCGGAGACGTGAAAAGCTCTTGCCCTGCCGCGAGGTTCCCCCCAACTCCATTTGCCAATATGGCGAGTTGACCTCGCTCGTGGATGCAGGAGACCCATGCCCGACCTGCCGACCCCTCAGGACGCCACCGAGGCCGCGCTGTTCTCCGAGTGCTGGGACGCGGTGCTCTCCTACGCGGACCTGTGCACGTCCGGCTCCATCGCGGCCAATCAGCTGGCCACCGAGGCGTTCGCGCTCGGCCTGCGCGAGGCCCGCGCCGCCCAGTCCGCACCGGTGCGCAGCGCGGGCCGCCGCACCGCGCCCCGGCTGCCGATGATCCCGCTCCTGCTGACCGCGGTACGCACGACGGCGGCCGGCTGGGAGGCCGACGGCCTCGGCCACAAGCTCGACCCCGACCTGCGGCTGTGGCTCAACTCCGACAAGGCCACCCGCTACACCGGCCCGCCCCTGCAGCGCCCGGTCGCCCTGCGGGGCCTGAGGGACATGCAGGAGGCCGACGCGTCGCTGCTGTGGCTGGCCGAGGTGGAGGCACTGCCGCTGCCCGCGGTGGCCCGCCGCCTTGGCCTCGACCCGGCCGCCGCGGCCCAGGAACTCGACCAGGTGCGCGGCCTGTTCCGGGACCGCTGCCATCGCGCGCACCTGGACACACCGATGGCCGCGCAGTGCCGCAGCTACGCCCGGCTGCTCGACGCGGTCACCCGCTCGCCCGTCGCCGACACCCCCGAGGACCTCTCCCGGCACCTCGCCACCTGTGTGCAGTGCGCGGAGGCCGCCGCCTGTCTGCGTCTGCACGGCGGCGGACTGCCCGCGGCGCTGGCCGGAGGCGTGATCGGCTGGGGTGGGCTCGCCTATCTGGAGCGGCGCCGCCGGGCCGCCGAGGTGCGACTGGGCGCGGGCGGCCCGGCGAGGGCGGCGGACCCGGAGAACGGCGACCCGAAGGAGGGCGCGGGCCGCAGCCGCGTCCTGCGCAACGGGCTGCTGGCCGCCGCCATGCTGCTGTCGGTCATCGCGCTCGGCGTCTCGATGATGCCGTTCGGCGGCTCGGGCGACGACATCGCGGCCGCCCGCGACGACCGTGAACCGGTCTCCGACCTCGACCCCTCCCTGCCGTCCACCGACCCGCTCCCGTCGGCCTCCGCCGCCACCACCCCTTCCGCGACCGGAACGGCGGCCAAGTCCGGCCACGAGAACCCCGACCCGGAACCCCAGGGTTCCTCCTCGTCCGCCTCCGAGCACACCGAGCCGTCCCACCCCGCCACCACCACCGCGGGGCCCGGCTGCCGGGTCGAGTACGACCAGGTGAACGAGTGGCCCGACGGCTTCCAGGCCACCGTTACCGTGACCACCGCCGAGGCCCTGGGCGGCTGGCGCGTGTCCTGGTCGTTCCGCGACGGCCAGCAGGTCGGCCAGATGTGGGACGCCACCGTCAGCCAGAACGGCTCCCGGGTCACCGCCACCGCCGCCGACTACAACAAGTCGGTCGCCGCACACGGCACCCTCTCCTTCGGCTTCGTCGGCTCCTGGAGCGGCAAGAACTCCCCGCCGTACGGGTTCACACTGAACGGGAGCGCCTGCACACACGGTTGAGACACCCGCGGCCCACCGGGGGACCCCGCGCGCGGTGCGGGGTCCCCGGTGGGCCGTGCGGAGATCGGCAGCTCGCCCTGTCCGCGGGTCAGCAGCTCGACTTGTAGAAGTACTTGCTGACAGCGGGCTCGTTCATGTTCGCCTTGGTGATGGCGACCATGCTGGTGCCGATCGACTTCTCGACCTTCTTGCCCTCGAAGGCCGCGGCGAGCTGATCGACCGCCTGCCTGCCGATCGCCGCGGGATCCTGGGCGACCAGGACCTGCACGGTGCCCGCCTTGAGCGCCTCGACCTCGTCGGGCTCGGCGTCGAACGCCGCGACCTTCACCTTGCCCTGCTTGCCGGCCTGCTTGAGACCGGTGGCGATGCCCTGGCCGGTGTTGGTGTTGCCCGCGAAGGCGCCTCCCAGGTCGGGATGGGCCGCCAGCGTCGACTGGATCTGCGAGGCCGCGGTGGCCGGCAGGTCGTTGTCGTAGAGGGTCGGCAGCACCTTGATGTCCGGGTACTTGGCCATCTCCTCGGTGAAGCCCTTGATCCGGGCGTCGGTGGTGGAGACACCCGGCTTCACGCTGATGACGATGACCGAGCCCTTCTCGTTCATCAGCTTGGCGAGCGCGTCGGCGGCCACCCGTCCGCCCTTCTCGTTGTCGGACGAGATACGGGTGATGCCGATCGAGGAGTCGGTGACCGTGGTGTCCACGAGCGCGACCTTGGTCCCGGACGACTGGATCTGCTTGAGCGACGGCGTCAGCGCGTTGGTGTCGACCGGAGAGATCAGCAGCCCGTCGGGCCGGGCCGCCGCCACCGAGTCGAGCAGCGGACGCTGGACCGACACGTCCCACTGCGCGGAGCCGTCGGCACTGAAGTCCATGCCCTTGGCCTTGGCCTCGGCCTGCGCGGCACAGGTCATGGTGATGTAGAACGGGTCGCTCTTCACGCCCGTGATCAGCCTGACCTTCTTGTGGGCGGCGCCTCCCGCCGACCCCGAACCCCCGCCGCTGTCCGACGAACCGCACGCGGCGGCACCCGTCAGGGCCACTGCGGCGCCCACGGCGACCAGCACCCTGCGCCTGTTGCGCATGCTCGGCATACTCGACATAACGGTGTCCTCCTTGGTCATGAGCGCTCCCGGCTCTTCCTGCGCATCTGGTCGATGTAGACGGCCGCGACCAGCACGACGCCCACCGCGACGTCCTGCCAGTACTGCTGGACGCCGATGACGATCAGCCCGGTGGTGAGCACGGCGGGGATGAAGACACCGATCACGGTGCCCAGCACCGATCCGCGCCCGCCGAACAGGCTGGTGCCGCCGAGGACCACCGCGGTGATCACCTTCAGATTGTCGGTGGAGTGTCCGGCGATGGACGTAGTGCCGTACGAGGCCAGCCACATCACCGCGCCCAGTCCGGCCAGCAGTCCCATCAGCCCGTACACCTTGATCAGGTGCCGGCCCACCGAAATGCCCGCACGCCGTACGGCCGTCGGATTGGAGCCGATCGCGAGGGTGTGGCTGCCGAACCTCGTACCGCCCAGCACCGCGCCGAACACCGCGGTGACCACCGCGGCGAGGACCACCAGCCACGGGATGCCGAGCACCTTGCCGAAACCCAGGCTGTTCTGCAGATGGTTGGAGGCCGCACCGGCCGGATCCTGGCCGCCGGTGGCGAGTTCGGCCAGCCCCAGCGCCGCGCCCAGACCGCCGAGCGTCACGATCAGCGGGGGCACCTTCCCGGTCGCCACCACGGCTCCCTGCAGCGCGCCCCAAGCGGTGCCCACGGCAAGGGCGATGACGACACAGACGGCCACCGTGCCCCAGCCGGAGGCGGCCCCGCCGTGGCTGATGTTGTACTTGCCCGCCGCCACCGCGGCCAGGACCAGCACCGAGCCGATCGACAGGTCGATGCCCGCGGTGATGATCACGTACGTCATGCCGACGCCGAGCACCAGATAGATGGCCGCGTTGACGGCGATCTGGGTGAGGTCGTAGGTGGTGAAGAACTTGCCGGGCGCGGCGATGGTGAAGAACGCGACCAGCGCCACCAGGATCACGAAGGTCCACAGTTCGCTGACGCCGGCCGCCCGCCGCAGCCATGCCGGTACCGCGATCGCTCCGCCGGCGGACCGGGGCGGGTCCGCCACCCGCGCGGTCTGCTGGACTTCCTTGCTGTCGGCGGTCATCGTGCGTCCTCCGATTCCGCCGCACCGGCCGCGCCGAGGGCTGCGTTCTGGTGTGCGGGGCCGTCCAGCGATCCGGTCATGGCTCCGACGAGTTCCTCGATGGTGGTGCGGGCCGCCGTGAACGAGGCGACCCGGCGGCCCAGTCGCAGCACCTCGATCCGGTCCGCCACCGACAGCACCTCGGGCATGTTGTGGCTGATCAGCACGACACAGATGCCGCGGTCCGCGACCCTGCGCACGGTCTCCAGGACACGGGCGCGCTGTACGACACCCAGCGCGGCGGTCGGCTCGTCCATGAAGATGACCTTGTTGGCGAACGCGACCGCACGGGCCACCGCGACGGACTGCCGCTGCCCACCGGACAACGTTGTCACGGCGGCCGTGACGTCCTTCAGTTCGACGCCGAGTTCCGCGAACGCCTTGACCGCCTCCCGTCGCATCGCGGGCCGGTCGAGCACGCCGACACGCCCCAGCAGGCCCCCGCGCAGGAGCTCCCTGCCGAGGTAGAGATTGGCCGCAGCGTCCAGATCGGGCGCCAGCGACAGATCCTGGTAGACGGTCTCCACCCCGAGGCGCTGCGCGTCCATCGGGCCGGCGAACCGGACCGGCTCGCCGTCCAGCCGTATCTCACCACCGTCGGGGGCGATCACGCCCGACAGGACGTTCACCAGAGTGGACTTGCCGGCACCGTTGTCACCGATCAGGGCGACGACCTCGCCGGGATATGCCGTGAAATCGGCGCCCTGGAGCGCCTGGACGTGGCCGAAACGCTTGACCACACCATGTGCCGAGAGAAGGGGTTCCCTTGCAGAGGCCATGTTGTGCCTCCTGGTTGGTATCGTTAACAGCTCGTCGATTCTGGGAGGCCCGTGGGTGGGCGTCAAGGGTCGGGTACGAACGGGACCTTGGCGGGAGGACGCGGCGTGGCCAGCCGGCCCACGATGAAGGACGTAGCCGCGGCGGCGGGCGTCAGCGCCATGACGGTGTCCCGGGTCGTCAACGGTGACGCGTCGGTCGCGCCGCGCACCGCCGCCCGGGTGGAGGCCGCCGTCCGCCGGCTCGGCTACCAACGCGACGACGTGGCCCGCCAGTTGCGCCGCGCCGACCAGCCGAGCCAGACCATCGGGCTGATGGTCGACAACGTCGCCGACCCCTTCATGGCCGCGGTCGCCTCCGCCGCCGAGGACGTGGCCCGGCAGCGCGGCAGCACGGTGCTCATCGGCTCCAGCCACGACGACCCCCGCCGGGAACGGGAGGTCATCGCGGCCTTCACCGCGCGCCGCGTCGACGGGCTGATCCTCACCCCGGTCGCGGGCAGTCACCGCTTTCTGCGCTCGGCCCAGGCACGCGGCACCAAGATCGTGTGCGTGGACCGGGCCGCGCCCGGCCTGGAGGCGGACGCCGTCGTGGTGGACAACCACGGCGCGGTGAAGGAGGCCGTCCGGCATCTGATCGCGCACGGCCACCGCCGCATCGCCTACCTCGGCGACAAGCGGGAGATCTGGACCGTGGGCGAACGCTACCGGGGCTATCTGGCGGCGCTGGAGGCCGGAGGCATCGACGCCGATCCGCGGATCGTCCGCCACGGACTGAGGTCGGGCCCGGACACCGCCAGGGCCGTCACCGAGATCCTCTCCGCGCCGGAGCCGCCCACGGCTGTCCTGGTCAGCAATGACATCGTCGCGTTCGGGGCACTGGCCGTCCTGCCCCCCGGCATCGCGTTCATCGGCTTCGACGACTTCGCCCTCGCCGCGCAGCTGACCCCGCCGGTCACCGTCATCGCCCAGGACCCGGTCGCGCTCGCGACGAACGCCGCGCAGCTGCTGTTCGCCCGCATCCACGGGGACGACTCCCCGACGCGGACCGTCGTCATGCCCACCCGGCTGATCGCGCGGGGGTCGGGGGAGATACCGGGGCCGTACAGCCGTTGATCCGGTGCCGGCCGGTTCGTTGCCGCTCGATCCGGTGCCGGCCGAGGTAAGTCGCCCGGCATATCGCGCCGATCCCATCGTCTGATGAGAAGTTGACCCGGCAGTCGTTTCTACGCTGGCGAGGTGACGAAACAGCTGGTGGTGGATGGCCCGGGGGAACGGTGGGACTCGGCGGTCGCCGGGCACCTGCGGTGGATCCGCGGCCTGTTCGACAGTCTCGGGCTCCCGGCCGAGCGCCGGAGCGCGCTGCGTCACCGTCTGCGCGCGGTGGAAGCGCGCGCCGCGGACCCGGAACTGAGGGTCGCGGTGTTCGGCGAGGCGTCCAGCGGCAAGAGCACCCTGCTCAATGCCTTTCTGCAGCGCCGACTGCTGCCCTCCTCGGCCCGGGTGACCACGCACACCACGACCGTGCTGCGCCACCGCGACGGCGCCGAGGGCGTGGTGGTCCGCACGGCCGACGACGTGCTGACCTGGCCGTCCGCCGCGTTCGCCCGGTGGACGGGGCTGTGCCACACGTCCCGGCCGGGCGATCTGGAGGATGCCCTGGAGCGGGTGCTGACCACCGAACTGGCAGAGCAGATACGGGACTTGGAGGTCCTATCGCCCATCCGCCTGCTGGGCGGCGGTACGGCGGTGCTCGACACACCGGGGTTCAGCGTGACCGAACGGGGGCATCGGGAGCTGGCCGTGGCCGCCGCCCGGCAGGCGGACCTGGCGCTGGTCGTGGTGCCCGCCGTCGCCGCGATGTCGATGACGCTGGTGGACTTCCTGAGCGGACCGCTGCTGGACCACCAGGACCGGTGCGCCTTCGTGCTCACCAAGACCGACCTGCTCGACGAGGACGAACGGGCCGAGGTCGTCGAGGTCGTCGAGAACCGGCTGAAGGAACTGGGGATCGGCGATCCGGTGCTGCTGCCCTGCGCTCCGGGGCAGGCACTGAAGGAGCTCACCGCGCCCGGCGCCCACGGGCCCGACCCGGAAGGACATCTCGCCAGGTTCCTCGCCGTCGAGGCACGGATCGCGGAACTCGCCGCCGAGCGACGGCAGTTCGCCATCGCGGCCACGGTGCTCGGGCTGCTCTCGGAGCTGCTCTTGGCGGTGGAGGAGTCCGCGCAGTCCCAGCGCGCCGAACTCAGCCGTACGGAGCGCGGGTTGGCCGCCCTGTCCCTGCCGGACTTCCCGGCCTTCCTGGACGCCTGGGCCCAGCGCACCCTGGACCGGGCCGGAAGCGAGCTGAGTCACGCCGCCTCGGCCGGCATCCCCGCGGCGTCCCGGGCGACGCTGGAGACGAAGGTGGCCGACGCCGTCGCCGGAGACAAGATCGGCAATATCTCCGAGGCGGCCGGCAACGTCTCCCGTATCGTCCGGCTCCACTTACGGGAAGAGGCCGAGCGGGCCGTGCGGACCGCGGCGGACCGGGCCGGCGAGCTGCTCACATCCGGAGCCGAGGAACTGGCGCGCGACTTCACCACCGAGTACAGCGCCCTGGCCGGGCTGGCCGGTGAGGTCTGGGCCGCGCCCGAGGCACCCGCGGTGCGGGCGACCGACCTGCCCGCCCCCGACCTCTCCGGCGTCGACGAGACCCTCACCGCCATCGGCGCCCAGCTGGGCGCCAGCGACAACTGGCGCACCGGCGGCGGGGCGATGGCCGGAGCCCTGGCCGGCAGCCTGATCGCCCCCGGCATCGGCACCGTCATCGGTGGCGCGCTCGGCGCGCTCTTCGGCAAACGCAGCAATGACGCGGCCCGCGAGCAGTTCCTTGAGCGGGCCCGCCCGATCATTGCCGCCGCGCACGAGGAGATCGGCACACTCGTCGGCGACTCCCTGCTGCGCGTCCGCGCGGGCGTCACCGACAGCATCGCCGTCCTCCGCCGGCAGTACGACGAGGAGTGGGGCGTGGAGATCGCCCGCCTCACCGCCGAGAACGACCGGCGGCGCGCCGAACTCGCCGCCGGCATCGCCGCCATGGAGGAGGCCGCCGACGGCGCCGGACGCCGCCGCGAAAAGGTCGCCGCCCTGCGTGGCGAGGCCGCCCGCACCGTCCCCGACCCCGAGGAGCAGTGACCCCATGGACAACGGTTCCCCGCCCGTCGCCGGCACCCCGCCGCCCGCGCCCACCACCACCCACATCGCCGACGTCACCGCCGCCGCTCCCGGCTGGCTGCGCCAGGCCCGTCAACTGGCCGAGGACTACGGGCTGGATCGCATCGGCACGGCCCTGGAGGCCCTGGCCGCCGAACGCGGCAGACAGTTCTTCCGGATCGCGGTGGTCGGCGAGTTCAACCGGGGCAAGTCCACCCTGATCAACCGGCTGATCGGCCGCGACCTGCTGCCGACGGGACCGCGCCCGGTCACCCGTGCCCCGGTGACGGTCCGGGCGGCCCAGGTGGAGTCGCTGCGGCTCACCTGGCCGGACGGGCACGACGAAGTGCGCGCTCTCGACGCCGAGGACCCCTGGGACGGTCTCATCGGCACCCTGCCCACCCCGAGGCCGCCGCACGGAGCGGAGCCCGAGCCGGCACCGCCCGAGCCCGCCGTGGTCGCCGCCGTGGCCGACGCCTGGCTGACCGAGCTGGGCATCGAGTTGGTGGACCTGCCGGGGGTCAACTCCGGCAGCGAGGAGCAGTTCGAACAGGTACGTCGCACGGCCGCGGCCAGCGACGCCGTACTGTTCGTCGTCTCCGCCGTGTCTCCCATGAGCAGCACCGAACACCGCCTCCTCCAGGAGGAGGTGCTGTGCCGCCACGTCCCGTTCACCGCCGTCGTGGTGACCATGCTGGACCTGGTCGCGGCCGAGGACCGCGAGGAGACCGTACGACACCTCAATCAGCGCCTGGAGGACCTGCCCGGCACCCTCCCCGTGCTGCCGGCCCCGCAGCCCGGCGGGGGAGAGCCGGAGCTCGCGGCCCTGCGCGCACTCGTCGAGGAGTTCGCCCGGGGCAGCGGCCGGGCGCTGTGGCGTGACCGGCGCATCGCCGCCCAGGTCGCCGACCACTGCGAGGCGATGACCGCGATCGCCGCCGAGGCACTGGCGGCCGACGGGCTGTCCCAGGCCGAGGCCGACGAGCGGGCCGCGCAGGCAAGGACACTGCTGGAGAAGGAGGAACAGCAGTGGGAGCAGCTCCGCATCGATCTGACGGAGCGCCAACTCGCCCTCACCGCCCGGCTGCGCGAACAGATCCAGACGGACCGTGACGGCCTCATCGAGCGGCTGCGCTGGGAACTGGAACGCGCCCAGGACCCCGGTGACTGGTGGAAGCGGGACCTGCCCTTCCGGCTGCGGCACGAGCTGTCCCTGCTCGCCCAGCGGTCCGAACGCACCGTCCTGCCCCGCCTGACCGCCGACACCGACTGGCTCGACACCGAGGTCGCCGGACAACTGCCCGGAGCCTCCCCGAGTCCCGTCCCTGCCTGGCTCGGACCGGCCGTGGAACCACAGCTCACCGGCGAGATCTCCGACCTGTCCAGGACCCGCCTCGCGACCCGCCTCGGCGCCCAGGGCGGCGCCATCGTCGGCTACTTCATCGCCCTGGCCCGCTCGGCACCGATACCGATGATCTACGGCGCGGGATTCAGCCTGATCGGCGGCCTGCTGGCCGAGGGTGCCATCCGGTCCGCGACCGAACAGCAGCGCAGCGAGGTCGACGCCGTACTCGTCCGCGTGGTCGACGACAGCACGGCGGCCTTCCTGCGACAGGCCGTCGACCTGCTCGCGGACCTCTACACCGACGTGTTCGACCAACTGCGCGAGTCCCGCGTGGTGTGGCACGAGGCCAGACGGGCCGCGCTCGAAGCCCCGCCCGGCTCCGGCGTCGACTGGTCGGCCCTGGCCCGCCCCGCGGCCGCCCTGACCGCACGTATCCGGGCCGAACTGCAGAAATGAAGGAGAGAGTGACGACCATGACCACCACGGAAGCCGTGGGTTACGGCGCCGCGGACGCCCAGCGCCTGCGGCTGATGGAGGTCTGCCGGCAACTCGGGAACATCGCCGGGCAGATCGGCAACAGCGGGGCGGAAGGCGTCGTGACCGCCCTGCTCGAACGGATGGACAGCGATGCCTTCCACGTGATGGTGGTCGGCGACTTCAACCGCGGCAAGTCCACCTTCGTCAACGCCCTCCTGGGCGCCCAGGTGCTGCCGGTCAAGGCGACGCCCGCCACCGCCGTCATCACCGAGGTCAAGTTCGGCGACCCCCCGGCCGCCCGGCTGTGGCGGGAGGACGCCGCGGTACCCGAGACCGTCCACCCCGAGGAACTCATCTCCCTCATCACCGTCAACAGCAAGGAACGCGACCAGCGCAACCCCTACGTCAGGGCCGAGGTCATCTGGCCGCTGGAACTGTGCCGCCACAACGTCGTACTCATCGACTCACCCGGCCTCAACGAGCACGCCAACCGCGACGAGATCACCCTCACCCACCTGCGCAAGGCGGACGCGGTGATCTTCCTCCAGCACGCGATCGCGCCCATGAGCATCAGCGAGTCGCAGTTCCTCACGTCCTACCTGGACGCGCACGACCCCTTCTTCGTCTTCACGTACTTCGACGCCATCGAGGACACCGAGCGGGACGACGTGGTCGCCGGGGCGCGGCAGCGCATCGTCGGACTGCGCGGCGAGGACCGGGACGAGAACCGCTTCCACTTCGTCGACGCCAAGACCGCCCTGCGCGCCCGGATCGCCAACGACGCCACCGGCTACCAGAACTCCGGTGTGGCCGACCTGGAACAGGCCCTTGAACGCTACCTGGTGACAGACCGTCACAAGGTCAAACTGCTCGCTCCGGCACGTGCCCTGCGCGGCCTCGCACGCGAGCTCGACCGCAACATCCCGCACGAACTCGCCCTGCTCGACACCAAGTCCGCCGACCTGGAACGACGCTGGGAAGCCGCCCAGCAGCCGCTGCGCGACCTGGAGGTACAGGCCCGGCAGATCTCGCTGGACATCCGCAACCAGACCCGGATGCTCCAGGACAGGGTGGAAGCCCTGCTCGGCGGCTACCTCGCGTCGGTGGCGGACGAGGCTCCGGCGATCGCCGCGGAGGTCCCCCTGACGACCAGGATCGGCATGAATCCGCTGAAGGTTCCGGAGCGGGCCGAACAGGTCACCCAGGAGATCGCCGCGGGCACCGCGAGGGCCATCGAGCAGAAGGTGGCGGACTGGGTGAGCAGTTCGCTGGAGCCGGTGATCCACCAGGACCTGGAGAAGCTCGGCGAGCGGATGAACGCTCAGCTGACCTCCTTCGAGGCCCGTCTGGACGAGCTGCGGATCAGCCTCACCGGGGTGCGGGACGCCGGGCGCGCCGGGGAACGCGAGGAGGAACAACCGCTCACCAGGTTCCTTTCGGGGGCGGCCGGCTTCGTCCTCGGCGGAGTGGCGGGCGGCATGGTCGGTGCCCGGTTCGGAGCCAAGGAGGCGTTGCGCACCCTGCCGATCACGCTGGCGATCGCCATGGCCTGGATGTTCACCCCGTTCGGGATCCCGACCCTGATCGGCAGCATGCTCGTCCATGGATTCATCAAGAGCAGGGAAGCCGGCAGTCGGCTGGAGAACAGGATGCGGGAGGCCGTCGGCCGCGAGATGGCCACCCAGATCAGGCTGGCCGCGCCCAAGCAGGCCCGTGAGGCGGCCCAGGCGTTCGCCACCACGACCATGGAACCGATCGCCCGTGACGTGACCTCGGGGCTCTCCGCCCGGACCGGTGAACTGACCCGCAGCGTGGAGTCCGCACGCGAGGCCCGCCGGCAGGGCGAGGAGGCCGTCGAGGAGCGCCGCGCCGAACTGAACCGGCTGGACGCACTGCTCCGCAGGGCCGGTGACGACCTCGGCGACCTGGTCGACGAACTGGCGTTGCTCTGATGGCCCGTTACCGCAGGCGCCTGTGCATGGCCGTGGACCTGCGCCAGTACAGCCGCCACGGCTACACCGAACAGGCCGACGCACAGGTCAGGCTCCGCCTCGTCGTCGAACACGCGCTGCGCCGCGCCCGGGTCATGCGGGTCCGCACGCAGCAGCAACTGCAGGGCGACGGACGGCTGGTGGTCTTCCCGGCCCGTACCGACCTCGTACGGGCCGTCCCGGCACTGATCCTGGGCCTGCGGGACGGCCTGTACGAGGCGAACCGGGCACCCGGCGCCTTCGGCCGGATGAGGATGCGGGCCGCGCTCGGGCAGGGGTCCATCTCCCGGGCCGACAGCGGCTATCTGGGCGACTGCGTGGTGCTGGTCAGCCGCCTGGTGGACTCCGACGGGCTGCGCGGCGCACTGGAACGCAACGAGGACAGCGACCTGGCCCTCGCCGTGTCGAGCGACCTCTACCGGGACGTGATCGTGCAGCAGGCCCATGGGCTGCCCGGCTCCGAATTCCGGCGGACCGAAGTGGTCACCGAGAAGAAGGACTTCGCCACCGACGCCTGGCTGTACGTGCCGAGGTCCGCGCCCGCCAGGGACACGAGCCAGGAGCCGGTGATCTGGGGGCACTCGCCGGGGCGCGCGGCCATGCGGGAGTTCGTCGTCCCGGCGCTGGCGGCCGCGCACGTCGCGGCCACCGTGGTCTCGCACACCCAGACGCTGAGGGAGTGGGCGCTGTCGGAGTCCGGTGCCGGTACGGGCTGCCGGGCCGACGACTTCGACGGACCGGACCACACGGGTCCGTACGGCGCCCACCACGCGGATGCTCCGCATGCGGACCCGTACCACCACGACCCGTATCACCACGACCCGCACCACCCGGATCCGCATCACCACGACCCGCACCACCCGGACCCTCATCACCCCGACCCGCATCACCCTGGCGTTCAGCACCAGCAGCAGCACCATGACCATGACCCGGACCCGCAGCACCACGATCCCGGCGATCACTTCCACCACTTCCACCACGGCGGGCACTGAGTCATGGCCGAACACACCTCGACGGCAGAGGAGTTGGCGGCGGCGGTCGCCGCGATGGCCTCGTTCCAGCAGGTCACCCAGCAGGCCGACGCCAAGGCCGGAACGATGGTCACCGTGCACGTCGGTCTCGCGGCCGTCGTCGCCACCAAGGTCGGCTCGGTCGGTGCCCCGGCGCCGACCGAGCCGGTGGCCGTGCTCTTCTGGCTCGCCACCCTGGCGTATCTGCTCGGCTTCACCGTGTCGGGATACCTGCTGGTCCAGGTGATCCGCCCGCGCACGGGGCGGCACCCGGCACCGAACCGGTTCTCACTCGACGTCGCCGACCACGCCGGCGCGACCGGCGATCGGCTGGCGGTCCAGGCATGGGCGACGGCGGACGCCATCGCGCGGATCGCCTCGCTCAAGAACCATTACACGGCCCGCGCGGTCGGCTGGGTCGCCGGGATGGTCGTGGCGGCGGCCGCCTGGCTGGTGCTGGCCGGGGCCGCGTGAGCAGCGGCGCGGCGCCTCAGTCCGTACCGGCGATCCGGCTGAGTTCGGGGACGTCCCGGACCAGGATCCGCCGGTACCCGGTCTCGATGATCCGGTGCTCGCGCAGCATGCGTAACACCCGGTGCACGCTCGGCTCGGAGGCCCCTACCAGTGCCGCGAGCTCCGGCTGGGTGAGCGACACCCCGATCGAGACCCCGGCCTCGCAGGGCCGGCCGTACACCCGGGTCAGTTCACCCAGGACCCGGGCCACCCGGGTGCTCACCGGACAGCCCCCGAACTCCTGTCTCCGCCGGGTCGCCCAGCGCAGTTTGCCCGCCACCGCGCGCATCACCGCCTGGGCGGCGTCGTCGTGTCGCGCGAGAGCCGCGAGGAACTCCTGCCGGCTGATGGTCTTTGCCGTCCCCGCTCCGGCCGCCACGACCGTGGCAACGCGTGGCTGGGCGTCGAAACAGGCCAGTTCGCCGACGATGTCACCACCGGACCGGACCGCCATCAGCGCCTCCCGGTCGTCCTCCGTCGTGGCCAGCACCTTGAACCAGCCGCTCAGCAGCAGGAAGACGTGCGAGCCGTACTCGCCCTCGCGCAGTATTCGTTCACCGCCCTGGAAGCGCACCGGCCGCCCGAGTCCGATCAGCTGATTGCGCGTCTCCGTACAGAGTCCGCCCAGCAGGCTGGCCTCCGGCCAGCGGCCTTCCACCGGCCGGGGAGCGGGCCCGGTGCGCGCAGCGGTTGATGTCATGACTGGGCCCCTCGCATCGCCGTTTGTTTTTGGCCAAGATGCCGCCTGTCACGCATTGTGGCTCCGACTTCCGTGCTGCGCCCAGAAGTTGGGTGTTTTGGTGTGACTTTTCGGTCTGGGCGGTTCGCCCAGCACATGATGTGGTACTGGGGTGCGTGGTGCCTGATGCCGCGCTAGGTGGCCGAGGTGCGGCGGCCGCCTCGGCGGTCGGAGCCGCGGCCGCCGGAGGCGCGACCGCCGGTGCCGGCAGCTCCGCCCGTGGCACCGCCCGTGGCTCCGCCGGCCGCCGCTCGTCGGCGGCCGGACCGTCTGCCGCGCTGGGTGCCGGTCTTCCGGTCCGGGCGGGACGCCGTCGGTGTCGTCGGCGGGGGGACCTCGATGGTGACGGGCACGCCCGAAGGCTCGCGGGCGCCGGTGAGGGTGACCAGTTCCGGGTCGCCCGACTTGATGCGGGCCGTACGGGGGCGGATGCCCGCGTCCGACATGAGCCGGGTGACGTCATGTCTCTGCTCGGGCAGGACCAGAGTGACCACGCTGCCCGAGCCGCCGGCGCGGGCCGTGCGGCCGCCCCGGTGGAGGTAGTCCTTGTGGTCGGCGGGGGGATCGACGTTCACGACGAGGTCGAGGTCGTCGATGTGTATGCCCCGGGCCGCGACGTTCGTCGCCACCAGCGTGGTGACCTGGCCGTTCTTGAACTGCTCCAGGGTGCGGGTCCGCTGCGGCTGGGAGCGGCCTCCGTGCAGTGCCGCCGCGCGGACACCGACGGCCAGGAGCCGCTTGGCGAGCCGGTCGGCGGACCTCTTGGTGTCGAGGAAGAGGATGACCCGGCCGTCACGGGCCGCGATGCGCGTGGTGACGGCCTTCTTGTCGGTCTCGTCCAGGACGTGGAGCACGTGGTGCTCCATGGTGGTCACCGCCCCCGCGGACGGGTCCACGGAGTGCACCACGGGGTCGGTCAGGAATTGCTGCACAAGCCGGTCGATATTGGCGTCGAGGGTGGCCGAGAAGAGCATGCGCTGTCCGTCGGGCCGTACTTGCCGGATCAGCTTGGTGATCTGCGGCAGGAAACCCATGTCGGTCATCTGGTCGGCTTCGTCCAGCACCGTGATGCGTACGGCGTCGAGTACGCAGTCCCCTTGTTCCACGAGGTCGTTGAGCCTGCCGGGCGTCGCCACGACCACCTCGGCGCCGCGCCGGAGCGCACCCGCCTGCTTGGTGATGGACAGCCCGCCGACCACGGTGGCCAGCCGGAGGTTCACCGCCGTCGCGTAGGGGGTCAGCGCGTCCGCCACCTGCTGGGCGAGTTCCCGGGTGGGCACCAGCACGAGGGCGAGGGGCGCCTTGGACTGCGCGCGCAGCCCGGCCGTGCGGGCCAGGAGCGCCAGCCCGAACGCGAGGGTCTTGCCGGAGCCGGTGCGTCCCCGCCCCAGCAGGTCACGGCCGGCGAGTGAATTGGGCAGCGTGGCGGCCTGGATGGGGAAGGGGGTGGTGACGCCTTGCGCGGTGAGGGTCTTCAGCAGCCCCGCGGGCATGCCCATACCGGCGAAGTCCTCGACGGCGGGCAGTGCGGGTGTCGTGCTTTCCGGCAGCCGGAATTCCCTCGACGACGACGCGGACGGCCGGGGTGACGAGGCGCGCCGATTCGGCTTCTGCGACCTGCGGGACATGCAGTTCTCTGCCTTCCTGGAAACAGCACAAACCGGGGTCCGCACCATGACGGTGCGGACCCCGGTGAGCGGATACGCGTCCGGCGATCAGGCGGGGACGATGTTCTCCGCCTGCGGGCCCTTCTGGCCCTGCGTGACGTCGAAGGAGACCCGCTGGCCTTCCTGGAGCTCACGGAAGCCCTGGGTCGCGATGTTCGAGTAGTGGGCGAAGACGTCGGGGCCGCCGCCGTCCTGCGCGATGAAGCCGAAACCCTTTTCAGAGTTGAACCACTTCACGGTTCCCTGTGCCATGACTTTCTCCTTCTGTAGGCAGAGGCCCCATCCGGAGATGCCGGAAAACAAATAATGCGCCCGAAGGAGAAACATTCCCGTCAGGCGCACATAGGTTCATGGGTACCACAACTGCAACGCGAAAACCGTAGCACAGCCCGGCGGCCCGTGCCGGAAACCGGTGGCGCACGGGTGCGTGCCGCTCTAGGGTGAGGGCTGATTCGCGCGGCGGCCGTCGGCCGCCGCTGTCGACCGCGTGAGGAACGGGAGGTGTGACCGATGGCTGTCTCTGTGATGGGCGCTGCCCGCAACCAGAAGAGCATCCACTCCACCTCCGTGGCCTCCGGCTGACCTTTCTCCCAGCGCACATCTGCGCGGGGCCGGGGCCGCCCTTGTGAAGGGTTCCCCTTGACTTCCAGCAATGCTTTCTCCGCTCTCGCTCCCTACGGCTGGGACGAGGCATGGGCGGAGCAGTTCGCCCCGCACGACTCCGAAGGACTGCTGCCCGGGCGCGTCGTCCGCGTCGACCGAGGGCAGTGCGACGTCGTCACCGCCGGCGGGGTCGTACGGGCGGACACCGCCTTCGTCACCCCGCACGACCCGCTGCGGGTCGTGTGCACCGGTGACTGGGTCGCCGTCGAGCCCGGTGGCAACCCGCGCTACGTACGGACGTGTCTGCCGCGCCGTACCGCCTTCGTGCGCTCCACCTCCTCCAAGCGGTCCGAGGGGCAGATCCTCGCCGCCAACGTCGACCACGCGATCGTCGCCGTGTCGCTCGCCGCCGAACTCGACCTCGGCCGCATCGAGCGGTTCCTGGCCCTGGCCTGGGAATCGGGGGCGCAGCCCGTGGTCGTGCTCACCAAGGCAGACCTCGTGCCGGACGCGACGGCCCTGTCGTACCTCGTCCAGGACGTGGAGACGATCGCGCCCGGTGTGCCGGTGCTGACCGTCAGCGCCCTGTACGGCGAGGGGCTCGACGTGCTCGTGGCGCTCGCCGCCGGGGGTACCTCCGTGCTGCTCGGGCAGTCCGGCGCGGGCAAGTCGACGCTCGCCAACGCGCTGGTCGGACAGGACGTGATGGACGTCCAGGCCATCCGGGACATGGACGGCAAGGGGCGGCACACGACCACCACACGCAATCTGCTCGCCCTGCCAGGCGGAGGCGTGCTGATCGACACCCCCGGGCTGCGGGGCGTCGGGCTCTGGGACGCCGAGACCGGGGTCGGACAGGTCTTCTCCGAGATCGAGGAGCTGGCACAGCGCTGCCGGTTCCACGACTGCGCCCATGAGTCGGAGCCCGGGTGCGCGGTGCTGGCCGCCGTCGACGCCGGGGAACTGCCGCAGCGGCGGCTGGAGAGCTACCGCAAGCTCATGCGGGAGAACCAGTGGATCGTGGCCAAGACCGATGCGCGGGTCCGCGCGGAGCTTCGGCGCGACTGGAAGCGGAAGGGGGCGGAAGGGAAGGCGGCGATGGAGCTGAAGCGGGGGCGTTGGCGGTAGCCGCCCGGTGACGGCGAGGGCGCCGGTGCCGGCACCGGTGTCGATGCCGGTGCGGCCGTCGCCCGACGGGCTGGACGGTGTCGGCCGGACCCGTCAGGTGCGTGTCTGATATCCGCCAGCCCGGCCCGGTGTCCATCGCTCACACTGGAAGCGTGATGGACGAAGACACCAGGTACGAGGCCGTGCGGAGCCGGGACGCCCGGTTCGACGGGGAGTTCTTCTTCGCCGTCGAGACCACCGGGATCTACTGCCGGCCCAGCTGCCCGGCCGTGACGCCGAAGCGGCACAACGTGCGGTTCTACGCGACGGCCGCCGCCGCGCAGGGTTCCGGGTTCCGGGCCTGCCGGCGGTGCCGTCCGGACGCCGTGCCGGGCTCCGCCGACTGGAACGTCCGGGCGGACGTGGTGGGCCGGGCGATGCGGCTGATCGGGGACGGCGTGGTCGACCGGGAGGGCGTCGCCGGGCTCGCCGAGCGGCTGGGCTACAGCACGCGGCAGGTGCAGCGGCAGCTCACCGCGGAGCTGGGCGCCGGTCCCGTCGCACTCGCCCGGGCCCAGCGGGCGCACACCGCGCGCGTGCTGCTGCAGACCACCGGACTGCCGGTCACCGAGATCGCCTTCGCCGCCGGATTCGCCAGCGTGCGCCAGTTCAACGACACGATCCGGGCCGTGTACGACTCGACGCCGACCGAGGTGCGGGCCGCCGCGCCCCGGGAGCGGGGCGCACGCCGGGCCGCCCCCGGCGCCGGGATCCCACTGCGCCTCGCGTACCGGGGGCCGTATCAGTCCGGCGCCGTCTTCGACCTGCTCGCCCGCGAGGCCGTGAGCGGGGTCGAGGAGGCCTGCGGCGAGCCCGGCCGGCGTACCTACCGGCGCACGCTGCGGCTGCCGTACGGCACCGGGACCGTCGCCGTCGAGGAGCGCACCGGCGCCCCGGGCGCGGGGAGCGCCGCGCATCCCGGCGGCTGGCTCGACGCCCGGCTGCGGCTGACCGACCCGCGGGACCTGACCACCGCCGTGCAGCGGCTGCGCCGGCTGTTCGACCTCGACGCCGATCCGTACGCAGTCGACGAGCGGCTCGGCGGTGACGAGCGGCTCGCTCCGCTGGTCGCCGCCCGCCCGGGACTGCGCTCGCCCGGCGCCGCCGATCCGGCGGAGTTCGCGGTACGGGCCCTGGTCGGGCGGTCGGAGGCCGAGCGGCTCGTCCTGCGGTACGGCAAGGCGCTGGACGCCCCCAGCGGCAGCCTGACCCATCTGTTCCCCGAGCCCGCCGTCCTCGCGGAGGCCGAGCCGCACGGCACCCTGGGCGCGCTGGCCACCGCGCTCGCCGACGGCACCGTACGGCTCGACCCGGGCGCCGACCGGGACGACACGGAGGCGGCGCTGCTCGCCCTGCCCGGTATGGACCCGGCCGTGGTCGCCGCCGTCCGGGTCCGCGCGCTCGGCGACCCCGACGTGGCCCCGCCGGGCGAGGACGTGCCCGACGGCTGGCGGCCCTGGCGTTCCTACGCCGTACAACACCTGCGTGTGCAAAAGGAGTTGGAGTCCGCATGACGTACTGGACCCGGGTGGACGGGCCGCTCGGCCCGCTGCTGCTCACCGCCGACCCGGACGGGGCGCTGACCTCGCTGTCCGTGCCCGGGCAGAAGGGCGGCCGTACGGTCCTGGCGGACTGGCGGCAGGACCGCGGGCCGTTCCGGGCGGCCGAGGAACAGCTCGCCGCCTACTTCGCCGGTGAACTCAAGGAGTTCCGGCTGGAGTTGCGCAGCCCGGGCACCGAGTTCCGGGAGCGGGTCTGGGCCGCCCTCGACTCCGTCCCGTACGGCGCGACCACGACGTACGGCGAGATCGCCGCACGGATCGGCGCCTCCCGGGCCGCCGTACGGGCCGTCGGCGGCGCGATCGGCGCCAACCCACTGCTGGTCGTCCGCCCGTGCCACCGGGTGATCGGCGCGGACGGATCCCTGACCGGCTACGCGGGCGGGCTCGACCGGAAGGTGTGGCTGCTCACGAGGGAGGGGGCGCTGGGTACGGCGGGTGCCTAGCCCCCGTCGTCCTCCAGGCCCCAGCTGATGATCCGGCGAGGATGGACGCGGATGACCTCCTCGCTCATGTAAGGCCCCAAGTCGTGCGGGCCGACGAGGAGTTCGGCCTCCCCGCGGATGTCGACACCGCGGACCTTCCACGGCCGCGTGCTGACGATGTCGTCCACGACCAGCGCGACCTTCGGGTTCGTCCGGAGGTTGCGCCACTTCTTGGTGGTGCCCATCGAGCGGCCGCCGATCAGGATCGTCCCGTCGTCCTGCGGGAAGAAGCCCACGGGGTTCGCCTGCGGCTGCCCGTGTGCGTCGACGGTGGCCAGCCGTCCCAGCCGCTGTGACGCCAGATACGCCCGCTCGGCCTCGCTGAATCCGGTCATGGCACCAGTCGAACACGCCCGCCCCGCCCGGTACATCGGTACATCGCCCTAGGGTCCCCTAGGGCCGTCGGCCTAGTCCGAAACGGCCGGCTGGGCCGTGCGGGTGGATTCCGCGGTGACGTTCCGTCGTACTACCGCGTCCGTGTGTCACCGTCACCTCCAGCGGGCGACGGGGAAGGGCGGGCGGGCACATGGTCAAGGCCGGGCGGGTTCTCGCACTGCTGCTACTGCTCCTGTCCTTCGGTGTCACCGCGCCGACCGCGACGGCCGACGCGGCTCCCGTGCTGTCGTCCGTCTGGACCGGCACCTGGGAGACCGCCCCCTCGGGGACCGCTCCCGCGCTTCCCGGCGCCGCCATCCGCAACGTCGTGCACACCAGTGTCGGTGGGACGGCCGTGCGGATCAGGCTCAGCAACCGGTTCGGCACAGTGCCCCTGACGCTGGGCGCGGTCACGGTCGCCCTGCGGCGGGCGGGCGGCGGTCCGGCGGCCGTGGCCGGTTCGATGCGCGTCGCCACCTTCAGCGGGGCCGAGTCCGTCAACCTGCCGCCGGGCTGGGACGTGCTCACCGACCCGGTGTCGCTGGCCGTGCCGGCCGCCGCCGATCTGCTGGTCACGGTCTTCACGCCCGCCGACTCGGGCCCCGCGACGTACCACCGCACGGCCCTCCAGACCAGCTATGTGGCCGCGCAGGGCGAGCAACGGGCCGCCGACGAGGACGGTACGGCCTACTCGGCCAAGATCCACTACTGGTACTACGTCACCGGCGTCGACGTGCGCGGCACGGCCGCCGGCAGTGTCGTCGCCTTCGGGGACTCCCTCACCGACGGCAACGGCTCCACCACCGACGCCAATCACCGCTGGCCCGACCGGCTCGCCGAACGCCTCCAGGGCCGCCGGCTGGGCGTCCTCAACGCGGGCCTCGCCGGCAACCGCCTCCTGCGGGACGGCGTCGGGCCCAGCGCCCTGGCCCGGCTCGACGCCGACGCGCTGTCCCGGGCCGGGGTGCGCGCGCTGATCGTCCTTGAGGGCATCAACGACATCAAGGGCTCACCGGAGGCGAGCGACCCGGTCGCCTTCGTGGAGGCGTACCGCGAGATCGTGACCCGCGCGCACGCCCTCGGCATCCGGGTCGTCGGCGCGACCCTCACGCCGTACGGCGGCTACTCCGCCTTCACGGCGGCCCGTGAGGCGGTACGGCAGAAGGTCAACGCCCTCATCCGCACCGGCGGGGTCTTCGACGCGGTGGTCGACCTCGACGCCGTCGTGCGCGACCCGGCGTCGCCCGAGCGGATCCGGCCCGACTACGACCCGGGCGACCATCTGCACTTCAACGACGCGGGCATGCGGGTGCTGGCCGACGCCGTCGAGCCGGCCGTCGTCGGCTGACGCGTCAGCCCCCGATCACCGCGCCCAGCCACGCCCCCGCGATCAGCAGGCAGGCGAACAGCTCCGCCAGCACGCCGGCGCCGCCCGAGCGCATCGTCGTACGCAGCGCGGCCATGGCCTCGCCATGACGGCCCAGACGCAGTCGTTCGTGGAGGTAGATCCCGGCCATGAAGCCGGGGATCGCGCCCAGCACGGGAAGCAGGAAGAAGCCGAGGAAGGCACCGGCGCCCGCGTACACCCCCATCCGGGGCGTGGCGCCGCTCTCGCGCAGCCGCCGGGGCGGGAGCGCCCAGCGCACCACCAGGGAGAGCAGCAGTACGCCGGTGGCGCCCACCAGGACACCCCAGGCCAGCGGCTGCGGATCCGTCAGCGCCCACCACAGGACCCCGGCCCACACCAGCCACGACCCCGGTACCCCGGGCACCAGCACTCCGCACAGGCCCAGCACGATCACCAGGCCGACCAGCAGGAGCTCGGGCACTCCCATCTGCCCAGCGTGCCGGAGCCGGGGCGGTGGCGCAGGCCAAGCGCCGGGTCAGTGGTCGTCCCTGGCCACCCAGCCCCGCTCGTGGGCGTGCCAGCCCAGCTGGAGCCGGGTCGTCACACCGGTCAGCTCCATCAGCCGCTTCACCCGTCGCTGTACGGTCCGCAGGCCCAGGTCGAGCTGCTTGGCGACGCTGGCGTCGGTCAGCCCGGCGAGCAGCAGCGAGAGCACCTCCAGATCGGTGCCGTCGGGACCGTCCGGCTGCTCCTCGACGACCCCCTGCGCACCCAGCCGCAGCGGCAGCGCGTCCCGCCACACCGACTCGAACAGCCCCGAGAGCAGTTCCAGCAGGCCGCTGGCGTGCACGACCAGCGCGGCCGGTTCGCCGGTGTGCGAGGTGAGTGGCACCATGGCCAGCGTGCGGTCGGCGACCACCAGCTTGGTCGGCACCCGGTCCACCACCCGTACCCGCTCGCCACGGTCCAGCGCCGCGGTCAGCTCGGTGATGCCGTCCGGCCGGTCGAGCACGGCCCGCTCGACGACCACCCGGTAGCGGACCCCGCGTCCGGCGGCCTGCTCCTCGGCGTCGTTGTCCATGCCGGAGACGACGGCCGGGTTGCCGGTGACCAGCGCGCAGACCTCGACGCTCGCGCCGAGCTGGAGCTGGAGGAAGCGCTGGGTGACCGCGGACGCGCCGGTCACCACCTCGACCAGGTCGTGCACCGCGGGCTCCGCGGCCGCCGCGCGGTACTCCTCGGCGAGCAGGGCCGCCGCCAGCTCGGCCTTCTCCAGTTCGTGCCGCTGCTGGATGAGCAGCGCGCCCAGCGCCACGCCCGGGGGCGCGGCGACCCAGCGGCCGGGGCGGGCCGAGGACTGCGCCGCGAGGCCGTGCCGCTCCAGTCGGCGCAGGGCGCGCTCGGTGTCGTGCTCGGCCAGTGTCAGGCGCCGGGCGAGATCGGCCACGTCGGCGGCGCCCACGGACACGAGTGCCCGGTACGCCGACTCGTGCGTCTCGTCCAGCCCTATCGCCGCGAGCATCAGCCCTCGTCCCTCCCCTGAGACAAGCCGTGACACGGGCGGCCATGGCGGAAACCGGCCACGGCGCAATCCCGCCTCGGCACATCATCGCCGTACCGGCGGTCACTCTGCCAAGGTGGCGGCACCGATCAGTTGATCAACGGTGTCGCCGGGCGGTCCTCCCGTGGGGGGTGGGGCCGCCCGGCGGCGTTGTGCGTATCGCCTTGCCTCGTACGGCAGTTCGCCGCGTCCCTCGGTACGGCGGGTACGGCCGGCAGGTGCGCCGGTTTTTCGGGATGCCCCGTTTTCATACGGCCCGTGCGGTGGACAATTAGGGGCATGAGCCAGCAGGGGGGTAGGCCCACCCGTCATGAGGACGACTGGTGGGGGCAGCTGTACGACGACTCCACCGACGACGCCGGGCCCACGGCCACGGCCGACTCCCTGGACGACCGGTTCGCCTCGGCGGCGGACACGGTGGACCCACGATCGGGTACGGCGAAGGGGGACGCCCCCTTTGACGCGCCCCCCGGCGTGGAGTCCACGGTCCCGCCGCAACGCGCGCCCACCGCGCCGGACGAGGGACCTCCACGGCAGCGCGCCCCCTGGGAGCCGCCGCCCGAGGCGCCCGAGGGCCCCGCGGCGTTCCCACCGGGCCCCAAGCCCCCGGGCTTCAGGGACCTGCCGGACAGCGCGCCTGACGTCCGGCAGGGTGGCCCTGCTGCCACTCAGCTCGATATGCCCGTCGTCCCGCCGCCCGCCGCCACCGTCGACTACGTCGGATCCGGGCCGCCCACCTATGACGCCGAACCCACCGCGCTGCCCGTCGCCGACCCCGACGAGCTGGACGACCTGGTCGCGGACACGGTGCTCGACGGGGCCCGGTACGGGGCGTGCACGCTGCGGGCCGTGTCCGTGCGGGGGGATTCCGCGCGGTACCGCGGGGAGCCGCGCCGCGACTCGTTGCTCACCGCGCGGTTCGGGTCGGGGGAGCAGGCGCTGATCCTCGTGGCCCTGGCGACCGGCGCGCGGGCCACGCCGGGGGCGCACCGGGCGGCGGCCGAGGCCTGTCAGTTGATCGGGCGGGCCGTCGGACGCAGCCAGCAGCGGCTCGGCGAGGACATCCGGGCCGCCCGGCGCGGTGACCTGAAGTCCGGCCTGCACCGGCTCACCGACCGCAGCCTCGGCAAGCTCCGCGCCAGCGCCGCCGAGCAGGGCATCGACCCGGAGGAGTACTCGGCGACCTTGCGCTGTCTGCTGCTGCCCGCCCACCCGGAGTGCCGTACACGCGTGTTCTTCGGGATCGGCGAAGGCGGGCTGTTCCGGCTGCGGAGCGGGGAGTGGCAGGACATCGAGCCGCGGGTCACGGCCGACGACACCACCGGTGAGGCGGTGGTCGGCTTCGGCTCGCTGCCGTCCGAGACCCCGCAGGGCGACCGGCTCACCATGGACCTGGGCATCCCGACGCCCCCGAGTCCGTACGAGCCGGCCCCCGAACCACCCCGCGAACCCTTCCGCTTCCGTGCCTCCGTCGCCCGTCCGGGCGATGCCCTGCTGATGTGCAGCGGAGGGCTCGCCGACCCGCTGCGCGGCGAGCCCGCCCTCTGCGCCTACCTGGCCCGGCGCTGGTCCCGTGGCACCCCACCCGGTCTGGCCGCGTTCCTCGCGGACACCCAGGTGCGGGTGAAGGGGTACGCCGACGACCGTACGGTGGCCGCCGTCTGGGAGGCGTAACCGCGCACCCTGTGAATTCATGGATCTCGCAGAGACCGGACGGCACCGGAGGGCACCCGATCGCACCCGATGGCACCTGACGGTCACTCCGGAGACGAAGGGGCACGCGAGAGCCATGGCCAAGCAGAACGTCGCCGAGCAGTTCGTCGACATCCTCGTCCGCGCCGGCGTACGCCGCATGTACGGCGTCGTCGGCGACAGCCTCAACCCGGTCGTCGACGCCGTCCGCCGCAACTCCGCCATCGACTGGATCCACGTACGGCACGAGGAGACGGCCGCCTTCGCGGCGGGCGCGGAAGCGCAGATCACCGGGAAGCTGGCGGCCTGCGCCGGCTCCTGCGGCCCGGGCAATCTGCACCTCATCAACGGCCTGTACGACGCCCACCGCTCCATGGCCCCGGTGCTCGCCCTCGCCTCGCAGATCCCGTCCAGCGAGATCGGCCTCGGCTACTTCCAGGAGACCCACCCCGACCGGCTGTTCGGCGAGTGCAGTCACTACTGCGAGCTGATCTCCAGCCCCAAACAGATGCCCCGGCTGCTGCAGTCCGCCATCCAGCACGCGGTCGGGCAGCGCGGCGTGAGCGTGGTGTCCCTGCCCGGCGACATCGCCGACGAACCCGCCCCGGACAAGACAGCCGAGGCTGCCCTGGTCACCTCCCGGCCCTCGGTGCGCCCGGGCGACGCCGAGATCGACCGGCTCGTCGAGATGATCGACAGGGCCGAGAGGGTCACCCTGTTCTGCGGCAGCGGCACGGCGGGCGCGCACCCCGAGGTGATGGAGTTCGCGGGGAAGATCAAGTCCCCGGTGGGCCACGCGCTGCGCGGCAAGGAGTGGATCCAGTACGACAACCCGTACGACGTCGGCATGAGCGGTCTGCTCGGCTACGGCGCCGCCTACGAGGCCACCCACGAGTGCGATCTGCTGATCCTGCTCGGCACCGACTTCCCGTACAACGCGTTCCTGCCCGACGACGTCGCCATCGTCCAGGTCGACGTGCGGCCCGAGGTGCTCGGCCGCCGCTCCCGGCTCGACCTCGCCGTGTGGGGCGATGTGCGCGAGACGCTGCGCTGTCTCACCCCGCGGGTGCGGCCCAAGGACGACCGGCGCTTCCTCGACCGGATGCTGAAGAAGCACGCGGACGCGCTGGAGGGCGTGGTCAAGGCCTACACCCGCAAGGTGGAGAAGCACGTCCCGATCCATCCCGAGTACGTGGCCTCCGTACTCGATGAACTCGCGGCCGAGGACGCGGTGTTCACCGTGGACACCGGGATGTGCAACGTCTGGGCCGCCCGCTACATCTCGCCCAACGGCCGCCGCCGGGTCATCGGTTCGTTCTCGCACGGCTCGATGGCGAACGCGCTGCCGATGGCGATCGGGGCGCAGTTCACCGACCGGGGCCGGCAGGTCGTGTCGATGTCCGGGGACGGCGGGTTCTCCATGCTGATGGGCGACTTCCTGACCCTGGTGCAGTACGACCTGCCGGTGAAGGTCGTACTGTTCAACAACTCCTCCCTGAGCATGGTCGAGTTGGAGATGCTGGTCGCCGGGCTGCCCTCGTACGGGACGGCCACCACCAACCCGGACTTCGCCGCCGTGGCCCGTGCCTGCGGTGCCTTCGGGATCCGGGTCGAGAAGCCCAAGCAGCTCGCCGGTTCCCTGAGGGACGCCCTCAAGCACCCCGGGCCGGCCCTCGTCGACGTCGTCACCGACCCCAACGCCCTGTCCATCCCGCCCAAGATCAAGGCCGAGATGGTCAAGGGGTTCGCCCTGTCCGCGTCGAAGATGGTGCTGGACGGCGGGGTGGGGCGCATGGTGCAGATGGCCCGGTCCAACCTGCGGAACGTGCCCCGGCCCTGACGGGATGCTCAGGCTGTGGGGACCGTTTGATTCCGGCCAGTTTCACCGGCCCCGCAGAATCGTCCCTGCGGCGTATCGCGTGCCCGGTCTCCGCCATGGCGGCGGCCGGATCGGCAGAACGGAACCGTTAGGCCCTTGACGGGGCACCCGTGGCGGCGTACTGCGGACCCCAGGTCCGGAACCTGGACGCGGGGGCACTGGAGCCTGCCCTGAAGTCCCCTCCAACCGTGGCCGAAGAGCTGGTTGTTGACTTTTCGACATGACTGCCCCCGGACGCACGGGGCATGGATCCCCGTGAAGGTGTTCGATCAGGAGGGGTACCGGCAACAGCGTGCGGGCGGGGGTCATGAAGAGGCAGGCACGAGGGGGCGGTCCCGTGGCGATCGGGGCCTCCTCGGCGAAGGCAGTGGGGGAAGAGACCGTCAACATCAACGTCGTGGAGCAGACGCACGCACCGCAGCTCAGGCGCCGGCTGGGCCGCGCGGACCTGCGGGAGGTGCCCGAGGCACGCAGGGCACTGCGCGAGCTCCTGAGGCACTGGGGAAAGCCGGGCCGCTCCGAGATCGCCGAACTGCTCACCAGCGAACTTGTCACCAACGCCCTCGTCCACACCGACCGCGACGCCGTCCTGACAGCCGTCCTCGGCCCGCGTGGACTGCGGGTGGAGGTGCGGGACTTCGTCGCCCGCAGGCCGAGGATGTGCGCACCGAAGGCCGACGAGGGCACGCACGGCAGGGGGCTGGTGCTGGTGCAGTCCCTCGCGGACGCGTGGGGCGTAAGGGCGCACGGGGTGGGGAAGTCGGTGTGGTTCGAACTCGGCGCGGAGGCCGCGTGAGCCACGGCAACGGGACGGGGGCGTGACCCTGAAGGTCACACCCCCGTCCCGAGTGGTGTCCGGCCCCGGCCGGAGTAGGGCCTGTCCGGCGGATCATGCCGGAGTCGCGGGGCATGGCACGCCCTCCCCCAAGCTCTTCGAGCAGGGGGGGACCCCCAGGCGTTGTCGTCGGTTGCCGACGCTCCGCGTCGACGCCCTCCTCCGCCTTGCAGCTGGACGCACCATGCCCCGCTCACCTGCGCTGATGAGGCACCGTTGCCTGGAGCCGGCCTGATCCGCCGGACAGGCACTAGCCGAACTGCTGCTCAAGGTCCTTGAGCTTGCGCTCCAGGGAGTCGAGCCGCGGCAGCGCCATGGTGTCGTCCTCCGCGGTCAGGTCGACCGCGATCGGGTCAGACCCTTTGCGGACCGGCTGAAGGGAGGGCCGAGAGCGTACGGGCAGCGCTTCCGGCGCGGATATGGCAGGCTCCGCGGTGACCTGGGAGGAGCCGCGTTCCACCTCGTGCACCTCCATCTGCCGGCCGGCGTGGCGGCCGACGAAACCGCGGTGCCCGCGGCTGATCGCCTTGAGCTGGGCACGCTCGACCCGCTGCTGCTCGCGGCGGCGCAGCCGCGTCTGCTCCTTCTGACGCTGGTCCTCGCGCACCTCCTCGACCGCCTCGTCCAGGCTGCGCACGCCCTCCAGGAGCATCAGCGACCAGGCCTTGTAGGTCTCGCGGGGGGCCCGCAGCCAGCGGACGATACGGATCTGCGGCAGCGGACGGGGCACCAGGCCCTGCTCACGCAGCGCGGCCCGGCGGGTCTGCTTCAGCGCGCGGTCGAAGAGCACGGCGGCCGACAGTGACATGCCGGAGAAGAACTGGGGGGCGCCGTCGTGGCCGATGCCCCGGGGTGCGTGCACCCAGTTGAACCAGGCCGCGGCGCCCGCGAACGTCCATACGAGGATCCGGGAGCCGAGGGCCGCGTCACCGTGGCTGGCCTCGCGCACCGCGAGGACGGAGCAGAACATGGCCGCGCCGTCGAGGCCGAACGGCACCAGGTACTCCCAGCCGTCGGTGAGGCCGAGGTTCTGCTGGCCGAAGCCGACCAGGCCGTGGAAGGAGAGTGCAGCGGCAACCGCCGCACAGCAGAACAGAAGGACATAGGAGGCGGTGCCGTATATGGCCTCCTTGCGCCGACGGCGCTCCTCGCTGCGCTCCCACGAGTCGTCCGCGTTCGCGTCCTTCCCCGAGGAGCGCTTACCGCGCGCAAGCACCGCAACCGCCGCCAGCATGCCCAGGAGCAGTACGCCGCCCGGAAGCAGCCAGTTCAGCGATATGTCTCTCATCTGGGGTCCCTTGCATTGGGATAGGGCGTATCGCCCGCCATAGTGGCCCAATCCCAACGTCCCTCAGGGGGTTTCGGGGCAAGAGGCCGCCAACGAAGTGCAAGGGGATGCCCAGGGCGGCGTTCTGCTCGAACTGCCGCTTGAGGGGCGGGAGTTGAGTTCGAATAAGACTACCCGTACGGGTGGGGCCACGGAAAGTTCCTGGGAAAAGTGAGGAAGTTGTGAACTGCCTGTCTCCGTGGGGGTGTCCCGGTTGCCGCTGATCCTAGTGGACGCCGAGCCGTGCCGTGACCACCGGTCAGAGATCGAGACGGATGAAGAAGCAAGCCAAGCCTTACCTTACTCACTTCGTTCGGAATTTGAACTGACGCGTTGTGCGCCTAAGGTGCTTGACGGGTGAGTAACAACCCGCCGTTAATAGCCCAAGTGCCGACAACCCGGAGGAGGACCCCCGTGAAGCAGGGCGCACACGGCTCCGCCGTAACGGGGATTCCTGATCGTCCGGCGGACGCGGCGCGGGTGCCCGCGCAGCCGCGCGCCGCGGACGTGGCACGCGAGCGCGACACCTCGACGCCGGGGGCCCGCGGCGAGCACACGCACAGTGAGCGGCCGATTCCGCAGCCGCGCGTGGTCGTGCAGCGCTCGTCCGTGCGCGGCCAGATCCTCGACGCGCTGCGCTCCGCGCTCGTGACGGGGGAGCTGAAGCCGGGCGAGGTGTACTCGGCGCCCGCGCTCGGTGACCGGTTCGGGGTCTCCGCGACGCCCGTGCGGGAAGCCATGCAGCAGCTCGCGCTGGAGGGCGCGGTCGAGGTCGTGCCGAACCGTGGGTTCCGGGTCGTCGAGCGGGGCACCCGGGAGCTGGCCGAGCTGGTCGAGATCCGCGCGCTGATCGAGGTGCCGGTGATGCTGCGGCTCGCCCGTACGGTGCCCGCCGCACGCTGGGCCGAGCTACGGCCCCTCGCCGAGGACACCACGCGCGCCGCGACCTCCGGCTGCCGCGCCACGTACGCCGAGTCCGACCGCACCTTCCACAGCGCGCTCCTGGCCCTCTCCGGCAACGAACAGCTCGTCCGGATCGCCGAGGACCTGCACCGCCGCTCCCAGTGGCCCCTGGTCGGTGGCCCCCCGCGCCCGGGCCACGCCGACCTGATCGCCGACGCGGCGGAACACACGGCACTGCTGGAGGCCCTGATCGCCCGGGACCTGGACGTAGTACGCGCCCTGGTGGGCGAACACTTCGCAGGCGCGACCTGAACGCCCCGCGGCACTGCGCTACGCGGACGTCTGCGGTCCCGACGCGGCTGTACCGGGGCCCCGGAGGGCGTCAGGGACCTTGCCTTCGGCCCTGTAGCGCTTGTGGTCTTCGAGGGGCCGTCGTGCCGGAGTCGCCGATGCGGGGGCTGGCGTACCGGCGCGCGGTGCCGGCCGATCCGGCCTGGCCCGTTCTTCGGCGCGGCCGGAGGAGTCTGCTGGGGTCCGCGCGGCCCCGGCGGGCGGTGCGCGGGGCGGGGGCCTGTGGAGGGGGCCTGTAGAGGGGGCCCGGAGGGGGTCAGAAACCTCGCCTTCGGTCCCGTGGTGCTTGTGGTCTTCGAGGGGCCGTCCTGGCCGGTCGGCCTCCGCTTGGCCTGAGCGCCACACTGCGCCGCCTGGACACCTGCGGGCCTGACGCGGCTGTACCGGGGGCCCGGAGGGGGTCAGGGACCTTGCCTTCGGCCCTGTAGCGCTTGTGGTCTTCGAGGGGCCGTCGTGCCGGAGTCGCCGATGCGGCCTGGCCTGCGTTTGGCGCGGGCTGAGCGGTGTGCTCAGGGGCCTTGCCTTTGGATCTGCGGCGGGCTTTGTGTCGGGGCTGGTGATGTGGGGCAGGGCGTACCGGTGCGGGGTGTCGGGCCGTCCGGTCCGCGGGGTGGGTGCGCTGTCGGAGCCCGCGCGGCGCGCGGGCCCCGAAGGGGTCAGGAGCCGTCGTCCTCGGATCCCGTGTTGCTTGCCGTCTTCGAGAAGCCGTCGTGCCAGGCGGCCTTCGCGCCGGAGTCGCCGATGCGGTACACGTCCAGGACCGCGCCCGAGGCCACGGCCAGGGACAGTACGGCGAACGTGATCCGCAGGGGGAGGGCGTAGCGGCGTGCCGTCGTGGGGGATCCGGGCTGCGCGGCGTCCGGCGTGGACTGGCGGCGGCCCGCCCACCAGACCGCCGCCGCCAGGACGAACAGACCCGCGGCCCAGGGCAGCAGCCCGTCGCCCAGCTCGGCGTGCCGGCGGACCAGGGCGTTGCCGTCGACGTGCCCCTCCAGCCACTCTCCGGCCTGAGTGGTCAGCGGCACGCTCACCAGCGCGACGAAGGCGAGCAGGGGCAGCAGCGGGCCCAGTCGCCGCGCGGCCTTCGGCCACACGGCGCAGACCACCAGGGCCAGCGCGGTCAGCGGAACGAGCACGACGACGAAATGGACGAGCAGGACATGTGCGGGCAGGCCATTGACGAGGCTCATCGGGGTACTCCTGTGAGGGGGTCGGGCGCGCCAGCCTGGCACAGGAACCTCTCAGTTCCCTCTGGGTCCGCGCTCAGGCCGTGGCCGCCCCCGGAGCCGGCGGGGCCAGCTGGCGGGCCAGCCAGGTCGGTACGCCGCCGAGCAGGCGGAACAGCCGGCGGGCCTCCTCCCGCAGCCGGGACGCCTCCGGCTCCGACTCCGCGTCGGCCAGCGAGGCCAGGGCCGGTGCCGTACCCACCAGATAGCCCAACTCCTCCCGGATGCGCAGGGATTCGGCGAAGCCGTGCCTCGCCTCCGCCAACTCGCCCTCGCGCAGTGCCAGTCCGGCGAGGTGGCGCCAGGTGAAGGACAGCAGCAGCGGGTCGGAGTGCGCGGCGGCGGCCGCGTGGGCGCGCCGGTACGCGGCCAGCGCCGCCTGCGGGGAACGGGCCAGGTTCTCGGCGAGCAGACCGCGCCGGAAGTCCAGCAGGGCCCGGCCCGGCACCCCCGGAGGCAGCAGCGCTGCCGCCCGCCCCAGCGCCGCCCGCGCCTCGTCGGCCCGGTCCCGCACCCCGTGGATCGTGGCCGCGTACGCAAGTTGCCCGCGTTCACAAGCAGCCGCGCCCCGCTCCTCGTCGCTGCGGGCCTGCGCCTCGGCCGTACGCAGCGCGTCCTCGGCCTCCGCCCAGCCCCGCTCGGTGTAGAGACATCGCTCGACCAGCAGCCCGGCCCGTTGCAGCGTGGCCGCCGCGCCGTCCGGCGGGAGCAGCGCGGCCGCGTCGGCCCAGCAGGCCCGCGAGCGCAGCCGCCATACCGCGGTCTGGAGAGGATCGTCGCCAGCGGTCGTTCCGTTACCAGACATGGCGGTATGCGCCACGTTGCCCTCCCCGAGCGCGCCATCGAGCTGTTGAGTGGTGGCCGCATTCCAGCACCAATCGACTGGCCTGGCCAAGAGGGTGGGTGAATAATTTCACAAAGTCGTGGGATCACGCCACCAGTTGGCGCATCGCCGTCGCCCGCCCGGGCGACCTCAGCTCATCCGCAACGCCAGGAAGAAATCGAGCTTGTCCTCCAGCCGGGACAGGTCCCGTCCCGTCAACTGCTCGATCCTCCCCATGCGATAGCGCAGCGTGTTGACGTGCAGGTGAAGGCGGGTGGCGCAGCGGGTCCAGGAGCCGTCGCAGTCCAGGAACGCCTCCAGCGTCGGGATCAGCTCGGCGCGGTGGCGGCGGTCGTAGTCGCGCAGCGGATCCAGGAGGCGGGCGGTGAAGGCCCGGCGGACGTCGTCCGGCACGAACGGCAGCAGCAGCACGTGCGAGGCCAGCTCCTGGTGGCCCGCCGCGCACACGTGTCCGGGGCGCGCCGCGGCCACCCGCCGCGCATGCCGTGCCTCCTCCAGCGCGCCCCGCAGCCCCTCCGCCGAGTGCACGGCCGCGCTGACGCCCAGCGTGACCCGCCCGTCCTCGCCCAGGCCCGCTGACAGCGGGTCCCGTACGGTCTCCAGGAGTTCGTCGGCGAGGATCCCGGTCTCCGAGCCGTCGTGCTCGGACGAGACGGCCGGCAGCGGGACCAGCGCGACGGCCTCATCACCGGTGTGGGCGACGGCGATCCGGTCGGAGGGCTCGGGTCCGGTGGCGAGGGGGTCGACCAGGATCTCCTCCAGCAGCGACTGGGCGACCGGGCCCCCTTCGACCTCGGCCTCGTCCCACTCGACCCGCGCCACGACCACCTGCCAGTGCGGGGCCGTGCCGAGGCCGGGCAGCAGCACCGGCGCGGCCACCCGCAGACGCGCGGCGATCTCGGCGGGCGCGGCGCCCGTCTGCACCAGTTCGAGGACCTCCTGCGCGAGCCGCCGCCGCACCGTGCGCGACGCGTCCCGCCGGTCCCGCTCGACCGCGATCAGCTGGGTGACGCCCTGGAGCAGGTCCAGGCGCTCCTCGGGCCACTCCCCGGCATCCGCCTCCACGGCGAGCAGCCAGTCCGACAGCACCGTCTCGCGCACGTCCCGGGCCCCCTGCGGGGAGCGGCCGCTGCTGCGGATCGGGAACAGCGAGTACGTCGACACGGGCGCGGGCGCCGAGCCCAGCAGCACCCGGTGCGGTCCGCGACGGCCGGTGCGCACGGCGGACAGATGCTCGGCGGCGAGCCTGGCGCAGGTCTCCGGGGGCAGGGCCGGGCCCGCGACCTTCGAGCCCGCGATCAGCCGCCCGGTGGGGGAGAGCACCCAGGCCCGCAGGTCCAGGTCGGAGCCGAGGAGGTCCAGGACCACGTCCGGGCCGCCGCCCGCCGGGCCCGAGGTCATCATCCGGCGGTGCCGGTCGACCACGGCCGCCAGATCACCGGCCCGCTCGCCCGAGACCTGCCGGACCACATGCTCGGTAATCGTTGCGAACGCAACCGACTCATGCACGGCGAACAACGGCATCCGGTGCCGCGCGCAGGCCAGCACCAGGTCGTCCGGCACATCCCCGAGCTCGGCCTCACCGGCGGCCAGCGCGGCCACCCCCGCCTGCACCAGGATCCGTACGAACGGCTCGGAGTCCTCCGCGTCCCGGCGCCAGGCCAGCCCCGTCAGCACCAGCTCCCCGCCCGAGAGATACCGGCTGGGGTCGCGCAGATCGGTGGTCATCACCCCACGCACGGCGCGGTCGAGCTCGTCCTCGCCGCCGAGCAGCCGCAGGCCCAGCGCATCGGTGTCCAGCAGTGCGCGCAGCCGCATTCTCGTCGCCGCCGTTCTTTGTCTCGAAAACTACGATGAATCTTGAAGGGTTCAGTGGGGCGGGGGCCCGGTGGTGTTTCCAGAGGAAAACGAAGAGGTTTCTGATGGCCTCCATTCATACGAATCTACAAGATGCCCGTGCTGGCCAGCCAACTCCTTCATGGTTTCCGTGACTGACCCCCCGGACCACAGCGCTGTGTACTGAGCCCACTCAGCGTGAACAGCACATGAACGAGCCGGGCCCGCCGCACACGATCTGGCTCATTCCGTACGACCCCGAGACGAAGAAGAGAGCCGGTCATGGACTTCCTTCGCCCCGCCAGCTGGGAGGAGGCGCTCGCCGCGAAGGCCGAGCACCCCTCCGCTGTGCCGATTGCGGGTGGCACCGATGTGATGGTCGAGATCAATTTCGACCACAGGCGGCCCGAGTACCTCCTCGACCTCAACCGCATCGGCGACCTCTACGAGTGGGAGGTGGGCGAGGCGAGCGTGCGGCTGGGCGCCTCCGTGCCGTACACCCGGATCATGGAGAACCTGCGCGCCGAACTGCCGGGCCTGGCCCTCGCCTCGCACACGGTCGCCTCCCCGCAGATCCGCAACCGCGGCGGCGTCGGCGGCAACCTCGGCACCGCCTCCCCGGCCGGCGACGCCCACCCTGCCCTGCTGGCGGCGGGCGCCGAGGTCGAGGCCGAGTCGGTGCGCGGCACGCGGCTGATCCCGATCGACGACTTCTACACCGGCGTGAAGCGCAACGCGCTCGCCCCCGACGAGCTGATCCGCGCCGTCCACATCAAGAAGGCGGACGGCCCGCAGCAGTACTCCAAGGTCGGCACCCGCAACGCCATGGTCATCGCCGTGTGCGCCTTCGGTCTCGCCCTGCACCCCGAGACCCGCACGGTCCGCACCGGCATCGGTTCGGCCGCGCCCACCCCGGTCCGGGCGAAGACCGCCGAGGACTTCCTGAACGCGGCACTCGAAGAGGGCGGCTTCTGGGACAACGGAAAGATCATCACCCCGTCGGTCGCCAAGCAGTTCGCGGACCTGTGCTCCGCCGCCTGCAACCCGATCGACGACGTCCGGGGCACCGCGAGCTACCGCCGCCACGCGGTCGGCGTCATGGCCCGCAGGACGCTCACCTGGACCTGGGAGTCGTACCGCGGCGCCCGCCGCATCACGGAGGGAGCCGCGTAATGCGCGTCAACTTCACTGTCAACGGACGCCCGCAGGAAGCCGACGACGTCTGGGAGGGCGAGTCCCTGCTCTACGTCCTGCGCGAGCGCCTCGGGCTCCCCGGCTCCAAGAACGCCTGCGAGCAGGGTGAGTGCGGCTCCTGCACGGTCCGCCTGGACGGCGTGCCGGTGTGTTCCTGCCTCGTCGCCGCCGGCCAAGTCGAGGGCCGCGAGGTCGTCACCGTCGAGGGGCTCGCGGACTACGCCAAGCAGCGCTCCTGCGGGACGGGCGCCTGCGGTACGTCGCTGCAGGACGCCCAGCTGTGGGAAGCCGAGCCCTCCGACTCCCAGACCGGCGAGGGCACCGAACTCTCCCCGATCCAGCAGGCGTTCATCGACGCCGGAGCCGTCCAGTGCGGCTTCTGCACCCCGGGTCTGCTCGTCGCCGCCGACGAGATGCTGGAGAACAACCCCAACCCGACCGACGCGGACATCCGCGAGGCCCTGTCGGGCAACCTGTGCCGCTGCACGGGCTACGAGAAGATCATGGACGCGGTCCGCCTGGCGGCCGCCCGGCAGGGAGAGGCTGTCTGAGCATGCCTTCCCCCAAGCTCTCAACTGCGTTCGAGCAGGGTGGTGCCCCCATCGGCACTCCCACCAAAATCACCCAGGGCTCCCACACCAAGGGCGGCATCGGCGAGTCCACGCTCCGCCCGGACGGCACCCTCAAGGTCACCGGCGAGTTCGCGTACTCGTCCGACATGTGGCACGAGGACATGCTCTGGGGCCAGATCCTGCGCTCCACGGTCGCCCACGCCGAGATCGTCTCGATCGACACGGGCGAGGCCCTCGCGACCCCCGGCGTCTACGCCGTCATGACGTACGACGACCTGCCGACCGACGTGAAGAACTACGGCCTGGAGATCCAGGACACCCCCGTCCTGGCCCACGGCAAGGTACGCCACCACGGCGAGCCGGTCGCGATCGTCGCCGCCGACCATCCCGAGACCGCGCGCCGCGCCGCCGCCAAGATCAAGGTGGAGTACCGCGACCTGCCGGTCATCACCGACGAGGCCTCGGCGACCGCGCCGGACGCGATCCTCGTCCACGAGGGCCGCGACGACCACCACGCCGGGCACGTCCCGCATCCGAACATCGTCCACCGCCAGCCGATCGTCCGCGGCGACGTGACGGCGGCCCGCGAGCGGGCGGACGTGATCGTCGAGGGCGAGTACACCTTCGGCATGCAGGACCAGGCCTTCCTCGGCCCCGAGTCGGGGCTCGCCGTGCCGGAGGAGGACGGCGGCGTCCACCTCTACATCGCCACCCAGTGGCTGCACTCCGACCTGCGCCAGATCGCGCCCGTGCTCGGCCTGCCCGAGGACAAGGTGCGTATGACGCTGGCGGGCGTCGGCGGCGCGTTCGGCGGCCGCGAGGACCTGTCGATGCAGATCCACGCCTGCCTGCTGGCCCTGCGCACCGGCAAGCCGGTCAAGATCGTCTACAACCGGTTCGAGTCCTTCTTCGGACACGTCCACCGCCACCCGGCCAAGCTGTACTACGAGCACGGGGCCACGCGGGACGGCAAGCTGACGCATGTGAAGTGCCGCATCGTCCTGGACGGCGGCGCGTACGCCTCCGCCTCCCCGGCCGTCGTCGGCAACGCCGCCTCCCTCGGCATCGGGCCGTACGTCGTCGACGACGTCGAGATCGAGGCGATCGCCCTCTACACCAACAACCCGCCGTGCGGCGCCATGCGCGGCTTCGGCGCGGTCCAGGCGTGCTTCGCCTACGAGGCGCAGATGGACAAGCTTGCGAAGAAGCTCGGCATGGACCCGGTGGAGCTGCGGCAGCTGAACGCGATGGAGCAGGGGACCATCATGCCGACGGGCCAGCCCGTCGACTCCCCGGCCCCGGTCGCCGAACTCCTGCGCCGCGTCAAGGCGATGCCGCTGCCGCCGGAGCGCCAGTGGGAGAGCAGCGAGGGCGCCGACGTACGGCAGCTGCCCGGCGGACTGTCCAACACCACGCACGGCGAAGGCGTCGTACGCGGCATCGGCTACGCGGTCGGCATCAAGAACGTCGGCTTCTCCGAGGGGTTCGACGACTACTCCACCGCCAAGGTCCGCATGGAGGTCATCGCGGGCGAGCCCGTGGCCACCGTGCACACGGCCATGGCGGAGGTCGGCCAGGGCGGTGTCACCGTCCACGCGCAGATCGCCCGAACCGAGCTGGGCGTCGCCCGGGTGACCATCCACCCGGCCGACACCCAGGTGGGTTCGGCGGGTTCGACCTCGGCCTCCCGGCAGACGTACGTCACCGGCGGCGCCGTGAAGAACTCCTGCGAGCTGGTGCGCGAGCGGGTGCTGGAGATCGGGCGCCGCAAGTTCGGTACGTACCACCCCGCTTGGGCGACGGCGGAGCTGCTGCTCGAAGGCGGCAAGGTCGTCACCGACGCCGGCGAGGTCCTCGCCGACCTGGTGGACGTGCTGGAAGACGAGGCCGTCGAGATCGAGGCCGAGTGGCGGCACCGCGCGACCGAGCCCTTCGACCTGCGCACCGGCCAGGGCAACGGCCATGTCCAGTACAGCTTCGCCGCGCACCGGGCCGTCGTCGAGGTCGACACCGAACTGGGCCTGGTCAAGGTGATCGAGCTGGCCTGCGCCCAGGACGTCGGCAAGGCGCTCAACCCGCTCTCCGTCATCGGCCAGATCCAGGGCGGCACCACCCAGGGCCTGGGCGTGGCGGTGATGGAGGAGATCATCGTCGACCCGAAGACGGCGAAGGTCAGGAACCCCTCCTTCACGGACTACCTCATCCCCACGATTCTCGACACGCCGACCATCCCCGTCGATGTGCTCGAACTCGCCGACGACCACGCCCCGTACGGGCTCCGTGGCATCGGCGAGGCCCCCACCCTGTCCTCGACTCCCGCCGTCCTCGCGGCCATCCGCAACGCGACGGGCCTGGAGCTGAACAGGACGCCGGTCCGGCCGGAACACCTCACCGGAACGGCATGACAGACCCTCCGGGCGGTGCACGGAACGTCACGCACTCCGCGCCGCCCGGAGTATTCAGATCGTTCGTCTCGGGCCGTCCCCCGGGTCGTGCGGCCGAAGCACCATCCCAAATCCCGCAGCCGCCCAGGCGGTTGCCGCGGGTGCCCCTATGAACCTTGGGAGTAGGCCCACATGACCCAGCAGTCTCTGGAGCCGACGACCACCGCCGAGGACGCGGGTGCGGGAACCCGCAACCCGGCCGGCAGGTCGTGGCTCGACCGGTACTTCCACATATCCGCGAGAGGATCATCCGTCGCACGCGAAGTGCGCGGCGGCGTCACCACCTTCATGGCGATGGCGTACATCCTCCTGCTCAACCCCCTGATCCTGTCCGGCAAGGACGCGGCGGGGGACACGCTCGGCCAGAAGGCCCTCATCACCGCGACCGCGTTCGCGGCGGCCTTCACCACACTGCTGATGGGATTCGCCGGCAAGGTGCCGCTCGCCCTCGCCGCCGGCCTCTCCGTCTCCGGTGTCCTTTCCTCACAGGTCGCCCCGCAGATGACCTGGCCGCAGGCCATGGGCATGTGCGTGATGTACGGCGTGGTCATCATGCTGCTCGTCGTCACCGGCCTGCGCGAGATGATCATGAACGCGATTCCGCTCGCGCTCAAGCACGGCATCACCATGGGCATCGGTCTGTTCATCGCCCTCATCGGCTTCTACAAGTCCGGCTTCGTGCACCAGGGCAAGGCGACCCCCGTCACCCTCGGCCCCGCCGGTGAACTGGCCGGCTGGCCCGTCCTCCTCTTCGCGGGCACCCTGCTCCTGATCTTCATGCTCCAGGCCCGGGGCATCCCCGGCGCCATCCTCATCGGCATCGTCGGCGGCACGATCGTCGCCGCGATCCTCAACGCGGCCGGAGTCATCGACCCCGAGCAGTGGGCCGCCGGTGCCCCCGAACTGCACGGCAGCGCGGTCTCGATGCCGGACTTCTCGCTCTTCGGGCACGTCGAGTTCGGCGGCTGGGGCAAGGTCGGCGCGATGACCGTGGGGATGATCGTCTTCACGCTCGTGCTCGCCGGTTTCTTCGACGCGATGGCCACCATCATCGGCGTCGGCACCGAGGCCGGACTGGCCGACGACAAGGGCCGGATGCCGGGCCTGTCCAAGGCGCTGTTCATCGACGGCGCGGGCGGTGCGATCGGCGGTGTCGCGGGCGGCTCCGGCCAGACCGTGTTCATCGAGTCGGCCACCGGCGTGGGCGAGGGCGCCCGCACGGGCCTCGCCTCGGTCGTCACCGGACTGTTCTTCGCGGCCTGCCTCTTCTTCACCCCGCTCACCGCGATCGTCCCGCAGGAGGTCGCCTCCGCCGCCCTGGTCGTCATCGGCGCGATGATGCTGATGAACGCGCGGCATGTGGACTGGGGCGACCGGGCCATCGCGATCCCGGTGTTCCTGACGGTCGTCGTGATGCCGTTCACATACTCCATCACCGCGGGCGTGGCCGCCGGCGTCATCTCCTACGTCGCCATCAAGACCGCTCAGGGCAAGGCCCGGGAGATCGGGGCGTTCATGTGGGGCCTGACAGGGATCTTCCTGGTCTATTTCGCCCTCAATCCCATTGAGAGCTGGCTCGGCGTGCACTAGCCGCTCCCGAAAGACCCTCCACACAACCGTCGTCAGGAGACCGAGAGATGCTGGACATCGCCGAGGAGCTCGACCGGTGGGCCGAGCGGGGACGCGACTTCGCCGTGGCCACCGTGGTGGCGGTCGGCGGCAGCGCCCCGCGCCAGCCGGGTGCCGCCCTCGCGGTGGACACCGACGGCACGGCGATCGGCTCGGTCTCCGGCGGCTGTGTGGAGGGAGCCGTCTACGAACTGTGCCAACAGGCGCTGCGGGACGGCGAAACCGTCCTGGAGCGCTTCGGCTACAGCGACGAGGACGCCTTCGCCGTCGGCCTCACCTGCGGCGGCATCATCGACATCCTCGTCACACCGCTACGGGCGGCCGACCCCGCCCGTCCGGTGGTCGCGGCCGCGCTGGCCGCCGCCGCGCGCGGGGAGGCCGCGGCGGTCGCGCGGATCGTGTCGGGCCCGGCGGAGCTGCGGGGCCGGGCCCTGCTCGTCCGCCCCGACGGCTCGTACGAGGGCGGCTTCGGCGCCCATCCCGAACTGGACCGCACCGTCGCCGCCGAGGCCGGCGCCTTCCTGGACGCGGGCCGCACCGGCACCCTGGAGATCGGCGAGCAGGGCTCCCGCTGCGGCGCCCCGCTCACCGTGCTGGTCGAGTCGTCGGTCCCGCCGCCCCGGATGATCGTCTTCGGCGCGATCGACTTCGCCTCGGCGCTGGTCCGCATCGGCAAGTTCCTGGGCTACCACGTGACGGTGTGCGATGCCCGGCCGGTGTTCGCCACCCGGACCCGTTTCCCCGACGCCGACGAGATCGTCGTCGAGTGGCCGCACACGTACCTGGAGCGCACGGACGTCGACGGCCGTACCGTCCTGTGCGTGCTCACCCACGACGCCAAGTTCGACGTTCCGCTGCTGCGGCTCGCCCTGCGGCTGCCCGTGGCCTACGTCGGCGCGATGGGCTCCCGCCGCACCCACCTGGACCGCAATGAGCGCCTGCGCGAAGTCGGCGTCACCGAACTGGAGTTGGCACGACTCAGGTCCCCCATCGGCCTCGACCTGGGAGCCCGCACCCCCGAGGAGACGGCCCTGTCGATCGCCTCGGAAATCGTCGCAGGCCGCCGCGGCGGCACCGGCGCGTCCCTCACGGGCGCGCACACACCGATCCACCACGACACGACGTCCGTACCGGCGGGCCGGATCGGATCGGTGGCCTGAGGGGCCGTGGCCGAGACCGGCGAGCACGGCCACGTGGCCGTTCCGGCCGACCCGTTGGGTGGGTCCCTCGCCGGCAGGCCGTTCACGCCTTCCTGAGCAGCCTGTTCAGCGCCCTGCCGAACATGGCCCGGGCCGTGCGGTCCAGGAGGGGGTCGAAGAGGTGCGGGAGGCCGCGGAGGCGTAGTTCCTCCCGCCACACCACGCGGGTACGGCCGCCCGGTCCCGGATGTACCTCCAACTCGGCCCAGCCGAGCACCACCCGTCCGTGCTTGACCAGTCGGCACAGGCCCGGCTCGCCGTCGTGCGGCGGGTGCCAGGCGGTGACCTCCATCGGGTCGGCCAAGGAGAGCGGACCGATTCCGGTACGGGCCACGAAGCGCGTGCCCTCCCGGGTCGGCGGATCGGTGACCACGGTGATCCGCGTCAGCGGGACCACATCGGCGTGCCGGGGCCACTCCGTGAGCCGGCGCCACGCCTCGTCGATCGGCAGCGGTGCCGTGCGTTCGAGCTGGAAGGTGACCACGCAACGATCTTAGGGAAGCGGTTGTCCGAAAGGGGACCCGAGTCACCTCGGGCAGTTGCGCCAACGAGGGCTTCGTAAGCGGGCGTACGCTGGTCGGAGCGGCGGGACACCGCATTGCTCGGGCGAGGCCACCGGCCGGCCGCCGTACGTCCCCTGTCGCGCCGTACAGCCGTGCGGCACCATGAGGCGCGTCCCCGTACCAGCGTTCGGGAGGGCGTCGTGGACCGCGAACAGCACCGCAGGCTCGACGAGTTGATGCGCGACCCCTATCCGTACTACGCGAGGGCCCGGACGGCCGAGGGACTCACCCGTGTCGCCGAGCTCGACGCGTGGCTGGTGGCCAGGGACGCCGACGTACGCGAAGTGCTGCGTCGTACCGAGGACTTCTCGTCGGCGAACGCGCTCAGGCCGGACGTGCTCCCCTCGCCCGCCGCGCTCGTCGCCCTCGGCGGTGGGTTCGGCGGGCGGCCGGTGGTGGTCACCTCGGACGGCGAGCGCCACCAGCGGTTACGGGCACCGCTCGTCCGCGCGCTCTCACCGGCCCGGGTCGCCGCGCAGGTGCCGTACGCCGCCGAGCGTGCCGCCGCCCTCGTCGACGACTTCGTCAAGGACGGGCACGTGGAGCTGATGTCCGGCTATGCCAGGCGGCTGCCCGGTGAGGTCATCGGGCGGATCGTCGGCCTCGACCCCGCCGACGTACCCGTGGTCGTGCACGGCGGACACCGCGCCGAGGAACTGCTGTTCCGGCCCCTTGAGGAGGCGGAGCAACTGGCCGCCGCCCAGGACGTGGTGGCGATGCAGCACGTCCTCGACCGCTGTGCCCGCGACCGGTACGCGCGGCCGCGCGAGGACCTCTGCACGGAGATCGTCGCCTCGGTGGCCGGCCCCGGTCAGCACGAACTCACCCTGGACCAGCGGCACGAGACCGTCGCCCATCTGCAGAACCTGCTGATCGCCGGGCACCTCACCACGACCGCGCTGATCGGCACCACCGTCCTGCACCTGATGCGGCACCGGTCCCAGTGGGAGCTGCTGTGTGCGCAGCCCGAAGGGATTCCGGCGGCGGTCGAGGAGGCGCTGCGCCACGACGGCCCGCTCCAGGGCTTCCGCCGGATCACCACCCGCCCGGTCACCCTCGCGGGCACCGAACTCCCGGCCGGGGCAGGGGTGTTCGTCGCGTTCGGCGCGGCCAACCGGGACGGCTCGTGCCATTCCCGCCCCGACGACTTCGACATCACCCGCACCCCCGGCCGCCATCTCGCCTTCGGCTTCGGCGCGCACGCCTGCCCCGGCGCACAGCTGGCCCGCGAGCAACTGCGCATCACCCTGGAGGAGTTGACGTGCCGACTGCCCGGACTGCGGCGGGCCGACGGGCACCCCGTCACCATGCGGCCCACGCTGATCCACCGCTCTCCGTGCGAGCTCCATCTGACCTGGTGAGGCGCGCGGCCTACGGCCGGTACACCTTCCCCGGCTCGGCCTTCCCGGGCGCGAGCAGCTGTGGCACGGTGACGAACACGTACCCGCGCTCCTTCAGGGCGTCGATGATGCCGGGTACGGCGGGCACGGTCCCCTGGTAGATGTCGTGCAGAGGGACGCCTGCGCGAGGACCCGCTTGGTGATCAGCGTCGGCCGGTGCCCGGTGAGGCGCTCTATCGCGTCGTCGGGCCGCTCCAGCTCCTCACGTATCTGCTTCTCCGAGGCATGCCGGACTATACATAGCGGGTATAGACGGTGTGCATAGATCTGTGCGGTTGCCCGTATCACCATGGAAGACGAGGACCGACCTCCAGCGAGAGGACGACCCATGCGCTTCCAGGACCGAAAGCAGGCCGGACGCGAACTCGCCGAACGGCTCCGAGACCTGCGGGACGAGGGCGCCCTGCCGGAACCCGTCGTGCTGGCCCTCCCCAGAGGCGGCGTCGCGGTCGCCGCGGAGGTCGCCCGGGTGCTCGAAGCACCGCTCGACGTGCTCCTCGTACGCAAGATCGGCGCCCCGCACCACGCGGAGTTCGGCGTCGGCGCGATCGCCGGCGACGACCCCCCGCTCTACGACGCGGACACCCTGGACGGCCTGGGCCTGACCGAGGAGTCCCTCGCCCCGACGGTCGAGCGGGAGCGGCAGGAACTGCACCGCCGTGAGCGGCGCTACCGCAAGGGGCGCCCGCCGCCGGACCTGCGGGGACACACGGTGATCGTCGTCGACGACGGACTGGCCACCGGCTCGACCGCGCGCGCCGCGCTGCGCCACGTACGGCGCAGGGGCCCCGCACGGGTCGTCCTGGCCGTCCCCGTCGGCGCGCCGGACTCGCTCGCCCTGCTGGGCGAAGAGGCGGACGACGTGGTCTGTCTGCACCAGCCCTACGGCTTCTCGGCCGTCGGCCAGTGGTACGACGACTTCGGACAACTGACGGACGACGACGTGCTCGACGCGCTGGACGGGTACTGACGGCCGCGTCGGCGGCGGAGGTGGGACGGTGCCGGACATGACGGCGGACGAGGCGCGGCGGAGGTTCACCGCGGCCCGGGTGGCGCGGCTGGCGACCGTGGACGCGGACGGGCGCCCCCATCTGGTGCCGGTCGTCTTCGCCGCGCACGGCACCGACGGGATCGTGACCGCCATCGACCACAAGCCGAAGACCACGACCCGGCTGAAGCGGCTGCGCAACATCGCCGGCCATCCGTCCGTGTCTCTGCTGGCGGACCTGTACGACGAGGACTGGGACCGCCTGTGGTGGGTCCGCGCCGACGGCGAGGCCCGCGTCATCGCGCCCGACGCGCCCGGCGCACCGGATATACGCGACGCACCGGATATGAGCGACGCACCCGACCGGGCCGCGTACACCGCCGCCCTCGCGCTGCTCCGCGACAAATACCCCCAGTACCGCGACCACCCGCCGACCGGCCCGGTGATCGCCGTGACCGTCCTGCACTGGACCGGCTGGCGCGCGGCCACGGCCCCTGCGTAGCCGTGCCCAGCACCGCCCGTTGCCCCGGACAACCCCCGTCTGTCAAGTCCCAGCGCATCCCAGTGGTACCGGACGGGTACGGGGAGTAACCTCGGAAGATATGACGCGCACGGGGGAACGAGCCGTCAAGTCGCGGATGGAGACTCCGCGTTGGGTCGCACGGATTCAGCAGGCCGGAGGGCCGGTCGTGGGTGCCGGCGTGCTGCTCGGGCCCGACCGGGTGCTCACCGGAGCCCATGTGGTCAGCCCGGGCGAACGGTACGTCGTCCACTTCGTCGGCGTGCCGGGCGTACCGGCGGTCGCCGCCACGGTCAGCCCTGACGAGTACGTGCCGCAGCAGGAGGACTCCTTCGGCGACCGCACCGGAGACCTGGCCCTGCTGCGGCTGGCCGAACCACGCCCCACCCGGCAGACCACCCGGCTGTGCCGGCTCGCGGCCTCGCGCGAGGGCGTGGGCATGTACGGCTTCCCGGAGGGCGACGACGGGGGCAGATGGCACAGCGCCACCCTGGTCGGCGGGCGCGGCCGGGACAGTCAGGTGCAGCTTCGCCCCGAGACCCCGGGCGAACTGGCGGGACCCGGGTTCAGCGGCGGGGGAGTGGTCGACTACGCGACCGGCGAGCTCATCGGCATCGTGCTCAGCGTCGACGTGGGACAGGGATCCGCGTTCACCAACATGAGCCCCACCGAGACCATCCTGCGCCATCTTCCGCAGGTCGCCGCCTGGACGGTCGGCCCGTCCGCCGTCGACCCGAGGCTGCACCCCAAGGAGAGCACCGGCGAACTGGACGTGCCCTTCGCCACCGAACTGGCCACCTGGTTCCGCGGTGAGGGCTGGCCGGTGCTCGTCACCGTCGTCCCGGTGCGCGGCCGCCGCGCCTGGACCCTGAGACGCGCGGTCACCCTGGCCGACCGCGAACTGCGCACCCGTGACAACACCAGCCGTTTCGCCGACGATCCGCGTGAGACCGTCCCGCCGCCCGGCGGGCACGACCTCGCCCTCGTGGTCAAGGGACTGACGGTCGCTCAGGTCATGGACCGGATAGCGGAGCGGCTCGGCACCCCCAGGGACACCGCCGTCCCGCTGCCCGAGCAGATCGTGGCGATGGGCATCACGCTCGCCGCCGTCCTCGTCGGCGTCGACGAGGCGGCCGAACCCGACCCGCTGCTCGGGATGCTGGAGCGGCTCGCCGAACAGGGAGCGAGACTGCTCCTGGTGTTCCGCGCCCCGAACGACCGCGCCACGCAGGCCGCGGACACGCTCGTACACCGGCCGCTGGCCGAACGCTGGGCCCGGCTGCGCGCGGACCTCGACCGGATCGTGGACCGGCTCGGACCGGCCCTCGACGAGCGCCTCGGCCGGGTACTGCCCGGCGGGGATCCCGACACCGCGCGCCTGATCGACCGGGCCCGGCGCGGCATCCCGCTCACCCGCCTGCTGCGCGGGCAACTGGCCGAGGCCGCCGACCGCGAGACGGAACCTTCGCGGGCCGACGACCTCTTCGTCTACGAGGCCGCGGCCGCGCGCCGGACCCGGCGGCTGGAGCGGGCGGCCGCACTGCTCGACGCCCGCATCGCGCGCCGCGACGAACTGCGTGGCCGGGTCGCCTCGGTGTGGGAGCTGTCCAAGGGCAGGGCCGACCCCGCGCAGGCCGAGCGCAACCTCATGGCGTACGAGCTGTATGACACCGCCTCGGCACTGCTGCGCGAGGCCCCGTGCGACGTCGACGCGGCGGAGCAGGCGGCCGGGCGGTTCGTCGCGTACTGCTCCGGGCACCCGCAGGCGTACGAGGAGGGCACAACGTGACGTCATGCACCCACGCCGGTTGCGCGGGCCGTCTCATGGTCACCGGTTTCTGCGACACGTGCGGGCGCAGGCCGGGGCGGTCGGGCCCCGAGCCGCTCGGCCATGCGCCGGTCCATGCCGTCGCCGGGGTCGGCGGCCTCGACCGGCGCGGACTGGTCCCCGCGCCGTACTGCTCCGGGCATCCGCAGGCGTACTGCACCGACGACTTCGGCAGGGAGGGCGCAGCGTGACGTCATGCACCCACGCGGGTTGCGCGGGCCGTCTCATGGTCACCGGTTTCTGCGACACGTGCGGGCGCAGGCCGGGGCTCATCGGTGAGTTGCCGCCGCAGCCGGTGCCGAGCGATGCCGGTGAGCCGGGGCAGGCGGGCCCCGAGCCGCCCGGCCACGCCCCGGTCCATGCCGTCGCCGGGGTCGGCGACCTCGACCAGCACGGACTCGTCGTCCTGCCCGACGTACCCGTCCCCGCGCACCCCGTCGTCGAGGAGCCCAGACCTCCCACCGGCGGACGCCGCTGCGGCGCCGACGGGTGCACGATGATGATCGGCGTCGGCTACGGCGGACAGCCCGCCCGGTCCTCCGGCCGCTGCCCGCGCTGCGGCACGCCCTACTCCTTCCTGCCCCAGCTCCACCCCGGCCAGATCGTCGCCGGCCACTACCGGATCCTCGGCTGTCTCGCCCGCGGCGGCCTCGGCTGGATCTACCTCGCCGAGGACACCCGCGCCGAAGGGCACCGCGTGGTGCTCAAGGGACTGATCAACGTCCATGACGCGCTCGCCCGCCGCAACGCCGTCGAGGAGCGCCGTTCGCTCACCGCTCTGCACCACCCCGACATCGTCCGCATCATCACCTACGCCGAACACGAGGTGCCCGGCCAGTCGCCCACCGGCTATCTGGTCATGGACTACATCGGCGGCCGCTCCCTGCAGCACCTCTTCGACGACGAGGACGCGGAACGGCTCTTCAAGGGCCGCCCCCGCCTCGACCATGTGCTCACCTACGGCTGCAAGATCCTCGGCGCGCTCCAGTACATGCACGAACGCGGGCTGCTCTACTGCGACATGAAGCCCGCCAACGTCATCCACTTCGGGCGTGGCATCAAGGTCATCGACCTCGGCGCGGTGCGCGCGATCGGCGACCGCACCTCCGCCTATGTGTACACGAGCACCTTCGCCCCGCCGCAGCAGGAGATCGAGAAGCGCGGCTGGCACGTCGACAGCGACCTCTACACCGTCGGCATGACGCTGCAGGCCCTGGCCCGCAGCGCGGAACCGGCCCGCGGCCTCGCCCCCGACTCCTTCCGGCGCCTGATCGACCGGGCGACGCACGCCGAACCCCGTGCCCGGTTCCGCTCGGCGGCCGAGATGTCCCGCCAACTGTGGGAAGTGCTGCGGGAGTTCCGCTCGCTGCGGTTCGGCGAACAGCTCCCCGAGAGCTCCACCCGGTTCCGCCCCACTGACGCCTCCCTCGATGCCGGGCTCGGCGCGATCCCCTCCCTGGCCCACTGGACGGCCCGCCCCGAGGCCCGCCCCGGCGAACTGGACATCAGCCCGCCGCCCGCCCACGAGGTGGCCGCCGCCCTGCCCCAGCCCGTCCCGGACCCCGCCGACGGCGCCGCCCTCCTGCTCGACACCTTCCCGCCGGACGCCCCGGACCGCGTCGCCGAACAGTGGCGCCGCGAGTCACGGCTGGGCACCCCCGAGACCGCGCTGTGGCTGTGCCGCGCCTATCTGAGGAGCGGCAGTCAGAGCGACGCAGAGAGCTGGCTGCACGAGGCCGAGGCCCAACTCGGCGCGCAGGACGCCAAGTACGACTGGCGGATCGCCTGGCACCGCGGCGTCCTGCACCTGAGCAAGGACGAGGTGAGCCACGCCGGCAGCTGCTTCGAGGCGGTGTACCGGGCCCTGCCCGGCGAATACGTCCCCAAGCTCGCCCTCGGCTACTGCGCGGAGCGGCTGCGCGAGTCCCAGGCGCAGGGGGGTACCCAGGCGCAGCGGGACACCCAGGGGCAGCGCGATCCCCGGACCGCCCGGGCCATGAAGTTCCACGAGGCCGTCTGGCAGCGGGACTCCGCCCACGCAGCGGCCGCCTTCGGGCTGGCCCGCGGCCATCTCGCCTCCGGCCGGAGGGACGAGGCGGTACGGGTCCTCGACCACGTCCCCTCGACCTCCCGCCACCACGACGCGGCCCGCATCGCCGCGGTGCGCATCCGCACCGGCACCCTGGACGGCAGGGCGCCGTCCGTGGCCGACCTGCGGGACGCGGTCCGGCGACTGCCCGAGCTGCGCCTGGACGGCGGAGCGGCCGACGGCGAGTCCCGGGCCCGGCTGGTCGCCGAGGTGCGGGACAACGCCCTCGGCCGGCGCCCGCCGCAAGGGTGGGGGCCGGACTTCCCCACCGGGGCCGTGCTCGGGTCCGGTGACGAGGACACGCTGCGCGCACTCCTCGAACAGTCCTTCCGGCACCTGGCCGGCCAGGCCCGCACCGCCGACGAACACGGACGCCTGCTCGACCTGGCCAACGCCGTCCGGCCCATGACCACCTTCTGAACAGACGTAATGACGAGCCGTCGAAGGGGAACACAGCGATGAGCGAGGCCGGTGGCATCGAGGTGACGCTGGCGGTCGGCCAGAACAAGTACCTGTCCGCCGTTCCGACGGCCGCCGGACCGCCCAGGGACCAGGAGATGCACGCCATCCTGGAGATCGGGGTCACCCACACCGGGGCCGGACCGCTGCCGGGACGGCCCGGCGGCTCGGGGGCCGCACTCGCCGAGGTGCTGATCATCGACACCTCCAGGTCGATGCTCCACCCCGACACGAAACTGCGCGCCGCGAAGGACGCCACGGTGGCGGCCGTACGACTGCTGCCCGACCGCACCGCCTTCGCCGTGCTGTCCGGCCGCTTCGACGCGACCGTGGTCCACCCCGCCCCCGGCGCCGAGGCGATGGCCGTCGCCGACCCGCGGCAGCGCGAGGCCGCCGAGTACGCCGTACGCGTCCTGGACGCCGACGGCGGCACCGCCATCGGCACCTGGCTCGACCTCGCCCGCCGGCTGCTCAACGGACAGGACGCCCCCATCAAGCACGTCCTGCTGCTCACCGACGGCCGCAACGAACACGACGACCGCGCCGCCATGCGGCTGGACACCGCGCTCGACGCCTGTGACGGCCGGTTCATCTGCGACGCCTGGGGCATCGGCGACGGCTGGGACGCCGACGTACTGCTGCGCATCGCCCGGCGACTGCACGGACGGGCGGCCGCGGTCCGCCATGAATCGGAACTACCCGCCGCCTACGAGGAGTTGGTCAACGGCCTGCTCGGCACGGCCGTCCCCGAGCTGCGCATCCGGCTCGTCCCCACCCCGGGCACGGTGATCCGGCAGGTCAAGCAGGTCGTGCCGGCCGAACAGGAACTCCTCACCGTCAGCACCGGATCGGGCGAGCGCGGAGCCGAGTACGTCACCCGGGGCTGGGGCGACGAGGTCCGGCACTACCAGGTCGTCCTCACCGCCGACCCGTCCGGCCGGGACCTCGGCGAGGACCTCCAGCTCGCCGCCGTGGAACTGCTCGTCCCCGACTTCGGCCGCACCGTGGGGCTGCCCGCGCCGCAACCGGTCCTGGTGCACTGGACCGACAATCCCGCCGACGCCTCCCGGCAGCACCCGGGAGTCCGGCGCCACCAGCTGTACGAGCAGTCCGGCGCGGCCGTGGCCCGGGCGTACCGGGCGTGGCTGCGCGGCGTGGACGGCCGGACGGAGGCGGACGCCGAACTCGGCCGGGCCTGGGCACTGGCGCGGGAGCTCGACGACCCCCAACTGCTGCGCGCCCTGCGGCAGATCACGGACGAGGGGCAGGAGCCCGGGGGCCGGGTCGGCGTGCGCGACGGGCTCAAGGACGTCGACTGGCAGCATCTGATCCTCTCCAGCGCCATGACCACCCCACCGGACCCGGCGGCCGCCGCGCAGCAGCCCCCGGCCGGACCTGACACCCCTGGCGCGTCCGGTGAGGGCGGCGAGGAGCTCGTGGAGTGCCCGGACTGCAAGTGGCTCGGCCCGGCGGGCTCCCTGTACTGCGGCGGCGACTGCGGCAGACGGCTCGGGGAGTCCGTATGAGCACCGGCACCCCGCCCCGGGACACGAGAGCATCTGCCGCGCCCGGCTCCCTGCCCCGCCTTGTGGAGCGGGTCCTCGGCGGCCGGCACCGCCCGCCGCACGGCGCCAGCACGACCGCCCACGACCTGTCCCTGCGCCGCCGGCTGCTGCTGGGACTCACCGCCGTGCTGACCGTCTGCCTCTTCGTCTCCTACGAGGGGGTGCACGGCGACGCCGACCCGCTGCGCACCTCCAGCGTGCCGGGCGTCCTCGCCGTCGACACCGCGCGGTACGCGCTCGCCCGGGCCCAGCAGGAGGCCACGGCCACCCCACCGTCCACCAGCGAGTTCCAGAAGCAGATCTCCGTCGCCGCCCGCAGTCTGGCCGTCGCGGCCGCCGACGACGTGGGCGGGCCGGCGGGCCGGCAGGCCCTGCAGACGGTCGCCGATCTGATCACCGTGTACCACGGCATGGTCCAGAAGGCGCAGCTCGAACCCGCGGGCGTGCTGCGCGACGCCTACCTCAGGTATGCGAGCAGCGTCCTGGAGGACAGGCACTCGGGCATAAGGACCCGGCTGGATCAGCTGCAGAAGGACCAGCAGGGCGTGATGAAACGGCAGACGAGCTTCGGCTGGACGCTGTGGCTCGGCTGGAGCGTCGTCGTGCTCCTGGTCCTCGCCCTGGCGGCGGCCCTGCTGGAGACGCAGGTCTATCTGCGCCGCCGGTTCCGGCGCAAGTACAACCGCGAACTGCTCGCGGCCGGCGCCCTGCTGGTCGTGGGGGTCGTGACCCTGACGCTGTTCACCCTGTGGACGCACGAGGGCATGTCGGACACCCGCGGGCTGCTCCACGGGCAGCTGTCCGAGCCGTCCGCCATCACCGAGGCGGGGCGGCAGACCGCCGCGAACCTGGCACACACCGGCTTCCGCGCGGCGGCGGCCGTATGGATCGTGATCGGAGGGGGCCTGCTCATGATGCTGGCCGAGACCGGCCTGCGACAGCACATCAACGACTACCGGTTCAGGCCGCGGTGAGCGCGCCCCGGTCGACCGTCCGCACGGTCACGGTCGTGGCGAGCTGTCTGGCCCTGCTGGCGGCCCTCGTCGTCGTGGGCGTCCGCGTCTACGGCCGGGAGCCGACCGTCACCCTGCTGGCCAACTGGACGGGCGAGGACCAGAGGAACTTCGAGGAGGCGGTGATCGCCCCCTTCGAGAGCAAGTACCACATCCGCGTCGACTACCAGGGCAGCTCCGCCGAGAGCCAGGTGCTCAGCTCCGACGTGGAGGCGGGCACCCCGCCAGACGTGGTGGTGCTCACCGGGCCCGGTGAACTCGCCGCGTACGTCCGCCAGAACCAGCTGAAGGCCCTCGAAGGGCTCATCCCCAAGGGGGACTTCAGCGAGTCCTGGGCCACCCCGATCGACGGCCATGTGTACTGGTTCCCGCTCAAGGCCGACCTGAAGAGCATCGTCTGGCACCCCGGCGGCATGACCGGGCAGCAGGTCCGGGACGCCGCCCGGCAGCCGGGCCAGTGGTGCCTGGGGATGGGCTCCGGAGCGACCAGCGGCTGGCCCGGCACCGACTGGATCGAGGACATCCTCCTCCAGCAGTCGGGCTGGCAGACGTACCAGAAATGGGCGCGGGGCGAGATCCCCTGGGACTCCGACGCGGTCCGCAACGCCTGGAAGAAGTGGGGGACCATGGTCGGAGCGGGCCGGAAGCCGGACGACCTGGTCCGGCGCGCCCTGCTGACCGACTACCAGGACGCCTCCGCGTTCGTCACCAAGGATCCGCGGCAGTGCAGCCTGGAGCACCAGGCCTCGTTCATCCGCAACTCCTCCGACTCGTGGAAGCGGGTCGACGGTCAGTACGTGGCCTCCTCCCGGCTCCTCGGCAAGGGCGACTCGGAGGCATGGGAGGTCTCCGGCGACCTGGTCGCCCTCCTGCACGCGACCCCGCAGGCGAAGAGGCTGATCGGCTACCTCGCCTCCGCCGAGGCGCAGCGGGCCTGGAGCGCCAAGGAGTCCGGCTTCTCCGTGGACGCCAAGGTGCCGCTGGAGACGTACGAGCCGGTGACCGCGTACCGCCACTCGCTCGCCACCACCCTCCTCGACCGGCGGGCGGTGCACTGCTTCGACGCCTCCGACGCCATGCCGCCCACGGTGCGCGACGCCTTCGCCCAGGCGACCATCGAGTTCCTGGCCCGCCCCGGCGACCTCGGGTCCCTGCTGAAGTCCCTCGACACCCTCGGCCGCAAGCCGGGCCTGACCTGGCTCCCCTCGGTCTGCGACCGGGTCCCGCCGGCGGACTGAGCGCGATGGGCGCACCGCGTCCGGCCGCCGGAGCTACAGCCAGTCCTTGCGCTTGAAGATCAGATACAAGGTGACGCAGACGACCCCCATCAGACCGACGGCGAAGGGGTATCCGAGGGCCCAGTGCAGCTCCGGCATCTCGCGGAAGTTCATGCCGTAGATCGTTCCGACGAGGGTGGGGGCGAAGAGGATCGCGGCCCATGCCGAGATCTTCTTGACCTCCTCGTTCTGCTCGAATCCGGCCTCCGCCAGCGCCCGCATCTCCGCGTTCTGCTGCTGGCTCACCAGGGTCGCGTTCACGGTGAGGATCTCCGTGAGGGCCTGGCGGAAGCCGTCCACGCGCTCGCTGATGTGGGTGACGTGGTCGGCGACGTCGCGGAGGTAGCGCTGGAGCTCCTCGTCGGTCTCGTACTTGGCGAAACCGGCCATCAGACCGTGCAGCATGCCGACAAGCGGGCGGGTGGCGCGCTGGAACTCGACCATCTCGCGGGAGAGTTCGTAGATACGGCGGGAGACCTCGGGGGCGCCGCGGAACACCTCGGTCTCGATCTCGTCGATGTCGTTCTGGACCCCCGAGACGACGGGCGCGTAGCCGTCGACGACCGCGTCGAGGATCGCGTACAGCACCGCCTCCGGGCCGAGTTTGAGCAGGTCGGGGGAGTCCTCCATACGGCCGCGGACCGCCGAGAGGTCGGGAGCGGCGCCGTGCCGGACCGTGATGACGAAGTCCGGCCCCACGAAGACGTGCAGTTCGCCGAAGTCGACCTCCTCCGGCGCGTCGAGATACCGGGCGGCACGCAGGACGACGAACAGCGTGTCGCCGTACCGTTCCAGCTTGGGGCGCTGGTGCGCCTCCATCGCGTCCTCGACCGCGAGCGGGTGCAGATCGAACTCGGCGGCCAGGGAGAGGAGTTCACCCTCGGTGGGGCGGGCGAGCCCGATCCACGCCATGCCGGAGGGCTGCTTGCGCAGTTCGCGGTAGGTCTCGGTGAGCGTGGCCGGGGAGGAGACGCGCACCCCGTCGCGGTACAGGGCCGCCTGGACGATGCTGATGGGCTCGACGGCCTCCCCGCCCGGGGCTCGCGCCGGGGGTGCGGGTGGTACGGCGGCCGGCGGCTGGTTCAACGCGCGACGCCAGACGGACTTGCGGTGGTTCTTCTCGCCGGAGCCGGCGCGTCGCTCATGCATCGCGGCTGCCTCCCGGTCGAGCGTGTGTCGGGGTGATCACGCAGCAGGATATACGGGGGGATGCTTCGGGTCCCTGCCGCCCGGAAGCGTACGTGGCCCCGGAATGCCGCGCTGGCCGTAGCAGCGGCCGCCGTGGTCACGGCGACCCTCGTCCCCCATCAGAAGGTTGCGGACAGAAGGTGTCCGCAAGCGGCACTAGCGTACGGTGCATGACGAAGCGGAGCACTACGAAGCGGAGCATCACGAAGGTGGCCCTCGCGCCCTCCCTCGACACCCGTGCGTTGAACCGTGCGACCCTTGCCCGGCAGTTGCTGCTGAGTCGTGCGGCGCTGTCCGTCGGGGGCGCCGTGGAGCATCTGCTCGGGCTTCAGGCGCAGAACGTCAAGCCTCCTTACTACGCGCTCGCCGCCCGGCTCGAAGGCTTCACCCCCGAGGCGCTGTCCCGGCCCATGGCCGACCGCGAGGTCGTCCGCATCGTCACCATGCGCTCCACCATCCACACCCACACCGCCGACGACTGCCTCACCCTGCGGCCGCTCGTCCAGGCCGCCCGGGACCGCGAGCTGAACGCCTTCCGCAAGGGGCTCGCCGGTGTCGATCTGGACCGTCTCGCCGTGCTCGCCCGTGAGCTGGTCGAGGCCGAGCCGCGGACCATGGCGCAGTTGCGCGAGGCCCTGCTCGCCGAGTGGCCGGGCGCCGACCCCCAGTCCCTGTCCATCGCCGCCCGCTGCAGGCTCCCGCTCGTGCAGGTCACCCCGCGCGGGCTGTGGGGCAGGAGCGGGCAGGTCGCCCTGACCACTGCCGAGCACTGGCTGGGCCGTTCCGCCGAACCCGCCCCGGCACCGGACGCGACGGTCCTGCGCTACCTCGCCGCCTTCGGACCGGCGTCCGTGAAGGACATGCAGACCTGGGCCGGACTCACCCGGCTCCGCGAGGCCTTCGAGCGCCTCCGCCCGCGGCTGGTCACCTTCCGGGACGGCAACGGCGTCGAACTCTTCGACCTGCCCGACGCCCCGCGCCCCGACCCGGACACCCCGGCCCCGCCCCGCTTCCTCCCCGAATTCGACAACCTCCTCCTGTCCCACGCCGATCGCACCCGGGTCGTACCGCCCGAGTACTGGGGCCGCACCTGGCAGGGCAACCAGGCCCACCGCACCCTGCTCGTCGACGGCTTCGTGGCGGGCGTGTGGAAACTGGACGGTGACGCACTCCTGATAGAGCCCTTCGGGACACTCACGAAGGGCCGGCGGGAGAAGGTGGCCGAGGAGGGGGAGCGGATGCTCGCCGTCATGCATCCGGGGGAGTCGTACGACATCCGCTTCGGCAACGTCGTACGAACGTGAGAGTCCTCGGTCCGCGTACGACCGCGTGAACGCATGGAAAGGGGGGCGCTGCGGGCCGCTCGTGGTGGCTCGCAACGCCCCCCTGGTATCTACCTGAGGGGTTCTCAGGAGTTGTTCTGGGTTACGAGTTGACCTGCGTGGTCACCAGGTTGGAGAAGGTGGTCAGCCGGGTGTACACACCCGGGTAACCGGCCTCCGCGCACCCCTCTCCCCAGGAAGTGATCCCTGCCAGGGCGCCCCCGATGAGCAGGGGACCGCCGCTGTCGCCCTGGCAGGTGTCTACGCCACCGGACGAGTTTCCGGCGCAAACCATGTCGGTCTGGACGAAGTCCGAACCGTAGGAGCTGCGGCAGGTCGAGTCGGCCACGATCGGCACGGTCGCCGTCCGCAGCTGGTTGGAGGAGCTGCCGCTCTCCGAGGTGGTGCCCCAGCCGAGGATGCGGGCCGTGGTGCCGGCCGCGTACACACCCGTCTGGGAGGAGGAGACGTACGACGCCGTCGTGTACGGCATCGAGGTGGACAGGGTCAGCACGGCCACGTCGTCGCCGTTGGTGGCGTCCGTGTAGTCCGGGTTGACCCAGATCTTGCTGACCTTGCTGACCGTGCCGTTCGTCCCGTTGAGGTAGGTCCGGCCGCCCACGACGCGGACGTTGCCGGTGCTCTCGCCGACCATGCAGTGCGCGGCGGTGATCACCTTCTTGGCGCCCACCAGGGTGCCGCCGCAGAACTGGTTGCCCGACGCGTCCGTGATCTGCATGACGAACGGGTACGCGGTCGTGGTGGTCGTCGTGCCGCCGACGATGGGCTGTGGAGCCGCTGCAGCGGTGGGGGCGCTGAGCAGTGCGGTCGCCGCGGCCGCGGCGGTCGCCGCGACGACGGCAGCGGTTCTCTTTGCGCGGTTGAGCCCGAACATGAGTCTCCTCAGTGGGGGTGGCCGGTGGGGGGAACGCGCGGGTGGGGGGTGTGAGCACGGGGGCCTCGGGACAGGCCCCCGTATGCCCGGGCGAGCGGCACGCCCTTAAGCTATGGGCCGGTACACCCTCCGCCCAATGAGGGAACCCCCTAGGGGAGTAGGGCAGGGAAAACCCTCGGTCCGGCTCAGTTAACCGGCAGCCTTCCTACTTCGCGCGCCGTCCCGCCGCCAAACGGACTATGTCCACGCGTGAACGGATGCCCAGCTTGCGGTACACCCGGGTCAGGGTCGCCTCGACCGTCTTCACACTGATGAACAGGCGCGCGGCGATCTCCCGGTTGGTCGCGCCCTCCATGACCAGCGCCGCCACCTGACGCTCCATCGAGGCCAGCCCCTCCAGCCCGTCGAGGCCGCCCAGGGCCGCGGCCGCGGCCGCCGCCGGCTCCGGCTCGGGCGCCGCGAGGGCCGCGTCCACCTGGCGCAGCCAGGGCAGCGCCCGGCAGCGCCGGAACAGCCGGGTGGCCTCGTCGTACGACGCCGAGTTGGGGCGGCGCACCCCCTCGGCAGGCCCGGGCAGCCCGCCCCGCAGCGAGGCCAGGGCGAAGGCGGCACGCGCCTCCTCCAGGCCGTACCCCAGTTTGGCCAGCCGGTCCTGAGCGGACGTCAGCTGGGACTCGGCCGCCTCGTGGTCACCACGCGCCGCACGCACCAGGGCCTCGGCCCGGTCCAGGACCGCGAGGACACTCTCCCGGCCGAGCCGCAGCGCGTGCTCCCGGGTGACGTCGATGACGTCCTGCGCCTCGGCCGGTTCACCGATCCGGACGAGCGCCTCGGCGAGGTCGCCGTGCCAGCGGCCTCGCGCGGGGTCCGTGATACCCAGGCCCCGCTCCAGCTCTCGGACCCGGCGCAGCGAGCGGACCGTGCCCGCCGGGTCCCCGGCCACCAACTGGGCGTATCCGAGGGCGCCCAGGGCCCGGGACAGATACATCTGGTCACCGTCCTCCTCGGCGTGCTCCACCGCCTCCCGGGCCAGCGCCAGCGCCCGGTCCACGTCCCCGCCGGAGGCCTCGGTGAGCGAGGTGAGCATCGCGGAGGCGGTCTCGCCGATCCCGGAGTCCCGGGCCAGCCGGAGGCTCTCGCCGGCCAGGTCGAGGGCCCGGCCGCAGTGCCCGGCGCGCAGCTCGGTCTCGGCGAGGCCGCGCAGGAAGTGCACCTCGCTCTCCACCGAGCCGCGCCGGCGCACCTCGCGCAGCAGCGCGGTGACCGTCGCCCGGGCCTCGGCCAGCTGGTCGCCCATGACCAGCCAGCGGAACCGGGCGCTGCCCGCGCCGTTGTGATGGCAGGCCACCTTCGGGTCCTGGGGCTCCTTCAGCGCGCGCTTGATGGTCGCCGGGGCGGCCGGGTGGCCCATGAGGGTCTCGGTCTGGGCCTGGAAGGCCAGGGCCAGCAGTTCGGTGCGTCGGTCGGCGCCGCGCTCGGCCAGCTCCGCCGCGTGCGCGGCCGCCTCGCGGGCCTCGGTGAAGTCGCCCTCCACGATGAGGGCCCGCCAGGCCAGCTGGTAGTGGACCAGGGCGAGCAGCCGCGGGTCCTCCCCGGCGTCGGCCAGGGCCTGCGGGAAGACGGCGTCGACCTCCGTCATGGTGTGGCCCGCCGTGTCGATCACGATGATCCAGGCCCGCACCCGGTCCGCGGGCACGGTCGCCCGGGTCAGCACCTCGCGGGCGACGTCCCGGGCGAGGTCGACCTCGCCGGCGGTGATCGCGTCCTCGGCGGCCTGGAGCCGGCGCTCGTCCGGGCCGGGCACGGTGCCGGCCGGGGTGTGACGGGCGGCGAGCAGGCCGAGCTGCGCGGCCACGGACGGCGCGCCCCGGTCCCGGGCCTGCGTGGCCGCCTCGGCGAGCCGGGCGGCCACCTCCGGATCGGTGCCGGTGGTGGCCAGGGCCAGATGACGGGCGCGCTCGATCGGGTCGGAGGCCGCGGTGGACAGCGCCGCGTGCGCGGCACGCCGTTCGTGCGCGGGCGCCTCCGCGTAGAGGGCGGCCGATATGAGGGGGTGCGCGAAGCGCACGGTCGGGCCGTCGGGGTCCGTGGCCAGCAGCCCGAGTTCGGCGGCCTGGGCGCACTCGGCCTCCACGTTCTCCCGGCCGGCCGCGAGCAGCAGCGCCGGGGTGGGACGCGCGCCCGCGCTGGCCACCAGCAGGGTGCGGCGCGCCTCGACCGAGAGCATGTCGAGCCGGCTCAGCACCAGGGCGCGCAGCGAGGTGGGCACCGGCAGCGGCTCGCCCGGCCTGGGCGGGGTGGGGTTCTCGGCGAGGGCGCGGCCGAGCTCCAGGGCGAACAGGGGGTTGCCGCCGCTGGTGCGGTGTATCTCGCGGACCGTGGAGCGGGGCAGGCCCGTGTAGCCGCGGTGGTCCAGGAGCGCGGAGACCTGGTTGCGGGAGAGCGGGTCGAGGCGTACGGCGACGGTGTCCGGCGGAGAGGCGCGCAGATGGCGGTCGTACTCCTGGCCCTCGGTCCGGACCGCGCAGAGCAGCTGCACCGGGGTGCCGCCGAGGCGGCGGGCGGCGAAGCCGAGCAGCTCCGCGCTGGCCGGATCCAGCCACTGCAGATCGTCGGCGACGATCAGGACGGTGCCCTCGGCGGCCAGGGCGCGCAGCGCGGACAGCACCGCGAGACGCAGGGCCAGACCGTCGCGTTGCAGGGTGGATTCGCCGCGGCCGGTGAGCGCCGACTCCAGGGCGGTGCGCTGGGCCGCGGGAAGCCGGCCGGAGACCTGGTCGAGGACCAGACCGAAGAGGTCGGCGAGGGCGAGGAAGGGAAGGTGCGATTCGGACTCGGTGGCCGAGCAGCGCAACACGGTACGGGCCGCGCCGGCGTATTCCGCTGCCAATGCCCGCAGGACGGTCGATTTCCCTATTCCGGCGGGGCCGTGCAGGAGCACACTGCCGCCCGAGGTGAGCTGCTCACGGGCGGCGCCGAACGGCTCTTCCCGGCCGATGACCAGGTCGGGGCGGCATCTCGCAGGCTCCTGGAAGTCCCGTCGCACGGTCACCGCTCCCCTCGTGTGTCGTGTCCGGCCCAAATTCTAGGCAACGAACCTTGAAATTCGGACGGAAGGCGTGGTGAGGGAGATAACAGAGGGTAGGCACAGGGCAATTCAGGGTGCCCACCGATGAATAGGCAGGCTTCCTTGCGGTTAGGGCAGCAGCCCCGACCGGCGTGCCGTCGCCACCGCCTCCCCTCGCGTGTGGGCGCCCAGTTTGCGCATCGCCGAGCGAAGATAGCCCTTGACCGTCTCCGGGCGCAGCCCCAGCCGCTCCGCCACCGCCGCGTTCGTCGCGCCCTCGGCCACACAGGCCAGGACGTCCAGCTCGCGCGGCGCCAGCACGACACCCCTCGCCGGATTCGACGCGGTCAGCAGACCGCAGGCGGCGAGGAGTTCCTCCCGCAGCTGGGGGTCCGCGATCCGGGGCGCCAGGGCACGCAGCGCCGCGTGCGCCTCGCGCACCTGCTCCCAGGCGGCGTTCGCGTCCGTGTCGGCGGCCGGCTCCGCCCGGGCCGCCGTCAGCAGCCCGCGCGCCTCCTCCCGTACGACGAGCGCCTGCTCCACGTCCCGGGCCACCGCCACCGCCGAGTTCAGCGTGCGGTCGCCCAGCGGCTGGGCCGTGCGCAGGGCGCCGTAGATCACGCCCCGCACCCGGCGCCGTACCACCACCGGCACGGCGAACACCGAGCGGATGCCCTCCGCGGCCACCGGCGCGTCGTACTCGTGGCTGATCTGCCGCGACGAGGAGTAGTCCGTCACCGCGCACGGGCGGGCCAGCGCCACCGCCTTGCCGCCCAGGCCGTTGCCCGAGGTCACCGCGAGCGAGCGCAGGGCCGCGGTGTTGGTGCCGCTCAGCTCGCTGATGCGTATCTGCAGCCGGCCGGACTCGACCAGGCCGCCGAAGGCGACCGGGAGACCGGTCGTGCGCCGGAGCCGGGCCAGCGCACTTCGTATCTCGACCGCCCCCGCGGGGTCTGCTGCCACCTGTTTCACCCCTTCGTCGCGGCTTCCGTGCGACCCACACCCCCATTCGGGGGTAGTGAGACCTGCATCACGGATTACACGATGCCAGAGAGCCGCCCGGCAATGGTCCGGCACCTAGGAGGACAGATGACGACGGCCACGGAGCTCTTCCGCACGGCGCGGGACTTCCTGCTGGAACACCGCGAGGATTACGCCACGGCCTACGAGGGCTTCGCCTGGCCGCGCCCGGAGCACTTCAACTGGGCCCTGGACTGGTTCGACGTCATCGCCGACGGGAACGACCGCAGCGCCCTGCACATCGTGGAGGAGGACGGCGCGGAGACCCGGCTGTCCTTCGCCGAGCTGGCCGACCGCTCCGACCGGGTCGCCAACTGGCTGCGGGCGCGCGGTGTCCGGGCCGAGGACCGCATCCTCGTCATGCTCGGCAACCAGGCCGAGCTGTGGGAGACCGCGCTGGCCGCGATGAAGCTGCGCGCCGTCGTCATCCCCGCCACCCCGCTGCTCGGCCCCGCCGATCTGCGCGACCGCGTCGAGCGCGGCCGGGTCCGGCACGTACTCGTCCGCACGGCCGACACCGGCAAGTTCGACGAGGTGCCCGGCGACTACACGCGCATCGCCGTCGGCGGCGCGCCCGAGGGCTGGCAGCCGTACGAGGACGCCTACGCCGCCTCCGCCGACTTCACCCCCGACGGCGAGACCCTCGCCGACGACCCGCTGATGCTCTACTTCACCTCGGGCACCACCGCCCGCCCCAAGCTGGTCGAGCACACCCATGCCTCGTACCCGATCGGGCACCTGGCCACCATGTACTGGATCGGCCTGAAACCCGGCGACGTCCACCTCAACATCTCCTCGCCCGGCTGGGCCAAGCACGCCTGGTCCAACCTCTTCGCCCCGTGGAACGCGCAGGCCACCGTCTTCATCCACAACTACACGCGCTTCGACGCGGCCCGCCTGTTGTCCGAGATGGACCGGGCCGGGGTCACCACGTTCTGCGCCCCGCCGACCGTCTGGCGCATGCTCATCCAGGCCGACCTCACCCAGCTGCGCACCCCGCCCCGCGAGGCGGTGGCCGCCGGTGAGCCCCTGAACCCGGAGGTCATCGAGCAGGTCCGCCGGGCCTGGGGCGTCACCATCCGGGACGGCTTCGGGCAGACCGAGACCGCCGTACAGGTCAGCAACAGCCCCGGCCAGGAGCTGAAGACCGGCTCGATGGGCCGGCCGAGCCCGGGCTACCGCGTGGAACTGCTCGACCCGGTGTCGGGCGCACCGGGCGTGGAGGAGGGCGAGATCGCGCTCGACCTGTCCGTGCGACCGGTGGGCCTGATGGCCGGCTACCACGGCGACGCCGACCGTACGGCGGAGGCGATGGCCGGCGGCTACTACCGCACCGGCGACATCGGCTCCCGCGACGCCGACGGCTACATCACCTACGTGGGCCGCGCGGACGACGTCTTCAAGGCCTCCGACTACAAGATCAGCCCCTTCGAGCTGGAGAGCGCCCTGCTGGAGCACGAGGCGGTGGCCGAGGCGGCCGTCGTGCCCGCGCCGGACGAGCTGCGGCTGGCCGTGCCCAAGGCGTACATCGTGCTCGCCGAGGGCTGGGAGCCCGGACCCGACACCGCCAAGGTGCTCTTCGAGCACTCCCGCGAGATCCTCGCCCCCTACAAGCGCATCCGCCGGCTGGAGTTCGCCGAGCTGCCCAAGACCGTCTCCGGCAAGATCCGCCGGATCGAACTGCGCGAGGCCACGGCCGCGGGTTCGGGCAACGAGTACCGCGAGGAGGACTTCCGGTGAGCGGAACGTCGGAGCTGTCGTACACGCACGGGACGAGCGGGACCGTCCTGCTCGGGGACACCATCGGAGCCAACCTGGACCGGGCCGTCGCGGCCTGGCCCGACCGGGAGGCGCTCGTCGACGTGCCGTCGGGGCGGCGCTGGACGTACGCCGAGTTCTCCGCGGACGTGGACGCGCTGGCGTACGCCCTGCTGGCGAGCGGGGTCGCCAAGGGCGACCGGGTGGGCATCTGGGCGGTCAACTGCGCCGAGTGGGTACTGGTCCAGTACGCCACCGCCCGCATCGGCGCGATCATGGTCAACATCAACCCGGCCTATCGCACCCACGAGGTCGAGTACGTCCTCAACCAGGCCGGGATCTCCCTGCTGTTCGCCTCCCTCAGCCACAAGACCAGCGACTACCGGGCGATGGTCGAGGAAGTGCGCGGCAGCTGCCCGCGGTTGCGGGAGGTCGTGTACATCGGCGACCCGAGCTGGGAGGTGCTGCTGCGGCGCGGGACGCCCGACCGGGCCGAGGAGCTGAGGACCCGCGGGCACGAGCTGTCCTGCGACGACCCGATCAACATCCAGTACACCTCGGGCACCACGGGGTTCCCCAAGGGGGCCACCCTCTCCCACCACAACATCCTCAACAACGGCTTCTTCGTGGGTGAGTCGATCGCCTACAGCGAGCAGGACCGGATCTGCATCCCGGTGCCCTTCTACCACTGCTTCGGCATGGTGATGGGCAACCTCGCGGCGACCTCGCACGGCGCGTGCATGGTCATCCCGGCGCCGTCCTTCGAGCCGAAGGCGACCCTGGAGGCGGTCCAGCAGGAGCGCTGCACCTCGCTCTACGGCGTCCCGACCATGTTCATCGCGGAGCTGAACCTCCCCGACTTCGCGACGTACGACCTGTCGTCGCTGCGCACCGGGATCATGGCGGGTTCGCCCTGCCCGGTCGAGGTGATGAAGCGCGTGGTGGCCGAGTTGCACATGGAGGAGGTCTCCATCTGCTACGGCATGACGGAGACGTCCCCGGTCTCCCTGCAGACGCGGATCGACGACGACCTGGAGCACCGCACCGGCACCGTCGGCCGTGTCCTGCCGCATCTGGAGGTCAAGGTCATCGACCCGGTGGACGGCGTCACCCAGCCCCGGGGTGTCGCGGGCGAGCTGTGCACCCGCGGCTACAGCGTGATGCTCGGCTACTGGAACGAGCCCGAGAAGACCGCCGAGGCCGTCGACCCCGGACGCTGGATGCACACCGGTGACCTGGCGGTGATGCGCGAGGACGGGTACGTCGAGATCGTCGGCCGTATCAAGGACATGATCATCCGGGGTGGCGAGAACATCTACCCGCGCGAGATCGAGGAGTTCCTCTACGGCCACCCGAAGATCAGGGACGTCCAGGTGGTCGGGGTGCCGCACGAGAAGTACGGCGAGGAGGTGCTCGCCTGCGTCATCCCGCACGACGCGGCCGATCCGCTGACGCTGGAGGAGCTGCGCGCCTTCTGCGAGGGGCGGCTCGCGCACTACAAGGTCCCCAGCAGGCTGCAGATCCTCGACTCCTTCCCGATGACGGTGTCCGGGAAGGTGCGCAAGGTCGAACTGCGGGAGAAGTACGGCGCGTAGCTCAGGCGCCGGTGGCGTTCAGGTCGTCGGCGAGGCTGTTCGCCGGCTGCGGGGTGCCCGTGAGGTCCAGGACGAACAGGGGGATGCCCAGGGAGTCGGCGCGGGCACGGGCGTCGTCGGTGTACCCGGCGAGGGAGAAGTAGACGCAGTCGGTCGACTCCACCATCGCCGTCAGCCACAGGCACTCCACGTCCCGCAGGGAGGCCGGGCTGACGGTGGGGTCCACCTGGGCCACGACCCCACGGGCGGCGAGCCCCACACCGGACGGCGGCCGCTGATCGGCCCGCCGTATGTTCCGGTAGCCCAGCCACCGCAGATAGAGCGCGGCGACGGTGACGGCGTCCCGTGCGGAACGAATGGCAATGGGCTGAAAGGGACGCCGCCGCTGGGGGGATTTGGACGCGGGGGATGACCCGGGACCGCGGCGGCCGGGGGCGGGCGGTGATCCGGGGCCGGTGCGGCCGACGTCCGCAGCGGGGCGGCCGGGGTTTGCGACGGGGTCTGTGGCGGGACGACTGGGGTTTGCGCGCGGGTCTGTGGCGGGGCGGCCTGGGCCGGTGTGCGGGTCCGTGCCCGAGCGGCCGGGGCCCGGGTGCCGGTCGTTGCCGGAGTGGCCGTGGGGTGCGCGGCGGCCCGTGCCGGAGTGACCGGGGGCGTCCTTCGCAGGTGCGTCCGCACCGGCGCCCGTGACCGGCCCTGCCTCCGCGTCCCCGCTCGGGCCGCCGGCTGAGCCTGGGCCCTGGCCCGCGTCGGCGTCCGCTTCCTCCGAGCCAGTGTCGAGGTCCGCGTCTGCTCCCGCCGCCGTACCCGAGTCCGTGCTCGCGCCCGCGCCCGCGCTCCGGTCTGAGCCGTCGCCTCCCCCCGCACCTGCACCGAAACCCGTGTCCACCCACGTGTCCATGCCCTTGCCGGAGCTGTCCTCGCCGGGGCGTCCGCCGGTGACCGGGATGCGCAGGACCGTGCCGCAGCCGCAGCCCAGTTCCGGCTGGGGCCACTCGTCGTGGCGTCCGCAGGACGGGCAGCGGACGGTGATCCAGTCCTGGTCCCAGACGCGATGGGTGACGGCGGTCGCCGCGGCCCCGCGGTCGAGCGGTGGCGCGATCGCCGCGCCGCACGCGCAGGGATACGACGGCGCGGTGTAGACGTGCTCGCGCCGACAGGCCGGACAGCGCACCGGCACGCTCTCGGGCATGGCCGACTCCAAGGCGTCGCGTCGGGACAGCGGTCCCCATCGTGCTCCTGCCGGACCCCGCTTGTCCCACTCTTGACGACCTTTGGGCACCCACTTACATTGATTCCAGATAGTAGAAGTTAAATTCCGCAATGCGGAAGCAAGCTCACCGCGGGGCGCGACGGGAGTACGCATCCGACAGCCGAAGCAGGAGTACTCGATGGCTCGTATGACCGCTGCCCGCGCGGCAGTTGAGATCCTCAAGCGCGAGGGCGCCACCGCCGCGTTCGGTGTGCCGGGCGCGGCGATCAACCCCTTCTACGCGGCGCTCAAGACCTCGGGCGGCATCGACCACACCCTCGCCCGCCATGTCGAGGGCGCCTCGCACATGGCCGAGGGCTACACCCGCACCCACCCGGGCAACATCGGCGTCTGCATCGGTACCTCCGGCCCCGCCGGCACCGACATGATCACCGGCCTGTACTCGGCCATCGGCGACTCGATCCCGATCCTGTGCATCACCGGCCAGGCCCCGACCGCGGTGATCCACAAGGAGGACTTCCAGGCCGTCGACATCGCCTCGATCGCCAAGCCGGTCACGAAGATGGCGGTCACCGTGCTGGAGGCGGCCCAGGTCCCCGGCGTCTTCCAGCAGGCCTTCCACCTCATGCGCTCCGGCCGCCCCGGCCCGGTCCTGATCGACCTGCCGATCGACGTCCAGCTCACCGAGATCGAGTTCGACCCGGAGACGTACGAGCCCCTCCCGGTCTACAGGCCCGCCGCGACCCGCCCGCAGATCGAGAAGGCGATCGCGCTGCTCAACGCGTCCGAGCGCCCGCTGATCGTCGCCGGCGGCGGTGTCATCAACGCCGACGCGGCCGAACTCCTCGTCGAGTTCGCCGAGCTGACGGGTACTCCGGTGGTCCCGACCCTGATGGGCTGGGGCGTCCTCCCCGACGACCACGAGCTGAACGCGGGCATGGTCGGCCTGCAGACCTCGCACCGCTACGGCAACGCGACCTTCCTGGAGTCCGACTTCGTCCTCGGCATCGGCAACCGCTGGGCCAACCGCCACACCGGCAAGCTGGACGTCTACACGGCCGGCCGGACGTTCGTCCACGTCGACATCGAGCCCACCCAGATCGGCAGGATCTTCCCGCCCGACTACGGCATCGCCTCCGACGCCAAGGCGGCGCTGGGGCTCTTCGTCGAGGTGGCGCGGGAGCTGAAGGCGGCGGGCAGGCTGCCCGACCGGTCCTCCTGGGCCGCGGCCGCGCAGGAGAAGAAGGCGACCCTCCAGCGCCGTACGCACTTCGACGACATCCCGATCAAGCCGCAGCGCGTCTACGAGGAGATGAACAAGGCCTTCGGACCGGAGACCCGGTACGTCTCCACCATCGGCCTCTCGCAGATCGCCGGCGCCCAGATGCTGCACGTCTTCAGGCCCCGGCACTGGATCAACTGCGGCCAGGCGGGCCCGCTCGGCTGGACCGTCCCGGCCGCGCTGGGTGTGGCGAAGGCCGACCCGGAGGCGTCCGTCGTCGCCCTGTCCGGCGACTACGACTTCCAATTCATGATCGAGGAGCTGGCGGTCGGCGCCCAGCACAGGATCCCGTACGTCCACGTCCTCGTGAACAACTCCTACCTGGGCCTGATCCGCCAGGCGCAGCGGGCGTTCGACATCGACTTCCAGGTCAAGCTGGAATTCGAGAACATCAACTCGCCCGAGCTCGGCGTCTACGGCGTCGACCACGTCAAGGTCGCCGAGGGCCTCGGCTGCAAGGCGATCCGCGTGACCGACCCGAACGAACTCGGCGCCGCCTTCGAACAGGCCAAGAAGCTCGCCGCCGAGTTCCAGGTGCCGGTCGTCGTCGAGGCGATCCTGGAGCGCGTCACCAACATCTCCATGTCGACCACCAATGACATCTCCGCCGTGGTCGAGTTCGAGGAACTGGCCACGGACCCGTCCCACGCACCCACGTCGATCAAAACCCTGAAGGTCTGACCACCGGAAGCAAAAGGGGGGCGGCTCGTCCGGGGGGGACGGGCCGCCTGTTTTTTGTAGGTGCGAAGCACCACCAAAAGGGGCGCGGGGAACTGCGCGACCAGCCACGAACAACCCGCACCCGGCAACGCACAGAACGAGCCGTCAAGCCGAGCCGCAGGTGAACCCGCCCCCGCCGGACGAGGAGCGCGGTACCTCGTGGTCCGTGGTGCCGCCGCGGCCGGTCAGCCCCGCCTCCTGGGCGAAGCGCGGGGCGAGTGCGGTCAGCGCCTGGTTGCCGTACAGGGCGACCGCGAGCAGGGTGTCCTGTGCCGACAGGCCGGTCCGAACGGCGGGCAGCGGATGCTGTGCGCGCAGGTCCTTCAGTACGCGGCGGGCGGCGCGGGGGCGGCCGGGCGGGAAGGTGCGCAGCAACCCGGCGGCCGTGAGGTTTCCGCGCGCTTCGGCGAGGGCCGAGCGCACGCCCTGGCGGTCCAGCAACTGCCGCATGCCCGCGCTCCGGTACAGGGCCGCGTGCACGGCCCTGGTCAGGGGCGGCAGCCCCGGCCCGCCGACGGGCCCCGAGGTCCGCATCGTCCCCGCCCGGCCCGCACCGACGGCGCCGCGCAGATGCAGATCCAGCACCGCGACCGTGACGGCGGCGCGAGGACCGCCCCGAATCAACGCGATCTCGTACGGCTCCAGCCGGCCCGTCGGCGTACCGCTCATGACACACCCCCGTGCGGGCACCGGCCGCCACCGTGCCGGCAGGCCCCGCATGGAGGGAATGTGCCCGCCGGCGGGGGTGGTCGAAGCCTCGTGGCGGTGTTTCAGAGGTTGATTTGAGGGTGCCGTAGGCAGGGGTACGCCCGGTGCCGTACGCATGTCGTCATGGCTCAGGCTCCATCAGTCCCGGCCAGTCGTCCGGGCCGCCGCCCTGCCACTCGATCAGGTCGCTCTCCTCGACCTCGATCCGGTCCAGGTCGGCCATGCGCAGGATCTCGACCACGTCGTCCAGATGGGAGGCGATGCCGAGGGTCACGTCGCCCTCGGTCACCCGCCGGGAGCCGTCCAGGGCCGGGGGGTGCACCACGATGTGCGGAAACTCGGTCGGTGGATACGTCATGGGTAAAGGCTCCTGCGGGGCGGACGGATCCGCACCCCCGAGGAGCCTTGGCCGTCCGACGGCGCGAGGCTGGGCGCGACAGGACGTTCGCGCCGCCGGACGGTGTCTGTGAGGTGTGGTTGGGACCGCGGCGGCAGCGACGGACCGGCAACGCCCTTCCCTCAGGTCGAGAAGGGGTACCGGATCCTTCACCACCGCACTGGCTCGCTCGCCGCCGCGGTCCTCACCTGCCCGCAGCCGCGGGCGTGCACCACGCTCCCCTGCTGCCTCAAGGGCGTGGGAGGAGCCTGGGGTTGGATTCCGGGCGGCGCCGGCGCCTGGGCGCGACAGGACAGATGTCGGCGGCGGCACCGCCCGGAAGCTGGGGGAGCGGGCTCAGACCTGGGCGCCGGAGAGGCGCTCCACGGCCCGCAGCAGGGCCGAGTGGTCAAGGCCCCCGTCGCCCTGGGCGCGCAGGCTCGCGACCAGCTGGGCGACCACGGCACCGACCGGCAGGGCGGCGCCGACGTTGCGGGCGGCGTCCGTGACGATGCCCATGTCCTTGTGGTGCAGGTCGATACGGAAGCCCGGCCTGAAGTCGCGGTTCAGGAAGTTGTCCTTCTTCCGCGACAGCACGGTCGAGCCGGCCAGGCCGCCATTGAGGACGTCCAGCGCGGCCGTCAGGTCCACGCCCGACTTCTCCAGGAAGACCACGGCTTCGGCGCACGCCTGGATGTTCACGGCGACGATCAGCTGGTTCGCGGCCTTCACGGTCTGGCCGGAGCCGTGCGGGCCGCACAGCACGATGGTCCTGCCGAGCGCCTCGAAGACCGGCTTCGCCTCGTCGAAGTCGGCCTGCCTGCCACCGACCATGATCGACAGCACGGCCTCGACGGCGCCGGCCTCACCACCGGAGACGGGGGCGTCGAGGACGCGGATGCCCTTCTGTGCGGCGGCCGCGGCCAGGTCGACCGAGGTCTGCGGGGTGATCGAGGACATGTCGATCAGCAGGGCGCCGGACCGCGCGTTCTCCAGGATGCCGTCGGGGCCGTACGAGATCGCCTCGACCTGCGGGGACGCGGGCACCATCGTGATGATCACGTCGGCGTCCCGGACGGCCTCGGCGATGGAACCGGCGGCGGTGCCGCCCGCGGCGGCCAGGCGGTCCAGCTTGTCCTGCTCCAGGGTGAAGCCGGTGACGTCGTAACCCGCCTTGATCAGGTTCTCCGACATGGGGGAGCCCATGATGCCGAGGCCTATCCAGGCGATCGACGGGCGGGAGGAATCTGCGGGGTTGCTCATCTTGGGGGTGCCTCTCGGTACGGGGGGGTGATTCAGCGGGCGGCGCGTGCCTCGTGGGGCAGCCAGTCGAAGGCGTCGGCGCTCGGGCGCTCGCCCGGCTTGTACTCCAGGCCGACCCAGCCCTCGTAACCGGCCTTGTGCAGCTGGTCGAGGAGCTCGTCCAGCGGGAGCGTCCCCGTGCCGGGGGCGCCGCGGCCCGGGTTGTCGGCGATCTGGACGTGGCCGGTCTTCGCGGCGTACCGCTCGATCACCGACGGCAGGTCCTCGCCGTTCATGGACAGGTGGTAGAGGTCCATCAGGAAGCGCGCGTTGCCGAGGCCCGTCGCTTCGTTGACCTCGTCGACGACCCCGACCGCCGCGGGGGCCGACACCAGCGGGTACAGCGGGGACTCCGGCCGGTTGAGCGCCTCGACGAGCAGGATCGCGCCGATGCGGTCGGCGGCCCCGGCCGCCAGTGCCAGGTTCTCCAGGGCCAGGGCGTCCTGCGCGGCCGGGTCGACGCCGTCGACGCGGTTGCCGTACAGGGCGTTGAGCGCCCTGCAGCCCAGGGAGGCGGCGAAGTCGGCGGCCACGTCGATGTTGGCGCGGAACCTCGCCGACTCCTCGCCCGGGAGCGACAGGGCGCCGCGGTCCGGGCCCGGGAGCTGTCCGGCGTAGAAGTTCAGCCCGGTGAGCTGTACGCCCGCGTCCTCGATCGCCTGCTTCAGGGCGTCGAGCTCGGACCGCTCGGGGGTGGGGGAGTCGACCCAGGGCCACCACAGCTCGACCGCGGAGAAGCCGGCCGCTGCGGCGGCCGCGGGGCGCTCCAGGAGCGGGAGTTCCGTGAAGAGGATCGACAGGTTGACGTTGAAGCGCTGGTCTGCGAATCCCATCGGGGCCGCGCTCCCTTCCGTTAGCGATTCCGTATTGCGGAAGTTCATTTCTGCTTAATGGAAGATTGCCTGCGACCGGGGAGCCCTGTCAAGGGGCCCCACGAGACAGCGCCTGTGTGGGCAGGGGTTGAGGATGCTTGAGGGGGTCTGGCGGGGGGTGGAATTCGGGCGTGCTTTCGGGGGCGAGGTGTGTGGGTGGGTCGGTTAAGGTCTCACCCAGCGGGCGGGGTGTTCCCACCCCGGTCGTGGGCCTGGCGGAACGCGCAGGTCGGAGCGGATGCCATGGGGGCACAGTGCGACTGAAAGTTGAGTTCACCACCGAGCCCTTCGACCTGGACGAGGCGCCCGCGCACGCGCTGGCGGCCCGCGAGGTGATCGGGGCGGCGCAGCTGGACGCGGTCGACGTCGGCCCGTTCGGCAACACCGCGGAGGGCGGCGCCGACGAGGTGCTGACCGCCGTGGACGCGCTGCTGCGCAAGTCCCTGGAGGCCGGCGCCACCCGGATCTCGCTGCAGGTCAATGTCATCGGGGAGGGCGAGTGACCGGCAAGGACGAGCCCTTCATCACGGCCGTGAAGCCGCTCGTTGACGCCATGGGCGGGGAGCTGCTCCCGCCGGACGAGGCCGGCCCCGACGACGTCGTGCTCGCCTGGGAGGGCGTCGACGCGGTCGCCGTACGCCTGCCCCAGCTCGCCGACTCCCTCGACCACATCCTGGCGGCCATGGAGCGCAAGAAGGGCAAGCCCCTGGCCGATCTGGACCGCAAGGCCAAGCAGGAGGTCGTACGGATACTGGAGGCGCGCGGCGCCTTCTCGGTACGGCACGGCGTGGAGACCGTGGCGAGCGCGCTCGGGGTGAGCCGCTTCACCGTCTACAACTACCTGAACCGCGAAAAGGGCTGAACGCTCCCGCCGGGCTTGTAACGCGGAATTTTCAACAAAGTGTTGACGCCGTGTTTCTGAGGGCGTTAGCTGTTCGCAGCCCGTTCAGCACGAAGGCCGTTCGCGGCCACGGAGGCTCCCGTGACTTCCACTTCAACGCCCACGGGCCTGGCCCGGTTCAACGTCCTGGAGGAGCCCGCGGCCTTCGCCGTCCTCCACGAGGCGTGCGCCTCCACGGCATGGGTCCGGCGGCTGCTCGCCGCCCGCCCGTACGCCACCGCCGACGACCTCTACGAAGCCGGCGACGCCGCCATGGCCGAGCTGACCCGCGACGACCTCGCGGAGGCGATGGCCGGGCACCCGCCCATCGGCCGCCCCAAGCCCGGCGACCCGACCTCCGCCCGGGAGCAGCGCGGCATGGCCGGCGCCTCCGAGGAGCTCAAGGCGGAGCTGCTCGAACTGAACCTCGCCTACCAGGACAGGTTCGGCCATGTCTTCCTCATCTGCGCCACCGGCAGGACCGGCGAGCAGATGCGCGACGCGCTCAAGGAGCGGATCGGCAACTCGCCGGAGCAGGAGCGGGAGATCGTCCGCACCGAGCTGGGCAGGATCAACCGTATCCGGCTCGCCCGCATCGTCGAAGAGGACTGAGAGCAGCATGAGCACCAGCACCACCGCTTCCGTGTCCACGCACATCCTGGACACCAGCGTCGGCCGCCCCGCCGGGGGCGTCGCCGTACGGCTCGCGGCCCGCAGCGGCCGGGACGCCGCCTGGCAGGCGCTCGGCGGCTCCGCGACCGACGCGGACGGGCGGTGCAAGGACCTTCCGGACCTGCCGGAGGGGACGACCCACGTACGGCTCGACTTCGCGGTCGAACCGTACTTCGGAAAATCCGTGAAGAAGCAAGCCGATGCGCAGCAGGACGCCCCCGCGAATCGGGACAGCGGTGCCGTGTTCTTCCCCGAGGTGGCCATCACCTTCGCAGTGAACCCCGGGGAGCACTACCACGTACCGCTGCTGCTCAACCCGTTCGGCTACTCCGTTTACCGAGGGAGCTAGCAGAAACATGACTGACAATTCCCGGCCCGCCCGCCCTGTGATCCTGGGACAGAACCAGTACGGCAAGGCCGAGAACCGAGTCGTAAAGATCACGCGGGACGGCGCCACCCACCACATCAAGGACCTCAACGTCTCCGTGTCGCTCTCCGGCGACATGGACGAGGTCCACTACTCCGGCTCCAACGCCAACGTCCTGCCGACGGACACCACCAAGAACACGGTGTACGCGTTCGCCAAGGAGCACGGCATCGAGTCCGCCGAGCAGTTCGGCATCCATCTCGCCCGCCACTTCGTGACCAGCCAGGAGCCGATCCACCGGGCCCGTATCCGCATCGAGGAGTACGCCTGGGAGCGCATCGAGGCCTCCGACGCCCACTCCGGGTCCAACGGGGCGGACGAGGCCAAGCACTCCTTCGTGCGCCAGGGCCAGGAGACCCGGCTGACCCAGATCACCTACGACGGTGAGCGGTGGGAGGTCATCTCCGGCCTCAAGGACCTGGTCGTGATGAACTCGACCGACTCCGAGTTCTGGGGCTACGTCAAGGACAAGTACACGACGCTCCAGGAGGCGCACGACCGCATCCTGGCCACCCAGGTCTCCGGCCGCTGGCGGTTCAACTGGACCGACGACGAGCAGGAGATGCCCCACTGGGAGAAGTCCTACGAGCAGACGAAGAAGCACATGCTCCAGGCCTTCGCCGAGACGTACTCGCTGTCGCTGCAGCAGACGCTGTACCAGATGGGCGCGCGCATCATCGACAACCGCGGCGAGATCGACGAGGTCCGCTTCTCGCTGCCGAACAAGCACCACTTCCTCGTCGACCTGACGCCCTTCGGGCTGAAGAACGACAATGAGGTCTACCTCGCCGCCGACCGCCCCTACGGCCTCATCGAGGGCACCGTCGTGCGGGACGGCTGCGAGCCGAAGATCCCGGTCGACCTCACCAACCTGTAAGCACCCACTTTCGGCACCCGCGGCCGGAGAGCCCCGCTCCACCCGCTCCCGGCCGCGGCACTCAAACTCCCAGGGTCCTGCCGTGCCCCCTTCGAAACAGCGCAAAGGACGAACCATGGCAGCAGCCCAGCGCATCGTCATCGAGAACTGTTCGATCGCCACGGTCGACGCGCACGACACCGAGTACGCCACCGGTCATGTCGTCATCGCCGGCCATCGCATCGAGTCGCTCGGCGCGGGCAAGGCCCCCGAGGGCCTGGAGGACGTCGTACGGCGCATCGACGCCTCCGGCCACCTCGTGACCCCCGGTCTGATCAACACCCACCACCACTTCTACCAGTGGATCACCCGGGGCCTGGCCACCGACCACAACCTCTTCAACTGGCTGGTCGCGCTCTACCCGACCTGGGCGCGCATCGACGAGCCGATGGTCCACGCGGCCGCCCAAGGGTCGCTGGCGATGATGGCCCGCGGCGGGGTGACCACCGCCATGGACCACCACTACGTCTTCCCGAAGGGCTCCGGCGACCTGTCCGGCGCCATCATCCGCGCCGCCCGCGAGACGGGCGTCCGCTTCACCCTCGCCCGCGGCTCCATGGACCGCAGCGAGAAGGACGGCGGCCTGCCCCCGGACTTCGCCGTCGAGACGCTGGAGGGAGCCCTCGCCGCGACCGAGCAGACCGTCAAGGAACACCACGACGCCTCCTTCGAGGCGATGACCCAGGTCGCCGTCGCCCCCTGCTCGCCGTTCTCCGTCTCCACCGAACTCCTTCGTGAAGGTGCCGAGCTGGCCCGCCGCCTCGGCGTGCGCCTGCACACCCACGGCTCGGAGACGGTCGAGGAGGAGAAGTTCTGCCACGAGCTGTTCGGCATGGGCCCCACCGACTACTTCGAGTCCACCGGCTGGCTCGGCGAGGACGTGTGGATGGCCCACTGCGTCCATATGAACGACTCCGACATCGCCGCCTTCGCCCGTACGAAGACGGGTGTCGCCCACTGCCCCTCCTCCAACGCGCGCCTGGCGGCGGGCATCGCCCGAGTCCCGGACATGCTGGCGGCCGGCGTCCCGGTCGGCCTCGGCGTCGACGGCACCGCCTCCAACGAGTCCGGCGAACTCCACACCGAGCTGCGCAACGCGCTGCTCATCAACCGCCTCGGCGCCCACCGCGAGGCCGCCCTGAACGCCCGCCAGGCGCTGCGCCTCGGCACCTACGGCGGCGCCCAGGTGCTCGGCCGGGCCGCCGAGACCGGCTCCCTGGAGCCGGGCAAGCTCGCCGACCTGGTGCTCTGGAAGCTGGACACCCTCGCCCACGCCTCCATCGCCGACCCGGTGACCGCGCTGGTCTTCGGCGCGGCGGCACCGGTCACCGCCTCGTTCGTGAACGGCCGGCAGATCGTCGAGCACGGCCGCCTGCTGCACGTCGACGAGGACGCCATCGCCCGCTCCACGCGGGACGAGGCCCAGCGCCTGGCACGGATCGCCGCCCAGGGCTGAACAACCGAAGGACTCCGGCCAGGAGGGACGGCTCCCGGCCGGAAGCCGTGGACCCGAGCGGGGTCCATGGCGGCCGCGTCCGGGGCGTGCGTGAACGCGCGCGCCCCGGGACGGTCCCCGTCCCGACCCAGAACCCGGGTCCCGGTCCCTCCCCCAAGCTCTCGGCTGCGCTCGAGCAGGGAGGTGCCCCCATGCCCGCGCACCACCTCCCTGAAACCCACGTCAGAGTCGACGTGTCAACCGACCGGAGGAGCCGCCGTGTCCGCTCACCCCGATGTCCAGCGCCACCCAGTCGACGAGAAACTCCCCGCCCTCAAGATGGCGACCACCGGGCTGCAGCACGTGGCCGCCATGTACGCGGGCGTCGTCGCCCCGCCCCTGATCGTCGGCGCCGTCGTAGGCCTGAGCGGCACCGAACTCACCTTCCTCACCGGCGCGTGTCTGTTCACCGCCGGCCTCGCCACCTTTCTGCAGACCCTCGGCATCTGGAAGATCGGCGCCCGGCTGCCCTTCGTCAACGGGGTCACCTTCGCCGGTGTCGCCCCCATGACCGCGATCGTCGCCTCGACCAAGGACAAGTCCGACGCCCTGCCGGTCATCTTCGGTGCGGTGATCGTCGCCGGACTCCTGGGCTTCCTGGTGGCCCCCTTCTTCAGCAAGGCGGTCCGCTTCTTCCCGCCGGTGGTCACCGGCACGGTCATCACCCTGATCGGGGTCTCGCTGCTCCCGGTGGCCTTCGGCTGGGCGCAGGGTCCCGACCCGGCCGCGGACGACTACGGTTCGACGACCTATCTCACCCTCGCGGGCATCACCTTGCTGATCGTCCTCGCGCTGCGCCGCTTCACCCGCGGCTTCGTCAAGCAGATCGCCGTCCTGCTCGGCCTCGTCGTCGGGACGCTCGTCGCGATCCCCTTCGGCGTCACGGACTTCGGCCCGGTCACGCACGCGGACGTCGTCGGCTTCCCGACCCCGTTCCACTTCGGGGCGCCGCAGTTCCAGCTCGCCGCGATCCTCTCCATGTGTGTGGTGATGGTCGTCTCGATGACCGAATCGACCGCCGACATGCTGGCGCTGGGCGAGATCGTCGAACGCCCGGCGGACGAGCGGACCATCGCCGCGGGCCTGCGCGCCGACACGCTCGGCTCGGCCCTCAGCCCGCTCTTCAACGGCTTCATGTGCAGTGCCTTCGCGCAGAACATCGGCCTGGTCGCGATGACCCGCATCCGCAGCCGCTTCGTCGTCGCCACCGGCGGCGGCTTCCTGGTCCTGATGGGCCTGTGCCCCATGGCCGCCTCGCTCATCGCCGTCGTACCGCGGCCCGTGCTGGGCGGTGCGGGCGTGGTGCTGTTCGGCTCGGTCGCCGCGAGCGGTATCCAGACCCTGGTCCGGGCCGGCCTGGAGAAGGACAACAACGTCCTGATCGTCGCGGTCTCGCTCGCCGTGGGCCTCATCCCCATCACCGAGCCGGACTTCTACCACGCGTTCCCGCAGACCGCGAAGATCGTCCTCGACTCGGGCATCTCCACGGGCTGCGTGGCCGCCGTCCTCCTCAACCTCGTCTTCAACCACCTGGGCAAGGACCAGGAGGCACGGGACGTGACGCATCCGATGGAAGCGGGTGAGGAACTGGTGGCCGATGGGGCACCCTGTGTGCCATGACGAGTGAGTCCGGCCGGGTCGAGGCCTTCAGCGACGGTGTCTTCGCCATCGCCATCACCCTGCTCATCCTTGACATCAAGGTGCCCGCGGTCGGCGAACACGGCGGCCTGTGGCATGCGTTGGGCGCGCAGTGGCCGTCGTACGCCGCCTATGTGGTGAGCTTCCTGGTCATCGGCATCATGTGGGTCAACCACCACCAGGTGTTCAGCTACGTGGCCCGTGTCGACCGGACGCTGATGTTCCTGAACCTGCTGGTGCTGATGGTGGTGGCCGCCGTGCCCTGGCCGACGGCGATGCTCGCGGAGTACCTGCGCGAGGACAAGGCCTCGCATGTGGCGGCGGCGGTCTACAGCCTGGTGATGGTGCTGATGGCCGCCGCCTTCCAGGCGCTGTGGTGGCATCTGACCCGCACGGGCCACCTCTTCGACGCCCGGGTCGACGCCGATGCGGCCCGCTCGACCCGCGCCCGCTTCGCTCTCGGCTCCCTGGCCTACCCGGTCACGGTCGGCCTGGCCTTCGTCTCGGCCCCCCTCACCCTCGCCGCACACGGGCTGCTCGCCCTGTACTACGGCTTCAATCAGGTACCGGTCCCGACCCGGGACCCGGCCACAGCATGAGGTTGGCGAGCAACTCGGCCTGCTCGACGGCGTCGTCCAGCGCGTGGTGCGTATGGCGCCGCCGTGACAGCAGATGCCGGGGCATCGTCCCCTTGGCGACGGCCCGCAGCGGAAGGCGGGCCTTCGTCGCGTACAGGGTCTTCATGTCCAGGCAGCCCGAGTGTCCGAAGGGGCTCGCCCCGGTGAAGCGGATCAGATACCAGTACAGGAACGTCCAGTCGTACGAGGCCGGGTAGCCGCACATCACCGGCTGGGCACCCGTGCTCACCTCCCGGACCCAGGCGGAGAACTCGGCCAGCGCGAGGGCGGGTTCCACCCCCTCGGACCTCAGCCGCTCCCGGTCGAGTCCGCTCACCGCGAGCGCCTCGGGCACGAACTCGTCACTGATCGGCCGCAGTTCGCGATAGAAGGTCCGCTGCTCGGGATCGGCGGCGGTGAATCCGTCGGCGTCCTGCGCACCGGCGACGGCGGCGCCCAGGCTCAGCATGGAGTAGGGGCCGGGGATCGGCCCGTCCGCCTCGATGTCGACGGAGATGTACAGACTCGGCTTGATACGTCGTACGGACATGGAACCGGAGCATCCCAGCCGGGAGCGGTCCACCGCATCCGAATTCAGGGGCAGAAGCCTGCCCGGCAGGCGGTGGCCGCGCGCGCCGCTGCCGGCACCAGCGCCGCGGACCCGGCGGTCGCCCTGAGGTCGCAGGTCACGTCGACCTCGTCGCCCGCGAGCAGCTCGCGCCGATGGCGAATCGTCGTCTCAAGCGCCACCGGGCACACGCCCCGCCGGCGATCCGGGCCTGGGACACCCCGGCGTCCCTCAGCCGTCCTGGCACGCCGTTCACACCCGGCGTGGGGACGCCAGTAGATAACGCACCCTCGTTCGCGGCTCCGTGTACTCGCCCGCCTGCCAGCCGACGCCTTCCAGTGTGGCCGCGCACGCACTCAGGGTCTCGTGGTCCGGCGCGTAGACGGCGACCGCCTCGGGCTGTGGGGTCTCGCGGACCCGGTATCCGTCGGCGTCCTGCCCCGCGGGGCGGTGCCCGGCCGCCTCCAGGGCGAGTGCGGCGGCCCGCACCAGATGCGTGCGCTCCCACCCGCACGGCCGGTCCGTGGCGCCGTCCGGATTGGTCATCCGCCGCAGCTCCAGCAGGCCCTGCCAGGCGCTGTGCACCTGACGCACCCGCTCCGGGCCGGAGCCGGACGCCGACTCCCGCGGATCGCCGACGCGAGCCGCGAAGACCCCGTCGGCGGGTGACGGCTCCACCGGCTCGGCGGCGGCCGCCGGCACCGCCTCCCGTATGCGATGTCCCGCCGGTGTCAGGAAGTGGTCGTGCGGCGGACGCGGGTGCCGGAAGGCGAGCCCGTGCCGCACCAGCGCCGCGAGCTGCGCCTCCGTACCCCGCAGCAGACCGGTGACCGGATCGGCGGCATCGATGACACGCCGCTGCGCGGCGCTCGGCGGTCGTGTCACGGCGTGCTCCTCTCCGGCGGACGGCCCATCCGGTGGACGGCTCATTCGAAGAGTACGACCGGGGTCTGACAACCGGCTGGGGTCGCGGGCTGCCGCAGCCGTCCGGGTCAGGTGCGCGGCCGGACGTTCCACTCCGCCACCACCGGCCGCCCGTGCTCCGTGCCGAGGCGGCACAGCGTGCCCGTCGCCAGTTGGAACAGGGCCCCGTGCTGTGGGCGCAGGCCGAGGCGGCGGGCGGTGAGGACGCGCAGGAAGTGGCCGTGGGCGACCAGGAGGACGACACCTTCGGTGCTGGCGAGGGCGGCGTCCACCTTGCCGAGCATCCGGTCGGCACGCTCCCCGACCTGCTCCGGAGTCTCCCCGGGGTGCTCGGGCGGGCCCGGCGCGACCCCGTCCGTGAACAGGAACCAGTCGGGCCGGGTGCGCTGGATCTCGACCGTGGTGACGCCCTCGTAGCCGCCGTAGTCCCATTCGCGCAGGTCGGTGTCGACCAGGGCGTCGGGGATCCCGATGAGTTCGGCGGTCTCCCGGGCCCGCTGCAGGGGGCTGACGAAGGCGGCGCCGATGTGGTGCGAGCGGATCAGCGGCACCAGCCGGCGCGCCTCCTCCCTCCCGTGTTCGGTGAGGGGTACGTCCGTCCAGCCGGTGTGCCGTCCGGACCGCGACCACTCGGTCTCACCGTGCCGGACGAGAAAGAGGTCACCCACGTCCGCGCCCTTCCCGCTCGCCTGACAACACCGTTTCACACCGTGCCCGCCGCCCGCAGGCGGGACTGGGCCAGACGGCCGCGTGCCGCAGGGCGCACGATTCCTACTGCCGGTACCCGCTCAGGAACCGTCCGATCCGGCCGATCGCGGCCTCCAGGTCCTCCGCGTGCGGAAGGGTGAGGATGCGGAAGTGGTCCGGAGCGGGCCAGTTGAAGCCGGTGCCCTGGACGACCTGGATCTTCTCACGGAGCAGCAGGTCGAGGACGAACTTCTCGTCGTCGTGGATCTTGTGCACCTTGGGGTCGAGACGCGGGAAGGCGTACAGCGCGCCCTTGGGTTTGACGCACGACACGCCCGGGATCTCGTTCAGCTTCTCCCAGGCCACGTTCCGCTGCTCGTACAACCGGCCGCCCGGAGCGGCGAGTTCGCGGATGGACTGGCGCCCGCCGAGCGCGGCCTGGATGGCGTACTGCGCGGGCGCGTTGGCGCACAGGCGCATGGAGGCCAGCATGGTCAGGCCCTCCAGATAGTCCTTCGCGTGCTGCTTGGGACCGGTGACGACCAGCCACCCGGAGCGGAAGCCCGCCACCCGGTACGTCTTCGACAGCCCGCAGAAGGTGAGGACGACCAGGTCGGGAGCGAGCGCGGCGGCCGAGTGGTGGACGGCGTCGTCGTACAGGATCTGGTCGTAGATCTCGTCGGCGAAGACCATCAGGCCGTGGCGGCGGGCGAGGTCGAGGATGCCCTCGACGATCTCCTTCGGGTAGACCGCCCCGGTGGGGTTGTTCGGGTTGATGATGACGACGGCCTTGGTGCGATCGGTGATCTTCGAGGCGATGTCGTCCAGGTCCGGGTTCCAGTCGGCCTGTTCGTCGCACACGTAGTGGACCGCCTTGCCGCCCGCGAGGGTCGTCACGGCCGTCCACAGCGGGAAGTCCGGTGCGGGGATGAGGACTTCGTCGCCGTCCTCCAGCAGCGCCTGGACGGCCATCGACACCAGCTCGGAGACGCCGTTGCCGAGGAACACGTCGTCGACGCCGACCTCCAGGCCCAGGCTCTGGTAGCGCTGGGCGACCGCGCGGCGGGCGGAGAGGATGCCGCGCGAGTCCGTGTAGCCGTGCGCCTGCGGGAGCATCCGGATCATGTCCTGGAGGATCTCCTCCGGCGCCTCGAAGCCGAAGAGCGCCGGGTTGCCGGTGTTCAGGCGCAGCACGCTGTGGCCCGCCTCCTCCAGCGCGTTGGCGTGCTCGATCACCGGGCCGCGGATCTCGTAACAGACCTCGCTGAGCTTGTTCGACTGCCGGAACTCCATGCGCCCCTCCAGGAACTCGTGATGCTTGGTTTTACCAAGTTCGAGCTTGGAAAGTCCAACAACACGTCTAGACTGCGCCGCATGTCACCTCGCCGAAGCTACGACCAGTACTGCTCCGCAGCCCGCGCGCTCGACCTGGTCGGCGACCGCTGGACCCTGCTGATCGTCCGGGAGCTGCTCGCCGGTCCCCGCCGCTACACGGACCTGCACGCGGACCTGCCGGGGGTCAGCACGGACGTACTCGCCTCACGGCTGAAGGACATGGAACGCGACGGCCTCGCGACCCGGCGCCGGCTGCCCCCGCCCGGCGCGGCCTACGTCTACGAACTCACCGGGCGCGGGCGCGAACTGCTGCCCGTGCTGCAGGCGCTGGGCACATGGGGCGAGGCCGAGCTGGGGGAGCGGCGGCCCACCGACGCCGTACGGGCGCACTGGTTCGCGCTGCCGCTGACCCGCGGGCTGGAGGGCGAGGGGATCGTGGAAGTCCATGTGGAGGAAGGGGACTTCCATCTGTACCTGGGAGCGGAGGAAGGCGCCGTGTACGGCGACGGGCCGGCCCCCGCCGAGCCCGACGCCCGGCTCGTCCTCGACTCCGCCACCTGCACGGCCGTCACCCGCGGCGAGTTGAGCGTGCTGCGCGCGGTGCGGGACGGCCGGATCGCCGTGACCGGTGACGGCACCCTGGCCAAGGCGCTGCGGGAGGCCTGAAGGGGACACCTGAAAGGGACAGGGCCCGCCACGCGGACGCGGCGGGCCCCGGGGCTGCTCAGGCGCCCGGTGGCACCCGTGAGGGCCGTCCCGTACCGCGCGTCAGCGCGTACCCGCCGATGCCCGCGAGGGCGGCCAGCACACCGCCGATCGCGGTCCACACCCAGCGGTCGGTCCACCAGCCGGAGGACCAGCCGTCGTCGGGCTCGATGGCGGACAGCACGGCCGACTTCGACGAGTCCGAACCGCTGTCGTCCGCCGCCGACTTGACCGCGATCCCGGGGACCAGCGGCTTGGCCAGCGAGCCGTCCACCGCGGCCGAGCCGCCGATGTCCTCGGAGTCGACGCGGACCTCGGCGCTCACCGGCTGGCCGAGGTCGGCCGAGCCGAGGTTCACCACCGTCAGCCGGATGTAGTACGTGCCGGGCAGCGGGTCGTTGGCCCACGGCTCCGACCACGCGCGCACCGTACGCAGGACGCAGGCCAGCTCGACCGAGGCGGTGCCCTGGGCGGCGGTGCGGCTCTGGGCGCCGTACTGGCAGGACTGGCGGCGGCGCAGACCGTCGTACACGTCCAGCTGCCAGGTCTGCCCGGAGTGCGACTCGGGCAGCTTCACCGTCGCCTTGACGGTGGGGCGCTGACCGGCGTCGGCCGGGAACGACCAGTACAGGTAGTCGCCGGTGGAGGCGCCGGCCGTGGCCTGCTGCCCCTGGTCGATCTCCGCCGCCGTACGGAAGGACGTACCCGCCTGAGTGGGCGCCTTGCCGTCCTGCGAGGCGCTCGGGGACGGAGAGGAGTCGGCGACGGCCGGACCCGCGGCCAGCCCGACGGCCAGCAGGGCGGCACTCAGCACACGTGTGATTCGCATCAGTTGGTCCTCCAGACCGCGACCCGCCAGCGCGACACCCAGCCCCACAGCAGACCCGCCACGAAGCCGGTCAGCACCAGCGCGCCGAGCAGCCACCAGCCGCGCCCGAGGCCGAAGGAGGCCACGTCGCCCGCCTTGTCCGGGCCGTCCACGACGTCGACGGTCAGCTCCAGCGGCAGACCCGGCGTGGTCTTCACACCGGCAGCAGCCGAGAAGGAGTTGGTGACCTGGAGACACACCGTCTCGGCACTCGCCGTGTCGTCGTCGCTCTCGGGCTTCGGGTAGCGCAGACCCGTCGAGATCATGTCCGTACGGCCGTTGCCCGCGGCCTCGCCGCGCACGATCTCGCGGCCGTGCGCCGTGACCGCCCGCAGCAGCACCCCGTAGTCGGGGCCGACGGCCCGGTCGTCCGCCACGCTCACCGAGGCGCGCAGCTCCTGGCCGGGGTTGACGTCCACCTTGTACCAGCGCTGCTGCCCGAACTCCTCACGGTCCGTGTACAGGCCGGACTTCAGCGCGGGCGCGCTGGAGCACTGCGTCGTGCCCTCCGTGGCCACCGGCGTCACCACCGGATCGGCCGCCCGGTCGACCAACTGGCCGACCTTGTCGCTGAGTTCCTCCTTGTGACGCACGTCGGTGTAGGTGCCGCCGGTCGCGTCCGCGATACAGCTGAGCTGGTCACGGGTCTTCGCGTCCGGCACCAGGCCGAGCGTGTCGATGGTCAGACCGATGCCCTTGGCGGCGATCTCGCGGGCCACCTCGCACGGATCCAGCGGCTGGCAGGTGTCCTCGCCGTCACTGATCAGGACGATACGCCGGGTGCCGTCACCGCCGTCGAGATCGGTGGCCGCCTTCTGCAGCGCGGGACCGATCGGCGTCCAGCCGGTCGGCGCCAGTGTGGCCACCGCGGTCTTCGCCTCGGTGCGGTTCAGCGGGCCGACCGGATAGAGCTGCGCGGTGTCCGTGCAGCCCGTCTTCCGGTCGTTGCCGCGGTAGTTGGCGCCCAGCGTCCGTATGCCGAGCTGGACCTCCTCGGGCGTCGCGTCCAGCACCTCGTTGAACGCCTGCTTCGCCGCGGCCATCCGCGACCCGCCGTCGATGTCCCGCGTCCGCATGGAACCGCTGACGTCGAGAACCAGTTCCACCTTCGGGGCGGCCGCCTGGTCCGTCTCGTCGGCAACCGCTCCGGCGGGGAACGCGATCCCGGCCGTCAGGGTGGCGAGCAGGGCGCAGACGCCCGCCGCCAGCCGTTGTCTTCTGATCATCGGCGGATCCTATTGACCGGAGGTGTCGGGCTCCAAAACGAGCGGGTTCGGCAGACCGAACCACTGGTCGCCGGGAGTCCGCGGCGACAGCCGCATCAGCGTCAACGCCTTGGCGGGCAGCGGCTCTTCGCACAGAGCCGTCAGATCGGGGGTGCGCGGCAGATCCCGTACGACGGTCTCCAGGGCCGTGGCGAGAGCGGCGCCGGAACCCGCCGCGCCCGCCAGCGCGCCCGCCACCAGGGAGCCGAACAGCTTGCGGCGCAAGGCCGTTTCGTCGTCCGTGACCACGCGGCCCGTCAGAGCGGGCGGAGTGATGCCATGGCGGGTCAGCCGGGCGGGGCTGACCCGGATGTCGGCCAGATCGCGGTAGACCAGGCGCAGGGGGTCGCCCGTCGCGGACAGCACCACGAGGAGGTTCTGGCCGTGCGCCTCCAGCGCCACGCCCAGTTCGAGCAGCCGCAGACCGACCGTCAGCGCGAGGCGGGTGAAACCGGCCAGCCAGGCGGGGGAGTCCGGCAGGTCCGTGCTCGCCAGGGCGCCCACCGGCAGCACGTACTCGCCCGGCGCCGCGAACCGCTGCGGCGACTCGCGCAACACGGCCGCCAGATCCGGCGAGTGGGCCGTCACCGCGCCCAGCGTCCGGGTGACGTGCAGCAGCCCGTCCGTGCGCGCCGCCAGATCCTCCGCGAGGGACGACAGGGCCGCGGACATGCCGATCGAGTACTCCGAGATGTCCCGCACCGAGGACGTCAGCCGGGTGCTCAGCGCGGTCTTGACGTGCGGCCCGTCCGGGAGCGCGAGGGTCCGCAGGGACATCAGGGGGTGTGCGGGCCTGCCGCCGACGGGCACCTTCAGGACGTGCTCAGCCTGCCAGGGGTGCACCGGGATCAGCAGATGCCCGCCCTCGCGCATGTCCTCGGGCCAGGCCCCCGTCAGCAGACACTCCTCCGGGCGGACCGGGACCGTCCCCAGCTCCACCACGGGCCCGTGCTCCGGGCCGTACGCGAGCTGCTCGGCCACCGAGAAACCGGGCCGGGAACGGCAGTTGGGGTGGAACGGATGCCCGTCGACCACCCGCTGCTCCCACTCCCAGTCCCGCGTCGGCCACTCCTTCGGGCGATCCGGATGTCCGGCCCGGGACAGCGCCAACGAGGCGGCGCTGTGCCCGAGTTCGGCCGCGAAGCCCGCCGCGTCCGGCACCGCGAGGTCCGTCATCAGACGGGCGGGATCGTCGTACGGCACACCGCCGAGGTGCACGGCGGTGACGTACGCGGTGGTCGCGTACGGATCAGCGAGGGGCCCGTGCAGCGCGCGGCCGTCGGAGAGCCACAGGGCGAGCCCCCGGGGGCCGCGGACACGGCGGGTGATCCAGGGCAGCGGTTCGTGTGCGAGCGCCCGCCACAGACGGGTCAGCACGGCCGCGCGGGCACCGGGCAGCTCGGCCGCGTACCGGGGCACGAGAGCGGGCCGGATCTCGGCCAACTCGGCGGCGACCTGCGCCTCGGCGGTGGGGGGACGGTGCACGGACGGGCTCCTCGGGGTACGGGACAGGAAGGTCAACGACTGCCGACGACGACAGACATACTGATCGCGGACGGACCGTGTGGACCGCAGCCGTGTGGACTGCGAGAGAACGAATGGAACGCGTGGACCCCATGCCCCCCAGCGACGACGTCGGACAGCGTGCCGACGCGTACGCGGTCGCGCCCCTGCTCAACTGTCTGCTGCGGGAGGTGGCCCAGCCGCTCCCGGAGCCCGGGGAGCGGCGGGTGTACCGGCTGCCGGGCGGCGGCCGGCTGCTGCGCGTGCGCGGCGAGCGGCGGCCCACGGAGCCCGAGGTGCACACGGACGGCGTCTGGCAGCCCCTCGGCCACGCCGATCTGGTCAAGCTGGTCGCGGACGAGCTGCGCCGGCACACCGGGGTGTCGAACGACGAGCTGCCGATCGAGATGGCCGACAGCCGCGCCGCGATCGCCGCCCTGCTCACCGCGCGCGCCGGGGCGACGGCACCCGACGACCCGTATCTGCGCTCCGAGCAGTCCCTCATCACCGGCCATCCCTACCATCCCGCGCCCAAGGCCCGCGGTGGCGGTCCCGTCACGGGCTGGCTGCCGTACGCCCCCGAGGCGCACGCCCGCTTCCCGCTGGTACTGCTCGGTGTGCGCGAGGACGCCGTCGTCGAAGAGGGCGACACCTCCGCGCTGGACGCCCTCGGCACCGCCCCGCCCGGCTACCGGCTGCTGCCCGCCCACCCCTGGCAGCTCGGCCTGGTCGGCCCGGACCTCGCCCCCGCCTTCGCCGACGGCCGGCTGGTGCGGCTGGGCACGACCGCGTTCGAGACCTGGCCGACGGCCGCGATCCGCACCCTGTACGAGCCGTGCCGCGACCTCCACCTGAAATTCAGCCTCGATGTGCGCATCACCAATGACATCCGTCGGCTGTGGCGCCACGACCTGCTGAAACTGCGCCGCACCGACACGGCCGTGACCCGTGCCTTCGCCGGGATCGGCCCGCCCGCCGCCTGGCTGGGCGACCGCGGCTACCGCACCGCGGGCTTCGCCTTCGAGGAACTGGCCGTCCTCGTCCGCGACGGCCTGCGCGGCCGCCTCCTGCCCGGCGCGACACCGCTGCTCGCCGCCGGCCTCGCGGAGGGCTTCGACGGCAACCCGCTCGCCGCGGCCGCCGACCCCGAGGCCTGGTGGGAGGCCTATCTGCGCCAGGTGGTGCCACCGGCCCTGGCGGCCTTCGCGGACCACGGCGTCGTCCTGGAGGCGCACCTGCAGAACTCCCTGATCGCCGTGGACGCCTCCGGCACCCCCGTGCAGGCGCTGTTCCGGGACGCCGAGGGCGTCAAGCTGCTGCCGGACGTCTCCCGGGCCGCCGGGTGGGAACGGCTGGTGTACACCCTGGTCGTCAACCATCTGACCGAGATCGCCGCGGCCCTGGCCGAGCACCACCGTGGCCTCGACCCCTGGCCCGCCGCCCGCCGTGAACTCGCCCGCCACCGCCTCCCCGAGATCGCCGCCCTGCTCACCTCGCCCACCCTGCCCGGCAAGACCAACCTGCTGCTGCGCTGGACCGGCGCGGACGGCGCCGACGCCCGCTACCTGCCGCTGCCCAACCCGCTCCACGGCGGCTGACGGCGGTCCCCTGCCGGTCCGGCCGGTGTGAGGGCCGAGCCGGTCACGGAGACCGGCGTCGTGAGCGGGGGGAGCCGTCGGACGCGCCGTGCGATCAAGGCGGGGAGCGTGAGTGCGCAGGACGCCGAGACGAGGCCGCCCAGGACCGGACCGGAGCGGGCGCCGAAGGCGTCCGACACCAGGCCGACCAGGGGGGCGCCGACAGGGGTGCCGCCGAGGAGGACGAGGAAGTAGACGGACAGGACACGACCGCGCAGACGCGGGTCGGCATGGAGCTGGACCAGTGCGTTGGCGGTGGTGGTCACGGTCACCGCGGCGAAACCGGTGGGGACCAGCAGGGCCATGAACGTGCCGTAGCCCGGCATCAGGCCCAGCGCGGCCTCCAGCGCCCCGAAGACGACCGTGGTGGCGATCAGACGTCGGACGGTGGGGGGCGTCCCGCGGCTCGCCCCGTGGATGGCGCCGATGACGCTCCCCACGGCGTAGGCGGCGCAGAGCCAGCCGAAGGCGGCGGCGCCCGAGTGGAGGACCGTGACGGCCACGAGCGAGATGGTGACCTGGAAGTTGAGGCCGAAGGTGCCGACGACGGCGACGAGACAGATCGGCAGGAGCAGCTGCGGGGTGGAGGCGATGTCGTGGAAGGCGTCCCGCAAACGGGCACGGCCGTGGAGGGACGGGCCGCGGTCGCCCGGCCGGTCCGTGCGGATGGTGATCAGGCCGTAGAGGACGGCCAGGTACGAGACGGCGTTCACAAGGAACACGGGGCCCGTGCCGAAGGCGGCGACGGTCAGGCCGGCGAGGGCGGGGCCGAGCACGCGGGCCACGTTGAACTGGGCGGCGTTCAGACTGACCGCGGTGGGCACGCCCTCGCGGGCGACCAGTTCGCAGACGTAGGCGTTGCGGGCGGGGCTGTCCACGGCTGAGGCGGTGCCGAGGACGAGGGCGAGGGCGTAGACGGACGGCAGGTTCACCGACCCCGTGACGGTCAGCAGTCCGAGCAGGAGGGACTGCACCCCCATGGCCGTCTGGGTCAGGAGCAGCAACCGCCGCTTGGGGTACCGGTCGGCGAGGACTCCTCCGGCCAGGCCGAACAGGGTCTGCGGCAGGAACTGCAGTGCGGTCACGACACCGACCGCGCTGCCGCTGTTGCCGGTGAGGTGGAGCACGAGCAGGTCCTGGGCCGCGCGCTGCATCCAGGTGCCGATGTTGGAGGTCAGCTGACCGAGCAGGTAGCGACGGAAGTTCCGGACCGTGAGTACGGACGTCACCGGCATCCGGGAGCCCGCGCTCATGACGGCTGAGGGGTGTACGCGTCGCCGCCGACCGGTACCTCGGCGTCGTCCACGTGATGGAAGCCCGGGTGGGGGTGCATGAGGAAGTCGTGGTGGGAGATGTTCCAGGCGTAGGCGCCGGCCAGGGCGAAGGCGACCCGGTCGCCGACGCGCAGCCGCTCGACCATGACCCCGCGGGCCAGGACATCTTTGGGCGTGCACAGCTGTCCGACCAGTGTCACCGGCTCGTCACGGGCCTCCGGGCGCTCCCAGGGACGCGACCAGACGTCGACGGGGATCACCTCGAAGGGCTGGTCGTGCTGTTTCGCGGCCGGGGTACGCAGATGGTGGGTGCCGCCGCGCAAGACGGCGAACGCCTGCCCGCGGCTGAACTTGATGTCCAGGACCTCGGTGACGTACCAGCCGCAGTAGGCGGTGACCGAGCGGCCGGGTTCGATCCGCAGGGTGAGGCGAGGGTGGCGGGCCAGGAGCGGGCGCAGTCCGGCGCCGAAGGCGCGCCAGTCGAACTTCCTGTGCGGACGCTCGTAGGCGACGCCCATCCCGCCTCCGACGTTGACCTCGGTCAGGTCGATGGCGCGGTGCCGCGCCCAGTCCTCGGCCCAGGTCAGAACCTCGTCGATCAGGGCCAGTTGGGCGGTGGCCCGAAGCCCGCTGGCCAGATGGAAGTGGAGGCCGCGCAGCCGGACGCGCGGATCGGAGGCGATCACCGCCAGGCAGTGGCCCAGTTGGGCGGGGTCCATGCCGAAGGGGCTGGGGTGCCCGCCCATCACGAGGGCGACCCGGCCGACGTCGACGGGCAGGTTGACGCGCAGCAGGACGTCCAGGGTCCGGTAGCCCAGCAGGGTGGTGACGAGCCGCAGTTCCTGTTCGCTCTCGATGTGCAGCCGCTCCACCCCGGCGTCCAGGGCCAGAGCCAGCTCCTTCTGCGTCTTGCCGGGACCTCCGAAGGCGATCGGCGCATCGGGGACGAGCCCGCGGACGTGGCTCAGTTCACCGCCGGAGGCCACCTCGAAGCCGTCGACGTGCTCGGCCAGCGACCGCAGGATCCGGGGGTCGGAGTTGGCCTTGGCCGCGTACAGCAGCTCGACCCGTTTCGGCAGTGCGGTCCGGATGGCGTGTACGTGCTCACGCAGCGCCGGGAGGTCGTGGACGTAGGCGGGCAGGTCGTCGTCGGTCAGTCGGCCGATGTGTTCGAGCAGTGCGGATCTCACCGGATCACCTCGCGGGGGAAGTCCGCGCCGAGCGGGCTGGTCAGGGGGACATAGGTGGCGTGCCGGTCGGCCTTGCGGACCCAGCGCAGCAGGAGGTTGGCCTTCGCGGGCAGCGGCACCCCGGACAGCAGCGCGCGCAGGCGTGGCGGTTCGGCGGCGGTGCGGGCGTAGGCGTCGAGGTGGTCGCGGACCAGGCCCCACAGGGCGGGCTCCAGCGTCGGGTCGAGGTCGGCCAGCGCGCCGAGCACTTCGGCGGTGTGGTTGACCAGGAGGCAGTACGCGACCCGGTTCCAGCCGCGTTCGGGTTCGTAGGTGAGGGGATCGCGGACCTCGTCCGGGAGGTCGCCGAGGGCGCGCTGATGATGCCCGGGCAGGAGCTTGGTGCCTTCCAGGTCGCGGAAGAGGACCTGCACCGGGGTGCCGTCGGCGTCGACACCGACGACGACGTTCTGGAGGTGGGGTTCCAGTACGACGCCGTGTTCGAAGTAGGCGGCCAGTACCGGTGGCAGCAGCAGTCGTAGGTAGGCGTCCCACCAGGCCAGTACGTCCCCGTCGCCGCGGGCGAGCAGATGGGAGACGTGGGCCGCGCTGGAGGGGTACTCGTCCGCCATCGCGGCGGCGAGCAGGGGGGTCACCCCGGGACGCAGATGGTGACGCAGGCCGGAGCGGACGATGACACCGAGGCCCTCCAGAAGATCGCCGTCGGTGTCGAGGGTGCGGTAGCCCGGCTCGGCCAGGAGCGCGCATCCCGGGAAGCGCCCGGTCAGCTCGGCGAAGACGGGCTGCAGCAGCCGGTTCAGGGAGACGGCGCCGGACAGTTCGTAACTGGCGTGCCTGCGGACGCAGTTGGTGAGACGGACGTTCAGGCTGAACTTCAGGAAGGTGTCGGTCTCCGGGTGGTACAGCGTGCGCACCGATGCGGTCGGCACCAGCTCCGGTCCGTGCGTGCCGGTGTCGACGACATCGCCGGCCGCCATCGCCTCGCGCAGCCGGTCGTGGTCCCGGAGCAGCCGGTACTGCCAGGGGTGCACCGGCAGTACCGCGAACCCCGGACCGGCCGCCGGGCACAGCGCGTCCATCTCGTGCAGTTCACCCTCCTCGCGCACGAGGTGGCGGCGCACGGCCAGGTGGCGCAGACGGAAGCGGGCGCCGGTCTCCGGGCCGTACGCCAGCCAGTCCTCGGGGTCGCCGGTGCGGGCCTTGGGAGTGGGGTGGAAACGATGGCCGAACACCAGGGACTGCTCCGACGCCACGTACGGGTCCGTGTGCGGTGTGACGTTCGTCCGCTCCTCCAGCGCGGTGCGGATCGTCTCCCGGCTGTCGGCGACCTGGGCCAGGAACTCCTCGTTGGCGACACCCGTGCGCAGTTCCAGTTCGTCCTGGATGTAGCCGGCCAGCTCCCGCCAGTCCACGGTCGCCCAGGCGCCGTTGTCGAGCCGCTGCACCGGACCCTGGAAGCGGTGCGCCCCGATCAGCGAGACCCTGCGCAGCCGGGAACGCAGCAGCAGGCCCCGGCGGGGCAGTCGTAGCAGAAGGTGGTCGTCGTCGACCGTCACCTGATGTTCCGGGGCGGACACCTCACGGATGAGGCAGTTGAGCAGCGTGTGGGCGGTGACGGCGTCGGCGGTGCGCAGCGGTTCGCCCGCGGCCGCCGTGACGGTCGGGGTGGCGGTGCCGGTGGTCATACGGTCACTCCAGTGGGACAGCGGTCGGTGTCGGATTCAGCGGCACAGGGCCAGCGGGTTGGGAACCGGCGTCCACTGCGCCTTCCCCGGGTTCTCGGCCAGGCGCATGGCGACGGTCGCCTTCAGCGGCATCGTGTCGCCGAAGAACGCCGTGGCGTCGTCGTGGCCGGGCAGGCCGGCGTACACCTGGCGGCCCACCTCGGCCACCACGCCCCACAGCACCCGGGGGTCGGCCTGCCGCGTCCGGCCGAGGACGTCGATCAGCTCGCTGAAGACGCCGCTGATCAGACCGCCGAACAACTTGGTGCGCAGCGCGTCCACGTCGTCGCCCGCGCGGGTGCCGAGCAGCGGCGGCAGCGTGACACCGCACCGGGCCAGTCGGCGCGGGCTGACCCGCACGCCGTCCAGGTCCCGGTACAGCACCCGCACCGGCCGCCCGTCGCGCAGCACGACCAGGGTGTTCTGACCGTGCGCCTCCAGTGCCACCCCCATGGACAGCAGCGTCAAGGCGGGCGGCAGGACGAGTCCGGCGAAGTCCGTCATCCAGCGCACCGGACTTCCCGAGATCACGGCCGCTCCCGTCGCGTGGACGGCGGTGAGCGGAACCGCGATCTCCCCCGGGCCGAGGTAGCACTCGGTCGACTCCCGGATCATCGCCGCCAGACTCGCGGAGGGCCGTCCGTCCACGCACACCGCGCCGCCGCCCAGCTCACGCATGACGCGCAGGCTGTCGCCGTACCCGGCCTTGTCGACGAGGGCCGAGACGAGGTCCGACAGCGGGGGCCCGTCGGCGACCTCGGCCGGGGAGATGGTGCGCCGGTAGTTGGTGACCTGCACGTCGAGGGCCGTCTTGAGGTGGCAGCCCGGCAGGGTGCCCAGCGGTGCCAGGGTGCGCAGCGACAGCAGCGGCCGGGCCGGGATCGTCTCCTCGACGACGGTCAGGCCGGGGTGCCGCGTGCGTACGTGGTCACGCTGCCAGGGGTGCAGCGGGACCAGGATCGTGTCGCCGTCCCGCAGTTGCCGTGGCCAGGTGCCGGAGCCCTGCCAGCGGTCGGCCGGCACGGGGAGCAGCGCCAACCGGACGACCGGGTGGTGCTCGGGAGCGTAGGCGAGCACGTCGGCGATCGACATGCCGGTACGCGTGCGGCAGCAGGGATGCTGTGGGTGGCCGTCGACGACCGTCTGCTCCGCGTCCGCAGAGTCGTGCGGTGCGACTGCCCGGCCCGCGTTCGCGGCCCTGGCCAGGGCCAGGTTGACCACGCTGTTGTCCAGCTCGGCCGCCAGTCGCCGAGCCGCGGGGGTGCGCAGGCCCAGCTGCGCCAGCAGCTGCGCCGGTCCGCTGATCGGCCCGTCGGGCCCGGATACGACGAAGTCGTCGGGCACCTCGGCGAACGGCCGCGCGCCGGCCGCGGGCGCCGAGAGCGAGCCGCCCCGCCGCAGCTCGACCACCAGGGCGTCGGAAGCGTGGCGGTGCCCGGCCACGCCGGGCAGGGGTTCTCGCGCGAAGGCGCCCCACAGCCGGCCCAGCACGGCTGCCCGTGCTCCCGGGAGCGCGGTCGTGAAGGGTTCCATCAGATCCGGGCGCGTGCGGCGTAGTTCATCAAGGGGCATGGGGTGTCCCAGGCGCTGGTGAGGGTGCTTGTCGTGCGGTGCTCCAGTGGCACCGGCCGTGCAACCGACGCTAGGGGAGGACGATCAAGCGGAATGCCAGAGCAAGGGCAGCGGGGGATTCCGAAGACCCTCGAAAAAGCGTTTTAGCTCCACGGAATCCAGCCGATTCCGCGGCGTCCGCCTGAATTGACACGACCTGACCTTGGATCAGTTTTCGACTGCTGTCGGGTCGGCCGGCCGAGCCGTGCGCCGCGCGGCCGCGGGTGGCCCCAACCGGCGTTCGAAGGTCTTTGCCGCTTTCCTTGCTCCACGCTGTAGATGTGCTGGATGTCGCCGGTACACCGCGTTCCGGTGGTTACTCCATCCGTGGTGAATCCGCTGGACGGCCAAGGAAAGCGCCAGACGCCCAAGCCGAGGTCTGTGAGCCTTTCCGGCATGCGTGTCTTGCTGATCGAGGACGACGACCGGGTGGCCGGACCATTGGTGGAGGGACTGCACCGCTTCGGATTCACCGTGGAGCACGCCAGAACGGGGGCCGACGGCCTCGCCGCGCCGGAGCCGGCGATGGTACTGCTGGACCTGGGGCTGCCCGACATGGACGGCATCGACGTCTGCCGTGCGCTCAGAACCCGCTCGTCCGTGCCGATCATCATGATCACTGCCAGGGACGACGAGGTCGACCGGGTACTCGGTCTGGAGCTGGGCGCCGACGACTACGTCTCGAAGCCGTTCGGCGTACGGGAGCTCGTCGCCCGGATCCGCGCGGTCACCCGCCGCACCCGCCCCGCCGCGGGGGACACGCACCGCCAGGAACCGGGGCTCCCGGACGACGTGACCCCGCCCGAGACCTCCGACGTCCAGCGGATCGGCCCGCTGACCATCGACCGCCGTACCCGGCAGGTGCACCTGCACCGCTCCTCCCTCGCCCTAGCGCCCAAGGAGTTCGACCTGCTCAGCTGCCTCGCGGAAGACCCCGGAGCGGTCTGCTCCCGCCGGCAGATCCTCGACACGGCATGGGAACCGAACTTCTTCGGACCCACCAAGACCCTGGACGTCCACATCGCCGCGCTGCGCCGCAAGCTCGGTGACTCCTCGTGGATCGAGAACATCCGCGGAATCGGCTTCCGTCTGGTCCCCCCGGCACACGTCGAAACGGTTTCCGCGACAGCGCCGGCACGCGGCGGAGGGCCTCGGTGACCCGTCGCATCCTGCTCAGCCATCTGAGCCTCATACTGTTCGTCCTGCTCGCGCTCGAAGTGCCGTTCGGCCTCTTCTACGCCCGCAGCGAGGTGTCCCGCTTCTCCCATTCGGCGCAGCAGGGGGCGATGACGCTCGCCGAGGTCTGCGAGGAGAAGATGGAGCACGGGGTCGCGGGCGACCTCCCCGAACTGGCTCGTGCCTACGGACGGCGGACCGGCAGCCGTGTGCTCGTCGCCGATCACCGGGGCGTCGTCCTCACCGACAGCGCCGCCCTCGCCCCGGTCGGCAAGAACCTGTCCGCCGAGCCGGACATCTCCGCCGCGCTGCGCGATCACCCCGTCGTCGGCAGCCGCAGTGCCCCGTTCGCGGGCGGGGACGTCCTCTTCGCCACGGTGCCGGGTGGCTCGGACGCCGTCGTCCCCTGTGTCGTGCGGACCGTGTATGCGCTGGGCCCGCTCAAGGCGAAGATCCATGGCACCTGGCTGGCTCTCGGCTTCGTCGGGGTTGGAGTGCTGGCCGCGGCCTCCCTGATCGGCTTCGCGCTCGCCCGCTCGATCACCCGTCCCGTGCGGGCCCTGGAACTGGCGACGGCGCAGCTCGCGGACGGCCGTATCACCGATCCACCGGCCACCGATCACGGGCCGCCGGAACTGCGCCGCCTGGCCGCGTCGTTCACCACCACCGCGACCCGGCTCCAGCACCTGCTGCACGCGCAGCAGGCGTTCGCCTCCGAGGTGTCGCACCAGCTGAGGACTCCGCTGACCTCACTGCGTCTGCGCCTGGAGAACTTCGAGCCGCACCTCGCCCCGTGCGCCCAGGACAGTCTCGACAAGGCGGTCGGGGAGCTGGAGCGGCTCAGTCGTATGGTGCAGGGGCTGCTCGCGCTCGCCAGGCTGGAGAACTCAGCGATCCGGCCGGAGCCGGTCGATCTCCGCGCCGTCGTCGCCGACCGCGTCGCCATCTGGACGGCCTTCGCCGATGAACAGCAGGTCGACCTCGTCGTCTCCGGGGCCACGGCCGTTCGGGTGTGGGCGGCTCCGGGCGCGCTGGAGCAGATCATCGACAACCTGCTCTCCAACGCGCTGCGCGCGTCCCCGCCGGGAACCGCCATCACTCTGGCGGTCATCGACGCCCCGGGGGAAGGGAGCCGGACGGTGTCCGAGGCCGAGCTGCACGTGATCGACCAAGGTCCCGGTATGACCGAGTCCGAACGGCGCAGGGCCTTCGACCGGTTCTGGCGGGCCGCGGGTGCCGACCACGACGGTACGGGCCTCGGCCTGCCGATGGTCCGGCAGCTCACCCGCGCCAGCGGTGGTGAGGTCACTCTGGAGACGGCCCCCGGCGGCGGACTCGACGCCGTCGTCCGCCTCCGCCACGCCGAGAGCCGCACCCACCGGGAGCGCCCGGGCATCTCGGCGGACACCCCCGACAGCGGGGTGTTCGAGCGGGCGTCGGGACGAGAGAAGTAGATGGCTGCGTTCTCTATGCTCGGACGATGAGAGAGGTTACTGCGACTCGCTACATCGCACCCCTGCGGTCCGGCGGCTCCGTCCCCGGAGTCGTCGAGGCCGACGACCTCGGCACATACGTCGTCAAGTTCACGGGCTCCGCGCAGGGCCGCAAGGCGCTGGTCGCCGAGGTGATCGTGGGCGAGCTCGCGAGGGCGCTGGGGCTGCGGTTCCCCGAGCTGGTCCTGGTGCACTTCGACCCGGCGATCGCCGACGGCGAGCCGCACCAGGAAGTACGGGACCTGCACACCGCGAGCCACGGCCTCAACCTCGGCATGGACTATCTGCCGGGCGCGAAGGACTTCACCCCTCAGGTCGCGAAGACCTTCCGGGTCGATCCCCTGGAGGCGGGCCGGATCGTCTGGCTCGACGCCCTCACCGTGAACGTCGACCGCACGGTCCACAGCTCCAACCTGATGGTCTGGCCCACCTTCGGCACCGCGCCCCCGCGCCTGTGGCTGATCGACCACGGCGCCGCCCTCGTCTTCCACCACCGCTGGGACGCCTCGGATCCCGCCAAGGCGTACGACTTCCGCCATCACGCCCTCGGGCACTACACGCCCGACACCCGGGCGGCCGACGCGGAGCTGGCGCCCAAGGTGACTCAGGAACTGCTGCGGGAGATCGTCGCCCAGGTCCCCGACGCCTGGCTGAGGGGCGAAGAGGGGTTCACGACACCGGACGAGGTGCGCGGGGCGTATGTGGACTACCTCCACGCGCGCGTGCGGGCGTCGGCCGCCTGGCTCCCGACCGACTTCCCCACCCGGGAGGAGCTCGCCGCCGAGGAGGCCCGCCGGGCGGCGAGGACCCAGCAGGGCCGTCCGAACTGGCTCAAGCGGGTTCCCGACCTGCACGGCAAGCCGGCGGCGGAACAGGACTGGTCGGCGCACCTCGGGTGAAGCGGGCCGTACGCGACCGAGTGGCCCGGGGGGAGTCCCCGGGCCACTCGGACGGATGAGGTCTCAGCCGGTGAGCTGCTGGTACGCGGGCAGGGTGAGGAAGTCCGCGTAGTCCTCGTCGAGGGCGACCTGGAGCAGCAGATCGTGGGCCTGCTGCCAGTGGCCGGCCGCGAAGGCCTCCTCGCCGATCTCCTCCCGGATGGCGGCCAGTTCCTCGGCGGCGACCTTGCGGGCCAGTTCGGGGGTCGCCGTCTCGCCGTTCTCGAACTCGACGCCCGCGTTGATCCACTGCCAGATCTGCGAGCGGGAGATCTCGGCGGTGGCCGCGTCCTCCATGAGGTTGAAGATGGCGACCGCGCCGAGGCCGCGCAGCCACGCCTCGATGTAACGGATGCCCACCTGCACGGCGTTGACCAGGCCCGCGTACGTCGGCCTGGCCTCCAGGGAGTCGATCGCGATCAGGTCGGCCGCCTCGACGTGCACGTCCTCGCGCAGCCGGTCCTTCTGGTTCGGCCGGTCGCCGAGGACCTTGTCGAAGGACTCCATGGCGAGCGGGACCAGGTCGGGGTGGGCGACCCAGGAGCCGTCGAAACCGTCGTTCGCCTCGCGGTCCTTGTCCGCCTTGACCTTCTCGAACGCGACCTTGTTGACCTCCTCGTCGCGGCGGGACGGGATGAACGCCGCCATGCCGCCGATCGCGTGCGCACCGCGCTTGTGGCAGGTGCGGACGAGGAGTTCGGTGTACGCCCGCATGAACGGGGCTGTCATCGTCACGGCGTTGCGGTCCGGCAGCACGAAACGGGGCCCGCCGTCACGGAAGTTCTTGACGATGGAGAAGAGGTAGTCCCAGCGGCCGGCGTTCAACCCCGAGGCGTGGTCGCGCAGTTCGTAGAGGATCTCCTCCATCTCGTACGCGGCCGTGATCGTCTCGATGAGCACGGTGGCGCGGACGGTGCCCTGCGGGAGGCCGAGGTAGTCCTGCGCGAAGACGAACACGTCGTTCCAGAGGCGGGCCTCCAGGTGCGACTCCGTCTTGGGGAGGTAGAAGTACGGCCCCTTGCCGAGGTCGAGCAGACGCCGGGCGTTGTGGAAGAAGTACAGCCCGAAGTCGACGAAGGCGCCGGGGACCTGGGTTCCGTCCGCGTCCACGAGGTGGCGCTCGTTCAGATGCCAGCCGCGGGGGCGCATGACGACGGTGGCCAGCTCCTCGTTCGCCTTCAGGGCGTACGACTTCCCGGACCCGGGGTCGGTGAAGTCGATGTTCCGGGTGTAGGCGTCGATCAGATTGAGCTGGCCGACGACCACGTTCTCCCAGGTGGGCGCGGAGGCGTCCTCGAAGTCGGCGAGCCAGACGCGGGCGCCCGAGTTCAGGGCGTTGATGGTCATCTTGCGGTCGGTGGGGCCGGTGATCTCGACGCGCCGGTCGTCGAGGGCCTCGGGCGAGGGGGCGACCCGCCAGGAGTCGTCGGCGCGGATCGCGGCGGTCTCCGGGAGGAAGTCGAGCGTGGAGGTGCGGGCGATCTCGGCGCGGCGCTCCGCGCGGCGGGCGAGGAGTTCGTCACGGCGTGGCGTGAACCGCCGGTGCAGCTCGGCCACGAAGGCGAGCGCCGCGTCGGTGAGGACCTCCTCCTGCCGGGGCAGGGGCTCGGCGTCGACGATGGCCAGCGGAGACGGCGCTGGTGCGGACATGAGCTGTCACTTCCTTCAGCGGTGGCACCGGGTGCCAGTCGTACCGGATAGGGCTGAGGACGCCCGGGGAGCGCCAGGGCGCTTCTGAACAGTGGATACTAGTTTCCTCATCGTGGAACTTCAATGGTTTGTTGATGTCGAGATTCTCCGGGTCGAGGCAAGGTGGCTCTCGGTGCCATCCCGCTCACTCAAGGTGGATCAGATCCTCGGTGGTGTCGATGTCGTACGGTTCGGCCACGTCGCCGCACTCGACGAGCCGGATCTCCCGCTCGTGCTCCTTCAGATAGGCGCGGGCGCCCCGGTCGCCGGTCGCGGTGCGGGCGATACCGGCCCAGTGGGCTGAGCCGAAGAGGACCGGGTGTCCGCGTACGCCGTCGTAGGCGGCGGAGACCAGGGACCTCTCGTCCTCGTGGGCGGCGAGGACCCGGGCGACCGCCTCGGGGCCGATGCCGGGCTGGTCGACCAGCGAGACCAGAGCCGCGCGGGCGCCCGTACCGGCGAGCGAGCCGAGCCCGGCCCGCAGCGAGGACCCCATCCCCTCGGCCCAGCCGGGGTTGTCCACCAGTACGCAGCCGCTCAGGTCGGCCCGCTCGCGGACCTCGTCGGCGCGGGCGCCCAGCACCACATGGATGCGATCACATCCGGCCGTGCGCAGCACCCCTACCGCGTGCTCCACCAGGGGGCGTCCCCGGTGTTCGAGCAGTGCCTTGGGCCGTCCGCCGAGCCGCCTTCCGCCGCCCGCGGCAAGGAGCAGACCGGCGATCCGGCCTTGGTTGTCCGTCATGTGTCCTGCATACCTGACGCGGGGCGGAGTGCCCGGTTTCGATGGACTGAATTTCGGTCCGCGCGGTGGCGCTCCCCGTACCGGGTGGCGTTTACTGACCCGCGTCGCCCGGCGCCGGACCTACGCCACGGGGCACCAGTGCGCACACGACGGCGTGCGAGGGGGAGGGCTGTGTTGCGGAGCTTGGGGCAGAGGCCGGTGACCGGCAGCGACGAGGACCCGAGAGTGGCGGAACTGCGGACCGCGGTGTCCCGGCTGCGCCGCGAACTCGCCGCGCACCCGGCCGAGTTCCCCGACCGCGGCATAGCCGAGGACGAACTGGCAGCCCTGGCCGCGATGACCTCCGGCGGCATCCCCGAGATACCCCGCCTGCGCCGCTCCCTGCTCCTGATCGCGGGCGCGATCGGCTCGGTCAGCGCACTGGCACGGGGTTTGTCGGAGGTCCGGGACGCGGTGGACTTGTTCGGGGAACCGCCGCGGCGCTGACGGGTTCTCGTCCTCGTCGGTTCTGGCCCTGCTGGGCAGGGCTGAGGGCGAGCCGCCGGCCCCGGCGCGGTCGGGTTCGGGTGGTGCACTGGGCGAGGGGGTTTTCGGAGGTCCGGGACGCGGTGGACTTGTTCGGGGAACCGCCGCGGCGTTGAGGGGTTCTCGTCCTCGTCGGTTCTGGCCCTGCTGGGCAGGGCTGAGGGCGAGCCGCCGGC